>NZ_LT629799.1:2517248-3146560 GCF_900105785.1 Microlunatus sagamiharensis
GCCCACCGCGACGAGATCTACGCCTCCCGCATCGACACCACGCGGGCGCTCCACCAGGCGGTTCGCCGGGCGGCGGACCCGCCGCGGCTCTGGATGAACGCCAGCACCGCGACCATCTACCGCCACTCGACGGACCGGCCGCAGACCGAGGACGACGGCGAGCTCGGCGAGGGCTTCTCGGTCGACGTCGCGCGGGACTGGGAGCGGGCGTTCCTCGACGGCGACCTGCCGGGCACCCGCCGGGTCGCCCTGCGCATGGCGATCGTGCTCGGCGACGGGCCGGCGCTGAACAAGTTGCTGACCGCCGCGCGCTGCGGGATCGGCGGCGCGCAGCGCGACGGCTGGTGGTTCCCGCACCGGCGCTACCGCGGCATCGGCCCGACGCCGACCGGCCCGACCGTGTGGCACCGCCACCACGACACCGCGCGCGGCAGCCAGCGGTTCAGCTGGATCCACCTGGAGGACCTCGTCGCCGCCGTCGCCTTCCTCGACGAGCACGCCGAGATCGACGGCCCCGTGAACCTCGCCGCGCCGGGCACGAGCACGAACGCCGCGCTCATGGCCGCGCTGCGCCGGGCGGCCCGGGCACCCTTCGGCCTGCCGGCGCCGCGGTGGTTCCTCGAGGTCGGCATGGTCGTCCTGCGCCAGGAGTCCGAGCTCGTGCTCAAGAGCCGCTGGGCGGTGCCGAAGCGGCTCCTCGACGCGGGCTTCGCGTTCCGCTGGACCGAGCTCGAGCCGGCCGTCGCCGACCTCACCCGCTGACCGACCGGCTCACCGCCACCGGCCGCTCGGGGCTACCGTGAGTCATGGATCTGGTGTCGTTCCTCCTCGGGCTGCTGCCGGTGGTCACGATCGGCTTCGTCTGCGTCGTCGCCTTCCGCCGGCGCCGTCGGGACCGCTCCTCCGGCAGCTCGCCACTCGTCGTCAACCCGTACACGCTGGCGATGGAGCCCGACGCCGACGCACGCGGGAGCCTGCCGGTCGTGCAGCCTGCGCCGCAGCACACCACCGGGCAGAAGCTCTAGGACCCAGCAGCAGGACGCCACCCCACCGGTCCGCACCGGGCACCCCGTGCGCCAACGAGGCACCTCCTGCAGGAGGTGCCTCGTCGCAGAAGGGGTGCCCCGTCGGCCGCCCGGCTCAGTCGAGCAGGGTGGCGAGCACGTCGCGGATGTAGCGCTGGTTGCGGGCGATGACGCCGAGGCTGTCGCTGCCGTAGTGCTCGCAGAGGAAGGCGCCCGTGAAGCCGAGCTCGAGGGCGCGGCCGACCACCGAGCGGTAGTTGATCAGCCCGAACTCCATCGGCAGCGGGAACGTCGCCACGGTGCCCGTCGCCGGGTCCTCGTCGCGCGAGTAGTTCTTCACGTGCCAGTAGTTCGCGTAGGGCAGGACCTTCTCGAACATCTCGGTGACCGGCTCCATCGGCCGGTGCAGCCGGATGAAGTTGCCGATGTCGGGGTTGAGCCCGCAGGCGGGGTGGTCGACCTCCTGGAGGAAGGACACGGCGTCGTCGCAGGTGCCGACGTAGGTGTCCTCGTACATCTCCAGGGTGATCTGCTGCCCGTTGCCCTGCGCGTGCTCGGCCAGCTCGCGGATCCGGGAGGCGGCGAGCGCCCGCGCCTCGTCGGAGAAGTCGTCCTTCCAGCCGTCCTCCAGCCAGAACCACAGCGCCTTGGCCTGGGCCGGGGTGAAGGGCTGGAAGAAGCCGAAGCTCACCATCGGCACGCCGAGCGTCTTGGCGGCGTCGAGCAGCCGGTGGCTGTAGTCGAGGTACTCCTCGCCGTGCTCGGGGTCCATCACGCTGCGCCGCGAGGTGGAGATCGCCGGGATCGTCAGCCCCGAGTCGGCGAGGACGGCGGAGAAGTCGTCGAGACGCCCGGGCGACAGGTCCGCGACCCGCACCCAGGTGTCGGTCGGGTCGACCTCGGTGCAGCCCAGCCGGCGTACGAGGCGCAGCTGCCGCCCCCACTCCTGGGGGTCGGCGTCCTGGATCGGGCCGCCCTTCGAGTCCTGGCCGCCGAAGGCCAGCATCGCCGCGGCGATCGGCCAGGTCTCGGCGGTGTACGGCGCCTGCGTACCCGGGGTGTTGACGTAGGTGCTCACTGGTCCGACTCCTCGGTCGTCGTCAGGGGCTGAGGATTCTCGAGCGCCTCGGGGGTCTCCGTGGCGCCACCGACCGTCGGCGCCGGGCCGAGCTCGCGGAGGAGCTGGCCGAGGCGGGCGTACGCGCGGTTGCGGTAGGCGACGAGCGGGGCGGAGTCCCCGGCCGGGATGACGAACCCACCGTCCTTCTTCACCCCGAGGTGACCGCTCTCGACCAGCTCGGTGATCACGGCCGGTGCCGCGAACCGCTCGCCGTAGTGCTCGGCGAGGGTGCCGAAGCCGGCCGCGTAGATGTCGAGCCCGGCCATGTCGGCAATGGCGAACGGACCGAAGAAGGGCAGCCGGTAGCCGAACGTCGTCCTGACGACGATGTCGACGTCCTCCGCGGTCGCCACGCCCTCCTCGACGAGCGAGGCGGCCTCCTTGAGCAGCACGTACTGGAGGCGGTTGAGCACGAAGCCCGCCTTGTCGCTCACGCGCGCGCTGAGCTTGCCCGTCCGGGCGACCAGCTCCTCCGACGCCACGACGGCCGCCGGATCGGTGCCCTCGTGCGCGATGAGCTCCACGCCGGGGATGAAGGGGGCGGGGTTGGAGAAGTGCACCCCGAGGAAGCGCTCGGCGCGCTGCAGGTTCACGGCGAGCCCGCCGATCGGCAGCGTCGAGGTGTTGGTCCCGATGATGGCGTCCGGACGCGCGGCGGCCTCGATGGCGGCCAGCACCGGACCCTTGACCGCGGGGTTCTCGGAGACGGCCTCCTCGATGAAGTCCGCCTCGGCGACGGCCTCGGCCAGGCTCTCGGCGGCCCGTACGTTGGCCACGACCAGGTCCGTCGATCCCGGGTCGAAGAGGCCCTGGTCCTCGAAGGCGCGGGCCTCCTGCCGGATCCGGTCGAGCTGGCGTCGGGTGGTCTCGGCATCGGCGTCGGTGACGGTGACCCGGAAGCCGGCGATGGCCAGCACCTGGGCGATGCCGCCGCCCATGTAGCCGGCGCCGACGACGGCGATGTTGCGGATGCTCACCCGCAGCAAACTAGCCCCGCCCGACCGGCGGTGTCAGGGAGCCCCCGGTCTCGCGCCCCGGGTGGGCACGCTCTCGTGAGACCACACGGATGTACGCCCTGGCGGACAGGCGCTGGCCCCACAATGGCTGCGTGCCGGGCCCGACGAGCGACGCACCGCCCGAGCCGGCGGTCGACCTCACGCCGCTCACCGGGCTGTCGGCGGCCGAGGCCGAGGACCGTCTGCGCCGCGGCGAGGGCAACGAGGCGGTGAGCGCCTCGGAGCGCACCTACGGGCGGATCCTGCGCACCAACGTCTTCAACCTCTACAACACCATCCTCTTCGCGATCGGCCTCGCGCTCCTCGCGCTCGGGCGCTACAACGACGCCGTCATCAGCGTCGGCATCGGCCTGCTGAACGCGGTCATCAGCGCGGGCCAGGAGATCCGCGCGAAGCGGCAGCTCGACCGTCTGCAGGAGAGCGACCGGGGCACGGTCGTCGTCGTTCGTGGCGGTGACGACGTCGAGCTCGATCCCACCGACGTCGTGCGGGGCGACCTCGTACGCGTCCGCCCCGGCGACCCCGTCGTGGTGGACGGGCCGGTCCGCGACGGGCGGGTGTCGGTGGACGAGTCGCAGGTGACCGACGAGCCCGGCGCCCAGCGCCGCGACGTCGGCGACGAGCTGCTCTCGGGCGGCCGGGTCGTCGACGGCGAGGGCCTGCAGCAGGCCCGCGACGTCGGCGCCGGCAGCCACGCCGGACGCCTCACGGCCGAGGCCCGCGGCTCACGGACCGCCGGCACCCCGCTGCAGCACCAGATCGCCTTCTGCGTCCGGCTCGTCATGGTCGTCGTCGTGCTGATGAGCGGCGCGATCCTGCTGCAGGCCGCGCTCGACGACCTCCGCGTCACCCGGGTCGTGCAGACCGCGGCGGTGCTGTCGGGACTGGTGCCGTACGGGCTGTTCTTCCTGATCGTGCTCGCCTACACCGGCGGCGCGGTCGTCGCCTCGCGCCGCGGGGCGCTCGTGCAGCAGGTGAACGCCGTCGAGTCGCTGAGCAACGTCGACGTCCTCTGCACCGACACGGCCGGGGCGCTGACGACCGGCCGGCTCGACGTGACCGAGGTCGTGCCGCTCGCCGGTCGCGGCCGCGACGACCTCGACGCCGCGCTGCACGCGCTGACCCGCGCCGTCGGCACCTCGACGCCCACCGGCGCAGCCCTACGGAGGGAGCTGGAGAGCCACGCCGGGACCGGGGAGCCCGTCCGGGAGGAGGTGCCCTTCACCGCCGCGCTGCGCTGGGGCGGCGTCCGGACCGACCGGGCGAGCTGGGTCGTCGGTGAGGTCGACGCGCTCGCCCCGGCCCTGACCGGGACGGGCCTCGAGCAGCAGGTCGAGGGGCGCTCGGCGCAGGGTCTCCGCCTCCTCGTGGTCGCCGAGGCGGCCGAGCCCGACGCCGAGCTGCACGGCTCCGGCGGCCGGGCGACCCTGCCGGCGCTCCAACCCCTCGGCCTGGTCTGCCTGGCCGAGGAGCTGCGCCCCGACGCCCGCGACACGGTCGCCCGCCTCGTGGCCGAGGACATCCGGGTCGTGCTCCTCTCAGGCGACGACCCCGTCGCCGTCGCCGGGACCGCCCGGCGTGTCGGTCTCGACCCCGGCACCCCCGTCGACGGGCGCACGCTCGACGGCCTCGACGACGACGAGCTGGACGTCACCGTCGCGCAGGCCGACGTCGTCGGCCGCATCAGTCCGGCGCAGAAGGTCCGGGTCGTCAGCTCGCTGCGCCGGCAGGGCCACTACGTCGCCGTGGTCGGCGACGGCGTGAACGACGCCCCCGCGCTCCAGGCCGCCCAGGTCGGCGTGGCGATGCGCAGCGGGAGCACGGTCGCGCGCGACGTCGCCGACATCGTGCTGCTCGAGGACTCCCTCGGCGCCCTGCTGCCCGCCCGCCGCGAGGGCCGGCGCATCATCGGCGGGATCGCGGTCTCCACCCAGGTCTTCCTGACCCGCGTCGCCACCCAGGCCCTCGTGATCGTCATCGTCACGATGCTCGGGCTCGGCTTCCCCTACTCCCCCGCCCAGACCGGGCTGACGCTCTTCACCGTCGGGCTGCCGACCCTCTTCCTGACCGCGTGGGCCCGGCCGGGCGGGACGCACCGCAGGCTGCTGCTGGAGCTCGTACGGTTCGTCACGCCGGCGGCGGTGCTGACTGCGGCGTTCGCGGTCGGCACGTACACCTACCTGTACACGACCATCACCGACGGCTTCGCCGACCCGCGGCTCCGCGACCGGCTGGTGACCGAGTTCTCGCGCTACACCGACCTGAACGCCGCCGATCCAGGGTTCGTCTCCGCGGCGGCCACCGTCGGGGCGCAGACCGGGCTGTCGACGTTCGTCTCGATCGCCTCGATCCTGCTGATCCTCTTCCTCGAGCCGCCGACGCGGCTCTTCGCGTCCTGGACGCGACCGAGCCCGGACAGGCGGCCGGCCGTGCTCGTGGTCGTCCTGCTCGTCGGGCTGCTCGCCGCGCTGGTGGTGCCGACGCCGCGCAGCTACTTCGGGCTCACCCGCCCCGCCCCCGTCGTGTACGAGATCGCGGTCCCGCTGCTGCTGCTGTGGTTCGTGGTCCTGTCCGCGGTGTACCGGTTCCGGGTGCTCGACCGGCTGCTCGGCCTCGGCGACCTGACCCCGCTCGAGCCGGAGGAGACCGCCGAGACCGACGTCCAGGACACTCGCCGACCTCGCCGGACGACGGCCGGCGCCTGAGCGGTCGCCCGGCGGCGCACCGCCCCCGGGTCAGCGTTTGAGCATCTCGCGACGGAAGGTCGTGAGGGCGCCCACGTGCAGCCCGGGCGTGCTGACCGCGGCGACGCGGCGTCGATAGCGGTCGTCGTCGAGCTGGTCGAGCAGCACGGCCGCCAGGTCGTCGCGCGAGCAGTAGGGGCCCTCGACGACGTCCTCGGCGATGGCGTACCCCGTGCCCGGCTCGTCGGTGAGCCCCGGTGGGCGCACGATCGTCCAGTCCACTGGGCTGTCGGACACGACGGCCTCCATGCGCTCCATGTCGTCGTACACGGTCCGCCCGAAGGTCCTCCTCGCGAGCCGGTGGAAGGCCCGCCCGGGCACCGAGAGGTCGTCGCGCTGCGCCAGCGGGGTGACGCCCGACGACGTGACGGCCAGGAGCCGGCGGCAGCCGCTCTCGCGCATGGCCCCGACCACCGCTGACGCCGCTCGGGAGTAGACCGTGACCGGTCGGCGCGTGTACGCGGAGCCGATGACCGAGATCACGGCGTCGCAGTCCTCGAGGGCGTCGCGCGCGACGCCGGGATCGGTGGCGTCGCCGCCCGCGACGCGGAGCCGGGCGTGCTGGAGCGGGAACGCCCCGGGCTGACGCGTGGAGGCCGTGACCGCGTGCCCGCGCTCGAGGGCGAGGCGCACCACCCGCCTCCCGGTCGGGCCGTTCGCGCCCAGCACGAGCAGACGGTGGGGCCGGGGATCCGATCTCGCGGGCCCTTCGCGCCGGTCGTCTCGGGCGGCCGGGGTGAGGCCCGTCGTCACAGCCGGACCGTGCCGTTGTCGATCGGGTCGCGCTCCGGCTCCTTGGTCACCGCGGCCCTGAGCGTCCCGAGCGCGATGCCGACGGTGCTGCTCGGCCCGTCCCAGTACTCGGCCGTGTCGGCGTGGACCTTGATCAGGGTCAGGCCGGGTGTGTCGAGCCCGTCGGGGAACCAGGCCTTGAGCACCGGGGTCCAGAGGTCCTCGGCCCGGGTCCGGTCGTGGACGACCTCGGCGCGACCGGTGATCGAGGTCCACGCGTTGCGCCTGGTGTCGGCAAAGGCCACGTTGACCTCCGGCGCGGCGCTGATCTGCGCGACCTTCGCGGAGTCGTCGGAGGCGAAGAACCACAGGTCGCCGTCGAACTCGGCCTCCTGCACGGCCATCGGGCGACTCACCTGCCGGCCGTCCTCGGTGGACGTCGTCAGCATCGCGACCTGCGCGTCCTCGACGATCTCCACGATCCGCTCGCGCCCGGCTTCGCCCTGCTCGTCGCGATCCTGCTCGATGCTGGTCATGAGGCGACCTCCGTGTGAGTAGCAGTTTTCTGCTAGTTATCCGGACACTACCCCTGGTGGACAAGGAGATGCTGGGAGCATGACCGACCGCACGCGAGCGACACCGGCGACAGCGGCACCCGCGACCGGAGTCGCGCCGGCCGTGGACGCGGAACGTCCCGTGCAAGACCTCACCGCGGCCGAACTCGACCAGATCCTCACCTGGAGCGTCGTCCGGGTCTCCCGTTTCCTCGGGCAGCGCTTCGCCGAGCGGCTGGCCGAGTCGGGGCTGAACCCGGTCCACTTCGGCGTCCTGGCCTGCCTCGCCATCGAGCCCTCGATGACGCAGGCCGACCTCGCCCGGTCCGTGCTCGTACGCCCGCAGAGCATCGCCTCCCTGCTCGACACGTTGGAGTCGAAGGGACTCCTCCGACGCGCAGGAGGCCGGGCGCGCGGACGCCGCAACCCCGTGCAGCTCACCGACGAGGGCCGCCAGGCCCTGCACGCGGTCTGGGACGTGGCCCTGTCCACCAACGACCTCGCCGACGCCGGCCTCGACGCCGACGAGAGCGCCGAGCTCAACCGGCTCCTCCTCAAGATCATCAGCAGCACCCGCGGGACGCCGCTCGACGGCTTCTACGAGTAGGCGACGGGCTCCAGCGCCTCGACGGACGCGACCTCGTCAGACCCCGGGAGCCCGTCGCACCCGTGGCTCACGAACCGTCCCGGTCCGGCGCGAGCCGGGCCGTCGGGCCCGCCTCGAGCACCGCCTCCCGGTGCTGCTCCGCGTGGAGCCGCTCGTCCTCGCGGACGAGGCGCCAGACGCCGACGGCCATCATCGTCACGCCCGCCACCTCGGCCAGCAGGCGACCCGGTGTGGTGAAGAGCCGGTCGCCGAAGACGATCGCGCCGAAGGTCACGGCGACGAGCACGTCCATCATGTTGAGGACCGGCACGCTGACCGAGAGCCGCGTCGCCTGGTACGCCCGCTGGCTGAGCGTGAACGCCGTGAGTCCGGCGGGCACGACGAGCCACACGGGCCAGTGGCCGAGGACAGCCCCGAGCCCGGGCTCCGGGAACGAGGTCGAGAGCTTGATCAGGCCTGCGGTCAGGCCGTACAGGATCCCGGCGGCCACGCCGAGCAGGAAGCCGCGCCGGGCCCGGACCTCGGTCGAGCGCGAGAGCAGGAACGCCGAGGTCGCGAGCAGCGCGGCCACCACGACGAACAGGGCCGCCTCCCGCGGACCGGGCGGGTGGTGCGGCACGGGCACCGAGGCCGAGGTCACGAAGAGGGTCAGGCCGGCGCAAGTCACGACGGCCCAGGCGATCTCGGCCAGGTCCGGACGGGAGCGGTCCAGGCCGGCGCGGACGAAGACGGCGAAGACGGTGGTCGTCACCACGATCGGCTGGACGACCCTCAGCGGCCCCTCGTGGAGGGCGGCCACGTGCAGCGCGAAGGCGACGCCGCTCAGCGCGATGCCGAGCAGCCAGCTGCGGCGGCGCAGCAGCCGGGCGAGCAGGCGGCCCGACGCCACCTCGGCGTGGGTCACCCCGCTCGCCGCCCGGTGCTGCAGCGCGGTGGCAGTACCGAAGACGGCGGCGGCACCGAGAGCGAGCACGACCGCGAGCATCGCGGTCGACTCTATGACTCCCGGGTTGCGGGCGTGCCGGGTCGGGAGGACGGGCGCGCGATCGACGCCTGCACCCCGAGGTAGTGAGCCAGGGCGAGCTCGACCTCAGCGAGCTCGTCCCGGTTCAGGAAGTCGACGGGGTCACCGTGGACGTACGCGACATCGATCGAGCGGACCTGGTCGACCAGGAACCGCATCGTGCGTCCCGCCACCTCGAGCTCGGGTCGGTGGATCGACGGGCCGGCAGACGTGGAGGTCGAGGTCGGCACCACGGTCACGACGGACGACGGGGAGTCCGACGGCGAGACAAGAAGTCCCAGACGCCGGCCTCCCTGCTCGTGCCCGCGCGGGCGGCCGAGGTCGACCGCGTAGACCGCTCCCCGGATCACCAGGCGTCGGGCTCGGAGCTGAGGTCCTCGCCGATGAGCGCTTCGGCGTCCGAGCGGAACTGCTCCAGCCACCGGTCGTGGTCGAGCAACCTCAGCGCGCGCCGGAGCGTGTCCGTCGTGCTCTCCCCAGGTCTGGCTGCCTCCCGCAGGATGCGCTCGTCCTCTGCTGTCGGGCGGAAGCCGATCGTCGTGCCCGCCATGTCCCGACCGTACAACAGATGTTCAACGCAGGTCGGCGCGCAGGACGGCGTACAGGACGCCGTCGCGGTAGCAGCCGTCACGCCACTGCGCACCGCGGGTCACGCCCTCACGGGTGAAGCCGGCGCGCTCGAGCGCGCGCTGCTCGGCGACGTTGTCGACGTCGGTGTGGGCCTCGACGCGGTTGGCCGTGGTGTGGGTGAAGAACAGCTCAGCCACCCGGCGTTGCGCGGCAGCGCCGACGCCGCGACCACGGTGCTCCGGGCGGACCCAGATGCCGATCATCGGGCAGCGGGAGCCGGCGTTGGGGCCCCAGCCGCGCCAGTGCCAGCTGACCTCGCCGGCCAGCTCGCCCTGCTCGTCGACGACGGCGTACGCACCGGCGTCGTCGAGCCGCGACGGCGCCGGGTACGGGCTCGGCGCCAGCGGGCCGAAGTCGTCGAAAGGGGTGTCAGCCCCGACCAGCAGGGCCAGGTCGGCCGGCCGCTGCGGTCGCAGGGTCACCACGGCCGGGTCGGCAAGGTGGAGGGATCAGACGTTGAAGCCGAGGGCGCGCAGCTGCTCGCGTCCGTCGTCGGTGATCTTCTCCATGCCCCACGGCGGCATCCAGACCCAGTTGATCGCGAACCGGTTGACGAGGCCCTCGAGGGCGGTGTCGGTCTGGTCCTCGATGACGTCGGTCAGCGGGCAGGCCGCCGAGGTGAGCGTCATGTCGATGGTCAGCGAACCGTCGTCGTCGAGGTTGAGCCCGTAGATCAGGCCCAGGTCGACGACGTTGATCCCGAGCTCGGGGTCGACGACGTCCTTGAGCGCCTCCTCGATGTCGGCCACGGTGGCCCGCGCCGCGGGGCCGTAGTCACCGTTGGAGGCGCTGGCGCTCGACACGTCGGGCAGGTCGTCCTGCACCAGCTCGGAAGGCCGCATGGCGGCGCTCTGCTGGGTCTCGCTCGTCTCTGCGGTCATGCTCAGACCTCTTTCTTCTGATCGGCGCTGACCCGGACGGCCGCGTCCTTGAACGCGGACCAGCCGAGCAGCGCGCACTTGACGCGTGCGGGGAACTTCGCGACGCCGGCGAAGGCGATGCCGTCCTCGAGGCGCTCCTCGTCGGGCTCGACCTGGCCCCGGCCCTGCATGAGGGTCAGGAACTCCTGGTGCAGCGACAGCCCCTCGTCGACGCTCTTGCCGATCACCAGGTCGGTCATCACCGACGTCGACGCCTGCGAGATGGAGCAGCCGACGCCCTCGTACGACACGTCGGCGACGGCCCCGTCCTCGACGTGCAGGCGGAGCGTCACCTCGTCGCCGCAGCTGGGGTTGACGTGGTGCACCTCGGCCTCGTACGCGTCGCGCAGACCGCTGTGGTGCTTGGCCCGGTAGTGGTCCAGGATGATCTCCTGGTACAGGTCCTCGACGTTCATGATCACTCTCTCCTGGTCAGCGACCGCGCGGAGGACGGCTGAAGAAGCCGACCACGTAGGTCAACGCGTCGACCAGCGCATCGATTTCCGACGTCTTCGTGTAGAGGTAGCTCGACGCGCGCGTCGAGGACTGCACCCCGAAGCGCTCGTGCAGCGGTCGCGCGCAGTGGTGCCCGCCGCGCACGGCTATGCCGCGGGAGTCGAGCAGCTGGCTGACGTCGTGCGGGTGGATCTGCTCGCCGTCGTGGTTGACCAGGGTGAAGGAGATCGCCCCGCCCCGGTCGACCGCGGTGGACGGGCCCAGGATCTTCAGGCCCGGCACGCTCGCCATGCCCTCGAGCGCGTACGCCGTGATCAGGTGCTCGTGCGCGGCGACCTGGTCCATGCCCAGCTCGCTGAGGTAGCGCGCCGCGGCGGCGAGGCCGACGGCCTGCGCGATCGGCGGCGTCCCGGCCTCGAAGCGGTGCGGCGGCGGCGCGAAGGTCGAGCCCGTCATCCGGACGGTCTCGATCATCTCGCCCCCGCCCAGGAAGGGCGGCAGCGAGGCGAGCAGGTCGTAGCGGCCCCAGAGCACGCCGATGCCGGTCGGACCGACCATCTTGTGGCCGGTGAAGGCCACCAGGTCGGCACCCAGCGCCTGCACGTCGACGGCCATCTGCGGCACGGCCTGCGACGCGTCGAGGACGACGGTCGCCCCGTGGGCGTGGGCCGCAGCGGCGACCTGCGTGACCGGGTTGACGGTGCCCAGGACGTTCGAGACGTAGGTGATCGAGACGATCTTGGTGCGCTCGTTGATCAGCCCGGACGCGAGCCCGCCCTCGACGTCGAGCCGGCCCTCCTCGGTCACGTCGAACCAGCGCAGCGTGGCGCCAGTCCGCTCGGCGAGCAGCTGCCACGGGACGATGTTGGAGTGGTGCTCCATCACCGAGACCACGATCTCGTCGCCGGGACGCAGCGAGGCGCCGAGCGAGTGCGCGCAGAGGTTGAGCGCCTCCGAGGCGTTTTTGGTGAAGATGATCTCCTCGCTGGAGGCGGCCCCGACGAAGTCGGCGATCACCGCCCGCGAAGACTCGAACGCCTCGGTCGCCTCGGCGCCGAGCAGGTGCATGGCCCGCGCGACGTTGGCGTTGTGGCTGAGGTAGTGGTCCTCGATCGCCTCGACGACGCAGCGCGGCTTCTGCGAGGTGTTCGCGCTGTCGAGGTAGACCAGCGGTCGGCCGTCCGGCGTCGTGCGCTCCAGGATCGGGAAGTCGGCCCGGATCGCCTCGACGTCGAACGGGATCGGCTCCTCGGCTTGGAGCGCCTGGGCGCCCTCCAGCTCCTCCGGCTCGACGACCGCCGGGTACTCCGCGTGCGTGGTCACGAGGACCTCCTCAGGAGACGGACGGTTCAGACGCCGGCGGTGGCCGCGTTGGCGGCGCGCACGTACTTGTCGTAGCCCTCGGCCTCGAGCCGCTCGGCCAGCTCCTGGCCGCCCTGCTCGGCGACCCGGCCGTTGACGAACACGTGCACGAAGTCGGGCTTGATGTAGCGCAGGATCCGCGTGTAGTGCGTGATCAGCAGCACGCCGCGGTCGCCCTGCGCGGAGAAGCGGTTGACGCCCTCGGAGACGATGCGCAGCGCGTCGATGTCGAGGCCCGAGTCGGTCTCGTCGAGGATCGCGAACTGCGGGTTGAGCAGCTCCAGCTGCACGACCTCGTGGCGCTTCTTCTCACCGCCGGAGAAGCCCTCGTTGACGCTGCGGTTGGCGAACTCGCGGTCCATCTGGACCCGGTCCATGGCGCCGTTGACGTCCTTGACCCACGTGCGCAGCTTGGGGGCCTCGCCGTCGATCGCGGTCTTGGCGGTGCGCAGGAAGTTCGCGACGCTGACGCCGGGCACCTCGACGGGGTACTGCATGGCGAGGAACAGCCCGGCGCGGGCGCGCTCGTCCACCGTCATGGCGAGCAGGTCCTCGCCGTCCATCGTCACGGTGCCCGAGGTGATCTGGTACTTCGGGTGGCCGGCGATGGAGTAGGCCAGCGTGGACTTGCCGGAGCCGTTCGGCCCCATGATCGCGTGCACCTCGCCGCTGGCGATGGTGAGGTCGACCCCCTTGAGGATCTCCTTGGGGCCGGACTCGGTGTTGACCGAGACGTGCAGGTCGCGGATCTCGAGCGTGGGCATGGTCATGTCTCCTAGAGCGTGCGGTGAGTCAGTTCGTGGGGGCGTCGGGACGGGCGTCGAGGTCGACGTAGACGTCGTCCCCCTCCACCTCGACCCGGTACACGGCCACCGGCTCGGTGGCCGGCAGCCCGAGCGGCTGCCCGGTGGTGAGGTCGAAGCGCGAGCCGTGCAGGTAGCACTCGATCTCGCCGTCGCCGACGTCGCCCTCCGAGAGCGGGATGGCGGCGTGGCTGCACTCGTCGGCGATCGCGTAGATGCGGTCACCGCTGCGGACGACCGCCACGTCGTCGCGGCCGACCTCGACGCTCAGCGCCGACTCGGCGGCCAGCTCGCGCAGCGCGCAGGCGCGGACGAGCGCCATCAGACGGCGCTCGAGGTCGGCAGGCCGACGTTCACCCGGAGCTCGGCCTCGACGGCCTCGAGCAGGCGCTCCTCGACCCCGGCGACGCCGATGCGGCGGATGATGTCGGCGAAGAAGCCGTGAACCACCAGGCGACGGGCCTCGGCCTCGTCGATGCCGCGGCTGCGCAGGTAGAAGAGCTGCTCGTCGTCGAAGCGGCCGGTGGTCGACGCGTGCCCGGCACCGGCGATGTCGCCGGTCTCGATCTCGAGGTTGGGCACGGAGTCGGCGCGGCAGCCGTCGGTCAGGACCAGGTTCTTGTTGGACTCGTAGGTCTCGATGCCCTCGGCGACCTTGCGGATCAGCACGTCGCCGATCCAGACCGAGTGCGCGCCCTCGCCCTGCAGGGCGCCGCGGTAGTCGACGTTGCTGCGCGTCTTGGGCGCGTTGTGGTCGACGAAGAGCCGGTGCTCGATGTGCTGGTCGGCGTCGACGAAGTAGAGGCCGAGCTGCTCGACCGCACCGCCGGGGCCGGAGAACTCGGCCGTCTCGACCAGGCGGACGAGGTCGCCGCCGAGCGAGGCGGAGATCGTCCGGACCTCGGCGTCGCGCCCGACGACGATCGAGGTCTGGCCGCCGTGCACCGCGTCGTCCTCCCACAGCTGCAGGCCCGCGAACTCGACCTGCGCGCCGTCGCCGACGAGCAGCGTGGTGTTGCCGGCGTAGACCGCGCTCCCCCGGTGCTCGAGCACGACGATCGCCTTCGCGAAGGCGCCGACCCGGACGACGAGGTTGCCGTAGGCGCGCTCCGCACCCGTGCCGGTCACCGTGATGACGACGGGCGCGTCCAGCTGCGCCTCCGCGGCCACGTCCACGAACGTCACGTGGCCGGCGTGGGCCGCCGCGAGCGCGGCGACCCGGTCGACGGGAGCCGGCCCGCCGAGCGCGCGCGCCTCCTCGGCACCGATCCGGCTGACGGTCACGCCCTGCGGCGCGTCCACGGCCACCTCGACCTCGCCCTGGGCGTCGCCGCCCTGGAGCAGCCCCCGCAGGCGCTTGAGCGGGGTGAAGCGCCAGACCTCCTCGCGCCCGGTGGGCAACGGGTGGTCGGCGAGGTCGTACGAGGCGACCGGGTGGAGGTGGGACGCGACCGTCTCCACCGCCGCCGAGACGGCGGCGACGGAGTCGTTCGGGGCCTCAGCCGGCACGACCTCGATGGGCGCGTCGATCTGGACGGACAAGAGTTGCTTCCTTACGCGTTGATCGGCAGGGGCGGCAGGGACGGGCCGGCGTCAGCCGACCGCGCCCTCCATCTGCAGCTCGATGAGGCGGTTGAGCTCGAGGGCGTACTCCATCGGCAGCTCACGGGCGATGGGCTCGACGAAGCCGCGCACGATCATGGCCATCGCCTCGTCCTCGCCCATGCCCCGGCTCATCAGGTAGAAGAGCTGGTCGTCGCTGACCTTCGAGACCGTGGCCTCGTGCGCCATCGACACGTCGTCCTCGCGGACGTCGACGTAGGGGTAGGTGTCGGAGCGGCTGATGTTGTCGACCAGCAGGGCGTCGCACTTGACGATCGACGCCGAGTGGTGCGCGCCGTCCTGCACCTGAACGAGGCCGCGGTAGGACGTGCGGCCGCCGCCGCGGGCCACCGACTTGGAGATGATCGAGCTCGAGGTGTGCGGCGCGCAGTGCACCATCTTGGAGCCCGCGTCCTGGTGCTGGCCCTCGCCGGCGAAGGCGATGGACAGCGTCTCGCCCCGGGCGTGCTCGCCCATGAGGTAGACGGCCGGGTACTTCATGGTGACCTTGGAGCCGATGTTGCCGTCGATCCACTCCATCGTCGCGCCCTCCTCGCAGGTGGCGCGCTTGGTGACGAGGTTGTAGACGTTGTTCGACCAGTTCTGGATGGTCGTGTAGCGGCAGCGCGCGCCCTTCTTGACCACGATCTCCACGACGGCGCTGTGCAGCGAGTCGGAGGAGTAGATCGGGGCGGTGCAGCCCTCGACGTAGTGCACGTACGCGCCCTCGTCGACGATGATCAGCGTGCGCTCGAACTGGCCCATGTTCTCGGTGTTGATCCGGAAGTAGGCCTGCAGCGGGATCTCGACGTGCACGCCCTTGGGGACGTAGATGAACGAGCCGCCCGACCACACCGCGGAGTTGAGCGCGGAGAACTTGTTGTCGCCGACCGGGATGACCGTGGCGAAGTACTCGGCGAAGAGCTCCGGGTGCTCCTTGAGCGCCGTGTCGGTGTCGAGGAAGATCACGCCCTGCTTCTCGAGCTCCTCGTTGATCTTGTGGTAGACCACCTCGGACTCGTACTGGGCGGCGACGCCGGACACGAGGCGGGCCTTCTCGGCCTCCGGGATGCCGAGCTTGTCGTACGTGCTCTTGATGTCGGCGGGCAGGTCGTCCCAGGTGGCCGCCTGCTTCTCCGTCGAGCGCACGAAGTACTTGATGTTGTCGAAGTCGATGTCCTCGAGCTCCGCGCCCCAGGCCGGCATCGGCTTGCGGTCGAAGAGCTTGAGGCCCTTGAGGCGCAGGTCGAGCATCCACTGCGGCTCGCTCTTGAGGGCGGAGATGTTCTCCACCACGGCGGTGCTCAGGCCGCGCTGCGCGATGGAGCCGGCGGCGTCGGAGTCGGACCACCCGAAGCGGTAGCGACCGAGGGCGTCGAGGTGCTCGTCCTGGCTCTGCCCGGTGCCCGGGGCAGCCGCGGCGGGCGCGGTGGTGGTGGCGGTCTCGTCAAGGATGTCGGTCATCTCGTGTGCTCCTCGTGATCGGGGGCGTACCTAGGGTTCAAGTCGGTGGTGCGGGGCGATGTTCCGCCTGGCGGGTGTGATGTCGGTGGGATTCGCGGGACGTGGGTCGTGCAGACGCCGTCGCCGTGGGCGATCGTCGCCAGGCGCTGGACGTGCACGCCGAGCTGGCGGCTGAAAGCCTCCGTCTCGGCCTCGCAGAGCTGCGGGAAGCGTTCGGCGACGTGCACGACCGGGCAGTGGTGCTGGCACAGCTGCTCGCCCGCGGCCGCCGGCCGGACCGACGCCGCGTAGCCCTCGGCCGACAGCGTCCGCGCCAGCGTCTGGGTCGGGCTCTCCGAGCCCGGGGCGCCGTCGAGCTCGCGCCGGACGTGGTCCTCGAGCGAGGCGAACCGCGCCGAGGCGAAGGCGTCGACCGCCTCCGGCCCTGCCGTCCGGGCCAGGAACTCCAGCGCCTGGACCGCGAGGTCGTCGTAGCCGGCGCCGAAGCTGTCGCGCCCGGCGTCGGTGAGGACGAAGACGCGGGCGGGCCGGCCCCGGCCGCGCGAGCCGTAGACCCGCTGCTCCCGGGAGGTCAGGAGGCCCTGCTCGACCAGCCCGTCGAGGTGGCGGCGCACCCCGGCGGCGGTCAGCCCCAGGCGCTCGGAGAGCTCCGCGGCGGTGGAGGGGCCGTGCTCGAGGACCGAGCGGGCGACGCGCTGCCGCGTCGAGGCGTTCGGGTCGCCGACCGGCTGCTCGCCGGTCACCTGACCCGTCTCCTCCGCGGTTTTCACAAGGCCAGTGTGCTCTTATTCGATCGGTGATCAAGCAAGGCGAACCTAAGGCGGAGCCGCCCGACGCGTCCTGCTCGACGTCCGCTCGTTCCCCGACCCGAGACGCGTCGCGGGTCCTCGATCCCCACGGGGCGACGCCGGCCGGCTCCGGTCTCGGGTCGGCTTCTGAGCGCGACCACTGATCGAGGCTGATCGAGGCGTGGCCCTCAGGACAGGCCGAGGACGTCGGCGAGGTCGAAGCGGACGACCTCCTCGAGCTGGGCGTACGTGCACGAGCGCGGGTCGCGGTCGGGGCGCCAGCGGTTGAACTGCGCGGTGTGGCGGAACCGCGGGCCCTCCATGTGCTCGTAGCGGACCTCGACGACGAGGTCGGGGCGCAGCGGGGTGAAGGAGAGGTCCTTGCCGTTGTTCCAGCGGCTGTACTCGCTGTTGCGTGGCGTCCGCGTCCCCTCCTCCTGCTTGGCCCAGGCCCAGGGGTGCTCGTCGAACGTCGTGACCAGCGGCTGCAGCTCGGTGAAGAGCTCCTTGCGCCGCGCGGCCGGGAAGGCGCCGATGACGCCGACGTTGGCCAGCTGGCCCTCGTCGTCGTAGAGGCCGAGCAGCAGCGAGCCGATGCTGTCCGGACCGCTCTTGTGCACCCGGTAGCCGGCGACCACGCAGTCGGCCGTGCGCGCGTGCTTGATCTTGAACATCACCCGCTTGTCCGGGGAGTAGCGCAGCGCGTTCGGCTTGGCGACGACGCCGTCGAGCCCGGCGCCCTCGAACTGGGTGAACCACTCCTGCGCGACCGCGGGGTCCGTGGTGACCGGCGTCAGGTGCACGGGCGGCTGCGCGTCGGCGAGGGCCCGCTCAAGCGCAGCGCGGCGATCGGCGTACGGGCGAGCGGACCAGTCCTCGTCACCCCACGCCAGCAGGTCGAAGGCGACGAAGCTGGCCGGCGTCTCCTGCGACAGCTTCGTCACGCGGCTGACCGCCGGGTGGATGCGCTGCTGCAGGACCTCGAACTCCAGCCGCTCACCGCTCGCCGGGTCGACGACGACGATCTCGCCGTCGATCACCGCCCGCTCGGGAAAGCTCGCCAGGACGGCCTCGACGACCTCGGGGAAGTAGCGCGTCATCGGCTTGCCGTTGCGGCTGCCGATCTCGACCTCGTCCCCGTCGCGGAAGATCACCGACCGGAAGCCGTCCCACTTGGGCTCGTAGGTGAGGTCCCCGGTGGGGATCTCCTTGACCGACTTGGCCAGCATCGGCGCGACCGGCGGCATCACGGGCAGGTCCATCGGGCCATCCTGCCCGTCGGCACGCGGGCGGCTGTGACCCCTCCCTCACCAGGGCGGATGTGACGGTGGGCCGCCCTAGACTCGACCCGTGGCCAGCCCGACCGCGTGCGCGCTGGAGGTGCGCGACCTCACCGTGCGCCTCGGCGGCGCCGTGGTGCTCGACGCGCTGGCCCTGACCGCCCGGGCCGGGCACCTGACCGCCGTCCTCGGCCCGAACGGTGCCGGCAAGACCACCCTCCTGCGCTGCTGCACCGGCCTCGTCCGCCCCGACGCCGGGTCGGTCGCGGTCCTCGGCCACGCGCCCGGCGACCCGGAGGTCACGGCCGCCGTCGGCCTGATGCCCCAGAGCACCGGCGCCTGGTCGGGCATCCGGGCCGGTGAGCTGCTGCGCTACCTCGCCTCCCTGTACGCCCACCCGCAGGACGTCGACGCCCTCGTCGCCCGGCTGGGGATCGGCGCGTACGCCCGCACGCCCTACCGGCGCCTCTCCGGCGGGCAGCAGCAGGCCGTGAACCTCGCCGGCGCGCTCGTCGGCCGCCCGTCGCTGGTCTTCCTCGACGAGCCGACGGCCGGGATGGACCCGCACGCGCGACGCGCGACCTGGGAGCTGCTGCGCGAGCTGCGGGCGGCCGGGGTGTCGGTGGTGCTGACCACGCACGCGATGGACGAGGCCGAGGCGCTCGCCGACCAGGTCTGGATGATCGACCGCGGCCGCGTCGCCGCGTCCGGGACCGTCGCGGAGCTGACCAGCACGGGCCAGAGCCTCGAGGACGTCTTCCTCACCCGCACCCACGGGGTCGTCGGATGAGCGCGGGCGGCACGACGCTCGACCTGCGCCCCGCCCCGGGCGCCGCGCCCGCCGGGCGGCGGGTCCGGGCCCACGCGCTCACCGAGTTCCGGCTGCTGGTGCGCAACGGCGAGCAGCTGCTGCTCGCGCTGGTCATCCCGCTCGCGATCCTCGTCCTCTCGGCGCTGACCCGGGAGCGGTTCGTGCCGCTGGCCCAGGCCGCCCCGTCTGTGCTCGCGCTCGCCGTGTGGTCCTCGGCGTTCACGTCGACGGCCATCGCCACCGGCTTCGAGCGTCGCTACGGCGTCCTCGAGCGCCTCGCCGCCACCCCGCTCGGGCGTCCCGGCCTGCTGCTCGGCAAGGCGCTGGCCGTCGTGCTCGTGCTGGCCGGCCAGCTGGTGGTGCTCGGCGTGGTGGCCCTCGCGCTCGGTTGGCGCCCGGCGTACACCGCGGGGTCGCTGCTCGCCTCGCTCGCCCTGGTCGTGCTCGGCGCGGCGGCCTTCGTCGGCCTGGCGCTGCTGCTCGCCGGACGCCTGCGGGCCGAGGCGACGCTCGCCGTGGCCAACCTCGTCTACGTCGTGCTGCTGGTCGGCGGCGGGCTCGTCGTCCCGGTCGCGCGCTACCCCGCGGTGCTGCGGCCGGTGGTCGACGCGCTCCCCACGGCCGCGCTCGGCGAGGGCCTGCGCGCGGGCGCCGCGGGTACGGTCCTGGCCTGGACCTTCGCCGTGCTGCTCGCCTGGCTGGTCGTGGCCGTCCTCGCCGCCCGGCGGGGGTTCCGGTGGACCGCATGACGTGCCCGAGGAGGGACCGATGACCGCGACCGAGCTGCGACCGGCGCCGGACGACCGGACGCGCACCGCGCCCTGGGAGCCCGTGCTCCGGCTGGTGACCGGACCGACCGCGATGCGCCGCTGGGCGGTCGCGGCCCTGGCGATCAACGTGGTCATCGTCGTCACCGGGGGTCTCGTCCGGCTGACCGCCTCCGGGATGGGCTGCCCCACCTGGCCCCGGTGCAGCGAGGACTCCTTCGTCACGCACCCCGAGCTGGGGATCCACGGCGCGATCGAGTTCGGCAACCGGCTGCTGACCTTCGTCCTGGTGGTCGTCGTCGCCCTCACCTGGATCACCGCCCTGCGCCTGCGCGACAAGGCCCGCCTCGAGGTCCGCGGCGGCCGGCGTCGCGACGTGCGCTGGCTGGCCGGCGGCCTGCTGCTGGGCATCCCCGCGCAGATCGTCATCGGCGGCATCAGCGTCCTCACCCACCTCAACCCGTGGGTCGTGGGCCTGCACTTCCTGGTCTCGATGGCGCTGGTCGGGCTGGCGACCGGGCTGGTCCGCGTGACGTGGCCGGCCCGTCGCACCACTGTGGTCCAGCCGTTGGCCCGGGTCGCGACGCGGGTGACGTTCGTCGGCATGGTCGTCGCGGTCTGGCTCGGCACCGTCGTGACGGGCAGCGGCCCGCACGCCGGTGACCTCGACGCGGTCCGCAACGGCCTCGACGGCGGCACGCTCGCCCACCTGCACGCGGCGGCGGTCTGGGTCACGATGGCCGCGACGGTCGTCTGCCTGGTCTTCAGCCGCAGCCTGCCGGTGCTCCTGCTGCTGGCGGTCGAGGTCTTCCAGGCCGTCATCGGGCTGACGCAGTACCACCTCGGCGTGCCGGTGCCGCTGGTCGCGCTGCACCTGCTCGGCGCCTCGCTCTCCGTCGCCGCGGCGACGAACCTGCTGCTCGCCCTGCGGCGTCCCCTCAGCGCGCTCGAGGCTCGAGCCACGGCCTGAGCCGTGCGGTGACGAAGGGCAGCACGACGTAGGTCATCACCGGCGTCAGCACGACGGTGGTGATCAGCACGCGCAGGGCGATCGGCACCGTGCCCCACACCGGCAGCAGCGAGACCAGCAGCGTGAAGACGAGGTTGGTCGGGAAGAAGCCGAGCCAGATCGTCACCGCCTGCTTCCAGCGCGCCGGGGCGACCGGCCGGGCGGCCTCGTCCTCACCGGCGTCGACCAGCGCCGACGTCGGCACGTCGAACCAGCCCTCGATCCCCGTACGCCGCTCGGTGCGCGCGTCGTGCACGAACTCCTCCCCCGTCCGGAGCCACCAACGGCGCTCGGCGGAGGACTCCCAGGCGGCCAGCGACGCGGCGTCGGCGAAGCGGTAGAGCGTGTACCAGAGCGACGAGGACGCGTCGGCCCGCACCCAGCCCGAGCCGAGGTAGCCGGGCATCCGGCTCGCGAGGCTCGTCCCGGTCTGCACCCAGGCCAGCGCCTCGGCCTGCCGGTGGGCGTCGACGCGGCGCTCCACGGCGACGGTGATGGGCTGCTCGGGAGTCTGCTGGACGTGCTGCACGCGCCCAGTGAAGCCCGCGCAGATGACGGGCGTGTAATCCGCCGTTCGGGGGACGTCGTCCACCTCCCGCCGGTGTGACTCGCGTGACCTGTGGGGTGCTTGCCGCTTCAACCGTCTGGGCGGCCGCTATGCTGGTTCCATCAGCTTGCTTCCACTCCTGCCGCAAGCAGTCCGCACGTCGTAGCCCTCGGGCTCCGTGCGTGGCGCCTCCGAGAAGAGCTCGGGCCGGGTGTCGGCGGGAAACCACGGACGGATCTCCTTGACCCAGCACGACTTCAGCACGCTCGGCGTGCCCGCGTCCCTCGTCGGCGTCCTCGCCGAGCGCGACATCACCACCCCCACCCCCATCCAGGCCGCCACGCTGCCCGACTCCCTCGCCGGGCGCGACGTCCTCGGCCGCGGCCGCACGGGCTCCGGCAAGACGTACGCCTTCCTGCTGCCCCTGGTCGCCCGCCTGTCGGCGACCTCGCCGCGCCGCCGGCCGGGCGCTCCTCGGGCCCTGATCCTGGCCCCCACGCGTGAGCTCGTCGGCCAGATCGAGGCGGCGCTCGCGCCGCTCGCCGCCACCACCGGCCTCACCTCCCGCACCGTCTTCGGCGGTGTCAGCCAGGGCCCGCAGGTCACCGCGCTGCGCAAGGGCGTCGACATCGTCATCGCCTGTCCCGGGCGCCTCGAGGACCTCGTCAAGCAGGGCCACGCCTCGCTCGGCGGCATCGAGGTCACGATCATCGACGAGGCCGACCACATGGCCGACCTGGGCTTCCTCCCGGTCGTCCGCCGCCTGCTCGACCAGACGCCGCGCGACGGCCAGCGCCTGCTGTTCTCGGCCACGCTCGACGCGCAGGTCGACGTGCTCGTGAAGCGCTTCCTCCACGACGCCGTCGTGCACGAGGCCGACTCGGCGCAGTCCCCGGTCTCGACCATGACCCACCACGTCCTGCACGTGGACCGCGAGCAGCGCTTCGGCGTGCTCGCCGACCTGGCCAGCGCGCCGGGCCGCACGGTCGTCTTCACCCGCACCAAGCACGGCGCCAAGGCACTCGCCCGCCAGCTCAACGCCAAGGGCATCCCGACGGTCGACCTGCACGGCAACCTGAGCCAGAACGCCCGTACGCGGAACATGGACGCCTTCCACAGCGGCAGAGCCACGACCCTCGTCGCGACCGACATCGCCGCCCGCGGGATCCACGTCGACGACGTGGCCCTCGTCGTCCACGCCGACCCGCCCGTCGAGCACAAGGCCTACACGCACCGCTCCGGGCGTACGGCCCGCGCGGGCAGCGACGGCACCGTCGTCACGCTGGCCACCGGCGAGCAGCTGCGCGAGGTGCGTTCGCTGACCAAGGCCGCCGGCATCTCGCCGACGACCAGCCGCGTCCAGGGCACCCACGACCCCGTCCTCAGCGAGCTCGCGCCGGGCGAGCGCAGCCTCCCCGGCGGCCTCACCGTCGCCGTCTCGAGCGACAGCGGTGCGGGCGAGTCCCGCCCGCGCAGCGGCGGCAACGGTGGCGGCGGTCGCCGTCGTGGCGGCAGCGGCAGCGGCAGCGGTGGCGGCCCGCCCAAGGCCGCGGCGCAGCCGAGCGGTCGCGGCAGCGGTCGTCCCGCGCGCAGCGCCGCCCCGGCCGCCAAGGGCCGCGGCACCGCCCGTCCGGCCGGTCGTCGTACCGGTGGCGGTTCGGGGAGCGGGTCGGGCAGCGCGCTCGCCTACTCCACGACCAGCGGTGGCTCCTCGCACTCCGCCGCCTCGTTCAGCAGCAAGGGCCGCCGCTAAGCCCTAGGGTCCCGGCGGCGCGAGGGTCCACGCGACCTTCGCGTCGCCGTCCCAGCGGCGGCAGGCGCCGACGACGGTCTCCAGGTCGTCGACCTCACCCAGCGCCTGCACCACCGCGCCGAGCTCCTCCACAGGCACCCGGCGCGCGAGGGTCACGTGCGGGGTCCAGCGCCCGGGCGCGAAGTGGCTGTCGTCCTCGACGCCGCACGCGGCGGCCACGCGGGCCTGGAGCGCGAGCAGCGCGGCGCTCACCACGACCTGCCGCACCACCACCAGCCGTCCGCGCCGCGGTCCGAAGACCAGCAGCGCGCCCAGCCGGAGGGGCAGCGCGAGCCCGCCCACGAGCGCCGGCAGCGCCGCGTCCACCTCGGCGGCCACCTGCGCGCCCGCCCACAACGTCACGTGCGGGCGGTGCGTCGGGCTGGGATCGACACGTCGCTCGGTCGGCAGCGACGCCTCCGCCAGGCGGTCCCACTCGGCCAGCACGGCCGCCTCCGACGCGGCGTCGAGCAGCAGCTCGACCGACTGCGTCACGCGGCACCCGGGCCGACCACGGCCCCACTCGTCGGAGATCCCACGCCCGGAGCGTACGGGTGGCACCGTCCCCCTGCGACGATGACCGCATGCGCCTGCAGGACCTCCGTGCGCCCGAGACACCGGCGACGAGGGCGGCCCTCGAGCTCGCCACGGCCTGCCACACGCCGGCGCTGCTCAACCACGTGCTCCGCTCATGGCTGTGGGCGGAGGCCTTCGCCCTGCTCGAGGACCGCCACGGCGTCGACCACGAGCTGCTCCGGACCGCGGCCGTGCTGCACGACATCGGCCTGGTCGAGGCCTACGACAACGTCGCGCTCTCCTACGAGGAGGCCGGGGGCCAGGTCGCCGTGGCGCTGACCGCCGGCGCCGGCTGGCCCGCCGAGCGCCGCCGGCGGGCGCTCGAGGTCGTCGTGCGGCACAACTGGCCGTCCGTGGACCCGGCCGTCGACGTCGAGGGGCACCTGCTCGAGGTGGCGACGGGCCTGGACATCAGCGGCGCACGCCCCGACGCGCTGCCGGACGACCTCGTGGACGCGGTGCTGACGCGCCACCCGCGCCTGACCCTCGCCGAGGAGTTCGGGAGGCAGGTGAGCGACCAGGCGGCCCGCAAGCCCGGCACGGCAGCGCGACGGCTCGTCGACGGCGGGCTGCTCTCGAAGCTGGCGCACCACCCGCACGAAGGGCGTGCGGCGGCGCGGTAGCGCGCTGCCTCAGCCCGGCAGGACGCCCCCGAGCTCGTCCTCGACGTGCGCGCGGATGATCTCGTCGAACGACGTCTCGGCCCTGAACCCCAGCCCCTCGGCCCGCGAGGCGTCGAGCGCCCCGGCCCAGGTCTCGACGATGCGCATCACGGCAGGGTCCGGCTCGTGCCGGACGAGGCGTACGGCCCGCTCCCCCGCGACCCGCCGCAGCGCCTCCAGCTGCTCGCCCACGGTGGCGCTGAGCCCGGGCATGGACAGCGTCCGGCGCGGCCCCACGAGGGCGGTGTCGAGCGTCGCCGCGCGCACCAGGAAGTCGACGGCCGAGCGCGGCGAGGCGAACCAGTGCCGCACCGTCTCCGGGACCGGCAGCACCGCCTCCTGCCCCACCAGGGGCTCGCGCAGGATCGAGGAGAAGAACCCGCTCGCGGCCGCGTTCGGCGCGCCCGGACGGATGCAGACCGTCGGCAGCCGGACCCCGACGCCGTCGCAGAAGCCGCGCCGCGTCCAGTCGGCCAGCAGCAGCTCGCCGATCGCCTTCTGCGTCCCGTACGAGGTCAGCGGCGTCTGGTGGAAGTCCTCGGGGATCGGCAGCGGCAGCGGCGCCCCGTAGACGGCGATGGAGGACGTGAGCACCAGGCGCGGCGTGCGGCCCTCGGTCTCGTGCGACGTGCGGACCGCGTCGAGTAGGGCGCGCGTCCCGTCGAGGTTGACGCGGTAGCCGAGGTCGAGGTCGGTCTCGGCCTGGCCGGAGACGACGGCGGCGAGGTGGAAGACGACGTCGGGACGCCCGGCCACGAGTCGGTCGGCGACCCCGTCCGCGGCCAGGTCGGCGGCGACCAGGTCCACCGTGCCGGCGAACCCGTCGGGTGCCGTCGGGGCGACGACGTCGGTCAGCGTGAGGTGCTCGACCGCGGCCTCCCCCAGCGAACCGTCACCCACCAGCCGCGCGACGAGCTTGCGGCCGAGCATGCCGGCCGCGCCGGTGACCAGGACGTGCACGCCCGTCCCCGCTCAGCGCAGCAGCGGGTCGACCGCGGCGGCGACGAAGACCAGGGCGAGGTAGGAGTTCGACCAGTGGAAGAGCCGCATCGGGCGCAGCGCGGCGTCGGTCAGGCCGGCGCGGGCCCGGTTGTAGAGCTGCACCGCCTCGACGAGGAAGACCAGCCCGGCGATTCCGGCGACCGAGGGGTAGAGCCACCCGGTCTGGGCGACGGGCCACAGCGCGAGGGAGACCAGCACGGTCACGACGCTGTAGACCAGGATCTGGCGGGCGACCGCGGGCGCGGAGCGCACGACCGGCAGCATCGGCACGTCGGCCGCGGCGTAGTCGGCGCGGTAGCGGAAGGCCAGCGCCCAGGTGTGCGGCGGGGTCCAGAAGAAGACGATCGCGAACAGCACGAACGGCGCCAGCGCGATCTGGCCGGTCACCGCGGTCCAGCCGATCAGCGGCGGGAAGCAGCCGGCGATCCCGCCCCAGACGATGTTCTGGGGGGTGCGGCGCTTGAGCAGCATCGTGTAGACGAAGACGTAGAACGCGTTGGCCCCGAGGGCGAGCCCGGCGGAGAGCCAGTTGACGCCGAGGCCCAGCACGAGGGTGGCGGCGACGCCGAGCACGGCGCCGAACACCGTGGCCGCGCGCGGCCCGACCATGTGGCGCGGCAGCGCACGGCGCCGCGTACGGCGCATGCGCTCGTCGATGTCGCGGTCGAGGACGCAGTTGAAGACGTTGGCGCTGGCCGCCGCGAAGCAGCCGCCGAGCATGGTGAGCGCGACGAGCGCGAGCGGCGGGACCCCACGTGCTGCGAGGAACATCGCCGGCACGGTCGTCACCAGCAGGAGCTCGATGATCCGCGGCTTGGTCAGGTTGACGTACGCGGAGAGGACGTCGCGCGCCGTGGTCCGGGCTGCGTCGCGCTCCTCGGCGGCCGAGCCACCCGCCGCGGCGGCGTCGCCGGTCAGGTCCAGGGCGCTCACAGGTTGAACTCTCTCACGTCGGGCACCGTCGACCCACCGGACGGCGGTGCGTGTGCCCCGCCAGCGTAGGACGGCCGGCCCCCGCTCCCCAGGCCTGCGCGGTGTGGTCTACGTCGTACGGGCGGTGACGCCCGCACGACAGGTCGGGGACGTCGTGGTGAGTGGTCGGTGTCCACGCGGGTAGGCCCTGTGCTGTGACGCACCCCGCTCGATAAGGTCGGGGGGTCGGAGTCGCCGGCGCAACCGCGGTCGGCGCCCGCCTGCTGCTCGCATCCCGGAAGGATCGCTCGTGACCGACACCCAGACCACCTCCCCGACCCAGGACGACATCTTCCCGGAGGGGTGGACCGACCTCGACACCAAGGCCGTGGACACCATCCGCGTCCTGGCCGCCGACGCGGTGCAGAAGGTGGGCAACGGGCACCCCGGGACGGCGATCAGCCTCGCCCCGGTCGCGTACCTGCTCTTCCAGAAGGTCATGCGTCACAACCCGGCCGAGCCGCACTGGCCGGGCCGCGACCGCTTCGTGCTCTCCTGCGGCCACTCGAGCATCTCGCTCTACCTCCAGCTGTTCATGGGCGGCTGGGGCCTGGAGCTCGAGGACATCGAGGCGCTGCGCACCTGGGGCTCCAAGACCCCGGGCCACCCGGAGTACGGCCACACCGACGGCGTCGAGATCACGACCGGCCCCCTCGGCCAGGGCATCGCCAACGCGGTGGGCATGGCGATGGCCGCCCGCCGCGAGCGCGGCCTGCTCGACCCCGACGCGCCCGAGGGCGAGTCGATCTTCGACCACCAGATCTACTGCCTGGCCTCCGACGGCGACATCGAGGAGGGCATCAGCAGCGAGGCGTCCTCGCTCGCCGCCACCCAGCGCCTCGGCAACCTCACGCTGATCTACGACCGCAACTTCATCTCGATCGAGGGTCACACCGACATCGCGCTGACCGAGGACACCGCGGCCCGCTACGCCGCCTACGGCTGGCACGTCACGACCGTCGACTGGCTCGAGGGCGGCGAGTACCGCGAGAACGTCAAGGCGCTCCTCGACGCGATGGATGAGGGGCGGAAGGTCACCGACCGGCCGACCTTCATCCAGCTGCGCACGATCATCGCCTGGCCCTCGCCCACCAAGCAGAACACCGAGGGCGCGCACGGCAGCGCGCTCGGCACGGACGAGGTCGCCGCGCTCAAGAAGGTCCTGGGCTTCGACCCGGACAAGACCTTCGACGTCGACCCCGCGGTCCTCGAGCACACCCGCGGGCTCCGCGACCGCGGCGCTGCGGCGCAGGCCGCGTGGCAGCAGGGCTTCGACACCTGGGCCGAGACCAACGCCGAGGGCAAGGCCCTCTACGAGCGCATGGTCGACGACGAGCTGACCCCGGGCTGGGAGGAGGCGCTCCCGACCTGGGACGCCGACCCCAAGGGCGTCGCGACGCGCGCAGCGTCGGGCGCCGTGCTCACCGCGCTCGCGCCCAGGCTCCCCGAGCTGTGGGGCGGCTCGGCCGACCTCGCCAGCTCGAACAACACGACGCCGAAGGGCGAGCCGAGCTTCCTCCCGACCGACCGTCAGAGCGAGGAGTTCAAGGGCGGCCCGTACGGCCGGGTGCTGCACTTCGGCATCCGCGAGCACGCGATGGGCGCCATCCTCAACGGCATCAAGGTGCACGGCGGGACGCGCCCCTACGGCGGCACGTTCCTGACCTTCTCCGACTACATGCGCGGCGCGGTCCGCCTGTCGGCCCTGATGCGGGTCCCGGTCACCTACGTGTGGACCCACGACTCCATCGGTCTCGGCGAGGACGGCCCGACCCACCAGCCGATCGAGCACGTGTCGTCGCTCCGGCTGATCCCGGGCCTCGACGTCGTCCGCCCGGCCGACGCGAACGAGACCGCCGCCTCCTGGGCCGCGATCCTCAAGAACAAGGACCGGCCCGCCGGGCTCATCCTGAGCCGGCAGAACCTGCCGATCGTGCCGCGCGGCACCGACGGCTACGCCACGACCGAGGGCGTCGCCCGCGGCGCGTACGTGCTGAAGGACTTCGGCACGGCCGACCCGGACAAGACGGTGATCATCGTCGCCACCGGCTCGGAGGTGCAGCTCGCGGTCGGTGCGGCCGAGGCGCTGGCCGGCGAGGGCGTCGCCGTGCGCGTGGTCTCGATGCCCTGCCGCGAGTGGTTCGACGAGCAGGACGACGCCTACCGCGAGTCGGTCATCCCGGCGGCCGTCAAGGCGCGGGTCAGCGTCGAGGCCGGGGTCTCGGGCAGCTGGCGCGACATCGTCGGCGACGCCGGCCGGATCGTCAGCATCAACCACTACGGCGCCAGCGCCGACGGTGCGCTGCTGTTCAAGGAGTTCGGGTTCACCACCGAGACCGTCGCCGCCGCGGCGCGGGAGAGCCTGGCCCACGCCTCCGACGCCGGGGCGCCGCTGCACGCCGCGGCCGCCGGCCCCAAGAACACCGGCGACCACGAGCCCGACGCGGGCGCCACGATCAGCTGAGCACCCCTCAACCCACCTCGCACCACCCATCCCGAGAAGGACAAGCACATGAGCGACCGACTCAAGGGTCTCGCCGACGAGGGCGTCTCCATCTGGCTCGACGACCTGTCGCGCGAGCGCATCAAGACCGGCAACCTCGAGGGCCTGATCAAGGACTCCTCCGTCGTCGGCGTCACCACCAACCCGACGATCTTCGCCTCGGCGCTGTCGAACGGGGCCGCCTACGACGACCAGGTCCGTGAGCTCGCCTCGCGCGACACGGCCGTGGCCGACGCGATCAAGACGCTGACGTCGGACGACGTCCGCAACGCCTGCGACCTCTTCAAGGGTGTCTACGACTCCACGAACGGTGTGGACGGGCGGGTCTCGATCGAGGTCGAGCCCGGGCTGGCCATGGACACCGAGGGCACCTCGGCGCAGGCCGCCGACCTGTGGAAGATCGTCGACCGGCCGAACGTGCTGATCAAGATCCCGGCGACCAAGCCCGGCCTGCCGGCGATCGCCAACGCGATCGGCGAGGGCATCAGCGTGAACGTGACGCTGATCTTCTCCCTCGAGCGCTACCGCGCCGTGATGGACGCCTACCTCAGCGGGCTCGAGCAGGCCTCGGCCAACGGCCACGACCTGAGCGGCATCCACTCGGTGGCGTCGTTCTTCATCTCCCGCGTCGACTCCGAGGTCGACAAGCGCCTCGACGCCATCGGCAGCGACGAGGCCCTCGCGCTCAAGGGCAAGGCGGCCATCGCGAACGGCCGGCTCGCCTACGCCGCGTACGAGGAGGTGTTCGCCGGCGAGCGCTTCGCGGCCCTCGAGGCCAAGGGGGCGAACCGGCAGCGTCCGCTGTGGGCCTCCACCGGGGTCAAGAACCCCGACCTGCCCGACACGCTCTACGTCACCGAGCTCGTGGTCGCCGGCACGGTCAACACCATGCCGGAGAAGACGATGCAGGCCTTCGCCGACCACGGCGAGCTCAACGGCGACCGCGTCAGCGGCACCGAGGAGGAGGCGACGCAGGTCTTCGACCAGCTGGAGGCCGTGGGCGTCGACCTCGACGACGTGTGGGAGGTCCTCGAGTCCGAGGGCGTCGACAAGTTCGACAAGTCGTGGGGCGAGCTCGTCGACACCGTCCAGACGGCGCTCGACGACGCGAAGAAGGGCAAGGCGCCGGGCGAGTCGACCGACGTCGACGACCCCAACAACTAGGTCTCACGCAGCACGAGGGCCGGACGGAGCGCACGCTCCGTCCGGCCCTGCTCGTCCCCGCACACCCTCGTCCCCACCAGGAGGCCCCGCCGTGCCCACCCCTGCCGAGATCGTCGTCCACGCCGACGCCGACGCCGTCGCCGAGGCGCTGGCCTCCCGGCTCACCCGCACCCTCGCCGACCTGCAGGCCCGGGGTCGCACCCCGCAGGTCTGCCTGACCGGCGGTGGCATCGCCACGAAGGCGTACGCGCGGCTCGCCGCCGACGGCCCGGGCGACGTCGACTGGTCGCGGGTGGACCTGTGGTGGGGCGACGAGCGGTTCGTGCCCGCCGCGGACGCCGACCGCAACGCGGACGCGACCGTGGAGGCCCTGCGCGGCCCGCTGCGCCTCGACGACGCGCACCTGCACGTGATGCCCGCCTCCGGAGCCGGCCTCGACCTGGACGAGGCGGCGGCCGCGTACGCGCGTGAGCTCGGCGAGACGGTCTTCGACGTCTGCCTGCTCGGCATGGGCCCCGACGGGCACGTCGCGTCGCTGTTCCCCGGCCACCCCGACGCGGACGCGCCCGGCACCGTGATCGCGGTCCGGAGCTCCCCCAAGCCCCCGCCCGAGCGCCTCAGCGTGACCATGGACGTCATCAACCGCTCGCGCCAGGTGTGGTTCTGCGTCAGCGGCGCGGAGAAGGCCGAGGCGGTCGCGAAGGGCGTGCTGGGCACGGGTCCCGACCCGGTGCCGGCCGCCCGCGCCACGGGCACGGAGGCGACCGTGTGGCTGGTCGACGAGGCGGCCGTGGCCGACCTGCCCGAGACGCTGCCGGGCGGCGCCGAGCGCGTCGAGGTCTAGTCCCCGCGCGGGGGCGGGACCTCGGCGCGGGACGTCAGCGCGGCGCGGGCGCCAGCCGGCGGTCGAGCCAGCGGAAGACCAGCAGGAGCAGCACGCCGAGCACCAGCACCCCGCCTACGGCGAGCAGCGCGGGGCCGTAGCCAACCTCGGAGACGTCGAGGAAGGGGTACGGGTACCAGCCGGTGATCGCACCACGCACGAACGTGTAGACGACCCAGGCCAGCGGCCAGGCGAAGGCCCAGCCGAACGTGGACCAGGCGATCCGCGGGCGCGGCCCGACCAGGGCCCAGAAGACCACCGTGGCCAGGGGCGAGACGAGGTGGAAGCCCATGCCGGCCACCAGGGCCCAGCCGGACAGGTCGACCAGCGGCGCCAGCAGCGTCCAGTAGACGATGCCGGTGATCGAGATGCCGAGCAGCGCGTCGAGGCGGACGACCCGCCACACGCGGCCGTCGCGGGCCGGGTCGAGGGCCAGCGTCAGCGACGCCGCCAGCACGAAGAGGTTGCTCTGGATGGTGAAGTAGCTGAGGAAGTCGGCCAGCCGCCGGCCGACCGAGACCCCTGCCAGGCTGTCGCCGGTGTTGCTGTCGGTGCCGCCGAAGAGCAGCAGGGCGAGCTGGACGACGAGCGAGACGACCACCACCAGGGCGACCGCGGCGTGCAGCGCCCGCGGGAGGCGGTGGGTCCGGGGGTCGGCGGTCGTGCTCAGCGCAGCTCGACCCCGTCGAGCAGCTCGCGCATCGTGCGGTACGGGTCGGCGGAGCCGAGCACGTTCTCGCCGCGCTTGAGCAGGCAGCAGAAGACCCGCATGTGGTCGGAGCCGACGGTCCGCCAGGAGGCCACCCGGGCCTGTTCCCACAGGCACGTCGTCTCCAGCACGTACGGCTGCAGCAGCTGCCAGGTGTGCAGGTCGGCCGTGCCCAGCAGGCCGGTGTTCAACGGCACCCCGGCCAGCCAGGCGACGATCTCGTCGACCTTCGAGCCCTCGCGGACCGGGTTGCCGACCGTGGCCGCCGCGAAGACGTGCAGGAACGTGGTGGTCGCCACCTCGACGGCGTCCGCGCGGTAGAGCCCCTCCAAGCCCGCGTAGCGCGGTGGCCGGGGCGGCACGCTCAGTAGATGACCTCGCCGCGCGCGCGCCGGTCGCGCAGCGACGCGAGCGCCTCGCTGAGGATCGTCGCCGCCTCGACGTCGCTGCGACGCTCCTTCACGTAGGCGAGGTGCGTCTTGTACGGCTCGTTCTTCGTCGGCGGCGGCGGGTTCTTGGCGTCGTTGTTCGCCGGGAGGCCGCAGCGCGGGCAGTCCCACATCTCCGGCACCGCCGCGTCGGCGGCGAACGCTGGCCGCGTCTCGTGCCCGGACGAGCAGAAGTAGGAGACGTAGAGCCGCGGTGCGGTGTCGCCCCGCTCGGCCTCGCCCATCGGCCCTGCCCCGACCCTGCTGCCCCGGATCGCGCTTCCGCTACCAGCCACCGTCAGATCCCCCGATCCGTGTTGTCAGAGGTGCACATCGTGCACGTCGCCCTGCGAGGCCCATCCTTGGACGTCAAGTATGAGACGGCTGAGCGGCACGCCGGTCCAGCACCAGCCACGTCTCAGGAACCGAGCTTGTAGAGCAGCCCGAGGGCGACGATGCAGGCCAGCCAGATCACCGCGATGATGATCGTGAGCCGGTCCAGGTTGCGCTCGGCGACCGACGACCCGCCGAGCGACGACGAGATGCCGCCGCCGAAGAGGTCGGAGAGGCCGCCACCGCGCCCCTTGTGGAGCAGGACGAACAGGGCCAGCGCCACGCTCGTGATGACGAGCACGATCGAGAAGATCAGGATCGGGGTGGTCATGAGAGGCACAAGCACGGGCTGAAGTTTAACCCAGCCCGGGCCCCGGACCCACCGCTCTGCACGGGCGGCACCCCGCTCGGGACGGCGACGGCCCGGAAGGTCCCCACGCAGGATGGTGGACCCGCCGGGCCGGCGGTCGGGGCTCAGGCGTGCAGGGTCAGAGCGTGGGCAGGTCGTAGAAGCGCGCGATGCCCGAGAACTCCTCGACCTTGAGGCTCGCGCCGCCCACGAGGGCGCCGTCCACGTCGGGCTGGGCCATGATCGCGGCCACGTTGTCGGACTTGACCGAGCCGCCGTAGAGCACGCGGACCGCGTCGGCGGTGTCCTCGGCGTACAGCTCGGCGACGGTCGCCCGCACCGCGGCGCAGACCTCCTGCGCGTCCTCGGGGGTCGCGGTCAGGCCGGTGCCGATCGCCCAGACCGGCTCGTAGGCGATCACGAGCCCGGCGACCTGCTCGGCCGAGAAGCCGGCGAGCCCGGCCCGGACCTGCGCGACGACGTGGGCCACGTGCTCGCCGCTCTCGCGGACGTCCTTGCCCTCCCCCACGCAGACGATCGGCGTGATGCCGGCGGCCAGGGCGAGGTGGGCCTTGGTGTTGACCAGCGCGTCGTCCTCGTGGTGGTACTCGCGCCGCTCCGAGTGGCCGACCGCGACGTAGCGGCAGCCGAGCTTGGCCAGCATCGACGCCGAGATCTCCCCGGTGTAGGCCCCGGCGTCGTGCGCCGAGAGGTCCTGGGCGCCGTACGCGAGCTTGAGCCGGTCGCCGTCGATCAGCGTCTGCACCGAGCGGAGGTCGGTGAACGGCACGAGCACGACCACCTCGGACTTCGCCGCGTCGTGCTTCTTGTCGTCCAGCGTCCAGGCGAGCTTCTGCACGAAGCCCACCGCCTCGACGTGGTTGAGGTTCATCTTCCAGTTGCCGGCCATCAGCGGCGTGCGGGGCACAGGGTGTCCTTCGTCAGTTGGGTCGTGCGGCGGGGTACGGCGGGTGCTGCGTACGAATGCGGGCGGCGGTCAGCCGAGCACGGCGAGGCCCGGGAGGGACTTGCCCTCCAGGTACTCCAGGCTCGCGCCGCCGCCGGTGGAGATGTGGCCGAAGTCGTCGTCGGCGAAGCCGAGGTCGCGCACGGCCGCGGCGGAGTCGCCACCACCGACGACCGAGAGCCCGTCGACCTCGGTGAGCGCCTTGGCCACGGCCCGCGTGCCCTCGGCGAACGGCACCCACTCGGCGACGCCCATCGGGCCGTTCCAGAAGACCGTCCTCGAGGAGGCGATGACCTCGGCGAAGGCCGCGCCCGACTCGGGGCCGATGTCGAGGCCGAGCTGGTCGGCGGGCATCGCGTCGGCCGCGACGACGGTCGGCGGGGCGTCGGCCTTGAACTCCGGCGCCACGACGATGTCGGTCGGGAGCACGATGCGCTTGCCGTCGGCCTGGGCGCGCTCCAGGTAGCCCTTCACGACGTCGATCTGGTCGCGCTCCAGCAGGCTGGTGCCGACCTCGTGGCCCTGCGCGGCGAGGAACGTGAAGACCATGCCGCCGCCGACGAGCAGCGTGTCGGCGGTGCTCAGCAGGTTGTCGATGACCGCCAGCTTGTCCGACACCTTGGCGCCGCCGAGGACGACGGCGTACGGGCGCTCGGGCGACTCGGTGAGGCGGCGCAGCACCTCGACCTCGGCGAGCACGAGGCCGCCGGCGGCGTTGGGGAGGAGCTGGGCCACGTCGTAGACGCTGGCCTGCTTGCGGTGCACGACGCCGAAGCCGTCGGAGACGAAGACGTCGCCGAAGGAGGCGTACTTCTGGGCCAGCTCGGCGCGCTCGGCGTCGACCTTGGACTCCTCGGCCGGCTCGTAGCGGACGTTCTCGAGCATGGCCACCTCGCCGTCGCCGAGGCCGGCGACGATCTCGGCGGCCGACGGCCCGACCACGTCCTCGGCGAGGCGCACGTCGGTCCCGAGCAGCTCGCCGAGCCGCGCGGCGGCCGGCGCCAGCGAGTACTGGGGGTTCACCTGACCCTTGGGCCGGCCGAGGTGGGCCATCACGACGACCTTGGCGCCGGCGTCGCGCAGCTGCGTGAGCGTCGGGACGGAGGCGCGGATGCGGCCGTCGTCGGTGATGGTGCCCCCGTCGAGCGGGACGTTCAGGTCGCAGCGGACGAGGACGCGCTTGCCGCGCAGGTCCCCCAGGTCGGCGACGGACTTCATCTGCGGACTCCTTCGCGTGCGGTCAGGCACATGGGTTGAGGCACCTCGGGCGCTCCCCGGCGGGGACGCCCCAGACGTGGCCCGAGCCCGCCGAAGACGTGTTCGACGGGCTCGGGACGGGACGTGCGTGAGGTCAGAGCGACTTGCCGACCAGGCTCACGAGGTCGACGAGGCGGTTGGAGTAGCCCCACTCGTTGTCGTACCAGCCGACGACCTTGACCTGGTTGCCGATGACCTTGGTCAGGCCCGAGTCGAAGATGCAGGAGCTCGGGTCGGTGACGATGTCGGACGACACGATCGGGTCGGTCGTGTACTTGAGGTAGCCCTTGAGCGCGCCCTCGGCCGCCGCCTTGACGGCCGCGTTGACCTCGTCGACCGTCGTCTCGCGGCCGACCTCGATGGTGAGGTCGGTGGCCGAACCCGTGGGGACCGGCACGCGCAGCGCGTAGCCGTCGAGCTTGCCCTTGAGCTGCGGGAGGACGAGACCGATGGCCTTGGCCGCACCGGTCGAGGTCGGCACGATGTTGAGGGCGGCGGCGCGCGCGCGACGGAGGTCGCTGTGCGGGCCGTCCTGCAGGTTCTGGTCCTGGGTGTAGGCGTGGATCGTCGTCATCAGGCCCTTGACGATGCCGAACTCGTCGTCGATGACCTTGGCCATCGGCGCGAGGCAGTTCGTCGTGCAGGAGGCGTTGCTGATGATGTTGTGCGCCGCGGCGTCGTAGTCGCCGTCGTTGACGCCCATGACGACGGTGAAGTCGTCGTTCTTGGCCGGAGCCGAGATGATGACCTTCTTGGCGCCGCCGTCGAGGTGGGCCTTGGCCTTGGTGCCGTCGGTGAAGAAGCCGGTCGACTCGATCACGACGTCGGCGCCGACCTCGCCCCAGGGGAGCTTGGCGGGGTCGCGCTCGGCGAAGGACTTGATCAGCGAGTCGCCGACCTGGATGCCGCCGTCGACGACGGCCACGTCCTGGCCGAGGCGGCCGAGGATCGAGTCGTACTTGAGCAGGTGGGCCTGGGTGGCGTCGTCACCGAGGTCGTTGAAGGCGACGACCTCGATGTCCGCCCCGGAGGCCTGGACGGCGCGGAAGAAGTTGCGCCCGATCCGGCCGAAGCCGTTGATGCCGACACGCACGGTCATGAAGCGTTCTCCTCACAGGGTGGTCCAGCAAGCCCTTGCCGGGCTCGTCCCCACGATAACGAAGTCGTTTCTCCCGCGTTACGACCGCTCGCCCACTGGTCTGATACCAGATGGGCACCTGGTACGCCCAGTGGTCACATGATCAAGGTCACGCGGGCCGGCCGACGACGTCGTGCACCGGCGACCAGGACCGGAGCCGTTCGCGCACCGCCGCGTCCCGCTCGTCGGCCAGCGCGGTCGCGTACGCGGCCTCGAGGACCTCGGCCAGCTGCACGCGGCGACCGTCCCGGGCCGACAGCACGGCGGCCTCGACCACCGCCAGGCTCATCACGTTCGCGTGCACCTCGCCCGACGGCACACCTCCGTGCCGGAGCGCCGCGACGAGCTCGGCGAGCGCACCGGCCGTCTCCTCGGGCTCCTCCCCCACGACCGCCGGGACGGGCGTCCCGTCGAGCCGCTCCGCCACCGGCACGCCGTCGCCGTCCCAGACCGCGCTCCCGCCCTCGGCGCCGACCCGCCAGCGCCCGTTCCAGGAGGTCTCCAGACCCGGGGCGCACCAGCTGCCGGAGAAGGTGAAGCGGGCGCCGGACGCGAAGGCCACGACGACCTCCGCCGAGGCGTCGCCGGCGAACCAGCTCCACGCGGGGTTGTGGCTCTCGCAGTAGACCGACACCGGTTCGCTGCCGGCCAGGTCGCGGGCGAGGTCGAGCTGGTGGATCGCCATGTCGACGAGGAGCGGCTGCTCCATCTCCTCGCGGAAGCCGCCGAAGTGCGGCGCCCGGAAGAACGCGCAGCCGAGCGAGGCGACCGGGCCGAGCTCGGCGAGCTGGCGCCGCAGGGCCGCGAGGTGGCGGAAGTAGCGGCGCGACTGCGAGACGACGAGCAGGCGGCCCGCGACCTCCGAGGCCGCCGCCAGCGACAGCCCCTCGGCGACGGTCGGCGCGAGCGGCTTCTCGCTCAGCACGGTCATCCCGGCGCGCAGGGCCGCCGAGGAGACGGCGTGGTGCGCGCCCGGGACGGTCACGTTCAGCAGGACGTCGGGCGGCTCGACCGCCAGCCGGTCGTACGCGGTGGCCACCGGCACCCCGGCGTGGCCCTCCTCGTCCGCGGCCCGGCGGGCGGTGGCCTCGTCCAGGTCGACGAGGCCGACGAGCTCGACGTCGGGGTCCGCCGCGAGGGTGCGGAGCCACGTCCGGCCCATGCCGCCGGCACCGACCTGCACGACCCGCACCGGGCGGTTCGGCGGCACCGTCGGGTTCGTCACGGCCTACGCCTGCCCGGTCTCGTCGACCGCGTCCGGCTCAGTCCTCGAGCATGTCCGAGGTGAGCGAGGCCTCGGTGTTCGGGATGCCGAGCTCGGCGGCCTTCTTGTCGGCCGTGGCCAGCAGGCGCCGGATGCGTCCGGCCACCGCGTCCTTGGTCAGCTGCGGGGTGTGCAGCTGACCCAGCTCCTCGAGGCTGGCCTGCTGGTGCTCGACGCGGAGGTGGCCGGCGACCTTGAGGTGCTCGGGGACGTCGTCGCCGAGGATCTCGAGGGCCCGCTCCACCCGGGCGCCCGCGGCGACGGCCGCACGGGCCGAGCGGCGCAGGTTCGCGTCGTCGAAGTTGGCGAGCCGGTTGGCCGAGGCGCGGACCTCGCGCCGCATCCGGCGCTCCTCCCAGGCCATCAGGGAGTCGTGGGCGCCGAGGTGGGTCAGCAGCGCGGCGATCGCGTCGCCGTCGCGCACCACGACGCGGTCGACCGCCCGCACCTCGCGGGCCTTGGCCGGGATCCCGAGGCGGCGGGCGGCGCCGACGAGGGCGAGCGCGGCCTCCGGGCCGGGGCAGGTCACCTCGAGGGCCATGGAGCGGCCGGGCTCGGTCAGCGAGCCGTGGGCGAGGAAGGCGCCCCGCCACGCGGCGACGCAGTCGCAGGTCCCGCCGCTGACGACCTGGGCCGGGAGCCCACGGGCCGGGCGGCCCTTGGAGTCGACGAGCCCGGTCTGGCGGGCGAGGGCGTCGCCGTCCTTGACCACGCGGACGACGTAGCGCGTGCCCCGGCGCAGCCCGTTGCCGTTGACGACGACGAGGTCGCTGCTGTGGCCGAAGACGTCGGCGATCTCGGTCCGCAGGCGCCGGGCCGCGGCACCGGTGTCGAGCTCGGCCTCGATCACGATCTTGCCGCTCACCACGTGCAGGCCGTTGGCGAAGCGCAGCATGGCCGCGACCTCGGACTTGCGGCAGCACGGCTTGGTGACCTTGACGGTCGCGAGCTCCGCCTTCACCTGCGCCGTCATCGCCATGCGGGGAACTATGCCACGGCTGTCACGCACCCCTCCCCGTCCCGGGACGGACGAAAAGACGGGCCGGGCGGGTGGTAGGGAGCGCTCAGACGCCCATGATCTCGGCGTACGCCGACGCCAGCCGGAGCGGGTCGTGGCGCGGTGAGCCGTCGCGCACCGCGAGGTCGGCGAGGGCGAGCTCCGCACCCAGGGAGTCGGCCCAGGCCGGCAGGTGCGGGTCCTCGGAGGCGAAGCCGCTGTCGGCCAGGACGACGTCCAGGCGGAGCTTGGGCGCGTGGTCGGCGAGCAGCTCGATGTGCTTGGCCGCCGAGAAGCCCGCGGTCTCCTCCGCCGGCTCCAGGTTGAGCACCAGCACGCGCTTGGCCGAGGTGGTCTCGATCGCCTCGGCGAGCTGCGGGACCAGCAGGTGCGGGATCACCGAGGTGAACCACGACCCCGGCCCGAGCACCACCCAGTCGGCGGCGAGCACGGCGTCGACCGACTCGGGGCAGGCCGGCGGGTCCTCGGGGAGCAGGTGGACCGAGCACACCTCCCCCGTCGTCTTCGCCACGCGCGCCTGGCCGCGGACGGAGGAGACCTCGTCCGGGTGCTCGGCCGACAGCCCGATGACGTCGGCCTCGATCTCGAGGGGCACCGAGGCCATCGGCAGCACGCGGCCGGTGCAGCCCAGCAGGCGGGCGACCATGTCGAGCCCGGCGACCGGGTCGCCGAGCCGCTCCCACAGGCCGGCGATCAGCAGGTTGCCGATGGCGTGGTCGCCGAGCGGGCCCGGGGACTGGAAGCGGTACTGCAGCACGTCGGCCCAGGTGCGACCGGACTCGTCGTCGCCGCACAGGGCGGCCAGGGCCATGCGCAGGTCGCCGGGCGGCAGGCAGCCGAGCTCGCGGCGCAGCCGGCCCGAGGAACCGCCGTCGTCGGCGACGGTGACGATCGCGGTGAGGCGGTCGGTGACCCGCCGCAGCGCCGAGAGCGAGGCGGAGAGCCCGTGGCCGCCGCCGAAGGCGACCACCGCCGGGCGCCGCTCGACCAGCGGACGCCCGTGCAGCCGCACCGGCGCGCGCACCGCCCCCGGCGCTCTCATGCGGTCGCTCACCCCCGCATCATGCCCGGCTCACTCCCGGCCCAGGTCGCGGTGCAGCACCGTGGTGGGCAGGCCGTCGGCCCGCAGCCGCCGGGCCAGCTCCTCGGAGATGGCCGTGCTGCGGTGCTTGCCGCCGGTGCAGCCGATGCCGATCGTGGCGAAGCGCTTGCCCTCGTGCAGGTAGCCCTGCGAGACCGTCTCCAGCACCTGCTCGAGCGAGTCGAGGAAGGGCTCGGCGCCCGGCTGGCCCAGCACGTACGCGCTCACCGGCGCGCTCAGCCCGGTCTGCGGGCGCAGCTCGGGCACCCAGTGCGGGTTGGGCAGGAAGCGCACGTCGAAGATCATGTCCGCGTCGAGCGGGATGCCGTTCTTGAAGCCGAACGACAGCACCGTCACCCGCAGCGCGTGGTCCGGGCCGCCGTACGCGTGCGTGATCCGCGAGCCGAGCTGGTGCACGTTCAGCGAGGAGGTGTCGATGACCAGGTCGGCCGCCGCGCGGAGCGTGGCCAGGAGCTCGCGCTCGCGGTGGATGCCGTCCAGCAGGCGCCCGTCGCCCTGGAGCGGGTGCGGCCGGCGGACCGACTCCTGGCGCCGCACGATGACGTCGTCGGAGGCCTCGACGTAGACGATCTCGGGGACCGTGCCGGCCTCCTTGAGCTCGGCGAACATCGTCGGCAGCTGCTCGAAGAACGAGCGCGTCCGCACGTCGAGCACCACCGCGAGCTGCCGGATGCCGGTCCGGCGGGCCTCGTCGCAGACGTCGGGCAGCACGCTCGGCGGCAGGTTGTCGACCACGTACCAGCCGAGGTCCTCGAGGTTGTCGGCCGTCGTCGACCGACCTGCGCCGGACATGCCGCTCACCACGACCAGGCGCAGGGGCGCGACCTCGGTCGCGGTCACGTCGGTCAGGGCGGCGCGTTCGTCGATGGGCGGCGTGGGGGCGGTCGCCGTCTCTGTGCTCACGCCGCCCATTATCCGTCCGAGCGGACGCTCACGCAGGCCCCGCGCGCCGACCACCCCGCAGGAAGTGGCCGTGGGCAGCGCCAACACCACGACGGAGCCGCGGGGGCACTCCCGAGACCGCGCTCCGAGCCCGCCCGACCGGCGACCCGACCGACATGACCGCAGGGGCGGGCCGACCGCTGGGGCCGTCCGCAGTCGTGACGTCGGAGGCGGGTGCCTGGACGAGGGCGTCGGGCGTGGATGGGTCTGGCGGGAGCACGGGCGTATGCCGTCCGCCGCACACGAAGCAGAGGTGAGGACGCTCGTGCGGATGGTTGTCCGACGCCCTCGTCCAGGTGCCCGCCGGCAGCAAACGGACGAAGGACGGGCTCAGCGGTCGACCAGTACCTCGCCCGTGGCCATGTCGATCGCGTCGCCGGCCGGGCGGGAGTCGAGCGCGGCGAGGACCGCTTGCGCGGTCTTGAGGCCGAACCCCGGCACCGCGGCGATGTCCTCGACGCTGGCGGCGCGCAGCTTCTTGAGCGAGCCGAAGTGGTGCAGCAGCGCCTTGCGCCGCACCTCGCCGAGCCCGGGCACCTGGTCGAGCACCGACTCGACCATGCTCTTGCTGCGCCGCCCGCGGTGGTGGGTGATGGCGAATCGGTGCGCCTCGTCGCGGACGCGCTGGAGCAGGTAGAGCCCCTCGCTCGTGCGCGGGAGGATCACCGGGTCCGGCGCGTCGGGCAACCAGACCTCCTCGAGGCGCTTGGCCAGGCCGCAGAGCGCGACGTCGTCGACGCCCAGCTCGTCCATGGCGGCCGCGGCGGCGGCGACCTGCGGCGGTCCGCCGTCGACGACGACGAGCTGTGGCACGTACGCGAAGCGGCGCGGCGCGCCGGTCTCGGGGTCGATGAGCAGCGGCCCCTCGCCGCCGGAGCCGTCGGTCGCGGACTGCGCCGCGCGACGGTCGTCGATCATCCGCTTGAAGCGGCGCGTGATGACCTCGTGCATGGAGGCGACGTCGTTCTGGCCGTCCACGCCGCGGATGACGAAGCGGCGGTACTCGCTCTTGCGCGGCAGGCCGTCCTCGAAGACGACCATCGAGGCGACGACCTCGGTGCCCTGCAGGTTGGAGATGTCGAAGCACTCGATGCGCAGCGGGGCGCCCGGCAGCTCGAGGGCCTCCTGGATCTCCTCCAACGCCCGGTTGCGGGTCGACAGGTCGCTCGCGCGGGTGGTCTTGTGCCGGATCAGCGCCTCGGCAGCGTTCTTGGCGACCGTCTCCATGAGCGTGCGCTTGTCGCCGCGCTGCGGGACGCGGATGCCCACGTGGGAGCCGCGGCGCTCGCTGAGCAGCTCCGTGAGCGAGTCGAGCGAGGTCGGCAGCTCGGGCACGAGGATCTCGCGCGGCACCGCGTCGCGCGGGTCGGGGTCGTGGTCGGACTCCGCGTACAGCTGGAGGAGGAACTGCTCGACCAGCTCGGGCGTGCCGCCCTCGTCGAAGCGGTCGGCGACCCAGCCGCGCTCGCCGCGGATCCGGCCGCCGCGGACGTGGAAGATCTGCACCGCGACCTCGAGCGGGTCCTCGGCCAGGGCGATGACGTCGGCGTCCGTGCCGTCGGCGAAGACCACCGCGTTGCGCTCCAGCGCGCGCTGCATCGCCTGGGCGTCGTCGCGGAGCCGGGCGGCGCGCTCGAAGTCCATCTCGTCGCTCGCCGCGCGCATCTTGCGCTCGATCGAGCGGATCATCGGCGTCGCCTGCCCGCCCATGAACTGGCAGAAGTCGTCGACGATCTCGCGGTGCTCCTCCGGCGTCACCTTGCCCACGCAGGGCGCCGAGCACTTGTCGATGTAGCCGAGCAGGCAGGGCCGGCCGAGCAGCTGGTGGTTGCGGAAGACCCCGGGCCGGCACGAGCGCATCGGGAAGACGTGCAGCAGCTGGTCGACCGTCTCGCGGATGGCCCAGGCGTGGCTGTACGGGCCGAAGTAGCGGTTGCCCTTGCGCTTGGGCCCGCGCCCGACCATCACCCGCGGGTACTCCTCGCTCAGCGTCACCGCGAGCCAGGGGTAGGACTTGTCGTCGCGGTACTTGACGTTGAACCGCGGGTCGAACTCCTTGATCCAGGAGTACTCGAGCTGGAGCGACTCGACCTCGGTCTGGACGACGGTCCACTCGACCTTGGTCGCGGTCGTGACCATCTGCCGGGTGCGCTCGTGCAGCCCCCGCGGGTCGGCGAAGTAGGAGTTCAGCCGCTGGCGCAGGCTCTTGGCCTTGCCGACGTAGATGACCCGCCCGTTCTCGTCGGAGAAGCGGTAGACGCCCGGCTGCTCGGGGATCGACCCGGGTGCCGGGCGGTAGGACAGCGGCGAGCGCCGAGCACGGGTTCCAGGCACGGGCCCCAGGTTAGGTCGCCCCGCTGACAGTCCCGCCGCCCCGAGACGGCCGGCTCATCCGGTGACGTAGACCTTCGACCCGACGACGGTGGTCGCCGACTCCGCCAGCGGCTTGTTCGCCGGGCCCTGCTTGACCGAGCCGTCCTCGACCGAGAACTCGCTGCCGTGGCAGGGGCACTCGATGACGCCGTTCGCGACCTTGGTGACCGGGCAGCCCTGGTGCGTGCAGATCTTGCTGAAGGCCTTGAACGTGCCCGCGCTCGGCTGCGTGACGACGTAGTCGGCGTCGTCGAGGATCACGCCACCGCCCGTCGGGACGTCGGCGGTCGCCACGCTCGGCCCGCTCGGCGCGGCCTCGCTCGACGCCTCCGCGGACGCGGACGCGCTGGGGCTGCTCGCGGCGGGGCTGGAGGACGCGCTGGTGGGCGCGGCGGAGGTGGGCACGGGGGCGCCCGCCTGGCCCTCGGCCCCGCACGCGGCCAGCGTCAGCACGGCGCCGCCCGAGACCACGACGATGCCCGCCGTACGCAGCACGTCCCGTCGCGACGGGGCGAGGCTTCCCTGGTCCACGCGGGTCTCTTCGGAGGTGTCGAGACGGTTCATCGGTCGCTCCCGGGGTCGAGCAGGCTGGGGCCAGCCGCTGGTTGATCGGCCAACGACCCGGGCCACGCCGGTGGTTCCCGACGCCGGGCGCCCTGCGACCCTCGACGGGTGGAGGGACGTCGACTCGCGCTGCCGTCGGTCCCACCCGGGTCGGTCCTGCTGCGGCCCTTCGCCGACACCGACGTGCCCATGCTGCGCGACCTGGCGACGGACCCGTACGTGCCGACGATCGCGGCGTCGCCGGCCAGGCGCTGCGCGCGCTCACGACCTTCGCGTGGACCCTGCCGGACGTCCTCCGCGTCGAGCTCTTCGTCGAGCCCTGGAACATCGCGTCGCTGCGCACCGCCGAGGTCGCCGGGTACGTCCGGGAGGCTGTGCTGCCCGGTGCGGAGGTCCGCGGCCGGTCGACCGACCTCGTGAGGCTGGCGCTCAGCCGGCCGAGCGACCACCCGTGACGCGCGCGAGCACCGCGTCCAGCGCCGTCTCGACCACCGCGTGGGTCCCGGCCGCGCGGACGTGCTCACGGACCTGCTGGTTGAGCCCGCCCGGCGTGGCGTGGTCGTCGGCGAGGGCACCGAGCTCGCGGTCGGGCTCGGCGGCCAGCGCGTCGCTCAGCCCGCGCAGCAGCTCGCCGACGTAGGCCCGCGCGTCGGGGCCGGGGACGCCCTGGCCCGCGAGCCAGGCCTCGACGGTCGCGAGCAGGTCGAGCTGCGTGGCGGCGAAGGCTGAGGCCGCGCTGAAGGCGTCGAACGCCAGCTCGTCCTCGAGGGCGGCGACCTCGCCGAGCCGGGCGAACAGCGCCAGCGCGGCCGGCTCGGGCGGCACGACCGGCACGAGACCCTGCCGGGCCGCGACCGAGGGCAGCGGGATGGCCCGGGCCACGCGGGTCGCCGGGGCCACCGCGGCGAGCAGGTCGGCGACCGGCAGTGCGGCGACGACGCTGACCACGACCTGCTCGGCGCTGAACCGCAACCCGTCGAGCACCGCGGGGGCGTCCACCGGCCGCGGTGCGAGCACCACGCAGGGCGCGGCGTCGACGACCGCCTGGTTGTCGGACGCCACCCGCACGTTGCCGAACCGCGCCGCGAGCGCAGCGCTGACGGCGGCGCCACGCGGCGACACGACGATCGCGGGCGGGTCGTCGAGGGTGCTCAGCCCCTCGACCATCGCCCGGGTGATCGCCCCGGTGCCGACGAACCCGTACGCCGCAGCCCAGCCGCTCACGCCGGGATCAGCTGGCCTGGCGGGCGGCCGCCGCGGGCTTCGTGACGGCCTTCTTGGCCGGCGCCTTCTTGGCGGCGGCCTTCTTGGCCGGGCGGCCGTTGGTCGGGATCTCGCCCGGCTTGCGCTTGGTCGCCTCGCGCTTCTGCGCGTCGGCCGCGCGCTTGGCAGCGGCCTTGGTCATCGGCGCGGCGACCCGGGCGGCGAACGCCTCCTGGACCAGCCCGACCTCGACCTCGCGGCCCTCGAGGATCGGCCGCAGGAACTCACCCGTGTACGACTCGGGCGTCGCGGCGATCTGCTCCGGCGTGCCCTCGGCCACGAGCGTCCCACCGCGCGACCCGCCCTCGGGACCCATGTCGATGAGCCAGTCGGCGGTCTTGATCACGTCGAGGTTGTGCTCGATGACGACGACGGTGTTGCCCGCGTCGACGAGGCGGCCGAGGACGCTCAGGAGCTTGCGGATGTCCTCGAAGTGCAGGCCGGTCGTCGGCTCGTCCAGCACGTAGAGCGTGCGGCCCGTCGAGCGCTTCTGCAGCTCGCTGGCCAGCTTGACGCGCTGCGCCTCGCCGCCCGACAGCGTCGGAGCGGACTGGCCCAGACGGACGTAGCCGAGCCCGACCTCCTTCAGCGTGGTCAGGTGGCGCGCGATGCCGGGGATGGCCGCGAAGAAGTCCGCGGCCTCCTCGATCGGCATGTTGAGCACGTCGGCGATCGTCTTGCCCTTGTAGTGCACCTCGAGCGTCTCGCGGTTGTAACGCGCGCCGTGGCAGACCTCGCAGGGGACGTAGACGTCCGGGAGGAAGTTCATCTCGATCTTGATCGTGCCGTCGCCCGCGCAGTTCTCGCAGCGGCCGCCCTTGACGTTGAAGGAGAAGCGGCCCGGCTGGTAGCCGCGCACCTTCGCCTCGGGCGTCTCGGAGAACAGCCGGCGGACGTGGTCGTAGACGCCGGTGTACGTCGCGGGGTTGGAGCGCGGCGTCCGGCCGATCGGCGACTGGTCGACGTGGATGATCTTGTCGATCTCGTCGGCGCCGGTGATCGAGCGGTGGCGCCCGGGGACGTCGCGGGCGTTGTAGATCTTCTTCGCCAGCGCGCTGTAGAGGATCGAGTTGACCAGCGTCGACTTGCCCGAGCCGGAGACGCCGGTGACCGCGATCAGCTGCCCGAGCGGGAAGCCCACGGTGACGTTCTGCAGGTTGTGCTCGGTCGCCTGGTGCACGACGATCTCGCGGCCCTTGACGCGCGGGCGACGCAGCGCCGGGAGCGGGATCGAGCGGCGGCCCGACAGGTACGCCCCGGTGATCGACTCCTCGCTGTCGAGGAGCTCCTGCACGGGTCCGGAGACGACGACGTGACCGCCGTGCTCCCCCGCGCCCGGGCCGATGTCGACCGCCCAGTCGGCGACGCGGATCGTGTCCTCGTCGTGCTCGACGACGATCAGCGTGTTGCCGAGGTCGCGCAGCCGGACGAGGGTCTCGATCAGGCGGCGGTTGTCGCGCTGGTGGAGCCCGATGCTCGGCTCGTCGAGGACGTAGAGCACGCCGACCAGGCCGGAGCCGATCTGGGTGGCGAGCCGGATCCGCTGGGCCTCGCCCCCGGAGAGGCTGGCGGTCGGGCGGCTGAGCGAGAGGTAGTCCAGGCCGACGTCGAGCAGGAACTTGAGCCGCTCGTTGATCTCCTTGAGCACGCGCTCGGCGATCTGCAGCTCGCGGTCGCTCAGCTCGAGGTCGCGCAGGAAGGCAGCGGCCCCGTCGATCGACATCGACGAGATCTCGGCGATGTTGAGGCCGCCCAGCGTGACGGCGAGCGACGTCGGCTTGAGCCGCGCGCCCTTGCAGGTCTTGCAGGGGACCTCGCGCATGTAGCCGGCGAAGCGCTCGCGCGAGGTGTCGGTCTCGGCCTCGTTGTGGCGGCGCTCGATGTAGGCGACGACGCCCTCGAACTTGGCGTTGTAGCTGCGCTCGCGGCCGTAGCGGTTGCGGTAGCGGACGTGCACCTGGCCGGGGACGCCGTGCAGCAGGAGCTTCTGGATCGTCGCGGGCAGGCGGTGCCAGGGCGTCGAGGTCTTGAAGCCGTGCTCGTCGGCCAGCGACTCGATCAGGCGCTGGAAGTAGTCGGCGACGTGGGCCGACGCCCAGGGCGCGATGGCGCCGTCGTCGAGGCTCAGCTCGTCGTCGGGCACGACCAGCTCGGGGTCGACCTCCATGCGGGTGCCGAGGCCCGAGCAGACCGGGCAGGCGCCCCAGGGCCCGTTGAAGGAGAACTGGCGCGGCTCGAGCTCGTCGATGGCGATGTCGTGGCCGTTGGGGCACGCCATCTTCTCCGAGTAGGTGCGCTCGCGCTCCGCGTCCTCGACGTCGCGGTCCACGTAGTCGACCGTGACGATGCCCTGGGCCAGCCCGAGCGCGGTCTCGACCGAGTCGGTGAGGCGCTGCTTGACGGTCGGCTTGACCGCGATGCGGTCGACGATGACGTCGATCGAGTGCTTGTACTTCTTGTCGAGGACCGGCGGGTCGGTCAGCTGGACGATCTCGCCGTCGACCCGGGCGCGGCTGAAGCCCTGCGTCGCCAGGTTGCGGAAGAGGTCGGCGTACTCGCCCTTGCGGTCGCGGATCATCGGCGCGAGGACCTGGAAGCGGGTGCCCTCCTCCAGCGCCATCAGCCGGTCGACGATCTGCTGCGGCGACTGCTTGCTGATCCCCTCGCCGCAGACCGGGCAGTGCGGGCGCCCGGCGCGCGCGAAGAGCAGGCGGAGGTAGTCGTAGACCTCGGTGATCGTGCCCACGGTCGAGCGCGGGTTGCGGCTCGTCGACTTCTGGTCGATCGACACCGCCGGGGAGAGGCCCTCGATGAAGTCGACGTCGGGCTTGTCCATCTGCCCGAGGAACTGCCGCGCGTACGCCGACAGCGACTCCACGTAGCGGCGCTGGCCCTCGGCGAAGATCGTGTCGAAGGCGAGGCTCGACTTGCCGGAACCCGAGAGCCCCGTAAAGACGATCAGCGCGTCGCGCGGGAGGTCGAGCGAGACGTTGCGCAGGTTGTGCTCGCGAGCGCCCCGGACGACGAGGCGGTTCTCCGGGAAGGACTCCTGCGAGGCGGCTTCGGGCACGGACGACAGAGTAGATGTGGACACCGACAGTTCCGAACCCCGCGAGAGGGCCCGGGTATTCCCCCTCCGGCCGCGTCCGTCCGGGCCCGGTGGTGCGAACGCGCGGCGGCTCGGCGCCGACGGAACGCCCCCGCTAGCCTCGCCCCGTGAGCCAGCCCAGCGCCGACGCCCAGCTCGCCGACCTGCGGGGGCTGGTCGCCAGGGCCACCCAGCAGCTGCTCGGCGCGACCATCGCCGTCACCGACGAGCAGTGGCCGCACCGAGCCGGCTCCCGCGCTGGAGCCGGGCGCACGTCGCGACCCACCTCGCCCGCCAGGCCGACGGCTTCACCAACCTCGTCGAGGGCGCGGAGACCGGCACCCGCACGACGATGTACGCCTCGCCCGAGGCCCGCGACGCCGACATCGAGACGGGCGCACGGCGCTCGGGCCTGGAGCTGCAGACCGACCTCGACACCAGCGCCGGCCGGCTGGCCGAGGCCTTCGAGCGGCTCGACCACGTCGCCGCCGACGCCCCGGGGGACGCCGGGCCCGCGCGCGGCTGGGCCGCGTCGGTCGAGCTGCGCGGCGGCCTCGTGGTCCCGGCGCGGCTGCTGCCGCTGGGCCGCCTCTTCGAGGTCGCGCTGCACCTCGTCGACCTCGACGTCGGCCACGAGGTCGAGCAGCTCGACGAGCCCGTCGCGGAGTGGCTGATCGAGTGGTTCGCCTTCCGCGCACGCGCCCGCGACGAGTTCCCCCGCGTCGAGCTCCACGCGCCCTCGGGCTTCACCGGGGAGGTCGGGACCGTCGGCCCGCCGGTCGTCGTCCGGGGCCCCGCGCCCGCCCTGCTGGGCTGGCTCACCGGCCGGACCCCCGCCGGATCGGTCGACGGCGCCGGGGGCCTGGTGCTGCCCACCCTCTGACCCGTCCGACCTGACCCGTCCGACCCGGCCCGGCCCACCTGACCCGGACGACCCCGGAGCGCGCTCGGGGTGACCTGGCCCGAGACTGGGCCCATGGCCGGACTCCACCACGTCACCCGCGGCGGCGAGCCGCTGACGATCGCACTCTCCCCCACCGTCACCCTCACGAAGGTGTCGGTCGGGCCGATGGACAACAACGCGTACGTGCTCGAGGGCGGCGGCGGGCTGGTCCTCGTGGACGCGGCCGACGACGCCGCGACGCTGCTCGCCGTGCTCGGGGACCGCGACCTCGACGCCGTCGTCACCACCCACCGGCACGCCGACCACTGGCAGGCGCTCGCGGACGTCGCCCGGACGGGGGCCCGCCTCGTCGCCGGCACGCCGGACGCCGGGGCCATCCCCGACGACGCCGGTGTGACGCGGCCGGACGGCGTCTGGGACGGCGACACGGTGGCCCTGGGCTCCGAGCACCTCGACGTCGTCGGCCTGGTCGGCCACACGCCCGGCTCGGTGCTGCTCGCCTACCGCGGCGGCGACGGGCCGACGCACCTCTTCACCGGCGACAGCCTCTTCCCGGGCGGGCCGGGCAGGACCCGGAGCCCGGAGGACTTCACCTCCCTGATGGACGACCTCGAGGCCAAGGTCTTCGCGGTCTTCGACGACGACACGGTCGTCCACCCCGGGCACGGTGACGGCACCACCCTCGGCGCCGAGCGCCCCCACCTCCAGGAGTGGCGCGAGCGCGGCTGGTGAGCGACGGGCCGGTACCCGTCAGGCCGTGACCGGTCCGCCCGACGTCCCGCGGACGGCCTCGCGCAGAGCCGTGGCGAGCTCGACGGCCGCGGCCTCGTCGAGGTCGCCGACGGTGACGCGCACGGCCGGCCCGGCGTCCTGGCGGAACCGCTGCCCAGGCGCCACGGCCCACCCGGCGGCGAGCAGCGCGGCGACCGCCCGCGCCTCGTCGGGGACCGGCACCCAGACGTTCAGGCCGGTCGCGCCCGTGCCGGGCACCCCGACGTCGTCGAGCGCCCGCAGCAGCGCCGTGCGGCGGGCGTCGTAGGTGTCGGCGGCGACCTCGACCACGCGCGCCACCTCCGGGTCGGACCACAGGGCCACCGCGAGGCGCTGCAGCAGGGTGCTCACCCAGCCGGACCCCACCCGCAGCTGGCCCTCGACCCGGGCGGTCGTCGCCTCGTCGCCGACGACCACGGCCAGGCGCAGGTCGGGCCCGTACGGCTTGGACAGCGACCGGACGAACGCCCAGGCCGAGGTCGAGCCCGCCAGGCTCGCCAGCGGCACGCGCGCGAGCTCGGCCGCGTGGTCGTCCTCGACGAGCAGCACGTCCGGGTGGGCGTCCAGCACGCTCCTCAGCCGCGCGGCGCGTGCAGGCGTCACCGCCGCGCCGGTCGGGTTCTGCGCCCGGGTGGTGACGACGACGGCGCGGGCCCCGTCGGAGAGCGCCGTGGCGAGGGCGCGCGGGTCGGGCCCCGCCTCGTCGACGCGGACGGGCAGGGCCCGCAGGCCCGAGGCGGCGAGCAGGTCGAGCAGGTTGGGCCAGCCCGGGTCCTCGACGGCGACGGCGTCGCCCGGGGCCAGGCGGGCGAGCAGGATCCTGCGGATCGCGTCGAGCCCGCCCGCGGCCAGGGTGAGGTGTGTGGCATCGACGCCCGCGGCCGCCAGCCGCCGCCGGGCCAGGTCGGCGAGCTCGGGCAGGACGAGGTCGCCCGGGGCCTCGGCCGGGTCCGCCCAGCGGAGGTCCACCGTGTCGAGGCGCGGCAGCAGCGCCGCCGACGGCTGTCCGGACGCGAGGTCGACGACGCCCGAGGGCACCGCGGGGCCGCTGCTCCGGGTCGCGAGCGCCGGACGCGCACGCACCCGGGTCCCCAGCCGTCCGCGGGTCTCGACCAGCCCCCGGGCGGCCGCCGTCTTGTAGGCGCTGGCCACCGTGCCGGGCGCGACCCCCAGCTCGGTCGCCAGGCCCCGCACGGTCGGCAGCAGGTCGCCGGCGACCAGGCCGCCGTCGCGGACGGCCCGCTCGAGGGAGGCGACGATCTCGGTTGCCGTGGACCCGGCCAGGCGATAACGTTCTGTCACAATCAGAAGATTGTACTAGATCAATCGAACGAGCGGAACCATGCCGAGCACCACGACCTACGCCCCCTCCGCGCGCACCACGCCCACCCGGCTCCGCGAGCGCGTGTCGTACGACCGCGACGCCGTGCACGCCGCCCTCGACGAGGCGGTCCTGTGCCACGTGGCCTTCGTCGTCGACGGTGCCCCGGTCGTCCTGCCGCAGCTGCACGCGCGCGTCGGCGAGACCCTCTACCTGCACGGCTCGACGGGCGCCCGGGCGATGCGCCAGGCGCAGACCGACGGCATCGACGTGTGCGTGACCGTCACACACCTCGACGGCCTCGTGCTGGCCCGCTCCGCCTTCCACCACTCCGCCAACTACCGCTGCGTCGTCGTCCACGGGCGGGCGCACCTCGTCACCGACCCCGCGGAGAAGGACGAGGCCCTGCGCCACCTCGTCGACGCGGTCGTCCCGGGCCGGTCCGACCACGTCCGTGGGCCCAGCCGCCGCGAGCTGGCCGCGACCGCGGTGCTGCGGCTCGACCTGGTCGACGTCTCCTACAAGCACCGCGAGGGCCCGCCCGGGGACGACGAGGACGACCTCGGCTCGCCCTGGTGGGCAGGCGTCCTCCCGCTGCGCACCGTGACCGGGGAGCCGGTGCCGGCACCGGACCTCGTGCCGGGCGTCGAGGTCCCGGAGCACGTGCGCGGGTGGGCGCGGGGCTGAGGTCCCCTGGCCGATCGGCCGCCAACCCGTCAGGGCCCTTCGACAGGCTCAGGAAGCGTTCTCGGGTCCCTGCCTCCGCCCTTGGCTCGCTCAGGGAGCGTTCCTCAGTCCCTGCCTCCGCCCATCGACAGGCCCGAGGAGCGTCCCGCGCCACGTCCGGGAACGGTGCTCGACGCTTCGCGTGGCTACGGTGTCGGCGTGGACGCGGTGATCGCCTGGTCGGGCTTCGTCGGGGCCTGGCTCCTCGTCGCCGGGCCGCTGTTCCAGGCCGCGACGGAGCTCGACGAGCAGGGCGACCACCGCCGCGGACTGACCCGGGTGTCGGGCGTCGTCGAGTCGCCGCCGCGGCTGTCGCCGTGGTGGTGGCTGCTGCCGCCGGTCGCGTACGTCAAGCAGCGCCGCCGGCAGGCGGCCTACCGCGCGGCGGTGATGGACGCCCTGACGACCGACGAGCTCGAGGACTTCGTCGAGCTCAGCGGCACCGCCACCGGCTGGGCGATGGTCGCGTCCGGCGCCTTCTTCATCGCCGTCAAGGAGACCTGGGAGCTGCTGGAGCTCTACGAGGCACCCGGCTGGCTGCTGCCCCTGGCGCTCCTGGTGATGCTGGCGCTCTGCGCGGCCAACACCGTCGTCCGCGTCCGGTGGGGCCACGGCGTGGTCGACGCCAAGCGGCGTGCGGCGGGCGCGAGGAGCAGGGCGGCGTGACCGACGGACGCGACCCGGCTGCCGGCCCCGAGGAGCCGGACGACCTCGCCGCCCTCGTGGAGCGGGTTCCGCCGGGCTGGACCGAGGTCGCGTATGCCGGCCTCCGCTGGGGGCTGACCCGCACCGACCGGGCGCGGGGCGGGACCACGTCGATCTACGCCGAGGAGCTGGGCGGCCCGGGGTTCGTCAGCGCGAACGTCTGGCGCACGCAGGGCGGCGAGCTGCTGCGGCCGTGCGAGATGCCCGCGGAGCGCGTCCTCGACTTCCTGCGCGGCTGGATCCCGGCGGAGGACGCGCGGTGACGGACCGGTCCTGGCGCGGGGTCGCCCCGGCGATGTTCATGGTCGCGTGGGGCGGCAACCACTTCTCGCCCCTGCTGCTGCTCTACCGCCAGGTCGAGCACTACTCGGCGGTCGAGGTGGACCTCTTCTTCGCGTTCTACATCCTCGGGCTGGTGCCCGGCTTCCTGCTCGCCGGGCCGCTGTCCGACCGCTTCGGCCGGCGCCCGCTGGTGGCCGCCGCGCTGGCCCTCGGCGTGGTCGGCAGCGTCGTGCTCGGCCTGGGCGCCGCGAGCCCGGCGGCGCTGTGCGCCGGACGGCTGGTCAGCGGGGTCAGCGTCGCGTCGGTGATGGTGGCCGGGACGACGTGGGTCAAGGAGCTGTCGGTGGCCGCCGCCCCGCCGGTCCGGGCCCGCCGGGCCGCCCTCACCCTGACGGTCGGCTTCGGGATCGGGGCCGCCGCGGGCGGGGCGCTCGCCCAGTGGGGCCCCGCGCCGACGCTGCTCCCCTACGCCGTGCAGGTCCTGCTGTCCCTGGTCGCCGCGCTGCCGCTCGCGCGGACGCCCGAGACCCGGCCCCGCGGGCTGCTGCCGGTGCGCCCGCTGCGCGAGGAACTGCACCTGCCCGCCGCGAGCCGGCCGCGCTTCCTGCGCGTCGTGGTGCCGATGGCGCCCTGGGTCTTCGGCGCACCCGCGCTGGCCTTCGTCGTCGGACCGGCCCTCGTCGCCGGGCGGACCGGCGCGTACACGATCGCGTACGCCGCGCTGGCCGCCGTCGTCACGCTCACCCTCGGCGCGGGGGTGCAGCCGTTCGTCCCGCGGCTGGCCCGCCGGGTCCGCGGGCGGCAGGCCGTCGTCGGGCTGGTGCTCGTCGGCGTGGCCTCGCTGCTGCTCGCCCTTGACGTCGCGCTGGGCTCGGTCGGCGTGGCGCTCGTAGCCGCCGCGCTGCTCGGGACCGCGTACGGCATCTGCATCCTGACCGGGCTGGTCGAGACCCAGGCGCTCGCCGACCCGGAGCGGGTCGCGGGGCTCACCGGCGTCTACTACTCGCTGATCTACGTCGGGTTCGTCCTGCCCGCCGTGCTGTCCGGGCTGTCGGTCGTGGCGCCCGAGGTCTGGCTGCTGGTGCTCGTCGCCCTCGCCGCCGGGGCCTGCGCGGTCGCGGTCGAACGCGGCCTGCGCTCGACGGGGCCGCCGGCGTAGGCGGACCGCCTACTGGCCGACGCGCCCGTCGACGCACTCGCGCAGCAGGTCGGCGTGACCGCAGTGGCGCGCGTACTCCTCGATCATGTGGACGAGCACCTCGCGCAGCGCGACGGGGTCGGTGTCGGTGCGGCGCGACAGGGTGCCGAGGTCCTCGGTCGCCGCCACGAACGCGTCGGTGTCCGCGCAGGCCCGCTCCCAGAGGCTCCATGCCTCGGCCACGACGGCCGGGTCGGCGACCGCGCCGTCGAAGTCGCCGTCGCGGTGCTCGTCGCTGCTCCAGGGGCGCTCGAGGTGCTCGCCGCGCATCCAGCGGACCGTCCAGATCATCTCCACCTCGGCGAGGTGGCGGACCAGGCCCAGCAGCGACATCGTCGAGGGCGGCACCGAACGGCGCGCCAGCTGCTCGGCGTCGAGCCCGTCGCACTTCATCCGCAGCGTGTGGCGGTAGACGCGGAGATAGTCGAGCAGCGTCGCCCGCTCCCCCTCGAGCACGGTCGCGGACCCGCGCGGGTCGTCGTCGGGGTCGACCCACATGTCACTCGCCTGCGACGCCCGCGTCCACCGCTCCCGCTGCTCCACCCGGACACCCTGGCGGGGCGGGTGCCGCCTGTCCACCCGGAGGTTCAGCCGCGCCGCAGCACCCGCCGGCGGACCGGCTGGCCGATCAGCTCGGCGACCAGCACCGCCGCGGCGATGGCCAGGCCACGGGCGCCCGCGTTGACGATGCTGAGCAGCCCGGCGGACGGCTCGCCCGTGCTCAGCTCCAGCAGGCCGGTGTAGAGGGTCAGCCCGGGCAGCAACGACAGGATGCCGGGCACGACGACCATCATCGGCAGCGCCCGCTGGGCGTTGGCCAGGACGTAGCCGCTGATGCCGACGACGAAGGCCGCGCAGGCGTAGGCGGGCACGCCGACCACCCCGAGGGCCTGGACGACCGAGAGCACGAGCATCCCCATCGCCGCGCTCAGCGCCGCGGCCGGGAGCAGCCGGTAGGGCGTGTAGTAGGTGATCGCGGCCGCCGTCGCGGCGACCGCGGCGGACGCGACCCGCACCGGGAGCGCGTCGAGCCCGAGCGTGCCCGGGTTGACGGACATGTCGACCCCGAAGGCGCGGGTCACCGCGAGCCCCAGCGCCACGCCGCCCACCAGGCCGGCGACCACGAGGAGGACCTCGAAGACGCGAGCGGCACCCGTCACCAGGTAGCCGCTCAGCGCGTCCCGCACGCCGTTGACGAGCAGGCCCCCGGGGAGCAGCACGACGATGCTGCCGGCCACCACGAGGGCCGGGGTGCTCTGGGCGCCGAGCGCGGTCGTCGTGGCCGCGGCCAGCGTCGCCACGAGCCCGCCCACGACGTTGAGGTAGAAGGTCGGGACCCGGTGCCCCGCGAGCCAGCGCCCGACGAGGTCGGTGAGCATCGCCGAGGTCGCCACCACGACCGCCGCGGCCCAGTCGCCGCCGAGCTGCGTCACGATCGCCGCGGCGAGCAGCCCGCGGGCCAGGGTGACGGCGTTGTCGCCGTACGGGTGCGGGCGCCGCTCGATCTCGGCCAGCCGCGCGAAGGCGGCCTCGCGGTCGAGCTGGCCGCCGGCGAGCGCGATGAGCAGCTGGTGGACGTCCGCGAGCCGGGAGTGGTCGTCGCTGCGCTGGCGCACGACGCTCACCGAGGTGATCGGCGGACGCACCTCGTCGGGCCGCACCGAGACGACGATCGAGGTGAAGGTCACGTCGACCTCCGGGCTCGGCAGCCCCATGGCCAGCGCCGCGGCCCGGATCGACGCCTCGACGTCGTCCATGGACGCGCCGCGGGCGAGCATCACCGCCCCGACCCGGTGGGCGAAGTCGAAGGAGCGCTGCTGCTCCGCGTCGTCCGGCGCGGGCAGCGGCCGCTGCACGTCCCACAGGTCCAGGGGCGGCACCCCGTGGATCAGCGTGGGCGGGTCGTCGTCGGCCCAGACGCGGTTGACCTGGCGGCGCAGCCGGCGCCACCGCTCCTGCCCCGGCTGGTCCTCCCAGGACACGACCACCCCTCGCTGCGTTCAGGTCCGCCGCCGCGGACCCCGCCGATGCTGGTTCGCCGCCGCGCTCGTTGTCAACCGGCCCCGGGCCGCGTCGACCAGCACCCTCTAGCCCGGGCGGCGGGCACCCTTCCAGGGCATCGACGTGACCGCGATGTAGCTGACCTTGCTGCCGGGCTTCGGCGCGTGGACGACCTTCCCGTCGCCGGCGTAGATGCCCACGTGGGAGGGCCCGGAGTAGAAGAAGACGAGATCGCCGGGCCGCAGGTCGGCCTTCGCCACCGCGGTGCCGAGCTTGTACTGCGCGGCCGCGCTGTGCGGCAGCGTGACCCCGGCCCTGCCCCACGCCCGCATCGTGAGGCCCGAGCAGTCCCACCGGTCCGGACCCGCGGCGCCGTACTCGTACGGGTCCCCGAGCTGGGCCTTCGCGAAGGCCAGGGCGGTCTCTCCGGGCGTGGTCGCCGCGGGCGCACCGGGGTCGCCGCCCGGCTCCCCGCCCTGGTCCCCGGTGCTCGGGGGCAGCGCCTGGCCGCCCGCCTGCAGGGCCGCCCACTCGAGCGCGGTGGTCCGGCCGGTGACCGGGAGACCGAGCCGGGTCTGCAGGTCCTTGACCGCCTGCTCGGTGAGCGCGGCGTAGTTCGTCGTGCCCGGCAGCTCGCGGTGGCCGAGCGCGCGCAAGGAGAGCTGGAGCCTCCGCACGTCGGTGCCCTTGTCCCCGCGCTCCAGCGCCGGGGTCGAGCCCTGCGCGATCAGCGCGGCCCACGTGGCGGGGTTCGTCCGGCCCGTCGCCTCGAGGGCGTGCGCGGTCTGGAACGTCCGCAGCTTGGCGGCGTCCGCCGAGGAGAACGACCGGTTGCGGCTCGTCGCCAGCCCGGCCTGGTGCAGCAGGCACTCGACCGCACCGGCCCTGCTCCCCTTCGTGCCGGCCTTCACGGTCGAGTAGGTCGTGAACTTCGTCGTGCACCCGGCCGCGGCGGCGGGCGACGCCGAACCCGCCCAGACCCCGGCCGACACGGCGATCGCCAGCGCCGCTCCGACGACCCGCCCCACGACCCGCCTCCCGACCCGCCTCTGCGCGACACCCATGACTCGACTCCCTCGTCCGCTGATGACCCGAGCGACCCAGACGTCAGGACCGCGATGAGTTCCCTGCGGGCGCTGACGTCAAGGCGCCACGCCGAGTAGATCGTGCAGAAGAAGATTTCGTGACAGCGCGGTGCCGCCTGTGCACGGCGAGCGCCGCTCGACCGGTACGGACCCCGCCCGACCGCCGTCCCCACCGCCCCGCCAGGCTGGTCCACGTACGACGACGTCGACGTCCACGAGGAGCACCGATGACCCGACCGATCACCCTGTTCACCGGCCAGTGGGCCGACCTGCCCTTCGAGGAGGTCTGCCGCCTGGCCTCGGGCTGGGGCTACGACGGCCTCGAGATCGCCTGCTGGGGCGACCACTTCGACCCCTCGGCCGCGGTGGAGGACGACGCCTACGTGCCCGCCAAGCTCGAGGTGCTCAAGCGCCACGGCCTGCAGGTCTTCGCGATCAGCAACCACCTCAAGGGCCAGGCCGTCTGCGACGACCCGATCGACGCCCGCCACCGCGACATCCTCCCCGACCGCATCTGGGGCGACGGCGACGCCGAGGGCGTCCGGCAGCGCGCCGCCGAGGAGATGAAGAACACCGCCCGCGCCGCCCGCAAGCTCGGCGTGGACGTGGTCGTGGGCTTCACCGGCTCCTCGATCTGGAAGTACGTCGCCATGTTCCCGCCGGCCTCCCAGTCGCTGGTCGACGCCGGCTACGAGGACTTCGCCAAGCGGTGGAACCCGATCCTCGACGTCTTCGACGCCGAGGGCGTCAAGTTCGGTCACGAGGTCCACCCGAGCGAGATCGCGTACGACTACTGGACGACGACGCGCGCGCTCGAGGCGGTCGGGCACCGCGAGGCCTTCGGCCTCAACTGGGACCCGAGCCACTTCGTCTGGCAGGACCTCGACCCGGTCGGCTTCCTCTGGGACTTCCAGGACCGGATCGTCCACGTGGACTGCAAGGACGCGAAGCTCCAGGTCGGCAACGGGCGCAACGGCCGGATGGGCTCGCACCTGGCGTGGGCCGACCCGCGCCGCGGCTGGGACTTCGTCTCCACCGGGCACGGCGACGTGCCGTGGGAGCGCTGCTTCCGGATGCTCAACACGATCGGCTACGACGGCCCCATCTCGATCGAGTGGGAGGACGCCGGCATGGACCGCCTCGTCGGCGCGCCCGAGGCCCTGGAGTTCGTCCGCCGGCTCGCCTTCGACGCCCCGGAGGCCGCCTTCGACGCGGCCTTCAGCAGCCAGGGCTGAGGGGTCGGCCGCGATCACGACCGACACCGGCGAGGGGCGGGGCGAGGGACGGGGCGAGGGACGGGTCGTCCTCGTCCCCGCCGAGCGGCTCGCCGGCTGGCTGACGCGGTTCGCCGAGCGGCACGGTCCGCTCTCCACCGCGCCGGCGGCCGCCGAGGTCGTGGTGTCGGCGCCCGACGGCGCGGTGGCCGTCGTCGAGGTGCCCTTCCCGCCGCTGCGGGGAGCCCTCGCGGTCGCCGGCACCGGGCCGCTCGTCGAGCACGTGCTCGCCGAGCGCAGCGTCGGTGCCGTGCTCGTCCGCAAGGGCGGGTACGCCGTCGGCTGGTTCGCCGGCCGCCGGCTGCAGGCGTCCAAGGTCGGCAGCGCCTACGTCCAGGGCCGGACCAAGGCCGGCGGCTGGTCGCAGCAGCGCTACGCCCGGCGCCGGGAGAACCAGACCAACCAGGCGTACGCCGAGGCCGCCGACGTGGTCGCGACCGTGCTGCTCCCCCACGCGCACCGGCTCGCCGCCGTCGTCGGGGGCGGTGACGCCGCCGGTGTGCACGCCGTGCTGGAGGACCCACGGCTGGCCCCGCTCCGGGCGCGGCTGCTCTCCCGGGTGCTGCCCACCCCCGACCCGCGCCTGCGGGTCCTGCAGACGTTCGGCGACCAGCTGCGCGAGGTCCGGATCACCCTCAACGCGCAGGCGTGAGCCGGCCCTTCTTCGCCGTCGCCGTCACGGGTGCTGTCTCCGGCGCCGCCTCCCGCGCCGGCACCAGCAGCGAGGAGACCGCCTCGCGGCTGGTCACGCCGGGCAGCTGGAGCGTGAGCTCGGCGCCGCCCTCGGCCGAGCGGCCCGCGTGCACGCTGCCGCCGATCTCGTCCATCGTCTTGGCGACGATGGCCAGCCCGAGCCCCGTGCCCTTGGTGTGCCGACCCGACTCCCCGCGGAAGAAGCGGTCGAAGACGTAGGGCAGGTCGGCCTCGGGGATGCCCGGTCCCGCGTCGGAGACCCGCAGGCGGTTGCCCTCCAGGCGGACGCGGACCGTCGCACCGGGCGGGCTCCACTTGACCGCGTTGTCGAGCAGGTTGGTCACGGCCCGGCGCAGGGAGTCCGGGTCGGCCACGACGAAGAGCGGTTGCAGCGCCACGTCGAAGGTGATGCCCGCGGCGCGGCGCTGCACCCGCTCGACCGCGTCGCGCACCAGCTCCACGACGTCCAGCGGGGCCAGGGTGAGCGTCGAGTCGTCGCGGGCCACGTGCACGAGGTCGCCGATCATCTCGGTGAGCTCGCCTAGCTGACCCTGGACGTCGCCCAGGACCGCCGCCTTCTGCTCCTCGCTCAGGCGGTCGCGGCCGAGGTCCTCGGCCAGCAGGTCGACGTTCGTGCGGAGGCTGGTCAGGGGCGTGCGCAGCTCGTGCCCGGCGTCGGCGACGAGCCGGGACTGGCGCTCGCGCGCCTTGGTGAGGGAGGCCAGCATCAGGTTGAAGGAGCCGGCCATCGTCACGAGGTCGCCCTTGGCGTAGCGGACGGAGACGGGCTGGTAGTCCTGCGTCGCGGTGACGTGCTCCATCGCCTCGGTGAGCTGGCGCATCGGGCGGAGACCGGAGGCGCCGACCAGCACCCCGACGACCGCGGCGGCCAGCACGCCCGCCAGGCAGACGGCGCCCAGGATGAAGCGCTGCACCTCGAGGACGTGCAGCGCCGGACCGAGCGGGCGGCCGACGAGCAGGGCGTGGCCGGTGCCGGGCAGCGGGAGCGCGACCACCGCGTACCGCTGGCCGTCGACGGTGCGGCCGGTGCGCTGCACCAGCCCGCCGGCCGGTCCGGCGGCCTCGAGGTCGGACGGCTCGACCACCAGCGCGAGGTCGTCGCCCGGTGTCCGCAGCACGGTGCCCGAGGCGTCGACGGCCTGGACCACGACCTGCCCGGGTTGCTGGAGGTCGGCGGGGAGCGTCCCGGTGCCCTCGATGGCGCGCGCCGCCGGTCCGGCCAGGTCCTGGGCGATCCCGAGGGCGATCTCCTGCGAGGTGCTGACGAGCGTCGAGCACAGGGCCAGATAGCCGACGGCGCTGCACACGACGACGGCGAGGGCCACGGCGACCGTGGTCAGCAGCGACACGCGCCGCTGCATGGGGTGGTCCCACAGGAACGTGAGCATCCGCACCGTGCCGACCACCTCTCCCGGGCCCTGGGCGCGCCGCTGGTCAGCCGCCACCGGAAGCCTAAGTCGCTCCTCAACGAAGAACCGGTGTTCCCTCAGACTCCGGCCGCCAGCAGGGCCGTCGGCATCGGTGTTCGCCTGCAGCAGACGCCGGGAATGGATGCGTCCCGTCCAGCCTTGAGCGGGTGTCGCTCAACCACACCTGAGCGGCCCCGAACGGAGGCTTGACCCAGTGACGACCACCGAACTTCCCGTCCTCTTCCTCAACGACCTCGTCGTCCTGCCCGGCATGGTCGTGCCGGTGGAGCTCGACGACGCCACCCGTGCCGCGGTCGACGCGGCCCGGGCGCACAGCGACGGCACCCTGCTCGTCGCCCCCCGCCTCAGCGACCGCTACGCCTCGTACGGCGTCGTCGCCTCGATCGTCCAGCTCGGCCGCCTGCAGAGCGGCGAGCCGGCCGCCGTCCTCAAGGCCGACCGCCGCGTGCGCATCGGCTCGGGCGTGCCCGGCCCCGGCACCGCGCTGTGGATCGAGGCCGAGGAGCTCGACCCGGTCTTCGAGACCGACGAGATCCGTGCGCTTGCCGAGGAGTACCGCCACCTGCTGGTCGCGACCCTGCAGCGCCGCGACGCCTGGCAGGTCATCGACACCGTCAACAAGGTGACCGACCCCAGCAGCCTCGCCGACCTCGCCGGCTACGCCTCCTGGCTCTCCGACGAGCAGAAGCGCGAGCTCCTCGAGACCCCGTACGTGGTCGACCGCCTCCGCGTGCTCGTCGAGTGGGTCAAGAACCACATCGCCGAGACCGAGGTCAACGACAAGATCGCCGACGACGTCCGCGAGGGCATGGAGAAGAGCCAGCGCGAGTTCCTGCTGCGCCAGCAGCTCGGCGCGATCCGCAAGGAGCTCGGCGAGGACGAGCCCGAGGGGGCCGACGACTACCGCGGCCGGGTCGAGGCCGCCGACCTGCCCGACGACGTCCGCAAGGCGGCGCTGCGCGAGGTGGGCAAGCTCGAGCGGTCCAGCGACCAGAGCCCCGAGTCCGGCTGGATCCGGACCTGGCTCGACACCGTCCTCGACCTCCCGTGGAGCACCACGACGGTCGACTCCACCGACATCCGCGGCGCCCGTGCGGTGCTCGACGCCGACCACCACGGCCTCGAGGACGTCAAGGACCGGATCGTCGAGTACCTCGCCGTGCGCGCCCGGCGCTCGCAGCGCGGGCTCGAGCTCGTCGGCGGCCGTGGCTCGGGCGCCGTGATGGTGCTCGCCGGCCCTCCCGGGGTGGGCAAGACCTCGCTCGGCGAGTCCGTCGCCCGGGCGCTCGGGCGCAAGTTCGTCCGCGTCGCCCTGGGCGGCGTCCGCGACGAGGCCGAGATCCGCGGCCACCGGCGCACGTACGTCGGGGCGCTGCCCGGCCGCATCGTCCGCGCGATCAGCGAGGCGGGTTCGATGAACCCGGTCGTGCTCCTCGACGAGATCGACAAGGTCGGCTCCGACTACCGCGGCGACCCGAGCTCGGCGCTGCTCGAGGTGCTCGACCCGGCGCAGAACCACACGTTCCGCGACCACTACCTCGAGGTCGACCTCGACCTGTCCGACGTGCTCTTCCTGGCCACGGCCAACGTGGTCGAGAACATCCCCCAGCCGCTGCTGGACCGGATGGAGCTCGTCACCCTCGACGGCTACACCGAGGCCGACAAGGTGGCCATCGCGCGGGAGTACCTGCTGCCCCGTCAGCTGGAGCGCGCCGCGCTGACCGCCGACGAGGTGCAGATCGACGACGAGGCGCTGCGCGAGATCGCCGCCGACTACACCCACGAGCCCGGCGTCCGGCAGCTCGAGCGGCTCCTGGCCAAGGCGCTGCGCAAGGCGACCACGCGCCTGGCGCAGTCCGAGGGCGGCGAGGGCGACGAGGCGGCCGCGACCGGCGGGACGAGCACGCCGCTCGTCGTGACCAGGGCCAACCTGCGCGAGTTCCTCGGGCGGCCGCGCTTCACGCCCGAGGCGCACGAGCGCACGTCGGTGCCCGGGGTGGCCACGGGCCTGGCGGTCACCGGCATGGGCGGCGACACGCTGTTCATCGAGGCGAGCGTCATGCCGGCCACCGAGGGCGGCGGCAAGGGCGGCCTCACCCTCACCGGACAGCTCGGCGACGTGATGAAGGAGTCGGCGCACATCGCCCTCTCCTACGTGCGCGCCCACGCCGAGCAGCTGGGCATCACGGACCCGTCGGTGCTCGACCGGCCGATCCACGTCCACGTGCCCGCGGGCGCGGTGCCCAAGGACGGTCCGTCCGCGGGCGTCACGATGGTGACCGCGCTGACCTCGATGGCCACCGGCCGTCCGGTGCGCGGCGAGGTCGGCATGACCGGCGAGGTCACGCTGAACGGGCGGGTGCTGCCGATCGGCGGCGTCAAGCAGAAGCTGCTCGCCGCCCAGCGGGCCGGGCTCACCACCGTCTTCGTGCCCGCGCGCAACGCCCCGGACCTCGACGAGGTCCCCGGCGAGGTGACCGACGCGGTCGAGGTCGTCCTCACGACCGACGTCGCCGAGCTGGTCGTGGCGGCCCTCGAGCCCCCCGCGGACGCGGCCGCGAGCCCGGTCGCCGCGGCGGCCTGAGCCTGCTGACCCTCGGCCCGGCACCCCTGCGGGTGTCGGGCCGAGGTGCTTGACCGGCCAACAGTTGACGCTTTGTTCATCGTGTTACTCGCTCATTGCATGACACGGTGCTAAAGTCTTCTCAGCAAGCGGGTAGTACGTCGGAGGAACTACCAGGCTTCGAGACGTGGACGAGGGTCCTGCGAGCTTCCGTTGGGGGAAAGCTCTCAGGCCCCGTTCTACGATCTGGCCCTACGATGCGAGCGCATCGGACACCCCCGCTGACGAGGAGCCCCGACATCACCCAGGACGACGTCATGGGCACGGCCGTCCGCAACCTGCGCAGCCTGATCCTGGCCGGGGAGTACTACCGCCAGGCGGTGTCCGAGGCCATCGGCCTGGGCACCACGGAGACGCAGGCGCTGTCCTACCTCGCCGTCCACGGCGAGAGCGGGCAGTCGCTCCTCGCTCGCGACCTCGGGCTGACCAGCAGCGCCTCGACCTCGCTGGTGGACCGCCTGGAGCGCCAGGGCGTCGCCGAGCGCGTACGGCACCCGCACGACCGGCGCCGACTGATCGTCCGACTCACGGACCGCGGCCGTGCGGTCGTCGAGGAGAGCTACGCATGGCTGGCCTCCACGCTCGAGCAGGTGGAGCCCGACGAGCTGGAGCACGTCTCCGCGATCCTCGCCTTCCTGGCCGACGACCTGAAGACACGCACCGCGGGGCGTCAGGCCTCGGGGTGGCGCGGCCTCACCCACGCACTTCCCGTCTGAGAAGCGGACCGGCGCGGTCAAGGACTGCTCGATCGTTCGACGGCTCGACGGCCGGTCACTCCGATCATCGAGCGATCGTGCTACCGTTCTCCCCGCACGCGGGTAGTACGTCGGAGGAACTACCGCAGCAGGCTTGTCGAGGACGCTTCCCTTCCAGGACGGCGATCCGGCTGACGGGTCTCAGCCGCACCCGACCGGCACCGCACGGTGCCCCACCTGCCCCAGGAGCCATCTTTGTCGTCCCCCTCGGTGATGGCGGAAGCCGTCCGCAACCTGCGCCAGATGATCCTGGCCGGCGAGCACTACCGGCAGGCGTTCGCAAGCGCCGCCGGGCTCGGGGCGACCGAGAGCCAGGCGCTGTCCTACCTCGCGGTGCACGGCGACAGCGGGCAGACCGTGCTCGCCCGCGATCTCGGGCTCACCAGCAGCGCCTCCACCGCCCTCGTCGACCGCCTCGAGCGGCAGGGGGTGGCCGAGCGCGTCCGGCACCCGCGCGACCGGCGTCGCACGATCGTCCACCTGACGGAGCGCGGGCTCATGATCGTCGCCGAGAGCCAGCGGTGGCTCGCCGAGACCATGGCCCAGGTCGACGAGGGCGAGCTCGAGCGCGTGTCCGCCTCCCTCGGCTTCATCGCCGAGACCCTCCAGGGGCGCACCGCCACCGGCGAGGAACGCCATTGGGCGGGCCTCACCCACGCCCTTCCCGCCTAGCCACCTCGGCCTGTATGTCATGTTCCGGCCATTGCCGGTTGAGGACATCGGTATCTGAGGATGGCGCTCAGTCCGTGCCCTAAAGTAATTCATGGCGGACGGGGGTGATGAACCCCCGAGCATCATCCTCGTCCGCCGAACCGGGAAGCCCGTACCCACCTGAACCCCCGAGCAGGTGAGTGCGGGCTTCCTGTGCGTCCGGAACCGCACGCGCTCCTGCCGCTCGGCGGGCACCGCGGAATCCGCGGTCGTGGCCCGAGGTGGAGCCCCGTCAGCCCCTCGTGCCCGCGCGTCCCTGACGAGCGAGCGCCACGGGCCCGCTCGGGCACGGCCCGGAGCCCTCGCGCCCCGGATGCTTCCCCGAACCCTGACGAAGCACGGTGACGGGGCCGCCCTGCGAGCGGTCAGGCTGCGGAGCTGGTCGGCTCCGCGTGGTCCTCGTCCCAGCGCGACTTGACCAGGCTGGCCACGGCCGTGATGAGGAGCGTGCCGATGATGACCAGGAGCGAGAGCCAGATCGGGATCTCGAGGCTGAACGGGATGCCGAGCCGCTCGTCCAGGTGGTACTCGTGCAGCGCGTGGAAGACGAGCTTGACGCCGATGAAGGCGAGGATCACGGAGAGCCCCAGCGACAGGTAGACGAGCTTGCGCAGCAGTCCGCCGAGGAGGAAGTACAGCTGCCGCAGGCCCATCAGCGCGAACACGTTGGCGGTGAAGACGAGGTACGGCTCCTGCGTCAGCCCGTAGATGGCGGGGATCGAGTCCAGGGCGAAGAGCAGGTCGGTGCTGCCGAGCGCGACGATGACGATGAACATCGGCGTGATGAGACGCCGGCCGTCCCGGCGGACCGTCAGGTGCGGGCCCTCGAAGTCCTCGGTCGACGGCAGGCGACGGCGGACGAGGCGCAGCAGCGGGTTGTCGGGCGCCTCCTCCTCGTCGTCGTGGCTGCGGTAGTCGAGGACCAGCCGCACCGCGGTGTAGAGCAGGAACGCGCCGAAGATGAAGAAGACCCAGCTGAAGCGGTCGATGGCGGCCGCGCCCACGGCGATGAAGATGCCGCGGAAGACCAGGGCCAGGACGATGCCCACGAGCAGCGCGAACTGCTGGAGCTCTCTAGGCACCTTCAGCTTGGCCATGATGATGAGGAAGATGAAGAGGTTGTCGATCGAGAGGCTGTACTCGGTCAACCACCCGGCGAAGAACTCGCCCGCGTAGCGGGGGCCGGCGACACCCCACACCCCGAGCCCGAAGACCACGGCCAGCGCGACGAAGACGCCGATCGCGATGCCGGCCTCCCGCATCGAGGGCTCGTGCGGCCGGCGGCCGATGACGAAGATGTCGAAGCCGAGGATCGCGACCATGATCGCGATGGTCGCGGCCCAGGCGTAACCGTGAACGTCCAACTCAGGAGCCTCCGAGACGGGTATGAGAGCGTGCAGATACGTCTCGGAGGTCTCTTCCGCCAGGCTCGCTGACCGGCGGCACCGGGCCTAGGGGACCCGAGGTCCGGTGAGCCGTGCTGACGATGCCGTCGCGGGGGAATACTCCCCTCCAGCGGGCAAGTATGGCAGTCAGGCCGGTGGCCGCCAAAAGTGCGGCCCGGACCGGGCGGCGTCCCGGCTAGCGGTTGGCCTCCACCATCTGGCGCAGCTCCTTCTTGAGCTCGGACACCTCGTCGCGGATCCGCGCGGCGACCTCGAACTGGAGCTCGGCCGCCGCGGTGTGCATCTGCTCGGTCAGCTGCTGCACCAGGTCGGCGAGGTCGCCCGCGGGCATGCCCGCGGTCTTGCGGATCTGGTCGGCCTCGCGCCCCAGGCTGGGCACCGGCGACTTGCCCTTGCCCCGCTGCCGCCCGCCCGCACCGGTGCCGCTCGACAGGAGGGAGTCGGTGTCGGCGTCCTCGCGCGCCAGCATCTCGGTGATGTCGGCGATCTTCTTCTGCAGCGGCTTGGGGTCGATGCCGTGCTCGAGGTTGTACGCGACCTGCACCTCGCGGCGACGGTTGGTCTCGTCGATCGCGGCGGCCATCGAGTCGGTGATCGAGTCGGCGTACATGTGCACCTCGCCCGACACGTTGCGCGCCGCGCGGCCGATGGTCTGGATGAGGCTCTTGGAGCTGCGGAGGAAGCCCTCCTTGTCGGCGTCGAGGATCGCCACCAGCGACACCTCGGGCAGGTCGAGGCCCTCGCGCAGCAGGTTGATGCCGACCAGGACGTCGTACTCCCCCATCCGCAGCTCCCGCAGCAGGGCGATGCGCTGCAGGGTGTCCACCTCGGAGTGCAGGTAGCGCGTGCGCACCTTGTTCTCCAGCAGGTAGTCGGTGAGGTCCTCGGCCATCTTCTTGGTCAGGGTGGTGACGAGCACCCGCTCGCCCCGCTCCGCACGCAGCCGGATCTCCCCGATCAGGTCGTCGATCTGGCCCGAGGTCGGCTTGACCACGACCTGCGGGTCGACCAGCCCGGTCGGGCGGATCAGCTGCTCGACGTAGCCGTCCGAGCGGACGAGCTCGTAGTCGCCCGGGGTCGCCGAGAGGTAGACCGTCTGCCCGATCCGCTCGACGAACTCCTCGAAGCGCAGCGGCCGGTTGTCCATGGCGCTCGGCAGCCGGAAGCCGTGGTCGACCAGCGTCCGCTTGCGGGACATGTCGCCCTCGTACATGCCGCCGATCTGCGGGACCGTCACGTGCGACTCGTCGACGACGAGCAGGAAGTCCTCGGGGAAGTAGTCCAGCAGCGTGTTGGGCGCGGTGCCCGGGCCGCGGCCGTCCATGTGGCGCGAGTAGTTCTCGATGCCCGAGCAGGTGCCGATCTGACGCATCATCTCGATGTCGTAGCTGGTGCGCATCCGCAGCCGCTGGGCCTCGAGCAGCTTGTGCTGCGACTCGAGCTGCGCCAGGCGCTCGCCGAGCTCGGCCTCGATGTCGCGGATCGCGCGCTCCATGCGTTCCGGGCCGGCGATGTAGTGGCTGGCCGGGAAGACGTAGACCTCGGTGTCCTCGGTGACCACCTCGCCGGTCACCGGGTGCATCGTCGAGAGCTTCTCGATCTCGTCGCCGAAGAACTCGACGCGGACGGCCAGCTCCTCGTACATCGGGAAGACCTCGAGGGTGTCCCCGCGCACGCGGAAGGTCCCGCGCGTCCCCGCGAGGTCGTTGCGGGCGTACTGGATGCCGACCAGCCGGCGCAGCAGGGCGTCGCGGTCGACCTCGTCGCCGACGCGGAGCCGGACCATGCGGTCGACGTACTCCTGCGGGGTGCCCAGGCCGTAGATCGCCGACACGGTCGCCACCACGATCACGTCGCGCCGGGTCAGCAGCGAGTTGGTCGCCGAGTGCCGCAGCCGCTCGACCTCCTCGTTGAGCGAGGAGTCCTTCTCGATGTAGGTGTCGGTCTGGGGGACGTACGCCTCGGGCTGGTAGTAGTCGTAGTAGGAGACGAAGTACTCGACGGCGTTGTTCGGGAAGAACTGCCGCAGCTCGTTGGCGAACTGCGCGGCCAGCGTCTTGTTGGGCTGCATGACCAGCACCGGGCGCTGCACCTTCTCGGTCAGCCAGCCGATGGTCGCCGTCTTGCCCGTGCCGGTGGCGCCGAGCAGCACGACGTCCTGCTCGCCCGCCCGGACGCGGCGCTCGAGGTCGGCGATGGCCGTCGGCTGGTCGCCGCCGGGCTCGAAGTCGGCCTCCATCGTGAACGGGGCGACCGTGCGCTGCAGGTCGGTGATCGGACGCATGGGTCGAGCCTACGCAGGCCCTCCGACAGTTTCGTCCTCCTCGCGCCCGGGCTCCGCCCCTGCTGTCGTCCGGAAGAAGCGCCCGGCCCGGCGCGAGGAGGAACCGTCAGCCGGCCGCCTGCGACTCGAGCATGCTGGTCGACATCGAGGAGAAGTCGTCCTGCAGGCTCGCCTGGTCGGCCGACGAGGTGAAGGCGACCGTCCCGACGACCGTGACGCCGTCGGACTCCCGCACCGACACGATGCTGACGAGCAGCAGGTTGCTCGTGCCCTGGCCGCCGCTGACGGTGACCTGGGCGTTGCACGTGGCGACCTCGAGCTTGTCGGTACCGACGTCCGCGCTCTTGGGCGTGGAGAACTTCCCGCCGCCCTCGCCCTCGGCCAGCTGCTTGTGCCAGGCGGTGCAGACCTGTCCGGGGTTGCTCCCGGCGTCCAGCTCGGCGGTCTGGCCGATGTAGACGTTCTTGTCGTCGGTCAGCTGGGCCAGGGAGGTGGTCTGCTTGCGCACCTCCCACCCGTCGGCCGCGACCAGCGTGACGCCGTGGCCGAGGTCCAGGCTCTTGCCGCCCTGGCTCCCGCCGCCGCTGCCCGGCGTGGAGGAGCTGCTCGGCTCGCTCGAGGGCGAGGCGCTGGGCTCGGTGGACGGCTCGTCGGGCGGCGGGGTCTGCGGGCCGGGGGTGATGGTCGTGGCCGGGACGTCCTCGTCGCCCGAGCTGAGCCCGATGACGATGCCGCCGATCGCCACCAGGGCGACCACGGCGGCGACGACGATGCCGATCAGGACCAGCGGGCTCTTCTTCTTCGGCGCTCCCCCGCCCGGTCCTCCGGGTCCGTAGCCCTGCGGCCCGTACCCGCCCTGGCCCTGCTGCGGGTAGCCGCCCTGCGGACCGTAGCCCTGACCCTGCTGCGGGTAGCCGTACGCCTGCTGACCCTGGGGCGCGTAGCCGCCCTGGGGCCCGTAGCCGCCCTGGCCCTGGTCCGGGTAGCCGCCCTGCTGGCCGTAGCCCGGCTGCTGGCCGAACCCGCCCTGCGGCCCGTGACCCTGCCCGGAGGGCTGGCCCTGCCCGGGACGTCCCTGGGACTCGCTCATGCCTGCTCCTCCCCGTCGTGCTCGCTTCGTCCCTGCTCGGCCGACGGCACGGCGGCCGCGCCGGAGCCCCGGTGCACGGTGACCGTCTCCTCACCCGGTGCGGCGCCCGCGGTCGCGGGCACGCGGGGCCGGACCCCGTTGGCGGTGGCGGCCACGGCCGTGCCGCAGGCGGCGCAGAAGGCGGCGCCCGGCTGGAGCGGCATCTCGCACTGGGAGCAGAACTCCAGCTCGCCGTCCGGCCCCACCCCCGCCGTGCGCGCGGCGTGCTCCAGCGCGGCCTCCATGAGCCCGGTGTGCAGCACGACCCGCAGCCGCAGGATCAGGATGCCGAGGAGCAGCAGGCCCCACACGATGCTCAGCAGGACGCCGAGCGTCGCGTCGCCGAGGAAGGAGAAGAGGTACACCCCGGCCTGGTAGGCGACGTTGGCTGCCACGGCGAGCACGACCGCACGGACGTAGCGCGGGGTGAAGCCGTCGTAGCCGCGCCCGAGGCCGGAGAACTCGGCGCACGCCAGCCCGCTCGCCGTGCCGATCAGCAGCGGCTTGACGAAGCCCTCGAGGAAGACCAGCGAGACCCACAGGCCGGGGTCCGCGTCCTGCAGCCCGCCGGTGAGCAGCGCCCAGTGGCGCACGAGGGTGTCGAAGGTGGAGTAGGCGACGCCGCTGATGACGCCGAAGGTGAGCCCGTCCATGAGGTCGTCGAACTGGGGCCGGCTGGCCAGGAGGACCGGGCCCACCTGGCGGATGGCCTCGCCGACCACCGGCGCGAGCAGGGCGACGACCAGGAAGGTGCCGAGGTCGGGCGCACCGCTGCCGGAGCCCTCGAGGCTCGGCGCGGAGAAGGAGACCGGTCCCCGCAGCCACGTCCAGAGGACGGTCCAGAGGATCGCCAGGACCCCGGTGAGCGCGAAGGCGAGCCCGGTGACCGGGATCGGCTCGTCCTCCCAGAGGTTCACGTCGTACATGTAGACGATGTAGACGATCGGGACGGCGAAGGCGGCGACGAGCACCGCGATCGGCATCGCCCCGAAGATGGCGGCCACCAGCGCCACCACGAGCGCGATGGTCAGCGCGACGCGGTAGGTCTGCGGCCGCTGGCCCGACCCGCGCGGCATGATCGAGGAGACGAGCGCGAACGACGCCACGGGCTCGTCCGGGCGGGCCGCGAACGAGCGGCGCCGGCCGGCGTCGCGGCCGCGGCGGTCGTCACCGCACTGGGCGCAGAAGTGGGCGGTCTCGGGGATCTGCGCGTGGCAGCGCGGGCACTCCATGGGTCCTCCTCGGCCTGACCCTGGACCAGGGTCGTCGGGGTGGCACGGGCCGCAGCCGACCCGGTTGGGCACGGAGTATGGCAGCCCGCGGAGTCACTCAGGGCTGATTCGGCGCCACAGGTCGTCGACGTGTCGGACGAGGTCCGCCCGGCTCCCGCTGTTGTCGAGCACCACGTCCGCGGCCGCCAGCCGCTCCTCGCGCGAGGCCTGCGCGGCGATGCGGGCGTCGACCGCCGCGTCGTCCAGCCCGTCGCGGGCGAGCAGACGGGCCCGCTGCACCGCCGGGTCCACGTCGACCACGACGACGAGGTCGAACGAGCCCGCCTGCCCGGTCTCCACGAGGAGCGGGATGACGTGCACGACGACCCGGCCGGGGCCGGCGGCGGCCTCGAGCTCGGCGGCCCGCGCGCGGACGGCGGGGTGCACGATCCCCTCGAGGTCGCGCCGCGCGGCAGCCGACCCCTCGCCGCCGAAGACGAGCCGGCCGAGCGCCGGCCGGTCGAGCCGGCCGTCCGGGGCCAGCACCGACGTCCCGAACCGCTCCACGACCGCCGCGAGCCCGGGCGTGCCCGGCTCGACGACCTCGCGGGCGAGCACGTCGGAGTCGACGAGCACCGCGCCCCGAGCGGCCAGGAGGTCGGCCACCGTGGTCTTGCCCGAGGCGATGCCCCCGGTCAGCCCGACCCGCCGTACGCCCGTCGCCGTCACACTCGGAGCGTAGTGCGCCGACCGGTCCCGGGACGCGGGAAGGCCCCGCTCCGTCGTGCGGAGCGGGGCCTTCTCGGTGGTGCTGGGTGCTGCTGGTGCTGCCGGTCGATCAAGCGTTGCCGGTGAGCTTCTCCCGCAGGGCCTGCAGGGCCTCGTCCGAGGCCAGCGAACCCTCCGGAGCGGCCGACGCGGGGGACGAGCTGCCGCCCCCGGTCGACGTGCTGCTGCTCGGCGCGCTGGACGACGAGGAGTACGTGGACGGCGCCGCCGCGGCGTTGGCACCCTCCTCGGCCTCGACGACCTGCTTCTTGTGCGCCTCCCAGCGGGCGTGAGCCTCGGCGTACTGGGCCTCCCAGGCCGCGCGCTGCTCGTCGTAGCCCTCGAGCCACTCGCCCGTCTCCGGGTCGAAGCCCTCCGGGTACAGGTAGTTGCCCTGCTCGTCGTAGCTCGCCGTCATGCCGTAGAGCGTCGGGTCGAACTCCTCGGAGTTGATGTCGACGCCCTCGTTGGCCTGCTTGAGCGACAGCGAGATGCGGCGACGCTCGAGGTCGATGTCGATGATCTTGACGAGCACCGAGTCGTTGACCTGCACGACCTGCTCGGGGATCTCGACGTGACGCTCGGCGAGCTCGGAGACGTGCACCAGGCCCTCGATGCCCTCCTCGACGCGGACGAACGCACCGAAGGGCACCAGCTTGGTGACCTTGCCCGGCACGATCTGCCCGATCTGGTGGGTGCGGGCGAACGCCTGCCACGGGTCTTCCTTGGTCGCCTTCAGCGACAGCGAGACGCGCTCGCGGTCCATGTCGACGTCCAGGACCTCGACCGTGACCTCCTGGCCGACCTCGACGACCTCGGACGGGTGGTCGATGTGCTTCCAGGAGAGCTCCGAGACGTGCACGAGGCCGTCCACGCCACCCAGGTCCACGAAGGCACCGAAGTTGACGATGGAGGACACGACACCCTTGCGGATCTGGCCCTTCTGCAGCTGCGTGAGGAAGTTCTGGCGGACCTCGGACTGCGTCTGCTCGAGCCACGCGCGCCGGGACAGGACCACGTTGTTGCGGTTCTTGTCGAGCTCGATGATCTTGGCCTCGAGCTCCATGCCGACGTACGGCTGGAGGTCGCGGACGCGGCGCATCTCGACGAGCGAGGCGGGCAGGAAGCCGCGCAGGCCGATGTCGATGATCAGACCACCCTTGACGACCTCGATCACCGAACCGGTGACGACACCGTCCTCTTCCTTGATCTTCTCGATCGTGCCCCAGGCGCGCTCGTACTGAGCACGCTTCTTGGACAGGATCAGACGACCCTCCTTGTCCTCCTTCTGCTGGACGAGGGCCTCGACCTCGTCGCCGACGGAGACCACGTCGAACGGGTCCACGTCGTGCTTGATGGAGAGCTCTTTGGAGGGGATGACCCCTTCGGTCTTGTAACCGATGTCGAGCAGGACCTCGTCCCGGTCGACCTTGACGACGGTGCCGCTGACGATGTCGCCGTCGTTGAAGTACTTGATGGTCGCGTCGATGGCGGCGAGGAAGGCCTCGTCGGACTCGAAGTCGTTGATCGCAACCTGGGGAGGAGCCTCGAGAGAGGACGTCATGTAGTAGGTGCTCCGGATGGTGGATGGTGGTGGAGTTGTCCGCTGAGGCCCGGTCCGTACTGCCTGACGAAGCTCACGCGGCGCTTATTCGACAACGCCGGACGACCACCATCTGATTCCGTACGAGCGTGCCCTGCTCCCTTGGAGGTAACGCAGGCCACAGCGACTCGCAACGTTACCCGCGCACAGGAAACGGGGTCAATTCCCCGACCCGCCCGTCATCCGCCCACCCTCCGGAGCTGTGACGGCGATCGCCCGTGGGCACCTGGCGTCGTGTGCGTGAAGCACGCCCAACCGAGCCACGGCGTCGGGCCGCGCTTCACGCGGACGGCGTCAGGTGCCCACGGTGAGGCGATCGCCGTCAGAGCGACCAGACAGTTCAGTGCGCGGCGTCGTGCCAGCTCCGCCCGACGCCCACCGAGACGTCCAGCGGCACGCTCATCTCCACCGCCTGGCCCATCTTGGCTCGGACGAGCTCCTCGAGCGCCTCGCGCTCCCCCGTGCCGACCTCGAACACGAGCTCGTCGTGGACCTGGAGCAGCATCCGGCTGCTCATCCGGGCGTCGTCGAGCGCCTGCTCGACGTCGAGCATCGCCACCTTGATGATGTCGGCGGCGGAGCCCTGGATCGGCGCGTTCAGCGCCATCCGCTCGGCCATCTCGCGGCGCTGCCGGTTGTCGCTCATCAGGTCGGGCAGGTAGCGGCGCCGGCCGAGGATCGTCTCGGTGTACTCGGTGCGCCGCGCGTCGGCCACCAGCCCGTGCAGGTAGGTCCGCACGCCGCCGAAGCCCTCGAAGTACTCGTCCATGAGCGCCTTGGCCTCGGACGTCTCGATGTGCAGCTGCTGGCTCAGCCCGAAGGCGGACAGGCCGTACGCCAGCCCGTAGTTCATCGCCTTGATCTTGGCCCGCTCGCCGCCGGTGACCGCGTCGGGCTCGACCCCGAAGACGCGCGAGGCGGTGACGGTGTGGAAGTCCATGCCCGAGCGGAAGGCCTCGATCAGCGCCTGGTCGTCGCTGGCGTGGGCCATGATCCGCATCTCGATCTGGCTGTAGTCGGCCGACATCAGCGACTCGTAGCCCGGGCCGACGACGAAGGCCTGGCGGATCCGCCGGCCCTCCTCGGTGCGGATCGGGATGTTCTGCAGGTTGGGGTCGGTGCTCGAGAGCCGGCCGGTCGCGGCGATCGTCTGGACGTAGGTGGTGTGGATCCGCCCGTCGTCCGCGATCGACTTGAGCAGCCCCTCGACGGTCTGGCGCAGCCGGATGGCGTCGCGGTGGACCAGCAGGTGCTGCAGGAAGGGGTGCTCGGTCTTGGCGTAGAGGCTCTGCAGGGCCTCGGCGTCGGTGGTGTAGCCCGACTTGGTGCGCCGCGTCTTGGGCATGCCGAGCTCGTCGAAGAGCACCACCTGCAGCTGCTTGGGCGAGCCGAGGTTGATCTGCTTGCCCAGGACCTCGTACGCCTCCGCCGCGGCGCGCGAGACGGTGGCGTCGAACTCCGACTCCAGCGCCCGCAGGTGGTCGACGTCGACCGCGACGCCGGTCCGCTCCATCCGAGCGAGGGTGCGCAGCAGCGGCAGCTCGACGCCGTAGAGCAGGCTCGTGCCGCCCCGCTCCTCGATCTGGACGTCGAGGGCGTCGGCGAGGTCGATGACGGCCCGCGCCCGGACCATCGACGCGTCGGCGGCGACCTTGGCGCCGGAGTCGTCGTCGCCGAAGTCGAGGGCGTCCTGGCCGGCGTCGGTGACGTCCTGCTCGCCCTCGGGCCCCTCGACCCGAAGCTCGCGCTTGAGGTAGCGCACGGTGAGGTCGGCCAGGTCGAAGGTGCGCTGGTCGGGCCGCACCAGGTAGGCGGCGAGCTGGGTGTCCGACGTCAGGCCGGCGAGCTCCCACCCGCGGGCCCAGAGCGCGAGCAGCGGGCCCTTGGCGTCGTGCATGGCCTTGGGCCGGGCCTCGTCGGCCAGCCAGGTCGCCAGCACCTGCTCGTCCTGCGCCAGCAGCTCGGTCACGTCGACGTACGCCGCGGCGCCGTCGGCCGCGGCGAGCGAGAGCGCCCGCACGTCGCCGGAGCCCGAGCCCCAGTGCCCGATCACGTCCAGCCCGGTGCGCCCGTCGCCGGTGTGCTCGGCCAGCCACCCGGCGAGCTGGCCAGCGACGAGCTGCTCCCCCACCACGTCGAAGCCGCCCTCGGCGACCATCTCGTCGGAGTTCGGCAGGGCCTCCAGCAGGCGGTCGCGCAGCACCCGGAACTCGAGCCCGTCGAACAGCGTGTGGACCGCCTCGCGGTTCCACGGCCGCCGCTCGAGGTCGTCGATGCCCAGGGGCAGCTCGAGGTCGCGCACGAGCGCGTTGATCCGCCGGTTGAGCAGCACGTCCTCGGTGCGCTCCTGGAAGGCCTGCGCGGCCTTGCCCTTGAGCTCGCCGGCGTGCTGGACGAGGGTCTCGAGGTCGCCGTACTGGTCGAGCCACTTGGCGGCGGTCTTGGGCCCGACGCCGGGGACCCCGGGCAGGTTGTCGCTCGTCTCGCCGACCAGCGCGGCGAGGTCGGGGTAGCGCTCCGGCGTCATCAGGTAGCGCTCCTGGACCACCTCCGGCGTCATCCGGGCGAGGTCGGAGACCCCCTTGCGGGGGTAGAGGACGGTGACGTCCTCGCTGACCAGCTGGAAGGCGTCGCGGTCGCCGGTGCAGACCAGCACCTCCCAGCCGGCGTCGCGCGCCCGGGTGGTGAGGGTGCCGATGACGTCGTCGGCCTCGAAGCCGGGCTTGTCGACGAAGGCGATGTTGAGGGCGGTCAGGACCTCCTTGACCAGGTCGACCTGACCGCGGAACTCGCTGGGGCTCTCGGAGCGGTTGGCCTTGTAGTCGCTGTACATCTCGCTGCGGAACGTCTGGCGGCTGACGTCGAAGGCGACGCCCACGTGGGTCGGCGCCTCGTCGCGCAGGACGTTGATCAGCATCGAGGTGAAGCCGAAGACGCCGTTGGTGTGCTGGCCGGTGGCGGTCGAGAAGTTCTCGACCGGCAGGGCGAAGAAGGCCCGGTACGCCAGCGAGTGGCCGTCGAGCAGGAGCAGCTTGGGCCGCGCGGGCTCCTTGGCGGCCCCCGCTTCGACCCCGCAGCTCCCGGCTTCGTCCTCGTCGCGGTCGGCACGCGCCGACTCTATCCGCGCCCACCGACAAGTCGCGCGCCGCGAAGAGCCCGTCCGTGGCAGGGTGCCGGGCGTGACCGAGCCGAGCCCGACCCCCTCCCCGAGCTCCCCCACGGGCCCCGCACCGCTGCCCGCGTGGTGGGCCACGACCGCCAGCGCGCTCGACGCCAAGATGGGCCTGGAGGTGACCGAGCTGACGCCCGACCGGGTGGTCGGCTCGATGCCCGTCGAGGGCAACACCCAGCCCTTCGGGCTGTGGCACGGCGGAGCCTCGTGCGTGCTGGCCGAGACGCTCGCCTCGATCGGGTCGTTCGCCCACGCCCGGACGCTGGCCCCCGGCTCCGCGGCCGTCGGCGTCGACCTGAACGCCACCCACCACCGCTCCGTGCGGGCCGGCCGGGTGACCGGGACCGCCACCGCCCTGCGCCTGGGCCGGCGCGTGACCTCGTACGAGGTGGTGCTCACCGACGACGAGGGCCGCCGCGTCGGCACGGCCCGGGTCACCTGCCAGGTGGTGCCGGGCGAGCCCGCGCCCGCCGGCGCGGACGGAGCCGAGTAGTGCCCCAGGTCGTCGCCCGGGCCTGGGTCGGGGTCCCGCCGGCGCTCGCCTTCGCCGTCAGCCAGACCACCGGCGAGGTCCGGCTGCGCTGGGACCCCTTCATCCGCGCGCAGCACCTGCTCGACGCCGAGCGGCCGGGCAAGGACGTGCGCACCGTGACCCGGTCCAGGGTCGGGCCGGTCGGCGGCTTCCGCATGGTCACCCGCTACGTCTCCTACCGCCCACCCACCTCGGTCGGCATGACGATGGAGGAGGGCCCGTGGTTCTTCGCCTCCTTCGGGGGCGGCTGGCGCTTCGACGCCGAGGCCCGCGAGGGCGTGGAGGGCACGCTCGCCACCTGGAAGTACACGTACGCGGTGCGCCCGCGGCTGCTGCGCCCGGTCGCCGAGCCGATCGGCCAGCGGCTGCTCGGGAGGGAGATCTCCGCCCGCATCGAGGCCTTCCGGCGGGCCTGCGCCGACCCCGACGTGCTCTCCGCGGCTTCCTGAGACCGCTCTCAGCGCTCTCCGAGGACCCCTGGACAGACCGGGCCCGAGGCGCAAAGATGTTGCGCCGCTGCCGCGACCTCACGCAGGAACTATCGTTCGACAGCCGACGAATGAATTCTCGCCTGTGACGACGTCATAACAAACGGTAACAGCGGGGTCATTTTCGGTAACAAGTCGGATATAACCCTCGGTAAGGCTGCGGCAGCGGACGACGTCCGCCGGGACCCCCGGCGGGCCGAGGTCACTGCCGCGACACGTCCGGGTTCCCCTGGTCGGCTCCTCGGGACGGAGCCGGCTCCACCTCCGGACGGGTGGCCGTAGGACGAGCACTGCCCGGCCGGCGCACGGTGTGCCGACCGAGATGCACGAGGAGGAAATCCCTTGCCAGCACGATCTCTGACGCGCGTCGTGGCGCTGGGCGCGATCGCCGCCCTGTCCCTGACGGCGTGCGCCAACGGCACCGACAACGGCACCGGAGGCGGCGGGGACACCCCGACCGACCTGATCATCTCCACCGACCTGCCGCTGCAGGGCGCCAGCGCGTCGACCTCGGAGTCGACCAACAACCTGATCCAGCTCTACCTCGACCAGGTCGGGGGCAAGGCGGGCAACTACAACATCAAGCTGCAGACCTACGACGACTCCACCGCCGCCAAGGGCGCATGGGACGACGCGGCCTGCGCCAAGAACGCGACCGACCACGTGGCCAACACCAACGAGGTGGCGGTCATGGGCACGTACAACTCCGGCTGCGCCAAGATCGAGCTGCCGACCCTCAACAACGACAACCTGCTGATGGTCAGCCACGCCAACACCAACCCGGGCCTCACCAAGGAGTGGGACCCGGGCGAGCCCGGCAAGTACTACCCGAGCGGCACGCGCAACTTCGCCCGCGTGATCACCACCGACGACTACCAGGGTGTGGGCGCGGCGGCGTTCGCGGCCAACGACCTCAAGGTCAAGAAGGCCTACGTCCTCAACGACAACCAGACCTACGGCCTGGGTGTCGCGCGCGCCTTCGAGGAGAACGCGCAGAAGAACGGCATCGAGATCGTCGGCAAGGGCAGCTGGGACGCCAAGCAGCCCAACTACACCGCCCTGTTCCAGTCGATCAAGGCCTCCGGCGCCGACATCGTCTACCTCGGCGGCATCTACGACAACAACGGCGGCCAGCTCGTCAAGGACAAGGTCTCGGTCCTCGGCCCGAACGACGGCGCGGTCAAGCTGCTGGCGCCGGACGGCTTCACCGGCTACCCGGACCTGCTGGCCCTCGACCAGTCGAAGGGCATGTACCTGACCTTCGCCGGTCTGACCCAGGACCAGCTCGTCAAGGCCGGTGGCGAGGGCGCCAAGCTCCTCGAGGCCTACCAGGCCAAGTACAACAAGGCTCCGGACGGCTCGTACCCGCTGTACGGCGTCGCCGCGGTCCAGGTGATCCTGGACGCGATCGCCAAGTCCGACGGCACCCGCCAGAGCGTGACCGAGCAGGTGCTCGGCGGCTCGGGGATCACCATCCCCGCCGACCAGTCGGTGCTGGGCAAGGAGATCAAGATCGACCCGGCGACGGGCGACACCTCCGCGAAGGACCTCACGATCGAGGTCGTCAAGGACAACAAGGAGACGTTCTTCAAGTCGCAGTCCATCTCCTGACCGCAGGGACCGCCGGGTCCGGCCTCGTGCCGGGCTCGGCGGTCCTTCGTCCGGCCCCGCACCGGTCCGGGTCCCCCGGCCCCGCCGGCGGCACCACCGCACCTCGCACCACCTCCGGGTCACCCGACCCGGCTCAGCACCGGCGCCGCTGCGCCGCCCTTCCGAAAGGTTGACCCGTGGCCACAGCGTCGCTCGTCGTCGGGGGTACCCAGAGAAAGGCCAAGGTCCGGCTCGGACCACTGGTCGAGCGTGTCCTGGGTTACGCCGTCCTCGCCCTGGTCCTCGTCTGGTTCGTCGCGAACATCGTCGCCGACCCCGACCGCTTCCTCGGCTCGCTCCTCGTCGGGCTCCAGAACGGTCTGCTCTACGCCCTCGTCGCCCTCGGCTACACGATGGTGTACGGCATCGTGGAGCTCATCAACTTCGCCCACGGCGACCTCTTCATGCTCACCACGATCATCGCGGCGGGCCTCATGGTCGGCCTGCTCGGCGTGACGCAGCTGACCGCGATCAGCATCCTCGCCCTGCTCCTGGCCCTCGTGGTCTGCATGGCCGCCGGCGGCTTCATCAACATGTCGGCCGAGTTCCTCGCCTACCGCCGGCTGCGCTCCGCGCCCAAGCTGGCGCCGCTGATGACCGCCGTCGGCCTGTCCTTCATCTTCCGCGGCATCGCCCAGCAGGAGTACGTCAACGGCTCGGCCCAGAAGAACTGGCCGATCGTGTGGGGCGGCCCGGTCGTCGAGGGCGTCTACATCTACAAGCTGGTGATGGTCCTCGCGGTCACCGTGCCGCTGCTGCTCCTCATGACCTACATCGTGTCGCGCACCAAGATGGGCAAGGCCATGCGCGCGGTCGCGCAGGACCAGGACGGCGCCCGCCTGATGGGCATCAACGTCAACGGCACGATCTCGTTCGTCTTCGGCCTCGGCGGCGCCCTGGCCGGTGCGGCCGGCGTCCTGTACTTCCTGTGCCAGACGCAGACCTACTACGACACGGGCACGCAGCTCGGCCTCATCGCCTTCACCTCCGCGGTGCTCGGCGGCATCGGCAACCTGAGCGGCGCGGTCGTCGGCGGGCTGGCGATCGGCATCATCCAGGCCATCAACGAGGGAGGCGCCTACGGGCTCGGCTCGAACTGGTCGCAGAGCGTCGTCTTCATCATCCTGATCATCCTGATGGTCTTCAAGCCCGAGGGCATCTTCGGGCGTCCCACCACGGAGAAGGTGTAGGCCATGGCTGCTGCGACGCACGCGGCGCAGGGCTCCTCGGGGGCTCGGCGCTCGCTCGGGAGGTACGGCTGGCCGATCGGCTACGTCGTCGTCATCCTCTTCCTGTTCTTCCTCTACTTCCAGATCCTGCCCAGCCTGGTGAAGCCGGTCTCGGCACCGGTGCTGGCCTGGCTCCCGGTCGCCACGATCAACGAGTGCCTGATGTGGGCGATCATGGCCCTCGGCCTGAACGTCGTCGTCGGCTACGCGGGTCTGCTCGACCTCGGCTACGTGGCCTTCTGGGCGCTCGGCGGCTACACCGCCGGCTGGCTGATGGCCTACCCGTTCAACTGGACGTGGGACTTCCACCTGCTCTCCCCGGTGAAGGCCACCACCCCGGGCACGCACATCAACTTCTGGTTGGTGGCGATCGCGGCCGGCATCCTCTGCTCGATCCTCGGCCTGATCATCGGCGCCCCCACCCTGCGGCTGCGCGGTGACTACCTGGCGCTGGTGACCCTGGGCTTCGGCGAGGTCATCACCCAGTTCTTCCGCAACTCCGGCGACATCGCCGGTTTCAACCTCGCCAACGGCGACCCGGGCATCTCCCCCATCGACCCGATCGGCACCGGTCCCCTGGGCGCGGCGGGCATCGCCCCGCCGCTGCTGACCAACTCGGCGGCCGGCAACGTGTGGAAGATCCTCGTGCTCGGCCTGCTGGTCGGCATCTGCATCTTCGTCTCGCTGCGCATCCGCGAGGGCCGGCTCGGCCGGGCCTGGCTCGCGCTGCGCGAGGACGAGCTGGCGGCCTCCATGATGGGCGTCCCGCTGGTCCGGGTGAAGCTGCTCGCGTACGCGGTCGGCGCCTTCTTCGGCGGCATCGGCGGCGTGGCGAACGCCTCGGCGATCACCACGGCCGTCTCGCCGTCAGGCTTCGACTTCGGCAAGTCGGTGCTGGTGCTGCTCATGGTCGTCCTCGGCGGCATGGGCAACGTCTGGGGCGTGACGATCGGTGCCTTCCTGCTCTCCTGGCTCAACAGCAACGGGCTCAAGCAGATCGGCGTGCAGATCGACTCCTTCGCCGGCACCGACCTCGCCGCGAGCCTCCCGCGTTATAACTACGTCATCCTCGGGCTGCTGCTCGTGCTGATGATGCTGTTCCGTCGCGAGGGCCTGATCCCCGAGAGCCGGACGAAGGCCCTCATGCAGATGCCCTCGAGGACCGAGGCCGAGTCGCTCGGCGCCGACTCCCTCGAGGCCGAGGCCGAGACGGAGGCGGTCGAGCACAGCGACGCCGACGACGACGCCAGGATCGCCGCCTCGGCGGCGGCCATGGCCGGGTCCGCGACCGCGGCCGGCACCAGCAGCACCGCCCGGCGGGAGGACGAGTCGTGAGCGAGTCGAGCCGCGGGAGCGCGGAGAAGACGGCCCCGGAGACCCTGGCGGACGTGACGCAGCTCGGCGGCACGCCCAACAGCCCCGACGACCCGAGCGGCGCGGCCGGCTACGGCCGGCCGGACTCGGCCCAGAGCGGGATCGACGGCAGCCTGCAGCGTCCCAGCGGCCTGGCCGCCGGAGCGCCCGGGGTCGACCCGGTCGAGGCGAACGTCCTCTACGCCGATCGCATCACCATCCGCTTCGGCGGCCTGACCGCGGTCGACAACGTGTCGTTCGCGATCCCGCCGAGGTCGGTGGTCAGCCTCATCGGGCCGAACGGTGCGGGGAAGACGACGTTCTTCAACGTGCTCACCGGCCTCTACGAGGCGACCGAGGGCGCGGTCTACCTGGACGGGCGCGACATCACCGCGGTCAAGCCGCACAAGCGCGCGGCGATGGGCCTGGCCCGCACCTTCCAGAACATCCGGCTCTTCGGACTCATGACGGCCGAGGAGAACGTCATGGTCGCCATGCACTCCCACCTCAAGGCGGGCGTCATGTCGACGATCATCCGGACGCCCGGGCAGCGCCGCGAGGAGCGCGAGGCGCGGGAGACCGCCCGCGAGCTCCTCGACTACGTCGGGATCGGCAAGACCGTCGGCGAGCTCGCCCGCAACCTCTCCTACGGTGACCAGCGCCGCCTGGAGATCGCCCGGGCCATGGCGCTCAAGCCCAAGGTCCTGCTGCTCGACGAGCCGACCGCCGGCATGAACCCGCAGGAGTCGGCGAACTTCAACGACTTCGTCTACCGGGTCCGTGACGAGAAGGGCATCTCGGTGCTGCTGATCGAGCACGACATGAGCGTGATCATGAAGATCAGCGAGCGCATCACGGTGCTCGACCGGGGCGCGATGATCGCCGAGGGCACCCCCGACGACATCCGCAACAACCAGCAGGTGATCGAGGCGTACCTCGGCAAGACCGGCACCCGGGAGGGCAAGCGCCTCCCCAAGCCGGGCGCCGCGGCGGCCCTGGGCACCGAGACCGGCACGACCACCACCACGGACGGGGAGCAGGCATGAGCGCGCCCACGCAGGACTCGGTCGCGGCCCAGGGGGCCCGCTCCCGGGAGGCGGGCAAGGAGGTCATCCTCGAGCTCAAGGACCTCTCGGTCAGCTACGGCAACATCGCCGCGGTCCAGAACCTCTCGATGACCGTGCACAAGGGCGAGATCGTCACCCTGATCGGCTCCAACGGCGCCGGCAAGTCCACCACGCTGCGCACCATCTCGGGCCTGCTGCGGCCCAAGAGCGGCGACGTCGTCTTCGAGGGCGACAAGATCAACGGCATCCCCGGCCACGAGGTGGTCAAGCTCGGGATCTCGCAGTCCCCCGAGGGCCGCAAGATCTTCCAGCGGATGACCGTGTCGGAGAACCTCGACCTCGGCGCCTTCACCCGCAAGGACACGACCAAGATCGCCGAGGACCGCGAGAACGTCCTCGAGCTCTTCCCGCGCCTGCGCGAGCGGATCAACCAGAAGGCCGGGACCATGTCCGGCGGCGAGCAGCAGATGCTCGCCGTCGCCCGCGCCCTGCTGGGCAACCCGCGCCTGCTGCTCCTGGACGAGCCCTCCATGGGCCTCGCCCCGGTGCTCGTCGACGTGATCTTCGAGACCATCGAGAAGATCCGTTCGCAGGGCGTCACCGTCCTGCTCGTCGAGCAGAACGCGCTGGCGGCGCTGGAGATCGCCGACTACGCGTACGTGCTCGAGTCGGGCCGGCTGAACACCCAGGGCGAGGCCGCCACGCTCCTCGACGACCCGTCGGTCACGGCGGCGTACCTCGGCGGGCACTAGCCCTTCGTGTCCGGTCTCGCGCACGCCGGCTGATCGCGGCGTCTTCCTCCCGAACGCGGACGGCGCACGGATCGCGGAGCCTCACAGCTCTGCGATCCGTGCGCCGTTCGCGTTCGCTCGTCCAGACGTCGCGGCCGGGGAACGCTCCCTGAGCCTGCCGAAGGGCCTCGACGAGGTTGGCGTCCTCGCGCTGTCGTGGAGCTGGCCGCTGAGCGCCCTTCGACAGGCTCAGGGGGCGTACCCCGGCCCTTCGACAGGCTGAAGGAGCGTCCGCGGAGCCGGGTGGCAGGCTGATGGCGAACCTCTCCCCCGCCGACGATCGGAGCCCTCGTGCAGCTCGGTGTCCACTTCGCGAACTTCACTCTGCCGGGCCAGCCCGGGACGCTGGCCACGCTGCTCGGCGACACCGCCGAGGCGGCCGAGGAGTCGGGGGCCGCGTGGTTCACGCTCATGGACCACTGGTTCCAGATGGAGCAGCTCGGCGGGCCCGACGAGCCGATGCTCGAGGGCTACACCAGCCTGGGGTTCGTCGCCGCCCGCACGCGGACGATGAAGCTCGGCCTGCTCGTCACCGGCGTCACCTACCGCCACCCGGGATTGCTGGCCAAGACCGTCACCACGCTCGACGTGCTGTCGCAGGGCCGCGGCATGCTCGGCATCGGCGCCGCCTGGTACGAGCGCGAGCACCTGGGGCTGGGCGTCCCCTTCCCCGGCACCGCCGAGCGCTTCGAGCGCCTCGAGGAGGCGCTCGAGATCTGCGCGCAGATGTGGAGCGACGACGACGGGCCGTACGAGGGGAAGCACTACCGACTGGCCTCCACGCTGTGCAACCCGCGGCCGGTCAGCACCCCGCGCCCGTACGTGGTCGTCGGTGGCGTGGGCGAGCGCAAGACGCTGCGGCTCGTGACCAGGCACGCCGACGCGACGAACATGTTCGCGATGGAGCCGGCCGACCTCGCCCACAAGGTCGAGGTGCTGCACCGCCACTGCGAGACCGAGGGGCGCGACCCCGCCGAGATCCAGCTGACGCTGGTCGGCGGACCCGACCCGGTGACCGAGACCGATGCCTTCCTGCGGGCCATGGAGGCGTACGCGGCGCTCGGCTTCAGCCACGTGCAGACCGGGCCGGCCGGGCCCGACCCGGTCGGCTGGGCGCGGGACCTCGCCCCGGTCGTCGCCCGCCTGGGCGGGATCGGCTAGCCGACCGCGGCCGCCTCGTCGTAGGAGCCCTCCTCGGGCACGGGCTCGTGCGGCGGGTGCGGCGGCTCCGTGGTGAGCCGGGCCCCGAGCTCGGCGGCGAGGCGCTGCACGAGGTCGCGGCTGGCCTCCATCTGGGTCTCCCAGTCGGGCCTGACCATGTCGATGCGCCGTTCGAGGGGCTGCTCGGCCTCCAGCGCCGCCGCGAGCGAGCGGTCGAGCCCGTCCTCCCACAGCTCCGCCATCGACAGCGCCAGCTGGGACTGCACGGGGTAGAGGGCGATCTGCGGACCGCGCGGCGCCGCCAGGCCGATCAGGTAGAGCCGGTCCAGACCCGCGGGCACGACGCCCCCGGCCGTCCGCAACGGGACGCCGCCGTCGGTCTGCAGCAGGTCGTCGGCGAGGAAGGGCAGCGACGGGTGGAAGCCGGTCGCCCACAGGATCGTGTCGAACTCGCCCGCGGAGCCGTCGGCGAAGTGCACCGTGCGCCCCTCGAAGCGCTCAATGCCCGGCACGACGGTGACCCGGCCGTGCTGGATCCAGTAGAGGAGCAGCTCGTTGACGATCGGCGCGCCCTCGGCGAGCGTGCGGAACGGCGGCTCCGGCAGCCCGGGGTAGTTCTCGTAGGTGCCCTTGCTGGCCGTGATCAGCAGCCGGGTGAGGAGGTCCTGCTCCTCGAACGTGAACTGCTTGAGCCAGCCGAGCTCGGAGCGCGGCACGCCGAAGAAGGTCTTCGGCTGGAAGTAGTGCCCCGACCGGATGCAGATCGACACCTCGAGGCGGTGCTGCGCGGCGTCCACCGCGAGGTCGCAGCCCGAGTTGCCGGACCCGACGACGAGGACGCGCCGGCCCTCGACGTCGGCCGTGCTGGAGTAGGAGCCGGAGTGGACCTGCGTCCCGGTGAACTCCCCCGGCACCTGCGGCACCCGCTGGTCGTGCAGGTGGCCGTTCGCGACGAACACCCCGTCGTACGCCCGCTGCGCGCCGTCGGAGGTCCGCACCACCCAGCCGGCCGACCCGGTCGAGCCCGGCCCCCCGTTCAGCAGGGGCACGGGCTCGACCGACTCCACCCGCACGCCGAAGGTGATGCGGGGACGCAGGTCGTGGGCGTCCGCGTACGCGTTGAGGTACGCGGTCACCTGGTCGCGGGAGGGGAAGAGCGGGTAGTCGGCGGGCATCGGGAAGCCGGCGTAGCCCGTCACGTCGCGCGAGGTGATGAGGTGCAGGGCCTCGTAGTCGGTGTTCCAGTGGCCGCCGACGCGGTCGGACGCCTCGAAGCAGTCGACCGTGCGTCCGGCGCCCAGCAGGGTCTGCAGCGCGGCGAGGCCGGCCGCGCCGGCGCCGATCACGCAGTAGCGGGGTGCGGCCTCGACCATGGCGGTTCCTCCCGGGGTGTGGCGGCGCGTCATCGGATCAGGCTCCCGCCGCTGATCACGAGGGTCTCGCCGGTGACGTAGCTGCCGCCGCCGGCGAGCTGGACGACCCAGCCGGCGATCTCCTCGGGCTGAGCGACGCGGCCCAGCGGGATCGTGGCGGCGGCCCTGGTGATCCGGTCGCTGGCCGCCGTCCCCGGGGTGGCGACCCACCCCGGCGCGACGCCGTTGACCGTGATCTCGGGGGCCAGCTCGACGGCCAGGGAGCGGGTCAGCGCGGACACCGCGGCCTTGGAGGCGCAGTAGACGAGCTGGCCCGGGGAGACGGCGAGGGCGTCGACGGAGGAGAAGTTCACGATCCCGCCGCCGCCCGCGGCGCGGAGCAGCGGCACCGTCGCGCGGCAGACGTTGAGCACGCCGAGGACGTTGACGTCGAAGACGCGGTGGAACAGCAGGTCGGTGTAGTCGTCCAGGGTGCTCGGCGGGTAGATGCCGGCCGCGTTGACGACCGCACGCAGCCGGAGGCCGTCCGCCGCGCGGACGACCGCGCCGGTCAGCGCGACCTCGTCGGTGACGTCGGCGACCACCGGCACGTAACGCTCCCCCAGGTCGGTCGCCGACGCCCGCAGCGCCTCGCCCGAGGAGTCGAGCGCGAGCACCGTCCAGCCGTCGTCCACGTAGCGCCGGGCGGTCGCCAGCCCCATGCCGCTCCCCGCCCCGGTCACGAGGGCGGCGTACGACGGTGCGGTGCGGTGGTCCTCGGTCACCCCTCCAGCCTGGCGGAGCCGCTGCTCAAGGTGAAGGGCCAAACGACGTCACCAGCCCAAGGAGGAGCCTTGGGCGAGGGGTCAGCGACGCCCGCTGAGCTCCCGCTCGGGCAGCACCCGGGTGACGTCGTCGAGGACCGGACCACGGCGGAAGGGGGCGGTGAGCGCGGGCAGGATCCCCTGGCGGTTCACGACCAGGGCCACCGCGGCGAGCGCCGCGTAGACGGCGGTCAGCACGAGCCGGCCACCCGTCCCCGGGACCGCGAACTGCACGGCGAAGAGGGCCAGCAGCGTCCACGCCGCCCACCGCGGGAAGCGCAGCGTCATCAGCACCGCGACCGCCATCAGGGTCTGGGCGATGGTCAGGCCGAACTCCTCGACCTGGCGCCCGTCGAGCACCAGCGCCGTCGAGCCGCCGCCCAGCAGGTAGGCGACCGGCAGGCTGCCGACCAGCAGCGTCCACTGGTTGACCTTGGCCGCGACCAGCAGGCCCAGCGCCGCCGCACCCTTGCCCCGGAGGGCGAAGATCACCGCGACGATCAGCTCGGGCGCCTCGGAGGCGAGCGGGGCCAGCCACTGCACGAGCAGGAACTGGTCGACCCCGAGCGCCTGGCCGCTGGCGATGAGCGCCTCGGCGAAGGGTTCGGCGCTGGCTAGGATGACGCCCGCGGCGAGCACGAACATCGCGGCGACGACGGTGCGCCGGACGCGGCCCGGCAGGGCGCCGATGCGGGCGGCGGGGCCGACGAGGTCGGGCTCCTCGTCATCGCCGGTGGTGGCGACCCGGACGAGGTAGAAGACGAAGACGCCGAGCAGCACGAGCCCGAGGAGCAGCGGGATCCGCCCGGTCGCCGGCACGACCAAGGCGAGCAGCGAGGCGAGGGCGAGGAACCCGATCTCGACGCGGTAGGCGGGGTCGAGCACGAGCGCGCGCACCGTGCGCCCCGTACGGCGGCGGGCGACGGCCAGCGACAGGATCACCACGACCGACCACCCCACGCCGAGGAGCAGGCGGTTGGAGCCGGTCATGTTGGCCGCCGCGAACTGCACGTACTCCGGGCGCGACCCGGCCGTGTAGGCGAAGTACAGGTCGACCGCGTACTCGGGCAGCACCGCGATCACGGCGAGGACCGCGATGGCGAGCCCCCCGGCGATGTCCACCTCGGCCGCCTCGGCCGCCCAGGCCAGCACGAAGGAGGCCGCGACGACCGCGGCACCGAAGACGAGCAGCGCCAGCCCGGGGGCGAGCTCCACGTGCCCGACCCGAACGGCGACGGCCGGCAGGGCCACCGCCAGGCAGAGCAGGACGGGTCGGAGCGTGCGCATCACGACGGTCAGCCTGCCAACGTTTCGTCGTTCGCGCAAATGACGAACTGGAAGGTGACACGGACCACCCGGCCGTCCGCGGCCTCGCCGGTGGCCCTGCGCAGGCAGAATGCGGGGCGTGACGCCGGAGCCGACGGACCAGCAGCTGGACGTGGCGGCGCGGACCTTCGCGCTGCTCTCCGCGCCGGTGCGACTGCACCTGGTCACCCTGGCCGCCGCGGGCGAGCACGACGTCGGCACGCTGTCGGAGAAGGCCGGCGTGAGCATCGCGACGGCGAGCCAGCACCTGAGCAAGCTCCGGCTGGCCGGGCTGGTGAGCGCACGCCGCGACGGCCGGCGGCAGATCTACACCGTCGACGACCCGCACGTGCTGACGATGATCCACCAGATCTTCGACCACGTCGCGCCCGACGGAACCCTCGCCCCCGACCCGCCGTTCCCGTTGGCAGACCCCCGAGACCGGGAGCCGGGCCCACCGGCCTAGGTCGGGACCCGGCCTGGTGCTACGACCTTGGTCCACTGCCGTCGGGCCCTGCCGCTGACCTAGCGTCGCCGTCGAGGGCGGCGTACGGCGCGGTGCGCCCGGCGACGGTCCTCCGCAGGAAGACTGGAGGGGCGGCGCCGCCGGTCCCCGCACCCCTGACAGACAGAAGGAACCGCCTGATGAGCACCACCACCTCGAACGCCCGTCCCACGAGCGGGAGCACCACGTCCGCCGGCCCGCTGCTCCTGGCGCTGAAGGTCTTCGCCGCGCTCGCGGTGGTCGCCGTGCTGTGGCAGTTCGTCACCGCGGGGCAGCTGCTGCCCCGCGGCTCCGAGGGCGCGGAGACCGGCCACGCAGCCGGCGCCATCGTCCTGCACGTCGTCAGCGGGCTGGCCGCCATCGCCGCCGTCGTGCTGTGGCGCCAGCGCGTCGTGAGCCTCGCGCTGGCCGCGCTGGCCGTCGTCGTGTTCGCCTTCGGCTTCCTGCAGGCAGCGCTGGGCGGCTACAGCTCGCTCTACGTCCACATCCCCGGCGCGATGCTGCTGACCGCCGGGGTGGTCTGGCTGCTGGTCGCCGCGGTCCGCTCCCGCCGGGCCTGAGCCCGGACCGTCGGGGGCGCTACTTCTTCTTCGCGCCCCCGGCGCCGTGCTCGATGACGCCCTCGGCGACCTCGCGCATCGACTTGCGCAGGTCCATGGCCGTCTTCTGGATCCAGCGGAACGCCTCGGGCTCGCTCAGCCCGAGCCCGGTCTGGAGCATGCCCTTGGCCCGGTCGACCGCCTTGCGGGACTCGAGCCGCTCCGTCAGGTCGCTGACCTCGGCCTCGACGGCGCTGATCTCGGCGAACCGGGCCCGCGCGATCTCGATCGCCGGGATCAGGTCGGCCTTGCCGAAGGGCTTCACCACGTACGCCATCGCCCCGGCCGCCCGCGCCCGGTCGACCAGCTCGCGCTGGCTGAACGCGGTCAGCATCACCACGGGGGCGATGCGCTCCGTCGCGATCTTCTCGGCCGCGCTGATGCCGTCGAGCTTGGGCATCTTGACGTCCATGACCACCAGGTCGGGACGCAGCTCGGTGGTCAGCTCGACCGCGGCCTCGCCGTCGCCGGCCTGGCCGACGACGTCGTAGCCCTCCTCCGTCAGCATCTCGACGAGGTCGAGACGGATGAGCGCCTCGTCCTCGGCCACGACGACACGGGTGGGTGCGGTCTCCGACGCTGGAGTGTCTGCGCTCGTCACGCCGAACACTCTATCGATCCTGTGTAACGAACGGGGTCCTCGACCACCGCGGTCGGTCGCGCGGACCGGAAGCGCGCGGGAGGGCGTGTGGGACACTGGCGCCGCCCCGCGGCGCTGACGGTGGGGCGTGCCGGGGTGGCGGAAAGGCATACGCGGACGGCTCAAACCCGTCTGTCCGAAAGGACTTGGGGGTTCGAATCCCCTCCCCGGCACTGGTTCTGCGGTCTGGCCCCGCTACGAGGGCTCGACGGCGCGCGGCGCCTCGTCCCGCCCTCGCCGCTGTGCTCCGCACGCTCCGCACGGCGGCAAACGCCCGACCCACCCGGACGAGGCGCCGGACGCCGCCGAGCCCTCTCCGCTCCTTCTCCGCCGGCCGACCGGGCGGGCGGCTTAGGCTCCCCCGCCCTCTCGGACTCCGACGACGGGTTGCTCCCGGGGTCTCGCGCAGAGCGCGCCTGCGGCCGATCTCCCGCGCTCCTCCCCGGACCACCGCTCGGACCGGTTCTGGCTCCTTGCACCCGGTGTCGCTCCTCGCACCGGGCAGACCCGGTGCGAGGAGCGGTAGAGGGTGCGAGGACTGCGCTGCGCGATGCCCGGTCCCGTGGGGCGGTGCCCGCCGCCTCCCGCCCGGCAGCAGTCAGCTCGCTCCCCTGACCCGAACGCCGCTCGGAACGCTTCCCGCTCCCCGCACCCCTTCTCGGGCCCTGCACCCCTTGTCGCTCCTCGCACCGGGCAGACCAGGTGCGAGGAGCGGCAGAGGGTGCGAGGAGCTCGGGTGCCTCAGGCGGGGAGGCGGAGGGAGGGTCTCGTGGGGTCGAAGAGGGCGATGTCGTGGGCCGTACGGCCGTCGATCGTCAGGTCGGCGAGGATCTCGCCCATCACGGGGACGAACTTGAAGCCGTGGCCGGAGCAGACCGAGGCGACGACGACCTCGGGGTGCTCGGGGAGGGCGCCGACGACGAAGTCGTGGTCGGGCGAGGTCGTGTAGAGGCAGGTCATCGCCTTGACCAGCGGCCCGGTCAGGTGCGGGAAGAGCCCGCGGGCGCGGGCGCGGGTGGCCTCGGTCTCCGCCTCGGTCGTCTGCCGGTCGACGGCGTCGGGGTCCGTGCGCTGGAAGGTGTTGAAGAAGGCGAGCTTGAGCCCGCCGGCGGGGCCGTCGACCATCGGGAAGCCGTAGATGTCGCGGTTGTGGTCGGTCTCCTCGATGTAGACCGGCAGGTCGCGCCAGGCCTCGTACGGCACGGTCGAGAAGTCCGGCGTGAACCAGCACACGACCTGCCGCTCCACCCGCAGGTCGAGGCCGAGGTCGGCGAGCATGCCCGGCGCCCAGGCGCCGGTGGCGACCACGAGCCGGTCGGCGCCGTACGTGCCGGCGTCGGTGGTCACCTCGACCCCGCCGCCCGGGGTGGAGCGCCAGGAGCGGACGGGCTCGTCGTAGCGGAGCTCGGCGCCGTGGCGCACGGCCAGGTCGAGGTTGGCGAGGATCGACTCCTCGGGGCGGACGTAGCCGGCGTTCTCCTCGAAGAGCCCGAGCGCGTGGTCGGCCGGGTCCATCGCCGGGAAGCGCTCGCGGATGGCGGCGGCGTCCAGCACCTCGTGCGCGAGCCCGTACGCCTCGGCCGAGCGCTTGGCGCCGGCGAAGATCTTCGAGTCCGGGTCGCCGACGTAGATCCCGCCGCACAGCGTCAGCAGGTCGCGGCCGCTGTCGGCCTCCAGCTGGCGCCAGCCCTCGTACGCGCGCCGCAGCAGCGGGACGTACGCCGGCCCCTCGAAGTAGGACTGCCGCACGATGCGCGTCTCGCCGTGCCCCGAGCCCTGGTCGTGGGCGGGCCAGAAGCGCTCGAGGCCGAGCACCGACAGGCCGCGGGCAGCGAGCTGGTGGGCGGCGGCGGAGCCCATCGAGCCGAGGCCGGCGACGATCACGTCGACGTGGCGGGCGGCGGCGTTCACGGGCGGGCTCTTTCGGCGGCGGCGACCAGGCGGGCCGCGAGCGGCGACGGTGGGGCGGCACCCCACGTGTCGGCGAGGGCGTAGCCCGCGGGGAACGGGTCGGTGGGGTCGACGCCGACCTGGCAGAGCTGGGTGATCCAGGCCTGACCGGCGACGCTCGGCACGACGGCGGGGACACCGCCGACGCTGGTGAGCGACTCGATCCGGCTGTCGAAGCGCGAGCCGATGATCGAGGTGTGGACGAAGTCCTCGCCCGCGCCGATCTCGCCACGGGCGTGCATGACGGCGAGGCGGGCCGAGGTGCCGGTGCCGCAGGGCGAGCGGTCGAGCCGGCCGGGGCTGACGACGACCGCGTTCGCCGCGGTCAGGAGGCCGTCCGCGCCGCGCGAGACCGGCCCGGTCCACTCGAAGTTCGTGATGCCGGGGAAGTCGGGGTTCTCGGGGTGCACCGCGTCGAGCTGCTCGGCCGCGGCGAGCTTGATCACCTCGCCGACCACGCAGAGGTCGCGGCCCTCGTCGGGCGTGATGCCGAAGCCCAGCAAGGCGGCGTCGAGGAGCACGTACGCCATCCCGCCCCAGGCGACGTCGACCGTGACGGTGCCGAGGCCGGGGACCTCGACCGGCGCGGCGAGGTGGTAGACGAAGGCGGGCTGGTTCGTGAACCGCACCGAGGTGACCTTGCCGTCGGCGCAGGTGCACTCGACGCGGATCAGCCCCGCGGCCGACTCGAGCGTCAGGTGGGTGACGGGCTCGACCATCGGCAGCATCCCGGTCTCCAGCAGCGCGGTCGTCACGCAGATGGTGTTGCTGCCCGACATCACCGGGTACTCGGTTGACTCGGCGATGACGTAGCCGAGCTGCGCCTCCGGGTGCCGCGTCGGGAGCACGAAGTCGGCGCTGTTGATCACGTTGCCGCGCGGCTCCTGCAGCAGCCGCAGGCGCAGCTCGTCGCGGTGCTCGGTGAGGTACGCCCGCTTGTCGAGCATCGTCTCGCCGGGCACGTCGCCGAGACCGCCCGTCACCACCCGCGCGTTCTCACCGCCGCAGTGCACGTCGACCACGTTCAGCACCTGGCTCCAGCGCATGGACCCCTCCTCGTGGGCACGTCCGTCCCGTCACCCGGGCCGGACGCTACCGGCCTCCGCCCCGATCTGGGGTGGAGGATGCAGCGGTGACCACGGCCGCCCCTGCCCCGACCCGCGGCCTGTCGGCCCTCGCGCTGGGCCTGAGCCTGCTCGTCGTGGCCGCGAACCTGCGCCCCACGCTCACCGCCCTCGGCCCCGTGCTCGGCCTCGTCGCGACCGACACCGGCCTGAGCCCGTCCACGCTCGGGCTGCTGGGATCGGTGCCGCTGCTGGCCTTCGCCGGGGTGTCGCCCTTCGTGCAGCTGCTGAGCCGCCGCTGGGGCCCGGACCGGACGGTCTTCACCGCGACGGCGGTGATGCTCGCCGCCACGGTGGTCCGCTCGCTCCCCGGCCAGAGCGTCACCCTCTGGGCCGGCACCATCGCCCTCGGCGCCGGCATCGCGGTCTGCAACGTCCTCGTCCCGGCCCTGGTCAAGCGCGACTTCCCGCGCGAGGTGCCCCTGATGACGGGCGCGTACACGGCGACGCTCAGTCTGTCCGCCGCCCTGGCCTCCGGCCTCGCGCTGCCCATCGGCGAGCGCGGCGGCTGGCGCGTCGGGATCGGGGTCTGGGCCGTCGTCGGCGTGCTGGCCCTGCTCGCCTGGCTCCCCCGCCTGCGGAGCCACGAGCGCGACCTGCCCGTGCCGGTCGGAGCCGCGCTGCCGGGTGCCGGGCCGGTCCCGGCCGCCCGCGGCAACCGCTCGATGTGGCGCTCGCCCCTGGCCTGGCAGGTGACCGCCTTCATGGGGACGCAGGCGATCTTCTTCTACCTGCTCGTCACCTGGCTGCCGAGCATCGAGGTGTCGCGCGGGGTCGACCCGGTCCACGCGGGCTGGCACCTCTTCCTCTTCCAGGCCACCGGCATCGTCGGCGGGCTCGTGGTGTCGCTGGCCATGCGCGGGCGCCGCGACCACCGCCTCGCCGGCGCCGGCCTCAGCGCCGGCATGGCGGTCTCGATGCTCGGCCTGCTGCTGCTGCCGTCGCTCGACCTCCTCTGGCTCGTCGTCGCCGGGCTGAGCAGCGGGGCCTCCCTGGTCGTGGCCCTCTCGCTCGTCGCCGAGCGCAGCCGGACCACGCGCGACGCGGCCAGGCTCTCGGGGATGGTGCAGAGCATCGGCTACCTGCTCGGGATCATCGGCCCGATCGGCGCCGGGGCGCTGTTCGAGGCCACGGGCTCGTGGGCCCCGGTGCTCTTCGGCGTCGTCGTCGTCAACCTCGTCCAGCTCGTCGTGTCGCTCCTCGCGGGCCGGGACGCGTACGTGGAAGTCTGACGCCCGTGACGCTGCCCCACCTCGACGAAGCCGCCGTCCTCGCGCTCGGGCCGCGGGGTGCGGCCGACGCCCTGGAGCGGGCGCTGCGCGACGGTCTCGACCCCTCTGCGGGCGCACCGCGGACGTTCATGGACGTGCCCGCCGGCGAGCTGATCATCATGCCGGCCGCCGGGCCGCGGCACGTCGGCACCAAGCTCGTCGGCGTCGCCCCGCGCAACGCCGAGCGCGGCCTCCCCCGCATCGGCGCGGTCTACGTCCTCTTCGACGCGCGGACCATGCAGCCGGTGGCCACCCTCGACGGGACCGCGCTCACGACCCTGCGCACCCCGGCCACGAGCGTCGTCGGGCTGCGGCCGTGGCTGCGCGCTCGGTCGGCCGACGGGTCGGTGACCCGCGTCGTCGTGTTCGGCGCGGGCCCGCAGGGCGTGGGCCACGTCGACGCGCTCGCCGCCGAGGTGGCGCTGGGCGACGTCACCGTCGTCGTCCGCCACCCCGACGCGGTCACGCTGCCCCGGACGGGCGCCGCGGCGGGTGCCGGGCTCCTGGCGGCCGACGACCCGCGGGTCCCGGACGCCCTGCGCACGGCGGACGTGGTCGTCTGCGCCACCACCGCACGGACGCCGGTGTTCGACTCGAGCCTGCTCGGTGCGGGCACGCTCGTCGCCGCGGTGGGGTCGCACGAGGCGGAGGCGGCCGAGGTGGACGTGGCCTTCGTACGCTCCGCGACGGTCGTGGTCGAGGACGTCGCGACGGCGCTGCGCGAGTGCGGCGACGTGGTCCAGGCCGTCGACGTCGGCGCCGTCGTCGAGCGCGACCTGGTGCCCCTGAGCCGGGTCGCCCGCGGCGAGGCACCGGTCGGTCCGGGCCGGGTCCTGTTCAAGGGCAGCGGGATGGCCTGGCAGGACCTGGTCGTCGCCGAGGCCGTCCTGGATGCGGAGCACTGAGCCGGTAGCGCGAGCATTGCCCTCCTGCTGATTGTCTGACAACCTTGCTCCGAGCCCGGGTGCGACCGCGCCGGCACCGAGGTCGAGGATGGACGACATGAGCCTGACGAGCACCGCGAACGAGACCCTGGTCGAGCACGCCGACGCCGCGGTGACCGACCCGCAGCAGCCCGACGAGCCCACGACCGGGACGCCCTCCGACGGCCGCTCCAACGCCGAGGTCGGCGCCGACGACGCGTCGGTGGTCTTCCACTCCTGGTCCAAGCAGGGCGGGCTCAAGCCGCTCCCCCTCGCGGGCGGACGCGGCACCGAGGTCTGGGACCACGACGGCAACCACTACCTCGACTTCTCCACCCAGCTGGTCTTCACCAACATGGGCCACCAGCACCCCAAGATCATCGCGGGCATCACCGAGCAGCTGAACACGCTCGCCACCGTCGCCCCGGCCCACGGCAACGCGACGCGCGCCGAGGCGGCCCGGCTGATCCTGAAGCGTGCGCCGGAGGGCTTCGAGAAGGTCTTCTTCACCGCCGGCGGCGCCGACGCCAACGAGAACGCCATCCGGATGGCCCGCCTCGTCACCGGCCGCGACAAGGTGCTCTCGCGCTACCGCTCGTACCACGGCAACACGGGTGCGGCGATCGTCGCCACCGGCGACTGGCGCCGCATCCCCAACGAGTACGCGACCGGCCACGTCCACTTCTTCGGCCCGTTCCTCTACCGCAGCGAGTTCTGGGCGAGCAGTCCCGAGGAGGAGTGCGCCCGCGCGCTGCACCACCTCGAGCGGACCGTCCAGGCCGAGGGCCCGGAGTCGATCGCCGCCGTCCTGCTGGAGTCGGTGCCCGGCACCGCCGGGATCATGGTGCCGCCGCCCGGGTACCTCTCCGGCGTCCGGGCCATCTGCGACCGCTACGGGATCACGCTGATCCTCGACGAGGTGATGGCCGGCTTCGGGCGTACGGGTGAGTGGTTCGCCTTCGACGCGCACGACGTCAGGCCCGACCTGATCACCTTCGCCAAGGGCGTCAACTCCGGCTACGTCCCGGTCGGCGGCGTGATCATCTCCTCCGAGATCGCGCACGCCTTCGACGACCGCGTCTTCCCCGGCGGGCTCACCTACTCCGGGCACCCGCTCGCCGCGGGCAGCATCGTCGCGACGCAGCGCGCGATGGCCGAGGAGGGCGCGGTCGAGAACGCGAAGCGCATCGGCGCCGACGTCCTCGGGCCCGGGCTGGCCGAGCTCGGCGCCAAGCACGACGTCATCGGCGAGGTCCGTGGCACCGGCGTCTTCTGGGCGCTCGAGCTCGTGGCCGACCGCGAGACCCGCGAGCCGCTGCCCGCGACGACCGTCGCGCGGCTCAAGTCCGACATCATCGGTCGCGGGCTGCTCCCCTTCGCCACCGACAACCGGATCCACGTCGTGCCGCCGATCAACGTCAGCGACGACGAGGTCGCCCGCGCCCTCGCGATCTACGACGAGGCGTTCACGGCCTTCCGCCCCTGAGCCTCGCCCGTCCCGCTCGCACCCACCGCCCGCCCCAGCCACCCGGCTCGGGCGGGCGGTTCCGTCTCTCGCCTGACCAGGGGTGTCGGGTGACTAGCCGGCGGCGACGGTCGCCGGCGGCTCGGCGGAGACCTCGGGCTTGGGCCAGCCGGCGCCGGCGCGGGCGCCCTCGGCCGCGGCGTCGAGCAGGTGGCGGGGCGCCAGGGCGTCACCGACCTTCACGATCTCCAGGCCCGGCCGCTCCCGGCGCAGCAGCTCGCTCAGCCGGTCGGCGGAGCGGCGTACGCCGGCGAGCACGACCAGGTCCACCCGGCCGGCGGGACGGACGAGGTCGGACTCGAGGTCGAGCAGCGACCAGGACGCGCCGTCGTGGGTCGGCACGACCGTGTCGACCAGCTCGATCCCGTGCTGCTTGAGGCGGCGGCGGACCCACCAGACCTGCGTGTCGTCGACCTCGGCCGCGACGGACGACAGGCTCGTGGCGATCCGTACGGTCCAGCCCACGTCCTCCAGGGCCTCGGCGGCCGTCGGGGCGACGAACCCGCCCTCGTCGTCCACGACCAGCGCGACCTGCCCCGGGCCGTCGGGCAGCGGTGTCTTGGCCACCACTGTGTCGGCGTCCACGACGGGCGTTGGCGCGCCCTCGACCCAGTCGGGCCAGCGCGGCACCGAACCCGTCGCCACCACGACGGCGTCGGGCTCGAGGGCGAGGACGTCGTCGACGCCCGGGTCCACGCCGAGGCGCACGTCGACCCCGGTGGCGACCAGCCGGCGCTCCAGCCACCGCAGGTAGAGGTCCCAGCGCTCGCGGCCCCTACGGGTCCCGGCGAGCGCCGCACGACCGCCGATCCGGTCACCGCGCTCGATCAGCGTGACCCGACGGCCCCGCTCGGCGGCCCGGTACGCCGCCTCGGCGCCCGCGACGCCGCCGCCGAGGACGACCATCCGCGGGGCGGTCGGCGCGTCGTCGGCCACGGCGGCCGACAGCTCGTCGACGTCGGGCTCGCGGATGCCGGGGTTGACCGAGCACCACATGGGCCGGCCCTGGTAGAGCCGTCCGATGCAGCCCTCGTTGAGGCTGATGCACGGTCGTGGGTCGCCGCCGGTGGCGGCGGTGACGGGCATCGTCGGGTCCGCGATGAGTGCACGCGTCATGGCGACCAGGTCGACGCCGTTCTCGGTCAGCACCCGCTCGGCGGCGTCGACGTCGAGGACCCGCCCCGCGACCACGACGGGCACCCCGGTCTCGCGGCGCATCCGCCCGGCGTGCGCGCCGTTGGCGTTCTCGGGCACCGCATCGCCAGGGACGAAGACGGCGCTGGAGCGCATCGAGTAGCCGGTGCCGCCGGAGATGCTGAGCAGGTCCACCGCGCCGTCGGCGGTCAGCGCCCGCGCGACCTCCACCAGGTCGTCGTCGGTCATGCCGGTGCCCTCGCCCAGGCCGTGGTAGGCCGACATCCGGAACCCGACGACGAACTCCTCCGACGTCCACGCCCGCACCGAGGCCAGCACCTCCCGGCCGAACCGCAGCCGGTTGTCGAGGCTGCCGCCGTAGCGGTCGGTGCGGTCGTTGACGTTCGGGTCGTAGAACTGCTCGATCAGGTGGCCGCCGTGCGACGTCACCTCGGCGCCGTCCCAGCCCAGCTCCATGAGCCGGCGGGCGGCGTGGCCGAAGCGGTCGACGAGGACGCCGATCTCGGCCTCGGTCAGCACGGCCGGGACCTCGCGGTGCACCCCCTCGGGGAGGTCGGACGCCCCCTTCAGCGCGACGCCGGAGTAGAACGAGTTGCCCCGGCGGCCCATGTGGGTCATCTGCGACATGATCAGCGCACCGTGCTCGTGGACCCGGTCGGCGAGCTGGCGCAGCAGGTCGTCGTTGCGCGGGTCCCAGAGCGAGATGGAGCCGTACGACGCCGCGCTCTCGGGGTCGACCGACGCGGAGCCGAAGGTCATCACCAGCCCGACGCCGCCGGCCGCCTTGCGCACGTGGTAGTCCACCTCGGCCTGGGTCAGCAGCCCGTCGTGGCCCCACCCGGTGGAGTGCGGGGTCGAGGTGATCCGGTTGCGGACGGTCCGGCGCCCGAGCCGGACCGGGGAGAACAGGGTCGGCCAGCGCGTGGCACCGGGCGAGGTGGCGATGAGGTCGTGGACGGTCACGGGCGGGCCCTTCGGACGCGGCGGGTCAGGACGAGCAGCAGGAGCAGCACCCCAACTCTAGATGTGATCACATATCAGAAGCAAGAGCGTCGGGGTACGCTGCGCACATGACCGCCCTGGCGCCACTCGGCGAGCCCACGCTCGTGACCGACCGTGTCTACGGGGCGATCCGCGAGGCGATCCGGTCCGGTGAGATCGGGGCCGGCGAGCGCTTGCGGCTGCGTGACCTCGCCGCGCGGCTGGGCACCAGCCCGATGCCGGTGCGCGAGGCGATCGGCCGCCTCGAGCAGAACGGACTCGTGGTGCGGGTCCCCCACCGCGGCGCGGTGGTCGCCGACCTCACGCCGACCGAGCTCGCCCACGTCTACGCCACGCGGCTGCTGCTCGAGGTCGAGGCGACCCGGCTCGGCTGCGCGGCCGTGACGCCCGAGGACGTGGGCCGGATGCGCGCCGCGTACGACCGGATGCGTGAGGCGGTCGAGGACGGCCGTACCGGCGAGGCGCTGGACGCGGACGAGGAGCTGCTGTCGGTCCTCTACGCCGCGGGGGGCAACCCGGTGCTGCTCGGTCTCGTGGCGGACCTGTGGCAGCGCTGCCGCGCCTTCAAGCTGCTGGGCGCCGACGGCGCGGCCTCGGGCGGTCCGGACGACGGCGCGTGGGCGACCCAGCGCCGCCTGCTCGAGGCGGTCGAGGCGCACGACGTGGAGGCCGCCGTGGCCGTCACCCGCGAGTCGCTCGAGTCGGCCCGGCGCCGGATCCGCGCCCTGCTCGCCGGTGCCGACGTCGAGCCGCTCACCCCACCCGCCGAGCGGTAGGTTGCCGCGACTTCTGGGGCGAGAAACGCGCCGCAACCTACCGCTCGGCGGTCTTGGAGTCGGCGCTTCGGGCCGTCAGCGCACGTAGTCGGCGCCGGTCACGTCGATCGTCGCGCCGCTGGTGTGCGGCACGCGACCGGAGGCGAGGAAGGCGATCACCTCGGCGACGTCCTCCGGCGGGGTGATCTCGCCCATGGGCATCGACGCGGCCAGCGCGGCCGCGTCGGTCTCCGCCATCATGTCGGTGAGCACCCAGCCCGGCGCGACGTCGTAGGCGAGGATCCGGTCGCCCGCGAAGGCCCGCGCGATGCCCTTGGTCAGCGACTGCAGCCCGCCCTTCGCCGCCCCGTACGCGAGGTGGTCGGCGTCGTCGCCGCGGTGCGCGGCGCGGCTGGTGACGTTGACGACGATCCCGCCGGTGCCGGCCTCCCGCCAGGTGCGCACGGCGAGGCGGCACAGCTCGGCCGGCGCGAGCAGGTTGACCGTGAGGTTGTCGGCCCACCCGGAGGTCCAGGCGTCGTCGTCGTCCATCGGGGAGGCGAGGTAGATCCCGGCGTTGTTGACGAGCACGTCGACGTGGCCGCGCCAGGCGAGCGCCTGCTCCCACAGCCGCGCGGGCTCGCCCGGCTGGGCCAGGTCGGCGGCGACCACGTGGACGCGGCCCTCCTCCGACGCGCTGCCCAGCTCCTCGGCCAGCCGGTCGGCGGCCTCGGCCGACGCGCGGTGGTGCAGCACGACGTGCGCGCCCTCGCGGTGCAGCGCCTGGACGGCGGCGCGGCCGATGCCCCGCGACCCTCCGGTGACCAGGACGACACGCTCGGCGGTGGGGGTGCTCATGGACGCTCCTCGGGGTGGTGGTGCGGGCTCAGGCGACGGCCTGGGCGCCGGTGATCTCGACGGCCGCGCCGCAGAGGTAGGGCACCTCGTCGGAGGCGAGGAAGGCCACGAGGGCCGCGACCTCCTCGGGGTAGCCGACGCGGCCGTACGGCACGAGGGCGTCGAGGTCGGCCTTGGTGCGACCCGAGCGGGCCAGGTTGTCGGCCAGCATCGGGGTCCAGACCTCGCCCGGGCAGACGGCGTTGACCCGGACGCCGGCCGGCGCGTAGTCGCGCGCCAGGCCCTGGGTGAGGGCGACCACCGCGGCCTTCGAGGTGTTGTAGGCGACGTGACCGGGCGCCGGGTGCAGGCCCCACTGCGACGCGGTGTTGACGATCGACCCGCGTCCGGCGGCGACCATGACCGGCAGCGCGGCCCGGCAGAGGTGGGCGATCGCGTCGACGTTCACGGCGAAGGTGAGGTCCCACTCCTCCGGGCTGACGTCGAGCAGCGCACCCCGCTTGTTGATCCCGGCGTTGTTGACGACGACGTCGAGCCGGTCGTGGTCGTTCACGACATCGTCCACCGCGGCCGCGCAGGCGGCCGCGTCGGTGAGGTCGAAGACCCGCGGCACCGCGCGACCGCCGGCCAGGACCAGGTCCTCGACCACGCGGCCCACGGCACCGGCGTCGAGGTCGGCGACCTGCACGACCGCGCCCTCGGCGGCCAGGCGGCGGGCGATGGCGGACCCGATCCCGCCGGCAGCACCGGTCACCAGGCAGACGCGGTCGACGAAGCGGCGGGCGGTCGAGGGCTGGGGTTCGAGGATCACTCAGTGCTCCGGCGGCGTGAAGACGGTCCGGTGCCACGGCTTCGCCGCGACGCCGGTGAGGTCGAACATCACGTGCTTGACCACGGTGTAGTCCTCGAAGGAGTAGGTCGACATGTCCTTGCCGAAGCCCGACTCCTTCATCCCGCCGTGCGGCATCTCGCTGATGATCGGGATGTGGTCGTTGACCCACACGCAGCCGGCCCTGATCTCGCGGGTCGCCCGCAGCCCGCGGTAGAGGTCGCGGGTCCAGGCCGAGGCGGCGAGGCCGTACGGGGTGTCGTTGGCGAGCGTGATCGCCTCGTCGTCGGTGTCGAAGGGCAGCACCACGAGGACGGGACCGAAGATCTCGTCGCGCACGACCTCGCTCTGCGGGTCGGCGCCGGTGACCAGCGTCGGGGCGTAGTACGAGCCCCGGGCCAGCTCTCCGCCAGGAACCGTGCCGCCGACCACGACCTTCGCGTACGCACGGGAGCGCTCGACGACCGCGGCGATCCGGTCGCGGTGCGCCGTGCTGATCACCGGACCGAGGTCGGTCGCCGGGTCGGCGGTCGGGCCGAGCCGGACGGCGGCGAACAGGTCGGCGACGCCGGCCACGAAGGCGTCGTGCAGCGAGCGGTGGACGATCGCCCGGGTCGCGGCCGTGCAGTCCTGCCCGGTGTTGATCAGGCTCGCCGCCACTGCGCCCTGGACCGCCGCGTCGAGGTCGGCGTCGTCGAACACCACGAACGGAGCCTTGCCCCCGAGCTCGAGGTGCACGCGCTTGGCGCTGGTCGCCGCGGCCTCGAGCACCGTGCGACCGACCTTGGTCGAGCCCGTGAACGACACCATGTCGACCTGGGGGTGGCGCAGCAGGGGTGCGCCGCAGTCGGCGCCGGTCCCGGTGACGACGTTGAGCACCCCGTCGGGCATGCCGGCCTGGGTGGCGAGCTCGGCGAGGCGGAGCGTGGTCAGCGGGGTGAGCTCGGACGGCTTGAGCACGATGGTGTTGCCCGCCGCGACGGCGGGCAGGACCTTCCACCCGGCCATCTGCAGCGGGTAGTTCCAGGGCGCGATCGAGCCGACGACGCCGACCGCCTCGCGGCGGATCGAGCTCGTGTGGTCGGGCGAGTACTCCGCGGTGGCCTGGCCCTCGAGCGTCCGCGCGGCACCGGCGAAGAACGCCGCGTTGTCGACCGTGCCCGGCACGTCGAACTCGCGCGCCAGCCGGATCGGCTTGCCCGCCTGCCGGCTCTCGGTCTGCGCCAGGTCCTCGGCCTCGGCCTCGAGGAGGCCGGCGAGCCGCTGCAGCACGGCCGAGCGCTCCCCCGGCGTCGCGCCCGACCAGGCCGGGAACGCCGCCCGCGCCGCAGCCACGGCCGCATCGACGTCCTCGGCCCCGGCGAGGCTGATCTCGGCGACGACTTCGCCGTTCGAGGGGTCGCGGACGAGGTCGCGCGCCGTGCCGAGCGCCTCGCGGCGCTTCCCGTCGATGTACTGGCTCACTGCTGCTCGCTCTCTCGTGATCGATCATCAGCGCCAACCCCTTCGGGGCCCTTCGACAAGCTCAGGGAGCGCTTCCTGAGCCAGCGCTCCCTGAGCTTGTCGAAGGGCCCGCAACGGGTTGGCGCAACGCCCTACAACCCCGGCGCCCAGATGTCGCCGACGCTGAAGCCGGCGGGGAACGGGTCGGTGGGGTCGAGGACCCAGGTCGAGCGCCCGGTGATCCAGCCGCTGCCGGTGATCGTCGGCAGCACGGCGTCGTACGGCCCGAGGGTCGTGGTCCCGCGCAGCTCACCGACGAACTCGGTGCCGATGACGCTGCGGTGGCTGAACTTCTCCCCGACCCCCAGCTCCCCGCGCGCGTGCAGCGCGGCCATCCGCGCGCAGGTCCCGGTGCCGCACGGCGAGCGGTCGAGCGCCCCGGTCCACGTGCTCGGGTCGTCGACCCGCAGCGGGCCCTGGGTCAGGACGACCGCGTTGCGGTCCTGCACGCCGGGCTGCCGGTCGCCGGAGTGCAGCATGATGTTGCCGACCGCGGCGATGTCGGGGTTGAGCGGGTGGCGCACGTCGAGCTGCTCGAGCGCCGCGAGCTTGAGCAGCGCACCCGCCCGGGTGAGCTCCCGACCCCGGTCCGGATCGATCTCCAGCCCGAGCGCCGCGGCAGGGGCCTGGACGAAGAAGCCGCCGCCGAACACCACGTCGACCGCGACGGTGCCGTAGGTCGGGACCTCGAGCGGCACGTCGAGCCCGACCACGAAGGACGGCACGTTCGCCACGGTGACGCTGAGGACCTTGCCGCCCGACACGGCCGCCTCGGCCTCGACCAGGCCCACGGCCGTGTCGATGCGGACGCGGGTGAGCGGCTCGACCATCGGCACGAGCCCGCTCTCCAGCACCGCCGTGACCGTGCAGATCGTGTTGCTGCCCGACATGGCGGTGAACCCGCCCTGCTCGAGCACGACGATGCCGAGGTCGGAGCCCGGTTCGACCGGCGGGAGCACGAGCACGGCGCACAGCCCCGGGAAGCCGCGCGGCTCCCGCAGCAGGAAGCGGCGGAGGTCGTCGAGGTGGTCGCGGCAGTACGCGAACCGCTCGGCCATGGTCTCGCCGTGCACGAGGTCGGCTGCGTTGACCACCACGCGCCCGGCCTCGCCCTCGGCGTGGGCCTCGATCGTCTGGAGCTCGAGGAGCGGCATCTCAGGCCCGCACCGCGACGAAGGGCTCGAGGACGGCGACCAGGCCGGCGCGCTGCTCCGCCGAGAGCGGCTGCACGGGCGCTCGCGCCGGCCCCACGGGGTGGCCCAGGACCTCGAGCGCCGCCTTCACACCGGCGACGTAGTTCACCGACTCCAGGTAGGAGCTCAGCGCCCACAGGTCGCGCCACTGCTCGCGCGCCGCGCCGAGGTCGCCCTTCACCGCGAGCGTCTCCCACAGCGCGACGGCCTGCTCGGGCACGAGCCCGGCGACCCCCCACACCGAGGCCTCGGCGCCGAGCGCCAGGGCCGCGAAGGTGAGGGTGTCCCAGCCGTTGAAGGCCTTGATCGTCGCGCCGCGGCTGACGAGGAGGTCGGTCAGCGCGACCGCGTCCCCGGAGGTGTCCTTGAGGTAGTCGACGCCGTCGATCTCGCCGAGCTCGGCGACCTGGGCGGCGTCGAGCCGGATGCCGGTGGCGCCGGGGACGTTGTAGTACACGATCGGCAGGCTCGTCGACGCGGCGACGGCGCCGAGGAAGACCTTGAGCGTCGCGAGGTCGAGCGGGTCGTAGAACGGCGGCACGAGCATGATCGCATCGGCCCCGACCTGCTCGGCGTGCTGCACGAGGTCGATCGCGCCCTGCGTCGTCAGCGAACCCACCCCCGCCACGACGGGCACCCGCCCGGCAGCGGCGGACACGTACAGCTCAATGACCCGGCGGTGCTCGGCCGGGCTGAGGCTGGTGAACTCCCCCGTCGTGCCGCAGGGCACGAGGCCGTGGATCCCGGCGCCGACGAGGCGCTCGACCAGCGCGACGAGGGCGTCCTCGTCGACGGCGGAGCCGTCGGCGGTGAAGGGCGTGGCGACGGCGGCGAGGATGCCGCTGAGGTGGACCTGCTTGCGAGGCATGGTGCTCCAGGTTCGGGTTCGGGTGGCTCAGAGGGGCGCGGTCAGGCGGAGACGAGGTCGCGCGTCGGGGTACGGCGGACGAGGGCCCGCGTGAAGCGCTGCGGCGCGAAAGGCAGGATCACGTCGGACGTCTCCCCCGTCAGGACGAGCCGGCTCAGGGACAGCGCGCTGCCCGGGCCGAGGGTGATGCCCTGCATGCCGTGCCCGCTGGACACGTAGGTGTTGGTGAGGTCGCCGAGCCGGCCGATCACGGGGATGCCGTCGGGGGTCATCGGGCGGATGCCGGCCTTCGGCGTCACCGGACCGGTGGGCGGCGCCCAGTCGCGGAAGTAGGCCGTGGGCGCCCGGAGGATCGCGCCGATGCGCACCTGGTTGAGCTCCTCGTCCAGCCCGGCGAACTCCATCGTCCCGGCGAGGCGGAGGTTCCGGGACAGCGGGGTGACGGCGACCTTGGCGTCGGAGAGGTTGACCGAGCTGCGCAGCGCGTACGGCTCCACGTCGATGCTGTAGCCCTTGCCCGGACGGATCGGCAGCGGGACGCCCAGGAGCCGCGAGATGGGACCGGTCCACGCACCGGCGGCGAGCACGTACGCGTCCCCGCCGACCTGCTCGGTCCCGGCGGTGATGCTCTCCAGCCCGCCCTGCCCGTGCCGGGCGCCGCTGATCGGGGCGCCCTCGACGATGGTCACGCCGAGCTCGAGCAGGCGCGCGTGCAGCGCCCGCATCAGCGCCGGCGGGTCGAGGTGGTCCTCCCGGGGCAGGTAGATGGCGCCGTGGACCCGGTCGGTGAGCTGGGGCTCCTGCACGCGTGCGTCGTCGCCGAGCAGGACCTGCGGGTCGCGGTCGTAGCGACGGGCCAGCTCGAGCAGCGGCCGGTGGTGGTCGAGGTTGTGCTCCTCGAGGAAGGCCATCAGCAGCCCGTCGTGACGCAGCTCGAAGTCGAGGCCGTCGGCGCGGTAGCGGTCGTACGCCTCCCCGCTGCTCTGCGCGAGGCGCAGGTGGGCCTCGAAGCCGGCCTGCTGGGCGGGCGCGTTGCAGCTGCGCCACATGCCGAGCATGAAGCGCACGAACTGGGGGTCGAGCGACGGGCGGATGTAGAGCGGGCTGTCGCGCCGGAACATCCACTTCAGCGAGGTGCTGATCATGCCCGGGCCGGGGACCGGCGCCGACTCGGCCGGGCAGACCCAGCCGGCGTTGACCTCCGCCGCGCCGCGTCCGGTCCGGCGGGCGTCGACGAGGGTGACGCGCGCTCCGTCGACCGCGAGCTGGTACGCCGCGGTCAGGCCGATGACACCGCCGCCGATCACCACGACGTGCTTGGGAGCCACCATGATCAGCGCCCGTCCAGCGCGATGATCATGCCGGTCCGGACGCCGTGCACGGCCTTGACGAACGCCTGCCCGACCTCCGCCGCGCTCACCTGGGCAAAGCCCGGGAAGAAGGCGTGGTAGCCGGTGGCCTCGACCAGCACGGTCGGGCTGACCGCGTTGATCCGCAGGCCGCGCGGCAGCTCGGCCGCGGCGCTGACCACGTACGACTCGACGGCCCCGTTGGCCAGGGCGGCGGCCGCCCCGGTGCGGATCGGCTCACGGGCCAGGACGCCGGTGGTGAGCGTGATCGAACCGCCGTCGACCAGGTGCGGGGTGGCCAGGCGGGCCACGTCGACCTGGCTCGCGACCTTGCCCCGGAAGGCGGCGAGGTAGTCCTCGGCAGCCAGGTCGGCCAGCGGCTTGAACGGCACCGACCCGACCGCGCACACGACGGCGTCGAGCGGGCCGTCGGTGCTCACGCGGTCCAGCAGCGCGGCGATCGAGGCGGGCTCGGTGACGTCGACCGCGAGCTCGGAGCTCTTCGAGGCCCGTAGGACCTCGTCGCCGTACGCCTCCAGCGCGTCGGCCGCCGCACCTCCGACCAGTCCGGTCGCGCCGATGACGAGCGTTCTCATGCGGTGGTCCTCTGCTCCTGCCCGGGGGTCGCCCGGTCGCCTCGGCGGGTGGGGTCCGGCTGACGCAGCGCGATCAGCTCGTCGACGCTGGTGATGCTGTGGGCGCGGAAGGTCTGCTCGACCCGGGTCGCGTCGCCGCTCTCCAGGGCGTCGACGAGCTCGCGGTGCAGCCGGTGCGAGCGCTCCGGGTCGTGGCGGACGGCCTGGTCCTGCGCGAGCGCGATGGTCAGGTGCGCCTCGATGACCGGCCACAGCTGGTCGAGGACGACGTTCTCGGCGGCCGCCCACACGGCGCGGTGGAAGGCGAGGTGGCCCTCGTGGCGCACGACCGGGTCGGCGTCGAAGGCGGTCGTCTCGAAGTCCGCCCACGCCCGGCGGACGTGGTCGAGCCGCCGACCGGTCGCGTCGGACAGCACGTCGGAGCCGGCCAGCACGTCGAGAGCGGCCCGGGTGCGGGCGAGGTCGCGCAGCGCGTCCTCGTCGAGGTCGGCGACGCGGAGGCCGCGGTAGGGCTCGGAGACGACGAGGCCCTCGCGAGCCAGCTGGCCGAGGGCCTCGCGCACGGTCGCCCGGCTGACCTGCAGGTCGGCGGCCAGGGCGAGCTCGGTGAGCTTGTCCCCCGGCCGGAGCACGCCCGCGACGATCCCACGTCGGATCTGGGCGACCACCGCCGCGCGCCGCGAGACCGACGCCACCGGGGCGAGCGGGCGCCGCTCCCCGGTCGTGCCCGCTGCGCTCATGCCCGGAGGCTAGCAGCCTGATTGTCTGACAATCAACCGTCTAGGTGGGTCTTCGGACCCGACGAGGAGGGAGGGCCGGATGCTCCCTCGTCATCCTCTCCCGGCCGCGTCGTAGCGTGGGCGGACGGAACGGGAGGCGTACGGACCCCCGGCCGGAGAGGTGCGGATGGGGGACAGCCACGCGGACCTCGCCGGCACGCCCCGGGCGGCGGCACCGAGCGTCGGTCCGCCCTCCGCGACCGACCAGCTGGACCCCCGCCGCTGGCGCGCCCTCTTCGTCATGCTCATGGGCCAGTTCTGCGCCCTGCTCGACGTCAGCGTCACCAACGTCGCCCTGCCGTCGATCGGTCGCTCGACCGGCGCGGGGCCGACGGAGCTGCAGTGGGTGGTGAGCGGCTACATCCTCGCCTTCGGGCTGATGCCCGTGATCGGCGGCCGGCTCGGCGACGCGACCGGGCGACGGCGGATGTTCGTCATCGGGGTGCTGGGCTTCGTCGTGGCCAGCGCCGCGGCGGGGCTCGCGCCCTCGCCGGGGGCGCTGATCGCGGTCCGCGTGGTGCAGGGCCTGTTCGGCGGGGTGATCGGGCCGCAGGTGTCCGGCTTCATCCAGAACACGTTCCCGCGGGCCGAACGCGGCCGTGCGTTCGGGCGGCTGGGTCTCACGGTCGGCGTCGGCACCGCCCTCGGCCCGGTCGTCGGCGGGCTGCTGATCGCCGCGGGCGGGCCCGAGTACGGCTGGCGGCTCGTCTTCTTCATCAACGTGCCGATCGGCCTGGTCGCGGTGCTGCTGGCCCGGGCCTGGGTACCGGTCGTCCGCCCGCGCGCCGTCTCGAACGCGCGGCTCGACCTCCTCGGGGCGGTGCTCCTGGGGACCGGCCTGCTCTGCGTGCTGTTCCCGGTCGTGGAGATCAACCAGCTGCACGACCTCCGGCTGTTCCTGCTGCTCGTGCCGGCCGCGGGCCTCCTGCTGCTGTTCGTCCGGCGCGAGGCGCGCCTGACGGCTGCTGACGCGGGGCCGCTGCTCGACCTGCGGCTGTTCCGGGTCCCGACCTTCGTGATCGGCGTGGTCTTCGCCGTCGTCTTCTTCTGCAGCAACACCGGGATCCCGCTGGTGCTCTCGCTCTATTACCAGGACGGGCTGGGGTTCACGGCGCTGCACTCCGGGCTCGGGGTCACCGCCCTCGCCCTCGGGTCGGTCCTCGGCGCGCCCCTGGCCGGCCGGCTGGTCCAGCGGGTCGGGCGTCCGCTCGTCGTCGGGGCGGTCCTCGTCTTCTTCCTGGCCACGATGACGATCGGTCTCGTCCTCCTGCTGGACCCGGTGACCACCCCGCTGCAGGTCGGCCTGCGGCTCGCCCTGCCGCTCTTCGTGCTCGGCATCGCCGGCGGGTCGATCGTCACGCCCAACCAGACGCTCACGCTCGCCGAGGTCGACCCGGCCCGGGGCGGGGCCGCCGGCGGGGTGCTGCAGACCGCGCAGCGGGTGGGTTCGGCGACGGGCCAGACCGTGCTCGGCACGGTCTTCGTCGCCGCGCTGGGGGCCGGCGTCGCGGCGGGAGGCGCGGGCCGACCCGGCCCGTACACCGGGGCCGTCACCTCGGCGCTCGCCGTGTCCCTGCTGTTCTCCGGCTCCGCGCTCGTGCTCAGCGTGGTCGAGCTCCGCCGCGCGAGGCGGGCGCGGGCGGCGGCCGGCCACGGGGACGGAGCAGACGGGCGAGACCCCTCGTAGGTCGCCGCTCGTGAGCGCGACGAAGGAGGAGTCCGACCCGCTCGCAGGCGGGCGCAGCGCCCGCGTCCAGGCATGACGAGAGGCAGCGAATGCCTGCTCGGGGGTTCAGGTAGTCGCTGCCTCTCGGCGGTCCTATCGCCCTCCGCGGGCCGAGCGTTACAGGTGGCCCCTCGACAGCCTCAAAGAGCGTCCCCGGACCACGATCCCTGAGCTTGTCGAAGGGCACCCCGGCGCCACTCGCGCCGAGAGCCGACCACTTCGTGGCCCTTCGACAGGCTCAGGGGGCGTCGACGGACACCAGCACGCACCGACGCAGCACCCGGGTCCGGGCATGACAAGAGGCAGCGAATGCCTGCTCGGGGGTTCAGGTACTCGCTGCCTCTCGACCCTTCTATCGCCCTCCGCAGGTCGAGCGTTACAGCTGGCCCTTCGACAGGCTCGACGAGCGTCCCCGACCACGATCCCTGAGCTTGTCGACGGGCACCTCCGCGCCACTCACGCTGAACGCCGACCACTTCGTGGCCCTTCGACAGGGCTCAGGGGGCGTCGACGGCCGTCGACCTTGTCAACGGGTACCGGCACGCACCGGGGCGACATCCGGGTCCGGGCATGACAAGAGGCAGCGAATGCCTGCTCGGGGGTTCAGGTAGTCGCTGCCTCTCGACGGACCTATCGCCCGTCGCACGGCCGGCGTTACACCTCAGCCGAGAAGTTTTCGCGGGCGAAGCCCTCGACCAGTGCCGAGCGGACGCGGACGACGCCAGGACGCTCCAGCGCGGAGGTCCGGGTCAGGGCCACGACGTCGCGGGTCGAGGGTCCGGGCAGCGGCACGGTCGGTGCGGTGGCGGCGCGCATCGCCAGCATCAGCGGGGTGACCAGGGTGATGCCCAGCCCCGACTCGGCCAGGGCGATCGACACCGCCGTGTCGGTGACGAGGTGCCGCTCGCGCGGCGCGATCCCGGCCCGGGCGCAGGCGGTGCGCACCGCCCGGCCGAACGTCGAGGTCGGCGGCGGCAGGATCCAGTCGGTCGCGTCGGCGTACGCGCGGACCTCCTCGTCCGAGGCCGGGTCCGGCGTCGCGCCGGGCGGCAGCACGAGCAGGAAGCGCTCGCGGTGCAGCCGGGCCACGTCCAGCCCGCGCCGCGGCGGGAGCGGGGCGTCGGAGTAGTCGAGGCCGAGGGCGAGGTCGATCTCGTCGCGCAGGACCGCGTCGGGCATCGCCTCGACGTCGACCTCGACGGCCTGCAGCGCGACGGTCGCGTCGTCGAGGAGCAGGGCCCGGGCCGCCGGCAGCCCGACCACGGCGGCCGAGCCGAACACGCCGAGCCGGACGGCGGCGGCCGGCGACGGCCCGCGCACGACGGCGGCGGCGCGGCTCTCCGCCTCGAGCACGAGCCGCGCCTGCGCGAGGAGCACCCGCCCGTCGTCGGACAGCACCAGGCGTGAACCGTCGCGCAGGAAGAGCGTCCGCCCCACCGCCCGACCGAGGGCCGCCATCTGCTGGGAGACCGCACCCGTCGTGTAGCCGAGCATGGCGGCGGCGCCGCTCATCGTGCCCTCGTCGGCGACGGCGACAAGGGTGCGCAGCTGGTCGAGCGTCCACCTCATCCGACCAGTGTCGTGCAGGAGAGCTCAACGGAACGTCGAGCAGGTGTCGATTGTCCTGAACACCGACCGCACGCGAGACTGAGGGGGCCATGACCTCGCCCGCCACCTCCCGCGCCCCGCTGCCCGCCCACGCCGAGGTCGTCGTCGTCGGCGGCGGCGTGATGGGCACGAGCATCGCCTTCCACCTGGCCGAGGCCGGCGTGCGCGACGTCGTCGTGCTCGAGCAGGGCACGCTCGGCTCCGGCTCGTCGGCCAAGCCGCTCGGCGGCGTGCGCGCCACCTTCTCCGACCCGGGCAACGTGCTGCTCGGGAAGCGGAGCCTCGAGACCTACGAGGGCTTCGCCGAGCGCTTCTCCACCGACATCGGCCTGCGCCAGGTGGGCTACCTCTTCCTGTGCCGCAGCGACGCCGAGGTCGCGGCGGTCGAGGCGAGCACGGACATGCAGCAGAGCCTCGGCGCGAGCGGACGGATGATCGACCTCGAGGAGGTCGCCCGGCTCAACCCGCTCGTCGACACCAGCGTCCTCACCGGCGCGTCCTTCTCCCCGCGCGACGGCTACGCCGAACCCGCCCGGGTCGTCGCCGCGTACGCGACCGCCCTCACGAGCCTCGGCGGCCGGGTCCACGAGGGCGTGACGGTCACGGGGATCGACACGTCCGGCGGCGCGGTCGAGGCCGTGGAGACCGACCGGGGAACCATCCGGACGGGCGCGGTCGTCGTCGCGGCGGGCGCGTGGTCGGCGCAGCTCGGCGCGATGGCCGGCGTCCCGCTGCCGGTGGTGCCGGTGCGGCGTCAGATCGGGTTCACGCCGGACAGCGCCAACCCGGGCGGCCGGCCGTACCCGACGGTGCCCTTCACCCTCGACCTGTCGACGACGCTCTACTTCCACAACTACGCCGGCGGCATGCTGCTCGGCATCTCCAACGCCGACGAGCCCGAGGGCTTCGGCCGGATGTTCGACGACGCGTGGGTGCCGGCCTTCGACGAGGCCGCGGGGGTCGTCGCCCCGGCGCTGGCGGGACGCCCGCTGGAGGGCGGCTGGGCCGGCCTCTACGAGAACACCCCTGACCACAACGCAATCATTGGCGCGTCGCGGCACCTCGACGGCTTTTTCTACGCCACGGGCTTCTCCGGGCACGGATTCTTGCAGGCACCCGCGGTTGGAGAAGTCGTCCGCGACCTCTACCGTGGTGTCGAACCGTTCCTGGACGTCACGCCCTTCGACGTGGCGCGGTTCGACCCCGACCCGGAGGGGCACGCGCTGCTCGCCGAGGTCCACATCATCTGAGTCGATCGACCATCACAGGAGTGACCGTGGGTAGCAGCCCTTCGACAGGCTCAGGGGGCGTCGAGACAGGCTCAGGGCGCGTGGAGCCCGGCTCAGGGGGCGTCAAGACGGGCTCGGGGCACGTGGAGCAGTGGGAGCTGCGGGCGCGGTTCGCCGTGTCGCTCGCGACCCTGTACGGCGAGGAGGTCCCGGCGTACACGACGCTGGTCGACGTCTCCCGCGCGGTGAACGAGGACTTCGTCGCCGCCCACGGCGCCGACGCCGAGCGCCTCGGCTCGATCGGCCGGGTCACCGCCGAGCGCCACGGCGCCATCCGCGTGGGCTCGCCGACGGAGATGGCCCAGGTGGCGCGGCTGTTCGCCGGCTTCGGCATGCACCCGGTCGGCTTCTACGACCTGCGCGACGCCTCGTCGAGCTCGGTGCCCGTCGTCTCGACGGCCTTCCGCCCGGTGGCCACCGACGAGCTGGCCCGCAACCCGTTCCGCGTCTTCACCTCGATGCTCGTCACCGACGACCGCCGCTTCTTCGACGCGGCGACGCAGGAGCGGCTGGAGGCGTTCGTCGCCGCCCGCGAGCTCTTCTCCCCCGAGGCGCTGGCCCTGGCCGACCGGGCCGTCGCCGAGGGCGGGCTGCCCGCCGCGGACGCCGACCGCCTCCTCGAGCTGGCGACCGCGTCCTTCGCGCTCTCCACCGAGCCGATCGAGCGCGCCTGGTACGACCACCTCGAGGCGATCTCGGCCGTCGCCGCCGACATCGGCGGCGTGCCGGCCACGCACATCAACCACCTGACGCCGCGCGTGCTCGACATCGACGACCTGTACGCACGCATGACCGCCCGCGGCATCACGATGATCGCCGAGATCCAGGGCCCGCCCGGCTGGGAGGGCCCCGACGTCCTGCTGCGCCAGACGTCGTTCAAGGCTCTCGCCGAGCCCCGGACGTTCCGCGAGGCCGACGGCAGCGTCACCACCGGCGAGCTGCGCGTGCGCTTCGGCGAGGTCGAGCAGCGCGGCATCGCGCTGACCGTCGCCGGGCGCGACCTCTACGACGACCTGACGATCGAGGTCGATCGCCGCCTCGCCGACGCGCCGAGGGGCACCACCCGCGTCGAGGTCGCCGCCGAGGTCTGGCGCGAGAACCTCCCCGTGACCGAGACCGGCCTGGCCGTCGCCGGGCTGGGGCTCTTCCGGTTCCGGGTGGGCGACCCGGCCGCCGTGCGCCCTTCGACAGGCTCAGGGAGCGTCCCGCTCGCGGAGCTGCTGGACAGCGGTGCGCTGGTCGCCGAGCCGATCGTCTACGAGGACTTCCTCCCCCGCTCCGCCGCCGGCATCTTCCAGTCCAACCTCACCGACGAGGGCTCGCGCGACGACGAGCAGCTCGGCACCCCGTACGACCTCGAGCGCCTCAGCGAGGTCGTGGGCATCGCCATCGCCGACCCGAACGACCTCTACGCCGCCCAGCAGGCCGCCTCGCTCGCCGAGGCGGAGGCCGCGCTGGGCAGCCGCATCGACACCACGCCCGTCCCGCTCAGCCAGACCCAGGAGAACGCACCCGCATGACCGAGACCCTCGCCCGCAGCAGCGCCCCGATCTCGGGCAGCCTCAGCGCCGACGTCCGCGCCGCCCTCGAGGCCTGCGGCGTCGACCTGGGCGCCGTCGGCGGCGACCCGGAGACCAGCACGGCCGTGGCCAGCCCGATCACCGGCGAGCAGCTCGTCGGCACTCGCCTCGACCGCGCCGAGGACATCGACGCCGCCATCGGTCGGGCCGCTGCCGCCTTCCCCGCGTGGCGCGACACCCCGGCGCCCGTGCGCGGCCAGCTGGTCAAGCGCTGGGGCGAGCTGCTCACCGAGCACAAGACGCACCTCGCGACCCTGGTGACCGCCGAGGTCGGCAAGACGCCGTCCGAGGCGCTCGGCGAGGTCCAGGAGATGATCGACATCGCCGACCTGGCCGTCGGCCAGTCGCGCCAGCTGTACGGCAAGACGATGCCCTCGGAGCGTCCCGGCCACCGCCTCCAGGAGGTCTGGCACCCGCTCGGCGTCGTCGGCGTCATCTCCGCCTTCAACTTCCCGGTCGCGGTCTACGCCTGGAACACCGCCCTCGCCCTGGTCTGCGGCGACACCGTCGTGTGGAAGCCGGCCGACGTCACCCGCCTCTCGGCGATCGCCGTCGACGCGCTGCTCGCCCGCGCGGTCGCCGAGTCCGGCGCCCCCGAGGGCATCCACCAGCTGCTGCTCACCGACGCCGAGGGCAGCAAGCGCCTCGTCGCCGACCGCCGCGTCGCCCTCGTGTCGGCCACCGGCTCGGTGCGGATGGGCCGCGAGGTCGGCCCCGTCGTCGCGGAGCGCTTCGGGCGCACCCTGCTCGAGCTCGGCGGCAACAACGGCGCCATCGTCGCCCCGTCGGCCGACCTCGACCTCGCGCTGCGCGGCGTCGTCTTCGCCGCGGCCGGCACCGCCGGCCAGCGCTGCACCACGCTGCGCCGCCTGTTCGTGCACTCCTCCGTGGCCGACCAGCTGACCAAGCGTGTCGTCGCCGCGTACGAGTCGCTGGCCGTGGGCGACCCGCGCGAGGAGGGCGTGCTCGTCGGCCCGCTGGTCAACCAGCGCTCCTTCGAGGCGCAGCAGGCCGCGCTCGCCGCCGCGCAGGAGCAGGGCGGAACCGTCCTCGTCGGCGGTGACCGTGAGCTCGCCGAGGAGCACCCGGACGCCTACTACGTGCGCCCGGCCGTCGTCTCGATGCCGTCGCAGACCGCGATCGTGCACGAGGAGACCTTCGCGCCGATCCTCTACGTGATGACCTACGACGACCTCGACGAGGTGGTCGCCGAGCACAACGCTGTGCCGCAGGGACTCTCGTCGGCGATCTTCACCACCGACCAGGGCGAGGCGGAGCGGTTCCTGTCCGCGGCCGGCTCCGACTGCGGCATCGCCAACGTCAACATCGGCACCTCGGGCGCGGAGATCGGCGGCGCCTTCGGTGGTGAGAAGGAGACCGGCGGCGGGCGCGAGTCGGGCTCGGACGCGTGGAAGGCGTACATGCGCCCCTCCACCCAGACCGTGAACTACTCCGGCCAGCTCCCGCTGGCGCAGGGCGTCACGTTCATCTGAGTATTCGACATGGAGCCAGTCCGCTCGGCACTAGGAGATGCCGAGCGGACGGGCAGCACACATCAACGACGTCAAACTTGAGAGCCTTGCTCCTTCTTAAGTAGCCCGTTGGCTACGGCTCGGTCAAGAACGCTCACGGCGCCGCCGTCGTCATTGTTCGTGAATACACGTACGTCGCGTTCGGCTCGGCTTAAGGCGAGATATAGCAATGAGAGAAGCCGACTCTTTTCACTCAGGGCCGTGAAATTGTCGCCCATGTCAGGAATTCCAGCCACAAGCACTGTGTCAAACTGCAGGCCGGCCAGGTATTCAGCCGGACCAACCACAAGCCCGCGGGCACGACTGGCTAGCGCTTCGACGTCTCCTCGACTCGTGATTGTCGATACATGGTGCTTCTTCGATTCGCCGAGTCGTGCGGCAAGCGCGCTGTATCTGCGCCACTGCTTACTCTCGACGATGGCGAGCGCGAGTCGACCTCGGGGGTATAACTCCTGCACCGCCCGCGCGATATCGCTTTCCTCACCCGCGGCCGTTCCTGCGCAGATCAGACGAGGAACGGCTCCACTCTCCTTTGAGGATTCAACATTCGAGAAATCGATCTCCCAATCGTGGCCAAGGTCTAGCGTCGGGAACTCGTGGTGGACATGTTTCACCAACCGAAGAATCTCAGGTGTGAAGCGGTGAACTGTCGTAAGTTCATACTGAGCAACGTCGTCTAATAGCTCATCGCTTGCGGAGGAAGACCGAGTTTCGTCCGCCGCCACCCCGATGAAGGCTTCAGATGGTGATTGACGAGGATCAACAGCCATGAATACACGAGGATAAATTGATGTATCTCTAGAAAGATAGTGGAGGACTTGGCGCTCGAGTGGACTGAAGAGATGGAACTCATCAACAAACAGTAGATCGTAGCCTTGGCTTCTACGGCTTCGATTCCACGAGTGAGTCTCAAGGTGGCTCAGAAGGTCAACGAGAACTTGGTCAGAGGTTAGAAGCGCTCGCCGATCGAGGCTCTCAACGTACCGGGAGTATATGGCGTAGACGACTTTAAGATCGCCAGGAGACTCAAGTGGCAACATCCAGGTCGCTCGCGAAAGTTGCAGATACCGGAGTTCTGCACCCACTCCTGGGAAGATCGCCGAGGCGCCGATGACTGAACCGAACTCAATTGACAGATCCCAGGCGAGCGCGAACCGATCGTCGATGTCCTCGGAGTCGATTCGACGCCGCAGCACCTCCGAGGCTTGCGCCCGGAAGGTTACCCAATCCGTCTCCTTGAACTCAGTAAGGACGTCCAGGATCTCATCGAGTTGGGCCTGCTTTCCACTGAAGCTATCTTCACCGATCAGACTAAAACCAGATTCGTCGTTGACATATTGGGGCGACAGGGTGCGGGCGATCTCGAGTAGTGGAAAGACGTCGATCTCTGGAATTGGTGCGCCATTGATGGAATCGATCGAGTTCGAGATCTGAGCCGCGAGCGACCAACTGTGGGTCACTATTAGCACTCGAGGCGACGATCCGCGAGATCTCGAACTTGTAACTTCCCGGATCGCTTTTAGTGTCAGAGCGAGGGTTTTTCCAGATCCGGCTGGACCCCTTAGTCGAATCGACTTGTCGACAGGGGCGTCGACAAACTGACGCTGGTCGCGACTAATAGCTGCGTGCCATTCGTCGTACGTCCAGCCCTTAGTGAGAGACGACTCAATCGGGGCGAGCGAGATCTCGACGTCGGAATTTGGTTTAACGACCTCAAGTTCACTCCGCGCATTTACCTCCTGAACGGCTCCCTTAAAGTCTTGATCCCAGCCTTTTGGAAGCTCCCGCGGAACGAGCGCGAATCTGTCCAGGTCAAGTTCGCGCTCGTTATCGGTCGACGTCCAGAAGACCACATCAGTCGGCTCGCCTGCGAGGGGTTCGGCTATCCAGCGCGTTGACCTAGGGTCCGATCTTGCATCAGCATAGAAGGCGACCAAACTGTTGTACTTATAAGAGGTCCAGTTCCTCGGTAGCTGAATTCCGCCAGGCGCTTGTGCCCGTTCGACAAAAGACGCCATCCGACTCAATACCGAAGCTCGCGAAGAACCGAGGCCGTCGGGAACAACCACCTCTACTTCATTCAATGGCCGCATGACGACGACGCGCGGACCAGAAATCGAGTCACCTCTCGCGACGATAAAGTCAACCAGCGCGCCGGTCCTAAGTAGCAGCGTACTTGACGTACCGATAGCGTCTGGCGATAAGCCCGTCGCTAGTTCTTTCAGCGCGCCGATCGTAGTGATAAGTGGCTTCACTGATACCTCTCTAGAAGAACCGACGAGTGCAGATCGCGAAGTTCCTCGTACTCTTCTGGTAGCCCGATCGACATGAACACGAGACCGAAACGTTGAACAAGCGCGTGAGAGTATTCCGTCTTGAGACGCGAGATACGCCGGTAAGATTTTTGGAGTCGAGTCGGCTGAAGCGCGATCTCTGGCTCGTAGACCTGTTCAAGGTGCCGGAGGTAGACGAAGTAACCATTCTCGTGCGAAGGTCCCAATGCCGAGACGAAGAGGGCATCTCCGGGTGGTTGCGAGAACGGCGAACGCAGACTCTCCTTGATCGAAGCAAGCACGTTCTTTCGGGATGGTGCATTAGGAAGTGATAGCTGGGCCGCCACGATGGCATTGACTGCCGCATCAAGATTATCAACATCGTCCCGAAGGTTGTGCAGCCCGGCGATAAGGGAGAACGCCTTCTTCCGCTCACCTTCGCTCAACTCAAGCGCGGTGGCGATCGACTCGGGCTCGCTTTCGCTCGTCCACTCCTGTAAGCGATCATTCGAGATGCCCTGAAGTGGAGAACGAGGGACTGCGGATCGCAGACTACCAAGCATCTTTAGTTGCAGGCGCCGACGGATTTTTGGCAACTGTAGGTGTAGTAGATACTCATCACTTGAGAGTATGGGTACACATGTGATACGCCCTGCGTTTTTATCGTGCGCGAGATCGCAGTCGGCTGTGATTACTAACAAGTGGCGCTTCCAGAGAGACGCGCTGGCGTCGACCGCTTCAAGTACGTCACCTTGCCGTACCGCAGTCGACGCATGCACAAGGTCGTACTCCCGCAAGATCTCAGTCACCGATTAGTCTCCCGCTGCGGCTGTATAGGGGTAGGTGGCAGGGTACGTGATCACTTCAGGCAGAAGCCCGCACCCCACACTTCTCCGAGAGATGCACCTGGGCGCTGCGCTCCCGCTCGACACATGGTGGTACGGCGCGTCTTGATGCCTTTGCGAGCGCGTTGAGTGGTCGACCGTTCCGCGAGCGCCGCTGGTGGACGCCGACGGGATCGTGAGACTGGGAATACCTCCGAGACCCTGATGCTGACACTCATGGCAAGTAGAGCTTGATGCATCCAAGGTTTAGGAGCGCTGATGAAGGCCGCCGTCGTCCACGACACCGACCAGGTCCCCCGCTACGACGAGTTCGCCGACCCGGTGGTCGGCGAGGGCCGCGTCGAGGCCGAGGTGCTCGCCTCCGCCGTCCACGTGATCGTGCGGACCATCGCGGCGGGGCGGCACTACAGCTCGACGACGAAGCCGCCCTTCGTGCCCGGCCTCGACGGCGTCGTCCGCCTCCCCGACGGCCGCCGCGTGTACGCCGCCGGCGCCCAGCCGCCGTACGGCCTGCTCGCCGAGCGCGTCGCGCTGCCGCAGGGCGCCGGGGTCGACGTGCCGGAGGGCCTGTCGTCGGCCACCGCGGCCGCCCTGGTCAACCCCGCCGGCTCGTCCTGGATCCCGCTCAGCCGGATCGGCGCCGAGGGCAGGACCGTACTGATCATCGGCGCCACCGGCACCTCCGGCCTGCTGGCCGTGCAGGCCGCCAAGGCGCAGGGCGCCGCCCGCGTCGTCGCCCTCGGCCGCAACGCCGAGGGCCTCGCCCGGGCCGCCGAGCTGGGCGCCGACGCCACCGTCACCCTGTCCGACGACCTGGCCGCCCCGCTGGCGGAGGCCGCCGGTCCGGACGGCGCGTACGACATCGTCCTCGACTACCTCTGGGGCGCCCCCGCCCGCGCCGTCCTCGACGCGCTCGTCGCGAACAAGGTCGACCCGCACCGACCCGTGCGGTTCGTCAACATCGGCAACCTGGCCGGCGCCGAGCTCGCCGTGCCCGCCGCGGTCCTGCGCAGCAGCGCGATCGAGCTCTCCGGCCACGGCATCGGCAGCTTTCCGTTGGAGCTCACCCGCGAGGCGACGAAGGCGATGTTCGCTGCCGCGCTCGAGGGCAAGCTGACCGTCGACTTCGAGGAGCGCCCGCTCAGCGAGGTCGAGACCGCCTGGGACCTCCCCGTCCGCCTCGTCCTGGTCCCGTAGGCGAGGCAGACACCCCACGTTCCGAGCGCTTGCGCGAGGAACCCACCTCCGAGCGTCGGCCAGGGCGGAGCCGGTTCGCGCCTGGACGACTGAACGAGCAAGGCCCCCGACCGCGGTCGCGAGTGCGACCGGGGTCGAGGGGCCTTGTGAGTGAGGGAGGAAGGCGCGGACGTCAGGCGCAGCCCGGGCGCGAGGAGGACAACGCAGCCTGGCGCGAGGAACACCCTCCGAGCGTCGGCAAGGCTGGAGCCCGCTCCGGCCTGGACGACCGAACGAACAAGGCCCCGACCGCGAAGGTCGGGGCCTTGTGCGTACCAGGGCCTTGTGAGCGAGGCCGCCAGGCCGGAGCGTCTGGCGTAAGCCGGGCGCGAGGAGGAGATCAGAGCGGCGCCCCGATCCGGCGCACCCGGATCATGTTCGTGTGGCCGCTGACCCCGGGCGGGGAGCCGGCGACGATGATCACCAGCTCGCCCTCGCTGATCAGGCCCGACTGGGTGAGGGCCAGGTCGACCTGGCGGATCATCTCGTCGGTGTGGCCGACCATGGGCACGAGGAAGGTCTCGACGCCCCAGGTGAGCGTGAGCTCGGCCTGGGTCTGCTCGATCGGGGTGAAGGCGAGGATCGGGATCTCGGAGCGGAGCCGCGCGAGGCGGCGGGCCGAGTCGCCGGAGTGCGTGAAGGCGACGAGGTACTTCGCGCCGAGGCGGTGTGCGACCTGCTCGGCCGACAGCGTGATCACGCCGCTGGTCGTGTGCGGGTCCCAGTCGACGTCGCTGATCTGCCCGAGGCCGTGCTTCTCGGTGTTCTCGACGATCCGCGCCATCGTCTGGACCGTGACCACGGGATAGTCGCCCACGCTGGTCTCGCCGGAGAGCATGACCGCGTCGGCGCCGTCGAGGATCGCGTTGGCGACGTCGGAGGCCTCGGCGCGGGTCGGGCGCGGCGCGCTGATCATGGACTCGAGCATCTGCGTCGCGACGATCACCGGCTTGGCCCAGCGGCGGGCCGCGGTGACGATCTGCTTCTGGACCAGCGGCACCTCCTCGAGCGGGAGCTCGACGCCGAGGTCGCCGCGGGCGACCATGATCGCGTCGAAGGCGTCGACGATCTCGTCGAGGTTCTCGACGGCCTGCGGCTTCTCGATCTTGGCGATGACGGGGACCCGGCGGCCCTCCTCGTCCATGATCTGGTGGACGAGCTTGACGTCCTGCGCGCTGCGCACGAAGGACAGCGCGATCATGTCGACGTTGTTGCGCAACGCCCAGCGCAGGTCGTCGGAGTCCTTCTCGCTCATCGCCGGCACGCTCATCGCGACGCCGGGGAGGTTGAGGCCCTTGTTGTTGCTGACCGGGCCGCCCACGACGACCTCGGTGACCACGTCGGTGTCGGTGACCTCGACGGCCTTGAGCGTCAGCTTGCCGTCGTCGACGAGGATCAGGTCGCCGGGCGAGACGTCGCCGGGCAGGCCCTTGTACGTCGTCCCGCAGCGCGACACGTCGCCCTGGACGTCGTCGACGGTGATGGTGAATCGCGCCCCGACCTCGAGGTGCTCCGGACCGTTCGCGAAGCGGCCGAGCCGGATCTTCGGGCCCTGGAGGTCGGCGAGGACGCCGACCGGCCGGCCGACGGCCTTGGCCGCCGCCCGGGTGTTCTCCAGCCGCATGAGGTGTTCCTCGTAGCCGCCGTGGCTCATGTTGAGCCGGGCCACGTCCATGCCCGCCTCGACGAGCTCGATCAAACGCTCGGGAGCCTCAGCGGCCGGTCCGAGCGTGCACACGATGTTGGCTCTCCGCACGCGTCGACCCTAGCCGACCCCGGGCGGCCCGCCGGTCGCCGTCCGGGCGCCCCCGGGAACGGTTGCACAGGGCCTGCTCAGGAGGGCGACGGCGCCGGGAGCAGCCGCCCGGAGGCGGTGGGCGACGTCGTCTGCAGGCGCCCGTCCACGACGCCGACACGGAGGTCGGCGGCGGCGACCGTCTCCACGACCACCTGCCGGACCGTCCCGGCGCCGGCTGCCGTCCGCGGGGCTGCGGCGTCACGCCCCGTGCCTGCCGGAGTCTCACCAGCGGGTCGCCGATGGTGGTTGGATCACCGCGAGGGCGCAGGAGACGGCGGAGGGGGCGCAGGTGGGCGAGCTCGCGCTGGCGTGGGCCGGGGTGCGCCACCGCCCCGGGCCGTGGCTGCTCCTCGCCCTCGGTGCCGCCCTCGCCGCCGTGATGCCGCTGGCTGCGGCTGGCCTGCAGGAGCGTGCCGCGACCGGTGCCGTCGAGCAGGCGGTGGTCGCCGTCCCCGACGCCTCGCGCGGCGTCCTCGCCGTCACCTCGCGCGACCTGCGCGGGCCGGACCTGACCGCCACCTCGACCCAGGTCGAGACCGCGCTCGCCCGCGCGGGCCTGCCGTCGCCCACCCGGGCCCTGGCCTTCCGCGCGCTGTCGCTGCAGGGCACCGACACCACGGTCGCCGCGCTCGACCCGCTGGCCGACGCCGTGACGCTGGACTCCGGCCGGCTGCCCTCACGCTGCTCCCCCGACGCCTGCGAGGTGCTGGCCGTCAGCAGCGAGGGCGCCGCCGGCACGGCGGCGCTGCCCGGGCTCAACGGGCCCGCCCGCACGCTCGGGCTCGTCGTCACCGGGACGGCGACCCTGCGGGAGCCGCGGCTCGTCGGGCTCGGTCTGGTCGCGCCGTCCCAGCCCCTGCTGCTCGGGTCCGACCCCGCGGCCATGGCCGACCTCGAGCCCCTCACGCTCTACGGCCGCAACCTGGCCTGGTTCACCCCGCTCGACCCCGCCGTCGTCGCCGCGACCGGGCCGGCCTCGTTCGCCGCGGCCCTGGACCGCGCCGCCGAGGAGGTGAGCCTCACCTCCGGCCCTCTGAACGTCGTCTGGCCGAGCGCCGCGGTCCTCGACGCGGCGGCGCGCGGCGAGGACTCGGCGGCGCGCTTCTCGGTGCTGGGGGTCGGGGCCGGGGCGCTCCAGCTCGGCTTCTGCCTGATGCTCGCCGCCGCCCGGCGCGCGCCGGCGCGCCAGCACGGGACCCTGCTCGGCCGCCGCGGCGCCCGTCCGGCCCAGGTGGTCGCGGTCGCGGCGCTGCAGTCCGGGCTGGCCGTCCTCGCCGGCGTCGTCCTGGCCGTCGTGTCAGCCGTCGTCGTGTCCAGGGCACTCGTCCCGGGAGCGCTGGCCGCCGCCTGGCCGGCGGTGCTCGCGCTGGCCGTCGCGGCCGTGCTCGGCAGCGTGCTGCTCACGGTCGGGCCACCCGTCCGCGGCCGGACGCTCCGCCTCGGGCTCGCGGCCCTCGTGCTGCTGGCCGCGGGCCTGGGGGCGCTCGCGCTGGTCCGGCCGACCGACGACCCGAGGGCACCGCTCCCGGTCGCCGCCCTGGTCGCGCTCACCCTGGCCGTCGGCGTCGTCGGCGTCCTGACGTGGAGCCCCGTCGTGGCCCTGCTGCAGCGCCGCGCCCGGGCGGCGCGCCGACCGCTGCGCCGCGTCACGCTCCTCGCCGCGCGCCGGCCGCTGCTGCCCAGCCTGACCGCCGGCTTCCTCGCCGCGACGCTGGCGACGGCCTTCCTGGCCGTCTCCTGGTCGTCCTCCACCCAGCGGTCCGCGGAGGACCGGGCCGCGTACGCGGTGCCGCTCGACCTGCGGGTCTCCCCCGGCACCCAGGTGCAGCTGCCCGCCACCGTCGTCGACGCCGCGCGGCTCACCGCGCTCGACCCCGGCGCCGTCGTGTCCGGGGTGACCACCACGACCGTGGGTGCCTTCGCCGGCAGCAGCGGCGCGACCACGCTGCCCCTGGCCGGCGTCGACCCCGCCGTGCTGCCGCTGGTGCACCGCTGGTCCACGGTCACCGGGAGCAGTGCCAGTGCCGCGGAGGTCGCCGACCGGCTCCGCGCACCGGGCGCCGGGTCCGCGGTCGTGGCGCCCGTGGTCCCCGCCGGCACCCAGGAGCTCGTCCTCGACGTGCGCGGGCTCGACGCCGACGTGACCCTGCGGCTCTGGCTCGCCGGGCCCGACGGCCAGGAGCGCGGGGTCGCGCTCCGGCAGCGCGGACCCGACGAGGCGTACGCCGAGCTCGGGGGCGGCGCGGCGCAGACCGTGCGCGCGCTGGAGATCGGGGAGTCGGCCGACCACCTGACGTTCCGCCAGCACGGCATCGGCGAGGGCAGCACCGACCGGCCGCTGCCGTCGGGGACGCTGCTGCTCGGTGGCGCGCGCGCCGACGGCCGGTCGTTCCCGTGGTCGTGGTCCGACTGGGGTGCCGACTCCGTCGAGGTGCGGGGCGACGGCGCGGGTCTGGCGGCGCGCTACCAGATCCGCGACGCGCGGGCCGTGCTGCTGCCCTCCTGGGTCCCGCCCGCCGAGCGGCCGGTCCTCCCGGTCGCCGTCGACCCCGTCACGGCCGCCCGCGCGGGCAGCCGCGGGACCTTCGGCATCACGGTCAACCAGACGACGGTGCCGGTCCGCGTGGTGGCGGTGCTGGACCGGATGCCGACGCTGCCCGCGCGCTTCGTGGTCGCCGACCGCAGCGCCGTCGCGGCCCTCGTCGACCGGGAGGCGCCGGGCACCGCCCCGGTCCTGCAGGTCTGGGTCTCGGCACCCGGTCCGGGCGGCCCGGCGGTCCGCGGCGAGCTCGACGCCACCGCCTCCGCCGCGACGCTCCAGGACCGCGACGCGCTCGCCCGGACCTACGCCGACGACCCGGTGACCCGCGGCTTCGTGACCCTGCTCGGCGCGGCCGGCCTGGTCGCCCTGCTCCTGGCGCTGGTCGCGGTCGTCGGCGGCGTGCGGGGCGACCGCGAGGCCGCGGCGGCCGACCTGTTCGCCCTGGAGGTCGACGGCGTGGCGCCCGGTGCGCTGCGGCGGGTGCTGCTGGCCCGCGCCGCCCTCGTCCTGGCCGTCGGGCTGCCGCTCGGGGTCGCGGGCGGCGCGGGTCTCGCCCTGGCGACCGGCCGGCTCCTCGCCTCCGGGCCGGACGGCCGCCCCCTCGAGCCGCCCCTGCAGGTCGTCCTCGCCTCGGCCGCGACCGCGCTCGTCGTCGCCGCCGCCGCGCTGGTCACCGTCGCGGCTGCGACCGCCACGGCGACGCTGGCCCTGCGCGAGGCGCGCCTGGCCGCCCCCGAGCTGGACCTGCGGTGACGGGCGTCGAGGGCGCGCCACCGGTCGTCGAGGTGACCGACGTGTTCGTCGCGCACCGCAGCGGTCCGGAACCCGTCATGGCGCTGCGCGGCGCCGACCTCACGCTCGGCGCGGGCGAGCGCCTGCTGCTCGCCGGCCCCAACGGGTCGGGCAAGTCGACGCTGCTGCGGGTCGTCACCGGCGACCAGCCGGTGCTCGCCGGACGCGTGCAGGTGGGCGGTACGGCCGTGCACGCGATGGACGAGGCCGCCCGGCGCCGGTGGCGGAGCACGGCGATCGGCTTCGTCGACCAGCACGCGCGGCGCAACCTGCTGCCCGAGCTCGACGTCCGCGACAACGTCGCCCTCCAGCTCCGCCTCACCGGCACCCGGGCCGCCGCCGCCCGCCGCCGCGCGGACGTCACGCTCGAGCGGCTGGGGCTCGCATCCCTGGCCGGGGCCGACGTGCGCCGCCTCTCGGGCGGCGAGGCGCAGCGGGTCGCGCTGTGCGCCGCGGTCGCGCACGCACCGGCCCTGGTCCTCGCCGACGAGCCGACCGGCGAGCTCGACGACGACGCCGCCCGCGAGGTCTACGGCCTGCTGGAGGCGGTGGCGGCGGACGGCACCGGCGTCGTCCTGGTGAGCCACGACCCGCGCTCGTACGCCTTCGTCGACCGCGCCGTGCGGCTGCGCGACGGACGGCTCGCCGAGGAGTGGGTGCCCGCGGGCGCCGGCACCGGCGGGCCGGACCTGGTCGCCGACAGCCGGGGGTGGGTGCGCCTGCCGGCCGAGCTGCTGGGCGCGGGCGGACGGCCGACGAGCTGGTCGGCGGCCCTGGCCCGGGACGGCCTGGTCCTGCGCCCGCGGTCGGCTCCCGCGGCACCCCTGGCCCCGCAGGACCGACCGGCTCCCCCTGCGGTAGTCGACGGCGGTCCCCTGGTGACGCTGAGCGGTGTCCGTGCGGGCTGGGGTGGGCGCGTGCTCGTCGACGCGCTCGACCTGCGCCTGGACCCGGGGTCGTGGACCGCGCTCAGCGGGCCCTCCGGCAGCGGCAAGTCGACCCTGCTGACCCTCGTCGCCGGCCTGGTCGACCCGCTGGACGGGCGCGTCGAGGTCGGCGGCACGGCGTGGGCCCCGATGGACCGGACCGACCGCGCCGCGCACCGGCGGCGCTGGCTCGCGTACGCCCTCCAGCGCGCCAACCTGGTCGAGACCATGACCGTCGCCGAGAACGTCGCCCTGGCCGCCGCCCTGCGCGGCCTCGAGGTCGACGCGGACGAGGTGGGCGCGCTCTGCACCGGGCTCGGCCTCGGCGCCCAGCTCGCGACCCCGGCCGGGGTCCTGTCCGGCGGCGAGCGCCAGCGGGCGTCGCTCGCCCGGGCGCTGGTCGGGCACTCGCCCGTGCTCGTGCTCGACGAGCCGACCTCCCAGCAGGACGAGGCCTCGGCCGCACGCGTGGTCGAGGCGCTCGCGCGGGCGACGGGTGAAGATTCGGCGGTGCTGGTCGCCTCGCACGACCCGGTCGTGCTGGCACGCGCCACCACGACGGTCCGGCTCGGGGCCGGGCCGGACGGTCAGGCCGAGGCGACGATCTCCAGCGCCCGCGCGAGATCGGCCGGGTAGGGCGACTCGAACTCGACCGGCTCGCCCGTCCCCGGGTGCACGAAACCGAGCCGGACCGCGTGCAGCCACTGGCGCTCGAGCCCGAGCCGCGCGGCGAGGACCGGGTCGGAGCCGTAGGTCGGGTCGCCCACGCACGGGTGGTGGATGGCCGCCATGTGCACGCGGATCTGGTGCGTGCGGCCCGTCTCGAGGCCGACCTGCAGCAGCGTGGTGCCGACGAAGGCGTCGACGGTGTCGTAGTGCGTGACGCTGGGACGGCCGCCGGCGACCACGGCCATGCGCCACTCCGAGCCCGGGTGCCGGGCGATCGGCGCGTCGATCGTCCCCGTGAACGGGTCCGGGTGGCCCTGGACGAGGGCGTGGTAGGTCTTCGTCACCGAGCGCGACTTGAAGGCGCGCTTGAGCACCGAGTAGGCGTGCTCGCTCTTGGCCACGACCATCAGCCCCGAGGTGCCGACGTCGAGGCGCTGGACGATGCCGCGCCGCTCGGCCGCGCCGGAGGTCGCGATCGAGACGCCGGCGGCGGCCAGGGCTCCGAGCACGTCGGGCCCGTCCCAGCCCAGGCTCGGGTGGGCGGCCACGCCGGACGGCTTGTCGACCACGACCAGGTCGGCGTCCTCGTGGAGGATCGTCAGCCCGGGGACGGCGCGCGCGACGACCGCCGGACCGGCGGGCTCCTCGTCGAGCTCGACCTCGAGCATCGCGCCGCCGCGGGCGCGCTCGGACTTGGCGACCTCGGCCCCGTCCAGGCGTACGCGGCCGGCGGCGATCAGGTCGGCGCTGCGACCGCGGGACAGGCCCAGCACCCGGGCGAGGACGGCGTCGACGCGCTCGCCCTCGAGCCCGTCGGGCACGAGCAGGATCTTCGGCTCAGCCACGGTCCGCCCGGCGTCGCCGGCCCGTCCGCGTCTCCGCCTCGGGCTTGCGGCCGTCGATGCCGACGTTGCGGAAGATCGACAGCACCACGACCATCACCGCGGCGACGGTGATGCACATGTCCGCCACGTTGAAGATCGGCCAGTGGGGCAGCTGGAGGAAGTCGACCACGTGCCCGCGGAAGGGGCCCGGCGCCCGGAAAAGCCGGTCGACGAGGTTGCCGGTGACGCCGGCGACCAGCAGCCCCAGCGCGACGGCCCAGCCGACGTGGCCGAGCTTGGGCACCAGCCTGATCAGCACGAAGGCGACCACGAGCAGCGCGGCGACGGCGAAGACCCAGGTGAAGCCCTCGCCCTGGCTGAACGCGGCGCCCGGGTTGCGGATCAGCCGCAGGCTGAGCACCGGTCCGAGGACCTGCATCGGGACGTTCGGCTCGAGGCGGTCGACCGCCTCCACCTTGGTGACGACGTCGAGGCCGAGCCCGAGCAGCGCGACGCTGCCGAACAGCGGCCACAGCCGCGGCCTCGGCTCCTCCGCGCGCACGACGGGTGCCGCGGCCGTCTCCGCCTCGGCCTGATCGTCAGCGGCCCCCGCCTCCTCCGGGCCGGGGCCCGGGGCGACGGGGGTCGAGGGGTTCAGCGCCGCTCTTCGCGCTGCTTGCAGGTCACGCACAGCGTGGCGCGCGGGAAGGCCTGGAGGCGGCCCTTGCCGATCGGCTGCCCGCAGTTGTCGCAGCGGCCGTAGACGCCGAGCTCGATGTGGCGCAGCGCGAGCTGCGACTGGTCGAGCATCTCGCGGGCGTTGTTGGCGAGGCTCATCTCGGCGTCGCGCTCGAAGTTTGCCGAGCCGACGTCGGCGGGGTCGCGACCTGCGCCCTCGGTGCCGTCGCGGAGCAGGTTGTGCAGCTCGGCGTTGGACGTGGCGAGCTGCTCGGCGAAGCGGGTGATGTCCTCGGCGAGGGTGGTGCGGACCTCGTCCAGCTCCTCCTCGGTCCACGGGTCCTCGCCCGCGCGCACCGGCAGCGAGGCCGGGTCGACCGGGACGGTCTCACGCTCGGCGTGCTCGACGGGCAGCGCGTGGACGTTCGGGGCGACCCGCGTACCACCCGCTGACGGGTCCGCCACGGCGCTGTCCGTGGTCTTGGTGGTGCTCATGAAGGGGTCCCCTCGCTCGACGTCGCAGAGACAGTAGGCGGTCACCTGCGTTTCTTCAACGACGAAGCACCCCGGGTCGTCCCCGAGGTGCTCGACCCGGCTGCCCGGGTCCGTCGTGGTCCCACCCGCGAGGTGGACCGGGACGTCAGTGCTGCGACGTCCGGCCCGCCGGCGGGTGGTCGATCAGCGCTGGTCGCCCAGCAGGGCGTCGAGCCGCGGCGTGGCGCTGCTCGTCGGTGCGTCGTCCCCGTCGCCGTCCGTCGTGCCCGCCTGCGCAGCGGTCGTGGACGCGGCGGCCTGCTCGTCGTGCGGCTCCTCGGCGGCGGCCGACGGGGTCGCGGACTGCGGACGCGCAGCGGTCCGCTCCGGGCCGCCCTCGGGCTCGATGCCCACCGTGCCGAGCGAGTCGAGCTGCCCGCGGAGGTGATCGGCGAGGCTCGAGCGGTAGCGCTGCTCGAAGTCCCGCAGCCGGGCGACGGTCTCGGTCAGCGACTCACGCTGCCGGTCGAGGTCGCCGAAGAGCTCGGTGCGACGCTCGGCCAGCTCGCGGTCGAGCGACTCGGAGCGGTTCTTGGACTCCGTCGAGAGGCGCTCGGCGTTGACACGGGCCTCGGACTCCAGGCGGTCGGCACGGGTCCGGGCGTCCTCGGTGACCTGCGCCGCGTCGCGGTTGGCGTCGTCACGGATGCGCGCGGCCTCCGCGTTGGCCTCGCTGACCAGGTGCTCGGCCTGCTCGGTCGAGAGCTGCACGAGCCGCACGACCGCGCTGCTCGCCTCGGCGCTCGTCGTCACGACGATGTGCTCGGCGTCACGGGAAGGTGCCGACGGGGCCGACGGGGTGGGCTGGGCCGGCTGCTCGGGCCGCTCCTGCTCGACCGGGGCGGACGCCCCGGCCTGCGGCGCGGCGGCGGGCTCGGCCTTCTCGCCCGTGGCGGGCTCGGCCTGACGGTCGCCCGAGGAAGACTTCAGCGCGTCGACCTGCTTCTTGAGGTTCGCGTTCTCCTCGAAGAGCTGGGCGAAGCTCTCCTCCACCTCGTCGACGAACTCGTCCACCTCGAGGACCTCGTAGCCGCCCTTGCGGGCCATGCGGAACCTCTTGTTGCGAACATCGTCGAGCGACAGCGTCATCTGGGAACACCTCAAGCTTCGTGGAGACGGCAGTACCGGGCCCTGCGGCCCGCCGACCACCGTATCCGACGGCACCGGGTGCTGCGTGCATCCTCGGCGACCGGGCCGGCCGTACGGGCGACCCCGCCCGGGCTCGGCTCAGATGGCGTACGCGACCGCGCGGTTGACCTGCATGAGGATGCTCACGAGCAGGAACAGCGCGATGAAGGCCAGGTCGAGGCTCATGTTGCCCACGCGGACCGGCTTGAGGACCTTGCGCAGGGCCCGCAGGGGCGGGTCGGTGATGGAGTAGACGACCTCGGCCAGGACGAGCATCGGGCCGCGCGGCTGCCACTCGCGCACGAGCACCGGGACCCAGGACAGGATCATCCGGGCGAAGAGGACCAGCATGAAGATCCACAGGACCATGCCGATGATGTAGCTGACGAGCCCCACGTCGATCTCCACCCCTCCTGGTGCCCCTGGGCCGTCGCGCCCTGGGTACGCCTCCATGGTAGGTCGGTCGCCCGCCGGCAGCACGCTCCCGGGAGCGGAAAGGCCCCGCGACGTCGTCGCAGGGCCTGGCCGGTCGTCCGCGACGACCACGGGGCGCGGGCCCCGGCAGATCTCAGCTCTGGTTGAAGAAACCGCTCGCGATGCGTTCCTTGTCCTCGGTCGCGACCGTGACGTTCTGCGGCGAGAGCAGGAAGACCTTGCTCGTCACGCGCTCGATCGTCCCGTGCAGGCCGAAGATCAGCCCCGCGGCGAAGTCGACGAGCCGCTTGGCGTCGACGTCCTCCATCTGCGAGAGGTTCATGATCACGGGCACGCCGTCGCGGAAGTGCTCGCCGATGGTGCGGGCCTCGTTGTAGGTGCGCGGGTGCACCGTCGTGATGCGGGACAGGTCGGCCGTCCTTGCTCGCGGGGCGGGCGTCGGGGCCGGGGCGGGCGCCGGGGAGGTCTGCGTGGCCACGGCGGCGACCGGGGCCGGCGCGATCGTCGTGGTCGTCGGGCGCTTGCTCTGCAGCGTGGTCACGCTGCCGCCGGCACCCGCACCCGCGGACGCCGCAGCGCGGTCACGCTCCTGGACGCCGATGAGCTCCTCGCGGCTGATGCCCTCGGTGCGCTCGGCGTCGTCGACCTCGTACTCGGCGTAGCGGTCGTCGGTCACCAGGCCCAGCCACGCGGCAGCCCGCTTCAGTCTCTCCGCCATCGTCGCCCCTCGGTCAGCTCAACGCTCGATCGTCATGACGCCGCCTCTCCCTCAAGGAGGAGGCGGCGTCGACGACACTACCGGCCGGTCGACGGGGCACCAGCCACGCCGACCACCGACACGCGGCCTACTTCAAGAAGTCCGGGACGTCGAGGTCGTCGTCGGCCGGCGGGCTCGGCGGCCGCAGCGGAGCGGGCCGGGGGGCCGGGGCCTGACCCGGAGCGGCGCCGCTCGGGGTGGTCGCCGGGACCGGACGCCCGGAGCCGTACGACGGCTGCGGGGACTGGGCCGGGGCCGAGGTCTGGTAGGGACGCTGACCGCCCTGCTGGCCCCCGCCCTGCTGGCCGCCTTGCTGGCCCTGGGCGGGCTGGCCACCCTGCTGTCCGCGGCCGAGGTCGGCGTTGCGGCTGATGCCCGGCTGGCGGCGCGGAGGCTGCCCGCCCTCGAAGCCGGCGGCGATGACGGTCACGCGGACCTCGTCGCCCAGCGCGTCGTCGATCACGGTGCCGAAGATGATGTTGGCGTCCTCGTGGGCCGCCGCCTGGATCAGGTCGGCCGCCGAGGAGACCTCGAACAGGCCGAGGTCGGAGCCGCCGGCGATCGACAGCAGGACGCCGTGGGCGCCCTCGATGCTGGCCTCGAGCAGCGGCGAGCTGACGGCCATCTCGGCCGCGGCGCGGGCCCGGTCCTCGCCGCGCGCCGAGCCGATGCCCATCAGGGCGGAGCCCGCGTTCGACATGACCGCCTTGACGTCGGCGAAGTCGAGGTTGATCAGGCCGGGCGTGGTGATCAGGTCGGTGATGCCGGAGACACCCTGCATCAGCACCTGGTCGGCCTGCTTGAAGGCGTCGAGGATGGCGATCTGGTGGTCGACCATCTGGAGCAGCTTGTCGTTCGGGATGACGATCAGGGTGTCGACCTCCTCGCGGAGGCTCCCGATGCCCGACTCGGCCTGGGTCGCGCGGCGCTTGCCCTCGAAGGAGAACGGCCGGGTCACGACGCCGATGGTCAGCGCGCCCAGCGCACGGGCGATGCGGGCCACGACCGGGGCGCCGCCGGTGCCGGTGCCACCGCCCTCGCCCGCGGTCACGAACACCATGTCCGCGCCCTTGAGCGCGTCCTCGATGTCCTGGGCGTGGTCCTCGGCGGCCTGGCGGCCCTTGTCCGGGTCGGCGCCAGCGCCGAGGCCGCGGGTGAGCTCGCGGCCGATGTCGAGCTTGACGTCGGCGTCGCTCATCAGCAGCGCCTGGGCGTCGGTGTTGACGGCGATGAACTCCACGCCGCGCAGGCCGGCCTCGATCATCCGGTTGACGGCGTTGACACCACCGCCGCCGACGCCGACGACCTTGATGATGGCCAGGTAGTTCTGTGACGCAGAGACCACGGGGGTTCCTTCTCCTCGCTTGCGCGCTCGACCGACTCGTCCGACGTTCCTCCGACCCGGACCTCCGGGCCCTCGACCAGGGGTCGAGACCGGCGGGCCGACCCGGGGAAGGCAGGTCGACGAGGGGAGACGCGAACGCAGGCGAATCTATAGAGGGCCGGATGCGGAAGTCCACGTGGCCAGGGGCCGACACGCGTACGGTCCGCTCCAACCCCCGGATCTCTGGAGATCCACTTGAGGGTGAGGCCGGACGGGCGTCCGACGGCCCCGGACGACGGGGCCGGGGGCCGGGCTCAGCGGGTGGCCGGCGCGTGCGGGGCGGAGACGTCGATCGACGTCTTGACCCCGGAGGCGAGCAGGGCGGTGGCGACCTGCGCCTTGAGCGCGGACTGCGAGGAGTCGCCCCAGGTGATCGTGATGCCGGAGACGGTCTTGAGCCGGATCGAGTCGGGCGTGACCGCCTCGATGCTCGTGACCTGGTCGCGCACGTCCTGCGGCAGCGCGTCGACGACGGAACCCAGCTCGACGAGCAGCGGGCGGTTGGCCGGGTCGGCGGAGACCTGCACGACGCCCGGGGGCAGCGTCGTCTCGGCCGCGAAGACGACGCCGGCCTTGTCGGCGACGAGGAAGCCTCCGGGCTGGGTGATGCCGAGCAGCGGCTGGCGCTCGGTGACGCTCACGCGGACCGTTCCCGGCCACTCGCGGGTGACCGTGGCCGCCGACACCTGCGGCAGCGCCGTCGCGCGTCGGGCGATGTCGTCGAGCGCCTGCCGCGCGAGCGGGCGGCCGAGCGGCACGGCGGCCGCGGCGGTCACCTGCTCGGCGCTCAGGTCCCGGGTGCCGGACACGACCACCGACCGCGTCGCGAGGACGGAGGAGAAGTAGACGAGCCACACGGCGGTGGCCACCAGGACCACCAGCACCACGGCGACGACGGTGCCGACGACGCGGCGGCGCCCGCCGGTGCGTCGGCCGCGCTGCGGTGCGACGGAGGGGCGCGACGAGGGGGCCGAGGTGCGCGGCGGGGTGGCGGTGCTGGTCATGCCGCCCCCTCCCCCGGCTCGGGGGCGTCGGCCTGCGGTGCCGCCGAACCTTCCGTCCGCACCGAGAGGTCGGAGCGACGGGCGAGCGCGTCGACGATCAGCGGGGCGACCTTGGTGACGTCGCCGCAGCCGAGGGTCACCACGAGGTCGCCGGGCCTGGTGATCCCGGCCACGACGGGCGCCGCGGCGTCCCAATCGGGCTCGTAGGTCACGTGCGCCGTGCCCGCGGGCACCGCGTCGGCGACCAGCGCGCCGGTCACCCCGGGGATCGGGTCCTCCCGGTCGCCGCAGACGTCCATGACCACGGCCTCGTCGGCGATCGACGTGGCGTCGGCCAGCTCGCGCCACAGGTCGCGGGTGCGCGTGTAGAGGTGCGGCTGGAGCACCGCGACCACGCGTCCCCCGCCGGGCTGGCTGTCCACGGCGGTGCGGGCCGCGCGGAGCGTGTTCTCCACCTCGGTCGGGTGGTGGGCGTAGTCGTCGAAGACCCGGACGCCGTCCACGGTCCCGACCAGCTGGAAACGGCGGTTGGTGCCGGCGTAGGTCGACAGCTGCTCGCGCGCGGTCTCGTCGTCGACCCCGAGCGAGGTGAGGACCGCGTACGCGGCGGCGGCGTTGGCGACGTTGTAGGTGCCGGGCACGTCGAGGGTCATCGGTCCCCCGGCGTCGCCGCGCGACAGGCGGAAGCTCGAGCCGGTGCCCGCGTAGGTCGCGCCGCTGATCCGCACGACCGCGTCGGCGGCGTGGCCGAAGGTGACGACCTCGGGGCCGCGGCCGGTCTCCTCGACGTGGCGCCGCACCGCGGCCGTCAGCTCGACGGCGCCGGGGTCGTCGGCGCTGACCACGAGCACGGCCACGTCGGGGGCGCTGGCAAATCGGAGGAATCCGTCGGCGTACGCCTGCGCGGTGCCCCAGTTGCTCAGGTGGTCGGGGTCGACGTTGGTCACCACGACGACCTGGGCCGGGTACTGCAGGAAGGACCCGTCGCTCTCGTCGGCCTCGACGACCATCACGTCGCCGCCGCCGAGGTGGCCGCCGCTCTTGGCGCCCGTGAACGAGCCGCCGATGACGTAGCTCGGGTCGAGACCGGCGCCGACGAGCGCCCCGGCGACCATCGCGGTCGTGGTGGTCTTGCCGTGCGTGCCGGCGATGGCGACCCCGCGCCGGCCGAGCATCAGCGAGCCCAGCGCGGCGCTGCGGTGCAGCACCCGCAGGCCCCGGCGGCGGGCCTCGGCGAGCTCGGGGTTGTCCTCGCGGATCGCCGAGGAGGCGACCACGGTCTGCGCGTCGCCCAGCTGCTCGGCGCGGTGCCCGACGTGGACGTCGGCACCCCGGGCGGCCAGGCCGCGGAGGTACGCCGAGTCGTTCCGGTCGCTGCCGCTGACCGCGACGCCGAGGTCGAGGAACATCGAGGCGATGCCGTTCATCCCGGAGCCGCCGACGGCGATGAAGTGGACGCCGCCGAGCTCGGTCGGGGCGACGAGCTCGGTGGGTTCGAGCAGGGCCATCAGTGCTCCTTCCGTCCGGCGCCGTGGGCGACGGCCAGTGTGCGCTCGGCCAGGACCGTGGCGGCGTCGCGTCTCGCGGTGCCCGCCAGGGCGCTCGTCATGCCCGCCAGCCGGTCGGGGTCGGCGAGCAGGCCCGGGACCTCGGCGGCGACCCAGGCGGGCGTGCAGTCCGCGTCCGCCAGCAGCAGCCCGCCGCCGGCGTCGACGACCGGGCGGGCGTTGCGGGCCTGCTCGCCGTTGCCGTGGGGGTAGGGGACGAAGACGCACGGCAGGCCGACCGTCGCGGTCTCCATGACCGTGCCGGCGCCGCAGCGCCCGAGCATGAGGTCCACGGCGGCGTACGCCCGCTCCATCTGCTCGACGTAGGCGAGCGGCACGTACGTGGCGCCGGTCGTGGCGTCCACGCGGCGCACGTCGGCGTCGGTGATGTTCTTGGGGCCGAGCACGTGCAGCACGTCGACGCCGGCCCGGAGCAGGTCGTCGGCCGCACCGCGGGCGGCCGCGTTGACGCTCGCCGCCCCCTGCGAGCCGCCGCTGACCAGGAGCGTCGGCCGCCGACCGGCGTCCTCGGGCTCGAGACCCAGGGCCGCGCGCGCCGCGGGCCGGTCGGCCGCACGGTCGAGGTCGGCGACGCCCCGGCGCAGCGGCAGCCCGATCAGCGTGGCGTGGGCCAGCGGCGTGCCGGGGAAGGACGTGTACACGTGGCGGGTCACCCGGGCGGCCAGCCGGTTGGCCAGCCCGGGCAGCGCGTTCTGCTCGTGGACGACCACGGGGACGCGACGGGCCCGCGCGGCGAGGTAGACCGGCGTGGAGACGTAGCCGCCGAACCCCACCACGACGTCGGCCTCGTGGCGGCGCAGGACGTCGTCCGCCGCGCGGACCGCCGCGCCGAGGCGGCCGGGGACGCGGAGCAGGTCGGGCCCGGGACGGCGCGGCATCGGCACCGGGGGGATGAGCTCGAGGGCGAGGCCGGCGGCCGGCACGACCGTCGTCTCGAGCCCGCGCGCCGTGCCCACCGCGACGACCCGCGAGCCGGGCGCGAGGCGCAGCAGCTCCTGGGCGGTCGCGATCAGCGGCGAGGTGTGGCCGGCGGTGCCGCCGCCGGCCAGGACGACCGAGACGGGTGCGCTCACGCGCGGGCTCGCGGACGCCGCGAGGCGGTGGTCGAGGTGGTCACCGTGACGCGCGGCCGGGTGCCGCCGCGGCGCGAGGCGAGCAGCGCCCGGGCCCCGGGCTCGCGCCGGGCGCAGCCGAGCAGGACGCCGACGGCGAGCAGGTTGCCGATCAGCGCCGACCCCCCGTACGAGACGAGGGGCAGCGGCACGCCGGCGATGGGGAGCAGGCGGAGCACGACGGCGAGGTTGAACAGGGCCTGCACCACGAACCAGGTCGTGACGCCGCCCGCGGCGTAGCGGGTGAACGGGTCGTCGGAGCGCGACGCGATGCGGAAGCCGGCGTAGCCGAGCAGGCCGATCAGGGCGAGCACGACGAGCGAGCCGAAGAGCCCGAACTCCTCGCCGAGCACGGCGAAGATGAAGTCGGTGTGTGCCTCGGGGAGGCTGCCCCACTTCTGCCGGCTGGCGCCCAGGCCCATCCCCCACCAGCCGCCGGAGGCGATGGCGAACATGCCGGCCTGGGCCTGGTCGTTGATGCCGTTGACGTTGACGCTCGGGTCGAGGAAGGCGGCGAGGCGCCGCATCCGGACCGGCGAGGTGACGAACAGCCCGACCACGCCGAGGAACCCGACCCCGGCCAGCCCGGCGAGCACCCGGCCCGGCGCGCCGACGATCCACAGGATCCCCGCGACGATCCCGGCGAGCACGACGGCGGTGCCGGCGTCGCCCTGGAAGACGACCAGCGCGATGACCAGGCCGGCGCCGGGGAGGAAGGGGACGAGCAGGTGGAAGGGCCGGTCGAGCAGCTTCTGCTTGCGGGCGAGCACGTCCGCGCCCCAGACGACCATGGCCAGCTTGGCGAACTCCGCGGGCTGGATGCCGAAGCCGGCGACGCCGGTCGAGAGCCAGTTGCGGTTGCCGTTGATCGTCATGCCGAGCGGGGTGTAGGTGAGCACGAGCAGCAGGACCGCGAGGCCCATGCCGACCCAGCTCACCCAGCGCAGCGTCGCGACCGGGAGCCGCATGATCACCACGGCGCCGACGACGCCGATGCCGAGGAAGATCAGCTGGCGCTTGACGTAGTAGTACGAGTCGCCGGTGGTCAGGTAGGCGTTCACGCTCGAGGCGGACAGCACCATCATCAGCCCGACGACGAGCAGCAGCGCGACCGAGCCGAGCACCAGGTGGTAGCTGGTCATGGGCCGGTCCAGCACCGCCCGCAGCCAGAGGGCCAGCGCGCGCCCGGGGCTCGGCGCGATGTCCGTCCGCGGGCCCGCCTTGCGGCTGCGCCGGGGGTCCTTGACCTCTGAGGGGGTCACGGTCGTCACGGCGGCTCCTCTCGTGCTGCGTACGGGCCCGTCCCGACCGGGGTGCCGGTCAGGGAGCGAGCGCGCGCACCGCCTCGGTGAAGGCGTCGCCGCGGGCGGCGTAGTCAGCGAACATGTCCAGGCTGGCGCAGCCCGGCGCGAGGAGGACCACGTCTCCCGGGCGGGCCAGGGACGCGGCCGTCGCGACGGCCCGTGCCATGACGTCGGCGGCCCCCTCGCGGGTGGCAGCCGGCGCCACGCGTCCATCTTCGGCGGTCCCCACGACCTCGACCGGCACATCGGGTGCGTGTCGAGCGAGCGCTTCGGCGACCACCGGCGCGTCGACGCCCAGCAGCACGGCGGCCCGCAGCCGGGGCGCGTGCTTGGCCACGAGCTCCTCGAACCGCGTGCCCTTGGCCTGCCCGCCGGCGACCCACACGACGCGCGGGCCGGACGGGTCGGAGGGGTCGCCGAAGGCCTGCAGGGCCGCGTCGGCGGCGTGCGGGTTCGTCGCCTTGGAGTCGTCGACGAAGCGCACCCCGCGCCGCTCCCCCACGGTCTGGATCTTGTGAGCGCCGACCCGGACGCCGCGCAGGCCGTCGCGCACGGCGGTCGCGGGGACGCCGTAGGAGCGGGCGAGCGCCGCGGCGGCCAGCGCGTTGGCGACGACGTGCGGCGGGGGCGGGTCGCCCTCGGGGACCCCCGCGGCGACGGCCACGTCGGCCAGCGTGGCGAGCTCGAGCGCGGAGTCGCGGCGCTGCTCGATGAACGCGCGGTCGACGAGCAGGTCGTCGACGACCCCGAGCATCGAGGGCCCCGGCGTGCCCAGGGTGAAGCCGATGGCGCGCGCGCCCTCGACGACGTCGGCCTCCTCGACCATCGACTCGGTGGCGCGGTCGGCGACGTTGTAGACGCAGGCGTGGGTGACGCCCTCGTAGATCTTGGCCTTCGCCGCCCCGTACGCCTCGTAGCCGCCGTGCCAGGACAGGTGGTCGGGCTGCAGGTTCAGCACCGCCGCCGAGTGCAGCGACAGCGAGCTCGACCAGTGCAGCTGGTGGCTCGACAGCTCCACGGCGAGGACGTCGTACGGCTCGGGGTCGAGGACGATCTCCATCACCGGGCGGCCGATGTTGCCGACGGCCGCGGTCCGCAGGCCGGCCGCGGCGAGCATCGCCTCGAGCATCTGCGTGGTCGTGGTCTTGCCGTTGGTGCCGGTGATCCCGAGCCACGGGATGACCTTGGCCGGCCGGCTCAGCCGCCAGGCGAGCTCGACCTCGCTCCAGACCGGCACGGACTGCGCGAGCGCCTGGACCAGGATCGGCGCGGTCGGCGGGAAGCCGGTGGTGACGACGAGGTCGGCGTGCTCGGGCAGGTCCGCGGTCGACCCGGGCCCCAGGCGCACGGTCGCCCCGAGCACCTCGAGCAGCGCGCCCTTGTCGGTGTTCGCCTCGCTCGCCGCGTCGTCGAGCACGGTCACCCGCGCCCCCAGCTGCAGCAGCCCGTCCGCCGCCGCGAAGCCGGACACCCCGACCCCGGCGATCACGACGTGCGCGTCCGGCCAGGGCGACGCCCCGTCGGCGGTCCTCATCCAGGAGATGCTCACACCCCCACCCCATCACGTCCGCGCCTCAGGGCCCAGCCTCCGGCCGACCCCACGGCGACCAGTGGTCAGGTGTGGTCGACGACACGCCGCCGAGACGACCACAAGTGACCAGTGGTCAGGTCAGAGGTGCGGCAGGGACCCGTCGGAGCGAAGCGGGAGAGGGCAATCACGCGTTGCCCGCGACCCACTCCGCGTAGAAGATGCCCAGGCCCGCGGCGACGAAGAGGCCGCAGATGATCCAGAAGCGCATGACGATCGTGACCTGCGCCCAGTTCAGCAGCTCGAAGTGGTGGTGGATCGGCGACATCTTGAAGATGCGCTTGCCCTTGGTCGCCTTGAAGTAGCTGACCTGCAGCACGACCGACATCACCTCGATGACGAGCAGCCCGCCGAGGATGATGAGCAGCAGCTCGGTGCGGGTGAAGATCGCCATCCCGGCCAGCGCGCCGCCCAGCGACAGCGAACCGGTGTCGCCCATGAAGATCTTCGCGGGCTCGGCGTTCCACCACAGGAAGCCGAAGCAGGCCCCGGCCAGGGCGACGGCGACGACGGCGAGGTCGTACGGGTCGCGCACCTCGTAGCACTTGGGCCCGGCCGAGGAGACGTAGGCGCAGGACTGGTTGTACTGCCAGATGTTGATGAGCGTGTACGCGCCGAAGATCATCACGCAGGCGCCGGAGGCGAGCCCGTCGAGGCCGTCGGTGAGGTTGACCCCGTTGCTCGCCGCGGCGATCAGCAGGATCACCCAGAGCACGACCAGCACGATCGGCAGCGTCGGGAACCAGCTGATGTCGCGCAGGAAGGAGATCGCGTTCGAGGCCGGGGTGATGCCGCGCTCGTCGGGGAACTGCAGCGCGAGCAGGCCGAAGACGACGGCGACGATCGTCTGCCCGGCGATCTTGGCCTTGCTCCGCAGGCCCAGCGAGCGCTGCTTGCTGATCTTGATGAAGTCGTCGAGGAAGCCCACGACACCGAGCCCGGCGAAGAGGAACAGCACGAGCAGGCCCGAGGCCGAGGGCAGCGTCCAGGTGATGAGGTGGCTGACCGCGTACGCGAGCAGGACCGAGGCGATGATGACCAGCCCGCCCATGGTGGGGGTGCCCCGCTTGACGTGGTGCGACGTCGGCCCGTCGTCGCGGATCAGCTGGCCGTAGCCCTTCTTGACCAGGATCCGGATGGCCAGCCGGGTGCCGAGCAGCGTGCCCAGCAGGGCCAGGAAGCCGGCGAGGAAGACGACCTTCACGAGCCGCTCCCGGGCTGTTGGTCCGGCTCGGGCAGGTCCCCGGGGGGGCTCAGGATCTCGTCGGCCACGAGGTTCAAGGCTAGGCCACGCGACGCCTTCACCAGGACGACGTCACCGCCGGCGACCTCCGCGCGGACCCAACGGGCCGCCTCGGCACCGTCCGCGGCGACCCGCGCGCGCCCCGGTTGGCCCTCGACCAGCACCGGCGCGAACTCCCCCAGCGCGATGACCTCGTCGACCCCCGCGGCGGCGACCTGGGCCGACAGCGCGGCGTGCAGCGCGGGTGCCTCGGAGCCCAGCTCGAGCATGTCGCCGAGCACCGCCCACGTCCGCCCGCGGCCCCGGCCGAGCTCGGCCAGGGTCTCCACGGCGGCGGCCATCGAGGCCGGGTTGGCGTTGTAGCTGTCGTTGACGACGGTGACCCCGTCGGCGCGCTCGTGGACCTCCATGCGCCAGCGCGAGGCGGGCTCGGCCGCGCTCAACGCCTCGGCGACGGCCGTCAGGTCGAGCCCGAGCGCGAGCGCCGCGGCGGCCGCCGCGGTGGCGTTGGCCACGTGGTGGCGCCCGGTCCCGCGGAGCGCGACGGCCGCCTCCCCCTCGCTGCCCGCGAGCCGGGCGTGCAGCGTGAAGCGGTAGCGTCCGCGGTCGTCGGCGGCGAGCGCGTCGGCCCAGACCAGGTCGGGCTCGGCCGGCGCCGTCGCCCCGTCCTCGACGACCGCGAAGGGCAGGACCCGTCCGCGCGTCCGGCTCCGCATCGCCCACACGCGGAGGTCGTCGCGGTTGAGCACGGCGGTGCCGGAGTCGTCGAGCGCCTCGACGAGCTCCCCCTTGGCCCGGGCGATGGCCTCCTGCCCGCCGAACTCGCCCACGTGCGCGTGCCCCACGTTGAGCACGACGGCGACGTCGGGCGGCGCGATCCGGCAGAGGTACGCGATGTGGCCGATCCCCCGCGCGCCCATCTCGGCCACGAGGAACGACGTCTCGGAGCCCACCCGGCCCACGGTCAGGGGCACCCCGAGCTCGTTGTTCAGGTTGCCGGCCGGGGCGACGGTCGGGCCGGCGGTGGCGAGCACCGCGCCCAGCAGGTCCTTGGTCGAGGTCTTGCCCTGGGAGCCGGTGAGACCGACCACCCGGAGCCCGTGGGGCCTGCGCCGGTCGACCACGCGCCGGGCGACCTGCCCGAGCGCGACGAGCGGGTCGTCGACCACGAGCTGCGGCCCGGGCGCGTCGGGGACGACGTGCGCGACCAGCACCGCCGCCGCGCCTTGAGCGAGGGCGCCGGCCACGTACGCGTGCCCGTCCACGCGCTCGCCGACGAGGGCGACGAAGAGGGAGCCGACCTCGACGTCCCGGGAGTCCGCGGTGACGTGGGTGACCCACCGGTCGAGGTCGACCGGCACCGTGGTCCCCGGCCGCACCTCCGCACCCGTCACCGACGCCACCTCGCCCACGCGCAGCGGGATCACCGGTCCACCTCGTCCCTCTCCTCGCTCCGGCCGCCGAGCTCCGACCAGGCCCGGCGCACCACGTCGGCGTCCACGAAGGGGTACACGACGCCGGCCACCTCCTGACCGCGCTCGTGGCCCTTGCCGAGCACGAGCACCGTGTCGTCCGGGCCGGCCAGCCCCAGCGCGGTCGCGATGGCGCTGCGCCGGTCGCCGCCGTCGACGACCTGCACGCCCTCACGCCGCACCCCGCGAGCACCGGCGAGCACCTCCGCGCGGATCGCCGCCGGCTCCTCGCCCCGGGGGTTGTCGTCGGTGACGACGACGACGTCGGCGAGCTCGGCCGCGGCCGCCCCCATCGGGCGGCGCTTGCCCGGGTCGCGGTCGCCGCCGGCGCCGAGGACGACCACCACGCGCTGCAGGCCGGCGAGCGCCGCGACCGCGGCCGTCACGGCCTGCGGGGTGTGCGCGAAGTCGACGAAGACCGCCGGGGCGCCCTCCCCCAGGTCGACGCGCTGCATGCGGCCGGGCACCGAGGCGTCCTCGAGCCCGCGGGCCGCCGCCTCCAGGTCGCCGCCCGCCGCGGCGACCATGGCCAGGGCGGTGAGGGCGTTGCGGACGTTGTGCTCCCCGGGCAGCGGCAGCCGGGTCCCGACCTGCCGGTCGCCGACCTGGACGCGCAGGTGCGTACGCCCGTGCTCGGCCGGGCCGACCCGCACCGGGTGGACGTCGGCGTCGGGGCCCAGCCCGGTGGTGGTCACGGGCAGGCCGGCGGCCCGGGCACGGCCCACCAGGACCGGGCCGCGGGCGTCGTCGAGGTTGACCACGGCGTGCCGGGCCCGCTCGGGGGTGAACAGCGACGCCTTGGCCTCGAAGTAGGACTCGACGTCTCCGTGGAAGTCGAGGTGGTCCTCGCCGAAGCCGGTGAAGGCGGCGACGTCGAAGACGACCGCGTCGACGCGACCGAGGACCAGCGCGTGCGACGACACCTCCATGACCAGCGCCTGCGCCCCGCGCTCGACCAGCAGGCCGAGCAGTCCCTGCAGCTCCGGCGACTCCGGGGTGGTCACGGTGGTCCGCGCCCCGCCGAGGTCGCGCCCGTCGAGGCTGAAGCCGATCGTGCCGACCACGCCGGTCGACGTCCCGGCCGCCCGCAGCGCCGCGTCGAGCAGGTACGCCGTCGTCGTCTTGCCCTGCGTCCCGGTGATCCCGTACGCGGTCAGCGCGCGCGCCGGCCAGCCGTAGACCGTGGCGGCGGCGTGGGCCATCGCCCGCCGGGGGTCCTCGACCACCGCGACCGGCAGGACGTCCGCCACGAGCCGCGCGCCGTCGGCGTCGGTGAGCACCGCCACCGCCCCGGCCTGGGCGGCCCGGGCGGCGAAGGAGGCGCCGTGGTGGTGGCGCCCGGGGAGCCCGACGAAGAGGTCGCCCGGCTCGACGAGGCGGGTGTCGAGGGTGACGCCCGAGACCTCCACCGAGGACCCCGCGCCCGGGACGAGCACGTCGAGCGCGACCGGGGTCGTCCGGGCGGGCCGGAGCCTGGTCAGCCCGTCGCCCGCCACCTCGACGACGTCAGGGTCACCGCGGGACCCGACGGTCCGCGGCGTGCGTGCACGCCTCACCAGGTCGTCGGCTCGGGGTCGACCTTGCCCGCGTCCGGCGTCACTGAGTAGCGCGGGAGCGCGTACTTCATGACGTCGCGCCAGACCGGGTTGGCCGTGCTCGTGCCCGTGTCGAACTTGCCGCGCGGGTTGTTCATGACCACGTAGGTGAGGATGTCGGGGTCGTTCAACGGGGCGAAGCCGACGAACGAGGTCACGTAGCCCTTGTAGCGGTGCAGCTCGGGGTCGGCCCGCTGCGCGGTGCCGGTCTTGCCACCGCTGGTGTAGTCGTCGAGCCGCAGGTTCTTCTGCCCGTTGTCGCCGTCCATGACGGCCTGCATGAGGTCGCGGACCTGGGCCGAGGACTTCTCCGAGATGACCCGGCGCGGCTTGCGGTCGTCCACGTCGACGGTCTTGCCGTCGGCGTCGGTGGCCTGGGCGATGACCGTCGGCGGGTGGTACACGCCGCCGTTCACGATGCCGGCGATGGCCGCGGCCTCCTGGACGGCGGTCACCGAGATCGCCTGGCCGAAGGCCGCCTGGTCGCGCTGGATGTCGCTCATGTCGGCCGGCGGGATGATGCCCGCCGACTCGCCCGGCAGCTGGATGCCGGTCGGCGAGCCGAGGCCGAAGCGCTCGTAGTAGTCGTGCAGCGTCGAGCGGTCCATCTGGCGGGCCAGCAGCGCGGTGCCGATGTTCGACGACTGGGCGATGATGCCGCGCATCCGCAGCTTGAGCGGGTCGCTGTCGTGGCTGAACGCGTCCTTGATCGACAGCGGGCCGGACTTGAGCCGGTACGGGATCGAGACCCGCGTGTCCGGCGTCGCGGTGCCCGAGTCGATCAGCGCGGCGGAGGTGATGATCTTCTGCACGCTGCCCGGCTCGTACGGCGAGGTGATCGCGTTGTTGCCGCGCGCGTCGGTCGCCGAGGCCCCGGGGTTCGAGGAGTCGTACGTCGGCGCGTTGGCCAGGGCCAGCACCTCGCCGGTCTTGACGTTCATGACGACGGCCATGCCGTAGTCGGACCTGGTCCGGATGACCTGGGTGGCGAGCCGCTCCTGCACCATCCACTGCAGGTCGGAGTCGATGCTCAGCCGCAGGTTGAGCCCGTTGGTGGCCGGGGTGATCGAGCTGTCGCCCAGCGGGATCTTGCTGCCGTTCGGGGCGCTCTCGTAGGTCTCCTTGCCCGCCTCGCCCGACAGCTCCTTGTTCATGGAGAGCTCGAGCCCGCCCAGGCCCTTGCCGTCGGCCCCGACGAAGCCGACGACCGAGGAGCCGGTCGCGCCGTTCGGGTAGGTGCGGATCGGGTCGGCCTCGCGGAACACCCCGTAGATGCCGGCCTTGGACAGGTCGGCCGCGAGCCGGGTGTAGGTCAGCGCCGGGACCTGCTTCTTGAGGTAGACGAAGTGCGTGTCCGGCGTGGTGAGCAGCGGGACGAGCTGCTCCGGCGTCATCTGCAGGTAGGGCGAGAGGATCGCGGCGACCTGGGCGGCCTTGGGGCCGACCAGGGTCGGGTCGGCGGTGACGGCGACGGCGGGCTGCGTCGCGGCCAGGACCGTGCCGTTGCGGTCGGTGATCTCGCCGCGCGAGGGCAGCAGCGGGAGCGTGCGGGTGAGGGCGTCGATCGAGTCCGCGGTGTAGCGCGCGGAGTCGAAGCCCTGCAGCTGCAGCAGCCGGCCCGCGCACAGCGAGAGCCCCATGGCCATGATCACGAGCACGACGTGCAGGCGACGGTTCGAGGAGCCGAGCGGGACGCGGATCGCCGAGAGCGGGGTGCGCGGCGCCGGGCGCCGCACGGGGGCCGTCCGCGCCGACGCCGTCCGGGTCGCGGCGGGACGGCTCGCGCCCGCCGTCCGGGCACGCTCACGGGTGCCGTCACGCAGGATGCGCTCGCCGCGGCGGTGCGCCTCGCCGCCGGCGGCCGGGCGGCGACGCGTGGGCTCGGTCCCCCGCGTCGAGGCGGCGGAGGACCCGGTGCGGGCGCCTCGTCCCCCGGCGGCGGGGTGCGGACGGCGTTGCGGCATGCGGCGGCCTCTCAGCGGGCGGTGGCGGTCGACGGCGGGACGGTGCTCGCGGCGGACGCGACGACGAGGGCCGCCCCGTCGGAGGCCTGCCGCGCGGTCTGCGCGCCCTCGGTCTTGGCCACCTTGGCGGCCGCCTCGGCCGCCGCGCGGTCGGCGCCGAGCTGCTCCTCGACCCCCGGCTGCAGGTAGCGCATCTCGGTCCCCTTGGTGGTCTCCGCCTTGCCCTTGACGGTGCCGTCGGGCATCACCAGGAAGGCGGGGTGGACGTTCGGCCGCATGCCCTGCGCGTACGCCTTCTGCGCCAGCGAGGCGGGCGAGGAGACGTTCTGCAGCTGCGACTCCAGGTCATCCTGCACATACGTCAGCTGGCTGGCCTGGCTGCTGAGTCGGCGCGCCTCGAACTCCTGGTTCTGCAGCGTCGTGTTGAGCATCAGCAGGCCGGCCATGCCCAGCCCGAAGGCGACGATCAGCACCACGAGGAAGGGCAGCCGGGCCAGCCGCCGCGACGGCGTCGCCAGCGGCCGCAGCGCCGGGCGGGCGTCGGGCTGCGGGCGGGCGTGCTTCTTGGCGGGTGCGGCCGTGAGTGCGCTCACGCGCTCACCTCCTGTGCTCGGGGGAAGGGGCAGGACGGGTTCCGGGGCCACCGGTCCGGGCGACCGGGTCACGGGGGTCGAAGACGCGCTCGGCTGCGCGGAGGCGGGCGGAGGCGGCGCGCGGGTTGACGGCGACCTCGGCCTCGGTGGGGCGCTGAGCCCCCTTGGTGAGGAGCCGCAGCTCGGCCTTGAGCTCGTCGGGCACGACGGGCAGGCCGCGGGGGGCGCGGTCGGCGGAACCGGCGGCCAGGACCTGCTTGACCGGCCGGTCCTCCAGCGAGTGGTAGGCGAGGACGGCGATGCGCCCGCCGACCGCGAGCGACGACACCGCAGCGGGCAGCACGCCCTCGAGCGCCTCGAGCTCGCCGTTCACCTCGATGCGCAGCGCCTGGAAGGTCCGCTTGGCCGGGTGGCCGCCGGACTTCTGCGCGGCCATGGGGATCGCGGAGCGCAGCAGCTCGACGAGCCGGCCGGAGCGCTCGAACGGCTCGGCCTCGCGGGCCTCGACGAGGCGGCGGGCGATCCGGTCGGCGAACCGCTCCTCGCCGTAGCGGCGCAGGACGCGCGCCAGCGCCCCCGCGTCGTAGGTGTTGAGGACCTCGGCCGCGGTCGGGCCCGAGCGCCCCATCCGCATGTCGAGGGGCGCGTCGGTCGCGTACGCGAAGCCGCGGTCGGCCGAGTCGATCTGCAGCGAGGACAGCCCGAGGTCGAGCAGCACGGCCTGCACCCGGGGGCGGCCGAGCCGCTCGAGCACGTCGGGCAGCTCGTCGTAGACGGCCTCGACGAGGGTGACCCGGTCGCCGAACGGAGCGAGCCGCTCCCCCGCCAGGGCCAGGGCCTGCGGGTCGCGGTCGAGGCCGACGAGGTGGGCGTCCGGGCAGGCCTCGAGCAGCGCCGAGGAGTGGCCGCCGAGGCCGAGGGTGCCGTCGACGAGCACCGGGTGGGGGTTCGTGGAGGTGGCGGTGAGCGCCGGGGTGAGCAGCGCGAGGATCTCGTCGAGCATCACCGGGACGTGCCGGGGGGCGGAGGAGGCCGGCGGGGTCGCGTCGGGAGGCGTGCTGCCGGAGGCGGCTCCCCCGTGCGCGTGCTCCGTCATGTCCGACCCTGACCTCGACCCTGCCCTGCCTGCGCCCTGGTGCAGGACGTGCCGGGTGGTTCCAACCCGAGGCCGGGCGGCGACCTGGCACCGGGGAAGGGGTGCCAGGGCGCCGGCCGCGGGGTGGAGCCGCTCGGCACGTACTGCTCTGCTGCGTCTGCTGCTGTCCTGCGTGTCCTGCTGTCGTGCTCGGTGGTGCGTGGTGCTCGTGCTGCCGGGGTCGACCTGCGGCTGAGGGGGGAAGTCCTCAGACGCCGGGGAAGACCTCGTCGTCCAGGTCGGCGAACGCCGACTCCTTGCTCGCCTCGTACGCCGTCCAGGCCGCCGCGTCCCAGATCTCGACCCGGTTGATGGCCCCCACGACGACGCAGTCCCGCTCCAGGCCCGCGTACGTCCGCAGGTGCTGCGGGATCGTGACTCGGCCCTGCTTGTCCGGCGTCTCGTCCGAGGCCCCCGACGCGAGCATGCGTTGGTAGTCACGGACCTGCTGGCTCGAGGACGCGCCACGCACGCCCTGCACCAGCTCGGCGAAGGTCGCCACGGGCCAGATGGCCAGGCAGCGTTCCTGGAAGCGCGTGATCACCAGTCCCTCCGCCAGCTCGTCGCGGTACTTCGCCGGGAGGATCAGCCGGCCCTTCTCGTCGAGCTTCGGAGTGTGGGTCCCGAGGAACACGGGCCCGCCTCCTTACTCCCTGAGCAGGGCCGGAGGCTCTGCTGTCCTCCACTGCGCTCCACGTTACTCCACTTTGCTCCACAGCGCCCCTCCCGACGGTCTCGGCGCGGGCAAATGTGTTCCGACCAGGCTTTTCACGGAACCCACCGGGCTTTTCGGACGCGCATACGCTGATCGGGCATGTCCCGGGGCCGAGACCGCGCGCCGGGTGCCGCGCTGGTCGTCGCGCCGAGGAGCTCGTGACGCGACCCGACGGGACGAAGGGATGGCTTGTGAGCCTCGGCGTCGAGAACGACACCCGCCACGAGACCGCGACGCACCACACCGTGGCCGACGTGGTGGACGTGATGGGTCGGGTGCGTGCGGGCATCGAGTCCGTCATCGAGGGCAAGCGGGAGGCCGTCGACCTCGCGCTCGTGGTGCTGCTCGCCGAGGGCCACCTGCTGGTGGAGGACGTGCCCGGCGTGGGCAAGACGATGCTGGCCAAGGCCATCGGCCGTTCGATCGACTGCTCCGTGCGGCGCGTCCAGTTCACGCCCGACCTGCTGCCGAGCGACATCACCGGCGTCTCGATCTGGAACTCCGAGACCCGCGACTTCGAGTTCAAGCCGGGCGGGATCTTCGCCAACGTCGTGGTCGGCGACGAAATCAACCGCGCCTCGCCGAAGACGCAGTCCGCGCTGCTGGAGTCCATGGAGGAGCGCCAGGTCAGCGTCGACGGGACGACCTACCTGCTGGACGCGCCCTTCATGGTGGTCGCCACCCAGAACCCCATCGAGATGGAGGGCACCTACCCCCTCCCCGAGGCGCAGCGCGACCGCTTCCTCGCCCGGCTGCGGATGGGCTACCCGACCCAGCGCGCCGAGCTCGACATGCTCGACTCCCACGGCTCGTCCGACCCGCTCGCCCGGATGTCCCCGGTGACCGACGCGGAGACGGTCCGCGGCCTCATCCACGCGGTCACCCAGGTCTTCGTGGCCCCGGCGGTGAAGGCCTACCTGGTCTCGGTCGTGACGGCCACGCGCACCTCGCGCGACCTCCGGCTCGGTGCCTCGCCGCGCGCCAGCCTCCAGCTGCTCCGGGCCGTCCGGGCGTACGCCGCCCTGCAGGGCCGCGACTACGTCACCCCCGACGACGTGCAGGCGCTGGCGGTCCCCGTCCTCGCGCACCGGGTGCTGCTCTCCACGGAGGCGCAGCTCGCCCGTCGCAGCGCCGAGGACGTGATCGCCCGGGCCGTCGCCGAGGTGCGCGTGCCGGACCGCACGCCCGGCCGCTGAGCCCGTGGAGCCTCGGTGCGACGCATCTGGACGGTGCTGACCGGCCGCGGCCGGTGGCTGGTCGCCGGCGGGCTCGTCGTGCTCCTCACCTCCATGGTCACCGGGCAGCGCGACTTCATGCGCGTCGGCCTGCTGCTCCTCGCACTGCCGGTGGTGGCGCTCGTGCTCGTGCTGCGGGCGCGGCTCAAGATGTCCGCCGAGCGCTCCGTCGAGCCGGCGCAGGTCGCGCTCGGCACCCCGCTGCGCGGCCGCATCACGCTCGGGCACGACTCGCTGCTCCCCGCCGCGCTGCTCGAGCTCGAGGACCGCGTGCCGGTCGAGCTCGGCCAGCCACCGCGCTTCCTCGTCGACGAGGCCACCTCGCACTGGGAGCGCACGGTGGAGTACCCGCTCGTCGGCCGCGCTCGCGGGCACTACCGCACCGGTCCGCTGATGGTGCGCACGACCGACCCCTTCGGCCTCGTCCGCCTCGACCGCACCTTCACCGCCACGAGCGAGGTCGTCGTGACCCCGCAGGTGCACGACCTCGGCGGCGCCGCGGGTGGTGGTGCCGGCGGGAGCGCGGGTGAGGCCTCGCCCCGGCGGATCGGCGTCAGCGGCGCCGACGACGTCCTGGTCCGGGAGTACCGCCAGGGCGACGACGTCCGGCGCATCCACTGGCGCTCGACCGCGCGGTCCGGCGAGCTGATGGTCCGCCGCGAGGAGCAGGCCGTCGACCCGTCGACCACCGTGCTGCTCGACACCCGTGACGGCGCCCACGCGGGCCGCGGGGTGCACCACTCCCTGGAGTGGGCCGTCTCGGCCGTCGCCTCGGTCGGCCTGCGGCTCGTCGAGGAGGGCTACGCGGTCGACGTCACCACCACCGACGCGCGGCTGCAGCCGGCCGCCGGCGCCGCGGGCCCGGTCGCGGCCGACGTGCTGCTGCAGCAGCTCACCGACCTCCGGGCCAGCCGGGACCGCGGGCTCGGCCACCTGCTGGGGTCGGTGGAGGGCGAGCGCGGCGAGCAGCTCGTCGTCGCCGTCCTGGGCCGCCTGACGCCCGAGGAGGCGTACGCCGTCGCGGCGCTGCGCCGCCAGCGGGCGACGGGCCTGGCGATGCTGCTCGACGTGGACACCTGGGCCGAGGGCGGCCGGTTCCAGCCCGACGACGGACCCGGGCCGGCGGCCCGCGCGGCGGAGATCCTGGCCGAGCACCAGTGGCGGGTCGTCGTGGTCGACGCGTCCACCACGGTCCCCCAGGCCTGGTCTGCCCTCGAGCGGACCTCGGTGGCCGCGTGAGCGCGCGCGCCGACGTGCGGCTCGCCCTCGCGACCGTCGTCGCGGTGGCGCTGGCCACCCTCACGGTCCTGCCGCTGACCGTCGACCGGAGCTTCGTGCCGCTCGCCTGGCTCGGCACCGCCCTGGTCTGCGCGCTCGGCCTCGTGCTGCGCCGCCGCGGGGCGGGCGCCGCCCTGACCTTCTCCAGCCAGCTGGTCGGGGTCGTCCTCGGCTCGCTGGTGCTGGCTCTCGCGATCGGCGGCTCGGCCGGCCCGGGCGGGCTCCTCGCCGTCTACCCACGCCTGTGGGCCCAGGGCGTCCTGCACATGCAGACCCAGAGCTCGCCGATGGCACCCGACGCGGGCGTGCTGCTGATCTTCGCCACCGCGATCCCGCTGGTCGGTGCGCTCGCGGACCTCGTCGTGTCGGGGCTCCGTCGACCGGCCTGGTCGATCGCCCCGCTGGCCGCGCTGTTCGCCGTGCCCGCGGTCGGGCTCGGCTTCGACACCGGCATCCTCAGCTTCGCCTGCCTCGCGCTCGGCTACCTCGCGGTGCTCGTCGCCGACGGCCTCAACTCGGCCGCCGCCTGGAACCGCGGCCTCAGCCTCGACCAGGCCGCGGGCGGGCCGGCCCGCACCGGCTCCGGCCGGGCCCGGTCGGCGGGCGGGGCGCCGGTCTGGCGGGCCGCCGGCCTGCTGGCCACCCCGGCCGTGGTGCTCGCCCTCGTCCTCGGGGTCCTGCTGCCCACGATCAGCCTGCCCGGCCTGGGGCTGGGCGGCGGGTTCGGCGGCAACGGCCCGCTGCAGCTGACCGACCCCAGCCTCGACCTCAAGCGCAACCTCAACCAGCCGACGAACCGCGTGGTGTTCCGCTACACGACCGACAAGCCCGGCGGGGTCTACCTCCGGATGGCGGCGCTCCCCCAGTTCTCGGCCTCGGGCTTCGGCAACACCCAGATCCGGCTCAACAAGGGCACGAACCTCTCGGAGCCGGAGGGCTACACCGGGCCGGCTCCCGAGGTCCGCACGACGCGGATCACCTCGGTCGACTTCTCCTCGCAGTACCTCCCGGCGCCGTACGCGGCCCGCACCTTCGACGCCGCCGGCGACTGGAGCTTCAACGCCGAGTCGCTCACGATCGTCAACAGCGAGAACTCCGCCGACGACCTGACCAACCTCACCTACGACGTCCGCAGCTGGGACATCGCCCCCGACGCGGCCGACCTCTCCCGGGCGGCCGCGGGAGCGCCGTCGGACGGCGCCGTGACCTCGGAGGTCCCCGCCGACCTGCCGCAGGAGCTGATCGACCTGAGCCGCCGGGTCACCCGCGGGGCCGACACCCCGTACGCCCGCGCGGCGGCGATCCAGGCCTACCTGCGCGACTCGTCGAACTTCACCTACGACACCGAGCAGCGACCCGGCAACGGCTACCAGGCGCTGGTCAACTTCCTGACCCGGGACCGGCGGGGCTACTGCGAGCAGTTCGCCAGCGCGATGGCGATGATGGCCCGCGTCAACGGCATCCCGGCCCGGGTGGCCGTGGGCTTCCTGCCCGGCACGCAGAACGGCAACGGCTACGACGTCTACGTGCGCGACATGCACGCCTGGCCCGAGCTCTACTTCACCGGCTACGGCTGGGTGCGCTTCGAGCCGACGCCCGGTGTGCAGACCGGCTCCGCGCCGCCCTGGACGATCCCGCCGAGCCAGGACGACACCGCCTCGCCGAGCGCCGAGTCGTCCAGCGCGCCGAGCAGCGCCGCGCCGAGCACCGAGGCGTCCCAGGAGAGCGCACCCCAGGACGCCCCAACGCCGACCACGACCACGACGACGGCGTTCCCGTGGCGCACCGTGGGGGTGGTCGCGGGCGTCGTGGTGCTGCTGCTCCTGCTCGCCGCGCCGGCGGTGGTCCGCGTACGGCGCCGCCGCGCCCGTCTCGACGGCGAGGGCCCGACCGACGAGCAGGTCGAGGCCGCGTGGGCCGAGCTGCGCGACACCGTGCTGGACTTCGGCGGCCGATGGCCCGAGGGCACGCCGCGCGCGGTGGGCCGGGAGCTCGGCCAGCGCCTGGACGCCGATGACCGCGCGGACCTGGGCCGCGTGGCGACGCTGGTCGAGCGCGCCCGCTACGCGCCGAGCCTCGGCGGCGACTCGGTCACCGACGACCTGCCCGAGACGACCGCCTCGCTGCGCCAGGCGATCGGCGCGCCGGCCGGCCCGTGGCAGCGCGCCCGCGCCTTCCTGGCCCCCGCCTCGGTCTTCCGCCGCCGGCGCTGACCCGCAGCCGTCCGGCAGCCGCCGTCAGGCGGGCTGCCAGGCCAGACGGGTGACCCCGCTCAGCCGGCTCGGCACGACCCGGTCGTCGACGGCGTCGTAGAGCACCAGCCCGTCGCGGCCGACGAAGGCGACCCAGCGCTCGGAGAGCCACACCGCCCCGCTGCCGGCGCCCGGGAAGGTGCGCAGCGGGCGGTCCGAGCCGAGCGGTCGCACCTGCACCACCGGGGCGTCGTCGACCAGCTGCGAGAGCAGGACGAGCCGGTTGCCCGGCGAGAGGGCCCCGTCGACCGCGCTCCCGGCGACGGGCACGTCGAGGACGCGCCGCGTACGGGCCACCCCCTCGCGCAGCACCGTGGTGCAGGCCCCGCCGGAGCAGCGCTGCACGAGGAAGCCGTCGGGACCTGTGGCGACGACCGCGCCGGCGTCCGCCTGCCGGTCCGCGACGTCCGGCAGGGGCGGTTCGACGACCCGGACGGCGCCTCCGGCCGCCGCGAGCAGGCCCCCCGCACCGTCGGCGACCGCCCGCCCCCGCACCGCGACCGACGTCGTCGCCGTCCCGTCCGCGTCGACGAGACGCCAGACGGTCCGCCGGTCGGGCCGGGCGGGGTCGACCTGCGCCGCCCACACGCCGTCGGCCCCCGGGACGAAGCGGTTCGCACGCGCGAGGGCACCGGGTGGGGGCGTGCCCGTGTCGAGGCCGAAGCGCAGGAGCCGGCTGGACCAGCCGGACGGGTACCAGACGAGCAGGCCGTCGGCGAGGGGCGCCAGGCGGACGTCATAGCTGCGGGTCCGCAGGCCGGTGTCGGTCACCAGGCCCGTCGAGGCGTCGACCGCGAGCACCGACCGGCCGGACGTCAGGTAGAGCGTCCCGGTGCCGGCGCGGAGGTCTGCCGGCCACGCCCGACCGGGCACGTCGGGCTCGGACGCCCCGGGCTGCCTGACCGGTGCCGAGGCGTACGGGGACGAGGTCGGCGGCCGGGGCGCCGGCGTGGGGAGGCCGGGCAGCTCTCCCACCCGCGCCGCAAGCAGGCCGCCGAGCAGGACGGCTCCGGCGGCCGGGAGCAGCCACCGGCCGCGTCGCCGAGGCCCCCGCGGAGACGGAGGACCCGCCTCGAGGCGCTCCGGTCCGCTCACCACCTCAGTATCCGGCCGACGGTGAGGCAGGGTCGGCCGCCGGCCTGCGTACGCCGACGGACGCACGGCTGCGGAGACGCAGAACGGCGGACGCGTGCTCCGCGTCCGCCGTTCGTCTGCTCGTGGTGCGAGGTCCTACATGCCCTCGTCGCGCCGCTTGCGCCAGCGCTCTTCCATCTTGTCCATGAACCCCTGGTTGCCGGGGGCGCGGCTGCCCTGCGCGGTCTTGGCCCGGTCTGGACGGTCGCCGGCCTCGACGGCCGAGCCGACGTGCTGCCACGAGAGGATGGCGATCACCGCGGCGGCGACCATGAGCACGAAGCCCAATACGCTGAGCGCGATGTAGCCGCGGGCGCCGGTCGCGAGGTAGAGACCCACGACGAGGAGCACGAGGCCGCCGAAGAAGGCCACTCCTGCGAGGGCTGCCCGGCGTCGGTGGACCCGGCGCGTGCCGGTCCCGCGCATGGCGTTGACGAGCTTGGGATCCTCGGCCGCCAGGGCGGCCTCCATCTGCTCGAGAAGCCGCTGCTCCTCGTTCGAGAGGGCCATCGGCCACCTCCACCGGTCACGTGATCAACTACGGCCATCCTACGTGGCGATCCGGCGGTGGCGAGGGGTGCGGCCCGATCGATACGAAGCCGCGACGACGCCGTCGTCCGTCACTCAGGAACCCACGATGACGCTGCAGGCTTCGCCAGTGTAGGCGGGCCCTAGGTCGTGGGGAACAGCCCGAGCGAATTGGCCTCCGCCACGCTCGTCGAACCCCGCCGACCGCCCAGGACGGCGCGCCGCACGGCCCCCGGACCGAAGCGCGCGACGGTCGCGTCGACGGCGTGCTCGGCCTCCCGCCAGCCGAACTCAGGGTCGGTCAGCTGGGGCTGCCGGTGGGCGCGCGAGGCCTCGACGAGCCCCTCCACGCGGACGCCCACGCGCCGGATTCGCGCCCGGTCGAGACCCAGGCGGTCGTAGGTCGCCATGACCGCCGCGTGGATCTCCTCGCCCACGTCGGTCGGGGAGTCGATGGTCACGGCGCGGTTGGTCTCACGGAAGTCGGCGAAGCGCAGGCAGAGCACGACGGTGCGGCCCAGCACCCCCTGTTTGCGCATCCGACGCGCGGTCTTGTCGGCCATCCGCAGCAGCTCGCGCGACACCACCTCGCGGTCGTCGGTGTCGAGCGAGAGGGTCTCCTGCGAGCTGACGCTGCGCTCGCGGGTCCACGGGACGACGCTGCGCGCGTCCCGGCCCCACGCGAGGGAGCGCAGCCCGGCGCCGGCGTTCGGCCCGAAGACCGGCCGGAGGGCACGGACGTCGGCGTGGGCCAGGTCGCCCACGGTCTCGATGCCGAGCCGGTGGAGCTTGGCGGCGGTCGCCGCCCCCACGCCCCACATCGCCTCGACCGGCAGCGGGTGCAGGAAGTCGACGACCCCGTCGGCCGGGACCTCGACCAGGCCGTCGGGCTTGGCCGCCCGAGAGGCGACCTTGGCCACGAACTTGCTGGGCCCGATCCCCACCGAGCAGGTGATGTGCTGCTCGTCGGCGATGGTGGCCCGCAGCCGCTCCCCCATCGCCACCGCCGACCCGTGCATCCGCAGGGCTCCGGTCACGTCGATGAACGCCTCGTCCACCGACGCCGACTCGACGACCGCGCTGAAGGAGCCGAACACCTCCACGATCGCGCGGGAGACCGAGACGTAGCTCTCGAAGTCGGGAGGGACGAAGGTCGCGCCCGGCGCCAGCCGGCGCGCCTCGCCCGACGACATCCCCGACCGGATGCCGAGCGCGCGGGCCTCGTACGTGCAGGACAGCACCACCCCGCGGCCCTCGCCGCCCACGATCACCGGGGTGCCGCGCAGCTCGGGGCGGGTGCGCAGGGCCACCGAGGCGTAGAAGGCGTCCATGTCGACGTGCATGATCGTCCGGCTCACCGCGAGGCTCCTCGTGCGGGACAATCGAACACGCGTTCTAGCGTAGCGCCCCTCGTCGTCGGGCACGGCGCGGCACACGGAGCGAGCGAGCCCTCAGAAGCCGCTGAGCACGTCCTCGGGCGTCAGCCGGGCGAAGACGTGCACGTGCGCCGCGAGGGCGCGGAAGGCCGGGTCGCGGCCGAGCGCCGCCTCGAGCGCGAGCAGGTCGGCCGACGCGGCGGCGCCCTCCACGGCCGACTCGGGCACGAGCTCGGAGACCGCTCCGATCCCGTCGCTCTCCACGACGCCGAAGCCGGCGTCCTCGACGAGGGCGGTCACGCTCGCCAGGTCGAGCCGGCGGGGGTCGGCCCAGGTCTGGCGCGCGGCCGCGACGTGGCCGGCCAGGGCCTGGCCGAGGACAACCGCGTGGCGCTGCGCGACGAGCAGGCTGAGTGCCCCACCGGGCCGCAGGACGGCGGCCGCGTGGCGCAGGACCGCGGCCGGGTCGTCGACGACCTCGAGGACGCGGTGGCAGAGCACGACGTCCACCGAACCCTCACCCAGCAGCCCGACGAGGTCGGCCGCGTCGCCCTGGCGCCCGACGACGCTGGCCGCGAGCTGCTCGTCGGCGAGACGACGCTCCAGCGAGGCGAGCGCGTCGGCGCTCGGGTCGACGACGGTGACGTGGTGGCCGCGGCGCGCGACGTCCAGCGCGAGGCCGCCGGTGCCGCCGCCGAGGTCGACGACGTCGAGCGGGCGCTGGCGGGAGGGCTCGAGGGTGCCGAGCTGGGCGTCGAGCACCTCCCAGAGCCGTGTCGTCGCCACCGGGCGCCGCCGTCTGGGCATCACCACCACGACCCCCTGCCACGCCCGGCCGGGCGCCCCGGGCGGGCTCCGTCACCGTGCGGGCAGCGTAGCGGGACCTGCGGCGCCGGCCCTGGACGGACGACGACCCCGGCGCGTACGGGGGTCGAGGCCGCAAGCACCGGGGTCGAGACGTCGGCGTCGTGCCGCGAACACGCTCGCCGTGGTCGGACGGTGTCGGCGGCCCCTTCCCCAAGCAGCCTCTCGAACACCTGTTCGAACTCCACGCACACTACCCGCGACAACCGGCACGTGCGCGGAACTCGCCGGTCCGCGTGTCGCGCGTGTCGCGTGCGCGGGCGGGCGGGCGGACGGTCAGCGGTGGAGCGCGACCTCGTGAAACACCTGGCGGGGCTGGTGCGCCACGAAGCTGGGGGCGGTCTCGAGGAGCTCCGGCGTGCCGTGGATGCCGACCGCGCCGATGTTCTGGACCCGGCTGACCTCCGGCGAGACGGACACCAGCCCGTGGGCCGGGAAGACCCGGGTGTCGAGGTTCCAGTCGAAGCCGGTCTCGAAGCCGGGCGAGGAGTTCCAGGTCGAGTAGTCACGATCCCACGTCGGGCCGATCAGGCTCGTCCAGCGGTCGCGCCAGGTCCCGAAGACCCAGGGGCAGAACTCCGGCGCACGGACGAGGGCGTCGGCACGCCCACCCGCCGCCGCCCGGCTGTAGGCGTGCACGGTGGCGACCTGCTGCTCGTCGGCGTACGCGGTCGCGGCGTGCGCGAACAGCTCGAGGACGTCGTCGGCGACCAGCAGGTCGTCCTCGGCCCGCACGACGAAGGCGTGGCCGGCGGAGAAGAGGGCGTCGAAGTGGGCGTACGGGTTCTCGAGCACGCCGAGCCGGGACGGGTTGACCACGACCTCGGAGTCGTGGTGGCCGGTGCGCGCGACGAAGGCGTCGACCAGCGCGACCACCTCCGTGGCGGCGTCGCTCGGCTCGACCGCGACCCGCACGTGCCAGCCCTCGAGCCCGCGCACCTCGGACCAGGACGCGAGGACCGGCTCGAGGTAGTGGGGGCGGTCGAAGGCGGTGAGCAGCAGCGCGGGCCGCTCGGGCCTCGCGACGACGGGGACCTCAGGCACCGCCGCCCTCCCCCGCCGGGCGGTGCCGGTCGGTGTGCCCGAGGCTCCGGCCGGGGGCCGCCCGGTCGCGCACGAGCCGCTTGAGGGGCGCGAGGTCGGGGAACCCGCCGTCGGCCTTCCGGTCCCACACGAGCTCCCCGTCGATCTCGACGGTGAACACGCCGCCGGTGCCGGGGCGCAGGACGACGTCGCCGAGGTCGGTGCTGAAGGTCGTCAGGAGCTCGCTCGCCAGCCACGACGCGCGCAGCAGCCAGCGGCACTGCGTGCAGTAGGTGATGCGGACGCTCGGGCGTGGTCCGACGGGCTCGAGGTCCGGGTCGCTCACCGGGCCACCCTCTCACCGAGCCGGGCGGGCTACGGCGCGGCGCTTCAGAGCAGCGCGGCAAGCGGCCTCGGCCGCGACTCCGCTCCGGAACCCCTGGTCCATGGCTGCTCCGCCTCCAGATCGCGCGGTCGTGATTCTTCGACGACGTCTGCTCAGCGTGAGGTGCCGTAGGGGGACCGTCGAGCGGGGCTCGCACAAGCCGACCGTCAAGCGAGACACGTTCGACATGCCTCCAGCTGGTCTCCGCCGGGTGCGGTGGCTGGTCGCCGGGCGCTGGTCCGGCTCGGACGCGTCCTGCTGATCGGAGCAGCAGTCAGCGGAGTCTTCTGCTTCCAGCTCCGCGGCGAGTGGCGCTACGTACCGTTAGCCGCGGCTGGCTTTTGGGGAGCCTCTCTGGGCATGACGATGCCGCTGATGGCTGCACAGCCCGCCAGGACGGTCGGTGACGGACTCGATCGTGCGCGCCGAGGACCGCGATGGCGGGGGGCCGCCGTAGCGCGAGAGGATCCGCTCTCGCAGCCCCGAAGGCGGAGCCCTGCGTGAACTACGTTCCGGGCATGACGCTCAACCATGTTCGACGCGGAAGCGGTGACCCGCTGCTGCTGATCCACGGTCTGGGCGCGGGGTGGCGGTCCTGGGCCCCGATCCTCGACGAGCTGGCCGAGCGGCGCGAGGTCATCGCGGTCGACCTGCCTGGGTTCGGTGAGACACCACCGTTGACTGGCGAGGTCTCCATCGCCACCTTGACCGACTCCGTCGCGGACTTCATCCGCGAGCAGGGGCTGGACGGGGTCTCCACCGTCGGCCAGTCCATGGGCGCCCGGATGGTGCTCGAGCTCGCGCGGCGTGGCGTCGGCGGCGACACGGTGGCGTTGGACCCGGGCGGCTTCTGGAGCGACCGTGAGGTCTTCGTCTTCGGTGCCACGCTGCGGCCGTCGATCGCTCTGGTCCGCGCGCTCCGACCCAGGTTGCCCGCACTGCTCGGCAGCACCGTCGGAAGGACCCTGCTGCTGGCCCAGCTCTCGGCGCGTCCCTGGGCGCTCTCGGCCGAGACCGTGCTGCCGGACGTGCGTGGGCTGGTCGACTCCCCGTCGACCGGCGCGGCTCTGGACGCCTTGGTCAAGGGGCCGAAGCAGCAGGGAGCGCCTGCCGGCACCGTGCCCGGCCGGGTCACGATCGGGTGGGGCCGTCGTGATCTGGTCGCGCTGCCGAGACAGGCTGCACGTGCCACCGCGCTGTTCCCCGACGCGGTGCTGCACTGGTTCGAGCGGTGCGGTCATTTTCCGCAGTGGGACGCACCGCAGGAAGCGGTCCGACTGATCCTCGACAGCACCAGCTGAGGTTGGTCGGGCTGCCCGGCCGACGAGGGTGCCGGCGCCGTGGGCGGGTCCGCCTCCGTCGAGCGAAGCTGCGGGGCTGACCCTCCGTAGCCCACCGGCCGCCGGTCGTGGTGGTGGACAAGAAGACCTGTAGGAACTTGATCGTCTTGTCGTCGCGATCTCGCTCTGACCAGGGAACGACAAGATGCATGGGCGCTTCCAAACTCACTACCTTGTCGGCTTCCTTGGCCAGACAGACCATGGTGTTCGAGCAGGCCGCGCCAGTGGAGCATTGCCGCAAGCCGACCGTCTTGCGAGAACGGCGCGGCAGTAACCCGTGCAACTGCCTCTGGCAGGGAGCTGGTCTGGGCTACCGTCCTGGCATGGGGTTTGACCCGTACCGCGGAGAGGCTCGGGGTCTGCTGTCCACCTCGATCGTGACTGCAGCCGTCGTCGTCGTGGGCTTCGTCCTCGTGGCGCTACTTCGTCCGTACCTTGGGTCTGTTGGATCATTTGCTACTGCGCTTGGCATCGCCCTGGTGGCAGAACTGGTCCTCTGGCTTGTCATCCGGCGGCGGCGTTCAACATCCCGCTAGCCGACCGTCTCGCGAGACGGCAGAAGCAAGTGCCTACGAGCGGTGCCGGGCGACGTTGATCACGTGTCCGTCGGGGCTACGAACGAAGAAGCGCCGGATGCCCCAGGGCTCGTCGGTGATCGGGTGCACGATGTCGTAAGCGCGGCGTTGCGCTTCTTCGTATGCGGCATCGACGTCATCGACCTTGATGGTGATGACCGAGTCCTGCGGTGCGGTTGCGTCCCGAGTCACGACCTGGACGCAGGCGTCAGAGTCGGGAGAGCTGAAGCGGGCGACCCAGCCCTGGTTCATGGCTTCCTCGGTGAGCCCGAGGAAGCCGAAGAACTCCCGTGCTCGTTCGACGTCGTCGGTGTGCAGGTTGGCGATGGCCTCAACTGCTCTCATGGTGTGAGCCTGACAGCCCGGCTTCCGCATCAGAACGCCGAGCCCAGCGGATGAGCCGTAGGAGGACCCCCTCGCGAGAACGCTCGCCGGTATTGCCGCTGCGGTGAACGCGGCGCAACCAACGACCGAGTCGGTGCGAACTATCAGTGGCCGCGCCGATGTCGACTCCGTTGCGCTTCGACCCCCCAGCTGCAACGTGAATCTCGACCGCCGGTCCGTGATGGACGGCTTTGCCCCGAGCTGTTCGTCGCCACGACCGGGCAGCGGACTCGACGCCGCTACCCGGTCGTCCGACGTTCTCCTTCAGCCTTGCTTACAGCGTAAGTCTGGTCGGTGCTGCAGCGGGTATACCTGACACGGCGCCGGTAGTAACACCTTGGGGGGTCGACCTACCGGTCGCGACTGACTCCCTCGGGGGAACTCGGTTGCGAGGTCGGGAGGGGCGGTCACGAATGTTCCCCCCGGCCGCCCGCTCGACTCCCTAAGCGGGCCGTCCTTCGAGAACAACTGCGCTCGTTGACAAGCTTGTAGCAGCACGCGGAGGGGCGTCTTCCGATACTTGTCAGTACCGATATGCTGGAGTATTGTATGTGCCGTGAGTCAAGCACAGTCCACGGTTGTGAGCACAGCCGACCCCGGTGGGGCACCTGCCGTCAAGCAGGTCGGCCGGCCTCGCGACGGTTCCCGTGACGTCTTGATCTTGGAGGAGGCGTTGGCCGTCCTGGCCGAGGTCGGCTATGAGCGGTTGACGATTGATGCCGTCGCTGCGCGCACAGGAGCGGCTCGAGCGACGATCTACCGTCGGTGGCCGACGAAGGCCGAGCTCGTCCTCGACGCGGTGCGCCGGCTCAGCGAGGGAGACGTCGACCCTGCTGACCTCCCTGACACCGGGCGGCTCCGTGACGACCTGGTGGCGATCGTGTTGTCCCAGAGCGAAGACGAACTGCAGTACCGGATGAAGATCGTGGCCGGGGTCGCCTCCCTGGCGTTGACCGAGGACCGGCGCCTGGCGCAGGCGGCGACCGTGGCGAGCGTCGGCTCGTGGACCCGAGCGCTCGAGGTGCTGCTGCAGCGCGCGGTGGACCGCGGCGAGTACCCGAACGTCTCCCGCGACGTGGCCCCTGACGTCTCCGGTGAAGCTGGCATCTCCAGTGGAACGGCCGTCGACGTGGCGGCGCTGGCGCAGGTCGTCCCGCTAATGTGCCTGGCTCGTGCCGTCACCCAGCAGCCGATCAGCCGCGAGTTCAGCCTGCAGCTCATTGACGGGGTCCTCATCCCTGCCATGCGCGGCGCGGGCTGAGCGTCGCCGCCGGCCACGGCGGCCGGACGGCTCTGTCCCGGCCTTCGTCGTGCGAACGCCACACGCACAGTCGTAGAACAGCACCAAGAACGCACTGCCTCGGGGGAGCCGCCCGGCTCGGCCCGAGGTTCCCACTGGGCAGTGTTCGAACCATCGTCGACCTACAGCTCGTTGAGCAAGCAGGAGGAAGCCATGCCCATGACCGCTACCGCCCACCTCAATTTCCGCGGTGACGCCCGCTCAGCGCTGACGTTCTACCAGTCCGTCTTCGGCGGACAGGTGATGGCAGCGACGTACGGCCAGGTCGGGGTCCCGCAAGACTCGCCCGAGTCCGACCACGCCGTGTTCGTTCCGGTCGAGGCGTCCTCGCCGGACGCGGACCGTCTCGCCTTCGGGATGCTCGCCGCCGACAACGGTCTGCGTCTGGCCGCGTACGACGTCTTCGGCGCCCAGGGCGGCGGCCTTGCCGCCGCCGGGTTGGAGCACGGGTCGACCCGCGCCGGTGGCCTTACCCATACGGAGTCGTCGTTCCTGCTCGTGAACAGCAACACTCTCGAGGAAGCCCGCGCCCTGTGGGAGAGGCTGTCCTCGGGCGGCACGGTGATCCAGGCTCTGGCGCCGGCTGACTGGGCTCCCGTCTACGGCATGCTGACCGACCGGTTCGGCGTTACCTGGATCTTCGGCCTCGCACCCAGCGCCTGAGCCGACGCGTCGAGAAGGTGCACGAGGTCGACCGGAACGATCATGAGTCAGCACCTTCCGTGAGCGCGCATCACTCTGTCCGCACGGTTCCCGACGTCGAACGCAGGGCCCGCCTCGCCGTCCGGCACCGGCTCGCGTCGGCACCAGCGACGACGAGCGGCCCCGGAGGACCCGCCGAGTCGGTGACCTCGTCGGGTGCCGTCGCGGCCAGCGCACGGGCGGTGGTGGGCCTGCATGCGACCGAGCCGGTGAGTGTGTACCTCTCGGCCTGGGCTCGAAGTGGCGCCACCCAGGCCGACGTCGACGACGCGCTCTACCGCGAACGAAGCGTCGTCAAGCAGCTGGCGATGCGGCGCACCCTGTTCGCCTTTCCTGTCGACCTGCTGCCCGCCGTGCGGGGCAGTGCCGCCGCCCGCGTCGCCGCCCAGCAGCACGGATTGCTCGCCCGCAGCGTCGTGACCGCCGGCCTCGCCACCGACGGCGACGCCTGGGTCGAACGGGCCTGCGACCTGGCCCTCGAGCGGCTCGCCCAGGAGCCCGCCACCACCAATCAGCTCCGCAACCAGCTACCCATGCTGGCCGTTCGCCTGCCACGACCCGAGAACCCGACCAGCCCGCCGGCGCCGGTCGCGGCGCGGGTCCTCACCGTCCTGGCTGCGTCGGGGCGCGTCGTGCGCGGGAACAACCAGGGCAGCTGGACGACCTCGAAGCCTGTCTGGACGCTCGTCGACGACTGGGTGCCCGGCCCGGCCGGCTCGGCGGAGCCGTGGGGTGCCGCCGAGGGCTACGCCGAGCTCGTGCGCCGGTGGCTGTGGGCCTACGGGCCCGGTACCGAGGCCGACATCGTCTGGTGGCTCGGCGCGACGAAGTCCGCGGTTCGTCAGGCCCTGGCCGACACCCGTGCTGTGGCTGTCTCCCTCGAGGACGGCGCGCCCGCCTGGCTGCACCCCGACGACGTCGACCCCGTCGCCGCACCCGCTCCGTGGGCGGCGTTGCTGCCGGCGCTCGACCCCGCCACGATGGGCTGGCGTGGCCGCACCTTCCACATCGACCCCAGAACCGCCAAAGCCGTCTACGACCGGGCCGGCAACGGTCTGCCCACCGCCTGGTGGAACGGCCGCACCGTCGGCGGCTGGACCCAACAAGCAGACGGCCGCGTCACCGTGGTCCCTCACGTCGACCTGCCCCGGACCGCGATCATCGCCCTCGACCACCAGGCCGACGAGCTCACCCAGCGCCTCGACGGCCAGGTCCTCCGCACCACCTTCCACCGACCCCAGCAGGAAGGGGACCGACCCGTGACAGCGGAACGGGTGCCGTAGAGGACCCCTCCAAGGACCCGCCAGCAGGCTGGGCAGGGCGGCCGCCGCGGAGGGCTGGCGGGGAGTGCTGAGACGTTGGATCATCCTTGGTCGGCGAGCTTGTCGACGATCAGGCGCACCTGGTCGGCGGAGCGGCGACGGAACTCTGGGGTGCGGGGATCGAGCCCGGTGAGGCGTTTGGTCTCGGCGGGGAACAAGGTCCCGGCAACCGTCATGGCCTGGAGGAACAGCAGGACGAACGCCGGGTCGAGGGACGGGGCGAGCTCACCGTCTTGCTGCCGGCGTCGCAGCTCGGCGACCTCGGGGACATCAGGATCGAACTCGACGCCGTCCGGGTCCTGGTCGAGGGTGTCGCGCAGGAAGAGCCGCTCGAGCTCGGGATGGTCGCCGAACACCCGCACGTAGCGGCCCGCAAGCTCCCCGAGAGATGTGTCGGTAGCGTCGAGCTCGGCCACCAGAGCTTGGCGACGCTCCACGACGGCGTCGTACAGCCCGCGCTTACCGCCGAAGTAGTAGGCGATCAGCTGCTTGTTCACCCCGGCCTTCGCGGCGATCGCCTCGACCCTGGCGCCCGCGAAGCCGTGCTCGGCGAACTGCGCCTGCGCCGCCTCGAGCAGGGCCTTGCGGCTCCGGTCGGCATCGCGGACCCGCTCGTGCGCTCGAGGTTGACGTCGTGGCTCCTGCACGATCTCAACAATACGTCCCACTCTGTCACCCGTTTGGTTGATTATTGCTGTCGGACCTCGCATCCTGGATCCACCAGCAACGCGCTCCCGTCGAGCACGACCAACCCCCCTCCTCGCGTGTCCTCTACCGGCAGCGCGACCCACCCGTGAAAGGGCAATCCATGGACACCGACTCGAAGACGCTCGTCACTGGCGCGACCGGAGACATCGGCGGCACCCTGGTCCGGCTGCTGAAGGACTCCGGGCACCCGTTCCGGGTGATGTGCCGTCGCCCTGACCAGGTCGAGGCCTTCGCCGCCGACGGCGTCGAAGCGGTGCACGGCGACTTCGCCGACCCCGCGAGCGTCCGTCAGGCGCTCGAGGGCTGCGACCAGCTATTCCTGCTTCCCCCGTTCACCGCGCAGATGGTCGAGCAGACGAGGGCGGCGATCGACGCCGCCCGCGAGGCGGACGTCGGTCATGTCGTGAAGATCTCCGCCGCCGACGCCAACCCCGACTCGCCGGTGCCGTGGGCCGCCGACCACGGACGGGTCGACACCTACCTGCGCGCGTCCGGGCTTTCCTGGACCCTGCTGAGGCCCAGCTGCTTCTTCAACCTGCTCGCGGTGATGGCCCCGGCGATCCGGCGCGGGCTGCTACCCGGGATGAGCGGGCACGGAGCGACCACCTTCATCGACAGCCCCGACATCGCGGCCGCCGCCGCCCGAGTCCTGACCGACCCGTCCACCCAGGGCGGTCTCGGCGACCAAGGACGGGACTACCTGCTCACCGGCACCCAGCCCCTCTCGCTGCCCCAGTCCGCCGAGATCCTCACCGCCGAGCTCGGCCACCGGGTGCGGTACCTGCCCGTGCCCGCTCCGCTGGTCTACCTCGCAGCCCGCGCCAAAGGTGTCCCCGTCCGTGAAGCCCGCGGCATCGTCAACCAGTTCGCCGTGGTCGTACGCCGCGGCCTCGACAACGTCCGCGTGCACTCCACCGACCTCGAGCACCTGATCGGCCGCCCTCCCACCGACATGAGCACCTACGTCCGCACCCACCGCACCGAGCTGACCTGACCTGACCATCAAAGACCCGCCCCGATGAGGTCAACCGCATCTGAGTCGCAGGGCCGCACCGGTCCGCGGCGAGCAGCGAGCAGCGAGCAGCGAGCAGCGAGCAACCCTTCCTTGACCGAGCATCGCCACCGGTGAGGCGTGCCAGGGCGGCCTGCCAGAGCCTCTCGCGGTGCCGTGAGAACCACACGACCCGACACGACTGGAGAACCTGATGCACCTCAACCACATCAACCTCTGCGCCAGCAACGTCCCCGCCCTGGCCAGCACGCTCGTCAACCACTTCAACTACCGACTCGCCGACTCCGGCGCCATCCCCCGACCCAACGATGACGAGGACTCCCACTTCGCCCTCGTCATCGGCGCCGACGGCTCCGAGCTCGTCATCACCCAGATCACCGCCCCACCAGCCGACCAGTCGGCCTACCCCCAAGGGTTCCACTTCGGCCTCATCCAGCCGTCCCGCGAAGCCGTCTACGCCAAGCACGACGAACTCACCACAGCAGGCCTAACCCCGGGAAAGATCAACGACGGCTTCCAGGTCTGGGGCGCCACCTGGACCGCGTTTTACTGCCCGCTCGGCGACGGCCTCGAGATCGAGATCAACTACCGCACCACCTCCGACTTCCTCGACACTCGAGCCTCGACCTGAAAAACTGTCCCGCACGGGCGAAACCCAATTCAGCATCAAAGCCTGGACCAGGTAAGACCGCAACGAGCGGTTCGTCAGCGTCCGGTACGTGTCGCAGCGCTCCCGGCTCTGACCTCCGACCAGACAAGGAGACGACGATGATCGCCACGGAGCAGGTGACCTCCGCCGACGGCACGCCCATCGGCTACCTCCGCCAAGGACAGGGGCCGGGACTGGTACTGGTGCAAGGCGCCATGGCCGACGTGTCCGCCTACCGCGACCTCGCCGCGGAGCTCGCCACGAGCTTCACCGTCTATTCGGCCGAGCGGCGCGGCCGCGGGCTCTCCCCGCACCCATACAGCCAGCGCCACGACCTCGCGCGCGACGTCGACGACCTCGACGCGATCCTGCACGCCACCGAAGCCGGACTCGTCTTCGGCCTGAGCTCAGGAGCCGTGATCACCCTCGAAGCGGCCCGCACCCTCGACCGCGTGAGAGCCATCGCGGTCTACGAACCCCCGTTCTACCCGAGCGGCATCGACCGCGACGGGATCCGCCGTCTCAGCAGGGACATCGAGTCCGGCGACGCCCCTGCTGCCCTGCTCGAGGCGCTGCGCACCGCAGGCACCGCTCCCGCCGTCTTCCGACTCCTACCCCACTCGATCGGACGGACGCTCACCGCGGCGGCGCTCGCCGTCGACGACCGCCGCAACCATGAAGGGGAGTCGCTGCGACAGCTGCTACCGAGCGTGCGCTACGACTTCCACGACGTCGCCCAGGTCGACGGCCGCCTCGAGACGTACGGCGAGATCAACAAGCCGGCGCTCCTCATCAGCGGCACGAAAAGCCCAACTTTCCTTCGTCAAGCCATCCGGACGCTCCACCACACCATCCCAGACTCCATCCACGTCGAGCTCGAAGGCCTCGGCCACGACGGACCCTGGAACAACGGCTCACCAACCGCGGTCGCGTCAGCCATCCGTCGACACCTGGCCGAGCCGAGATGACCTTCAAGGTTGACCGTAAGACGTCCGCCCTGCGGGCGCTCGCTGTCGCCATAAGCCGACCGTCGTACGACTAGTCGGTACGGGGCCTCGGGGTGAAGGACTGGCAGGAATGCTGGGCGAGATGATGGCGGCGTGACGATGGCTGAGCGTCCCGACGAAGCCGCAATCGAGGAGTATCACGGGGCTTTCGCAATTCGGTGCCATGAGGGCACACTCGCGGCCGACGCCCCGCGAGCCGCTGGCGACCTTGTCTGGCTCTTCGAGGATCCGACCCAGTCCAACTTCCTAGTCGTTCAACACCGGAGGCCAGGGTGGGCCCTTCGCGGTCGCGATGAAGCTCCACGATGACGCCACATCGCGACCGGAGGCTGAGTGGGAGGAGGTGGCCGAGGTGTCTTTTCGCTGTACCGGGCCCCTCATCGCGTCCAGCCTCACTGACCCAGCACCTGAGGCATGGCTCGACTGCAAGCCGGGGTCGTATCGCCTCCGAGTTAGTGCACGCGGTCGGGACGAGGGCCGTCGGCGGGACCGTGAGTGCGACTGGGTCGACTACCCCGTCGGGGCTTACCTGGTTGAGGCGTGGCCTGAGTAACCAGCGGCAAGAGGGCGTAATGGGGCACCAGGGCGCGGATGCGCTGGGCGTCCCTAATGACCGCAAGCCGACCCTCCTACGAGAACGACTAGTTCCGCCCTGTCTGTCAGGTGACGACTCCTCCGCCCACAGTCCACGTGGTCCAGAAGTCGGCGAGGCTGGCGGCGACGGCGCGCGCCTCGCCGTCGATCGGGTACCAGGCCAGCACTGTGGGGGTTCCGTCTCGGCGAAGGCAGAACGAAGTCCCGGCGCCGTCGGTGCCGAATGCGACGAGGCCCGCTGCCGACAGCTCGGTGCACCACGCCGATGGTGCCATTTCGACCAGCTCCTCGAGGGACCAGATCACCTGTAGCTGCGCGTCGTCGTCGCGCAGCCCATCCGTGCGAGGTAGAGGTCGCGTAGAGCGGTCGGTAGCGGCCACCCGAGCGCGGCTTCGGCCCGCTCGATGTCTTCTGCGTCGATGCCGGGACTGCGGGTGACGCCGGGCGTCGGGGCCAACTCGTCCCAGGGCTTCGATTGCACGGCTTCATCATCTGCGGGTACAAGCGGAGAACCCTTATGGCCACGCGGCAGGCCTCAACTGTTGCCGTCCGCGTGCCCTAACCCGACCCTTGTGCGGAGCACGCTACCCACCGCTGTGTCTGCGCTCACGTAGCACCGTGGAGACGGCGGCTGGTCTAGTTCAAGGGAACAGGACGATCAGGAAGGCGAGCAAGGCGACGAAGGCCAGGAAGAAGATTCCGAGCCCGAGGGCCCCTGGCCTGCGCTGACGTTCCGTGCCAATCCGCCCATCGAGCAGAGTGAGGGCAGGCGGGCTGTAGTGCAGAACCGTGCGGTCACCGGGCGAGACCGTGATCGTCGTCGACGCGCGGCCGTGGTCAGTCAGGTACTCGATCCAGACGCTGACTCGGATGGCGCCAGCGGGCACAAGGTATCGGTTAGCCCCCCACTCCGAGGGCACGAGTTGGCCGTTGACCCGGACCATGGTTGAACTGGCGTTCGTCCCGCCGCCCCAGGGCTTGCGGATCTGTAGTTCCAGGACCGCACGGTCGGAGCTCGCGAGGCCGCGTAGGGGTTCGTCCTCGACGAGCCGGTGGACCCCGTGCGTCGGAGGTGAAGGCAGGTCGACGTGGCTGCGGAGGTCGTGCAGATGCCGCGTCCACGTACGGTCGCGCCGCAGAAGCAGACCCGCCAGCCCGGCCAGCAGGGCTGATTCTCCCCACCACCATGGCGACGACACAGCGCCGGCCACCGCGCACCCGGCCGCCAAGCCCGCGAAGACGAGTCCGGTGGCCTGCTTGCTGGTGCCACGGGCCGCTGCCCACTGCTCGGCCAGTCGGCGCGCTTCGACTCTCACAACCGGGTCCGCCGGCAGCGGCCCGGACCGGGCCGCCACCATCACCTGGTCGCGCTGAGCGCCCGTCAGAGCCGACGGCAGCAGGTCCTTGGTCCGTCTACGCGCCTTTCGTGTTGCGAGCGTGGTCATGATGCCGACGCCGACACCTGCCCCGACCCCGCCGTACCCGCCGTGCACGTACTCGGCGAAGCGTGTTTCAGCCAGAGCTTGAAACAGGAAGTAGGCGAACGCCACCATGAGGACGGTCGTCACCAGCGTCGGCAGGACGACGGACCTGAAGGTTCCTTCTCCCGTCACGGCGCCATGTTGGACGATTCGGGGGCTGCACGTGCCGAAACGGGAGGACTCGCCCGTTCTCGTTTCGCCTCCCTCACAAGCAGCCTCCGCGCAGGACACCGCAAGCACGCACGCTGGCGGTCGTTGAGCGCCGCAGCAACGTGTGCCCGTAAGCCGTCCGTCCTACGGGCGCGAACATCGCCGTTAGCCGACCGTCTTGCGAGTCGGAACCCGGCCAACCCTTGAGAGCGATGAGGCCCTCGAACGTACTTGCGCCGAGGACGACAACGGAGGAGTCGGCACGGCCGACGCGGACCCCCCGATACTGAGTCATGGACGACGGCCAGGTTGCGCGGTTCCGCGGCCAGTTGGCCTTCCTGCTCGTCTTGACACTGCTCGTCATCACGGGGCTCTTCGTGGGCGACCACGCACTACGTCAGCGGCAAGACCAGAACCGAGAAGAGCGCAGCTCGACCTCGCCTCCCAGCAGCACGCCGCTCATCCCCTTAAGACGTTCGTCGGTGGTAGCGGCCTCCATCGACCGGGGCGCTCTCAGCCGCAAGCAGGCAGTCACTGCGGCGCAGAACTGCCTTCGTGGAGCCGACAGGACGACCCGCCCGACGACGATCCACCTCGCGCGTCGAACTACCACGCATCGTGTCGTCATCTTCACCGCGGAAGACCACATCGCTTACGTCTGCGCAGGGAACGACCTGAAGCTCTACGACGGGCCCAACCCGCCCTACATCGACGACGAACACCGCCGCGAGCCGGCGGACCGGCTCTACGGCTTCACCATCTCCGCCAGCACCTCCACCTCGGGCAACGTCACAGCTGTCACCAGTGCGGCCTACCGCACTGAGCCCGAAGTCGCCACCATCCAGCTCCGGCTCACACGAGGAGCTCAGACCGGTCCCTGGTACCCGGCTGCCCTGCACGACGGGTACGCGTTCGCTGAAGCTCGCCTCGACTTCGAGCTCGGCTCAGGCGACCCGGCTCCCTTGGACCTCGATGTCGAAGACCGCGCACTCGACCAGAATGGCCAGCCCCTCTCCATCCTCCGGGTCCGCGGCTGAATCGGCCTCACGCTCAAGAAGCAGCGAGTTCTCCTTTACCGCGCTAGAGATGCCCTGTCCGGAAGCCGACCGTCTTACGGACACGACCCGGCCGGGCCCATACAGACCTAGCGATGTGGGCCCACCCGGAGGATTCTGAGGGCATGAGTCGCCTGACGATGCGCCGTCAGCTCTACGCCGCTCGCGCTCGATGGGGCAGCTTGGCACTTGTACAGCGGTGGCGAGCACGACCACCGCGACCGGCGAGTCAGAAGCGTCAGGCCCGATATCGGGACCTCTGGACGGACTAGGTCGGCTGTCACCGCAAGGCGACCGTTGTGCGGAGCTCGAACCGACGGGCTTGCGGAGCACGGAGATCGCCCTCGTGCGCCGCCCAAGTGGGATGCTCTGATCGTGCCCGAGGGTCCGCAAGAGGAAGAGGCTGTTCGCGACTTCGCTCGATGGAAGCACCGGCCACGTGCAGCAGCGCCAGCGGAGCCCGCCGAGAGTCCGCAGGTCGCCTACGCCGAACTCATGAAGACAGCGTTCGCACCATTTTTGCGGGAGCGCGGCTTTCGCGGGTCCTCAGGTCGATTTGAACTACCTTCGGACACCCACTGGGCACAGCTCGGTTTCCAGAAGTCGGCCTACAGCGACCGTGCCGAGCTTCGGTTCACGATCAACCTCTCCGTCATCTCCCGGAACGAGTGGGCACAGCAACTTCAAGCAAACCCCCACCTGGGCGCTCGTCCGACACCAACCATCTCCTACGGCTCATGGGCAGACCAGACGAGAATTGGCATGCTGATCCCCCCACCGGGGGACAAGTGGTGGCGCATCATCGGCGGCTCCAACGTCACCCCCGTTCGTGACGACGTGCTGACCGATCTCGACGCCTACGCGATCCCTTGGATAGTGGCTCAGGCTGCTAGTTGAGAACCTGCGCAGCAGGAGGGTCACCGCAGGTGTCGCTCAGCCATCCATCTCGACGCGTAGAAACTCACTTCCCGAACCGGCAGAGTTCCTGTGTCGTGCCGTAGGCCGTCGTTCTACGGGCGCTGGTCGTGCCGCAAGCCGACCGTCCCCCGAGACGGCAGAGACCAACGAGTCGCTACCCTCCCCTGTCGTGATCAACGAGCCATTCCCTGTTGTAACCGATCCGATCCGGCTTCCGCTGTACGGCGCGAGCCCCGCGCAGGCGTTTCGACGGTTCTGGCGCAAGTACGTCACGTTCTCCGGCCGCGCGAGCCGCAGCGAGTACTGGTGGTGGGTCCTGATCGCCTTCGCCGTCAGCGTGGTGTTCCAGCTCATCGGCGTCGCCCAGACCGGCAGCTTCGCCCTGGGAGAGCGACGCACCGACGACGTCGGCGACATCCTCTCCTCGCTGTGGGGCCTCGCCGTCGCCATCCCGACCCTCGCCCTCAGCTGGCGCCGCCTGCACGACACCAACCGCAGCGGCCTGTGGATCCTGATCGGATTGCTACCCGTGATCGGATGGATCATCCTGCTGGTCTTCTACCTCTCCAGGCCCAAACCAGAAGGCGCCCGCTTCGACCGCTGAACCTCACAAGTCGAGCGGCGACGCCTCGGTGGGCCTCCTCGAAGATCGCGCAGCGCGAGCAAACCTGGAAGGCGTCAGAGCCGGTCGATCCCGAAGCCAGCCCGTCGTCGAATATCGACCGTCGAGCGCAGCTCGCAAGCCGACCCTTTTGCAGGAGGCCGTACAGAGCGACCGCTGCTCGTCATGGCCGACTCTTCGGCGCCGGCTTGCGGGCCTCCCTTACCTTCGAGGTGTGCCCAGTCCTGCGGCCCGACGGCCGTACCACCTGACGGACGCGTTCCCGGGCTACGCGTTGGTCTGTCTAGTCGCCGCCCTGGTTTGGCTGCTTACCGATCACTCGTTCGTAGTTGGCGCGCTCCTCTTGGCTATCGCCGTTGGATGGTTCGTGGCTTGGCGTGCAACCCGGGGTCGCAGAAGGCGGAGTACGAGTTCTTAGCTCGGTTGGGCTCGCCGACGGCCCTGGCCGAGGTAGTCAGGAGTCATCCCCCGGTGCCGCGAGCCCTCCGTCCTGGGGGCGCCCTCGTCGCCGTTAGCCGACCGTCTTGCGGCACACCCGACGGCTCAATCGATCTCCAGCAACATCTCGTCGAACCAGACATCCTCGTAGTCAGGCGCCACTAGGAAGCGCCAGCCCGGCGGTAGCGCCAGGTATGGCATCGCCGCGGGGCACCAGTCGCTGAGGTGCTCGTGGTGAAGAGGCCGGAAGAAGTCCGGATCCTCCGAGAATTGTTCGCCGGCCCACAGGTACCAACCGCTGGTCCCATTCTCAGGGCGGTGCCTCAACCCGTTCAGCGGCAACAGAGCGGTCCTGATGTTGCTAGCGACACCCACGGTCTCGGAGGGAGTAAGTGCTAGAGGTAGGACGGCGAACCGCTGTGCAACTTGGAGCTGCTCCGTGGTCGGTAACACCCGTGTAGGAAAGCACGCGGATCCCGAACCCGGGCCGGGGGCTAGGACCGGACTGCGCACCGTAAGTTGGACGTCCTGCAAGCGCCCGCAAGACGACGGTCTAGCGAGAGCGCGGGCCGACGCTGTGGCTCGCACGGGTGAGCTGCGCTCCCGGCGGTGGAGCTCGGACGTTGCTACTGACGCGGGGCGCCGAAGGTGTGATGATCCGATTCGTGAAAGATTCCTTCGTGGTGGCGACGGACGGGTTGACGAAGCGATTCGCGTCCGGTGGTGGGGTCGACGGTCTCGACCTTCGAGTCCGGCCGGGGCGGGTGTACGCCTTGCTGGGTCCGAATGGTGCGGGGAAGTCGACCACGCTGAAGCTGCTGCTCGGGCTCCTGGTTCCCGACGCCGGACGGGTCTTGATGTGGGGGCGGCCGTGGCAGCGCGGGGTGCTGGCGCGGGCGGGGGCGAGCATCGACGGGCCGGCGCTGTATCCGCACCTGTCGGCGGTACGGAACCTCGAGGTGCATGCCCGGCTGCTGTCGCTGCCTCCCGGACGCATACGTCGGGTGTTGGAGGAGGTGGGCCTGACGGGGACGGGTCGGCAGCGGGTCCGGACGTTCAGTACCGGGATGCGGGGCCGGCTCGCGCTCGCGGTCGCGCTGTTGGGCGACCCGGAGCTGTTGGTCCTCGATGAGCCGCAGAACGGTCTCGACCCCGAGGGTGTGGTGGCGCTGCGCGCGCTGATCCGCAGCTTCGCAGCAGCGGGCCGGACGGTGATCGTGAGCAGTCACCTGCTCGGCGAGGTGGTGCAGCTGGCCGACGACGTCGGTGTCCTGGTCGACGGGCGGCTGCGCTACCAGGGTGAGCTGGCCGCGCTGGCGCCGGACGGGGACCTCGAGCGCGCCTACTTCACCTTGACCACTCCTGCCGCGCAGGGGCGGGTCGCGTGAGCACGACGACTAGACCGCGGTCGCCGCTGGTGGGGGTGCCGGCGGCGGTCGGGGCGGAGCGGCGCCGTTGGCCGGGCAGTGCGGCGGCAAGGTTGCCGCTGCTCGGGCTGGTCGCGGCGGGGCTGCAGGGGCTGCTGTACCTGGCTGGGTCGACGCGGCACGGGTGGGCGGCGTTGACGGCGTGGCAGATCTTGTGGGTGTCGTTCCTGGGACCGGTCGGCATCGGTCTGCTCGCCGGATTGCTCGGGCGTCGCGAGACCACGGCTCGTGGCGGTGGGGCGTGGTGGCGTCCGGTGACCGGTCGGCGGGCGCACCTCGCGGGCTTCGTCGTCCTTGCCGGGTATGCACTGGTGATGCAGCTGGCGGTGCTTCTGGCCGCTGTGCCGTTCGGGTGGGTCGGCGATTTGAGCTTCCCTGGGCCGGTCGGGCATCTGCTGCTGGTCGCCGCCGCGCTGTGGGTCTCAACCCTCGCGCTGCTCGCTGTCGCTCATCAGGTCGCGCTGCGGGCCGGCCTGCTCGCCGCGACAGGTTTTGGGCTGGTGTGGGCGCTCGCGGGGACGTTCACCGCGGAGACGTCTGGGTGGTGGTGGCAGCCGTGGGCTTGGACCGTGCGTGCGATGCTGCCGTTGACCGGGACGCACGCGAACGGTGTCCCGCTGGAACCCGGTAGCCCGCTCGTCGGCGCCAGCATCTGGCCGGCTCTGCTGGCCACCGCCCTGCTCGCCGCTGGTGTCACCGCGATCGGGAGCCGACCCTGGCGGCGCGCTCGCCTGCTGCGCCGCTCAGCGGCTGGCCACGCTGCACACGCGACTGCTGCACGTCCGGTCCGGCTGCCCCGCCGGTGGCGGGTGACTGGTCCGGTCGCCGCGTTGGTCGTCGGTCTGCGGGGGACCTCGATCGCGCCGCTGCTGCTGGTTGCTGCGGGGACGGTGCCGCTCGGGTTGTGGTTGTGGGCCGACCCGACCACGACGACGCAGCTGGTCGCGCTGCTGCTGATGCCGGTCGGTACGACGCTGCTGCCCGTGCTGACCTGGCAGGCCGTCGCCCCGGCCTGGCGAGCACTCGGCGCCAGACCCCTCCCACCCGCTGCTCTGAGCGCGCGGCTCGCCCTGGTGAACGCGGGCGCAGTCGTGGTGTTCGGCGCCTGGTGCGGCCTGCTGCTCGGCGCCGCGGGCCTGGGGTGGTCCGATGCCGCCGAGCTCACGGCGCTGCTCGCCGTGACCGGGACGGCGCTGACGTGGTGGCACCTGTGGCTCGCGGTCCGCTGGCACATCGCGGTCGCGCTCGCCGCCGGCGCGGTCGGGACGTTGCTCGCGCTGGTGGTCGGCGGCACCGGGCTGGCGACCCAGTTGTGGATCGTGGTGCCCTGGGCGTGGGCCGAGACCGGCACGGCCAGCCCCGCCCGGCTGGTCGTCTGTCTGGGACTCAGCGTCGGGGCGAGCGCGCTCCTGTTCCTCGCCTGCCGACCCGCCGGCATCCGGGCAGCGGCAGCGACTGCACCGTGAGCAGGTCTCTGCGGGTGCTGCTCACCCCCGGTGACATGGGCCCCGGTGAATGGTCTGACGTGGCCCACGTACTAACAAGCCGTGGCCATCAGGTCCTCCTCGACACCGACCTGAGCTACGACCGCGGCATCTTGTCCGCGGCCGGCACCCAGCTGCAGCGCCTCCACGACTCGACCTTCTGGGCCCTCCGCGGCGTCCAGCACGTCGACGTCGCCGTCGGGATCGGCATGGGTGCCGGTCCGGCCGCGGCTATGGCCGCCGAAGGGCGAGCGCGATCAGCGGTCCTCATCGATCCAGACCTCACCGCCTTCGCCACGACGCACCCCGACAATCTCGACCAGCTCGCCCCCGACGCCAAGCTCGAACTCGCCGCCGAGATCGGTACTCGCCTCGAGCCCTATGCCGACAACCTCACGTACGGCCCCCTCACCCGAGAGATGGTCGACATCCTCTGCGGCGTCTTCACCGCAGACATGTGGCGCCAACGCCAGGCGGATCTGGTCGCGCACTTCCTCACAAGCCGCGTCGCCACCGATCGATCACTGCGACCAACCCCAGCCAACCTCCAGGCCTCTGACTGGACAGCCGCCGCTGCCACCGCACCCGTGCGCATCTGGCTGACAGCCGGCAACGAGTCCATCGACACCGCCCTCCGAGACGCCGGTCTGAACGTCACCCTCACCGCCTGGGGTCCAGCGCCATGGATCCAAAGCCCCGACGAACTCTCAAGCGCAATCGAGACCACAACAGACCCCACGATCCCCTGACAACCTCATCGCAAGCCGACCGTCTATCGAAAGACCCGCACGGCGACCTCTCGCCCGGCAGGATGTCCATGTGGACATCGGCAGCAGCAGCGCCGCTTTCGGTGCGTGGGGCCGAGTCAGGGTCACGCGCAGTGCTGCGTATCGCGACCTCATCAGGCCGTATCAGCTCTACGCCGATGGACACCGAGTCGGAGAGGTGCGAGCCCGTCAGTCCGTTGACATCCCGCTTCCCGTAGGAAGACGCTCGCTGGAGGCGCGGATCGACTGGTGTCGCAGCAAGGTCGTTCAGGTGGATGTCCTCGAGCAGGAGTGCGTGGATCTGACGGTCGGCACGGGAAACTTCCTCGCGATCGTTCCTCCCGCACGTGGCTACATCCGGCTGAGGAGAGGCACTCCCTCCTCGGAGCTGGCGCCGGCTATCGTGCGCCTCCTCATCGGTGCGGTCCTGCTTGTCGCTGCCGTAGCCGGCTTGCTCCACGGTTGGTCTGGAGACGCTCTGACTGGCGCGCGGGGCCTTCCGCTCCTGTTGATGGTGGTCGTCGGCGCCCTTGGCGCCGTGACGGTCGTCGACGGGATCATCAGACTGCTGACCGTGCGCTTCGGGCAGTCGGGCGCGTAGGCGCTAGCGAGATCGCAGGCCGGCCGAGGGATAGGCCCTCAGTCGCCGTTAGGCGACGGTCTTGCGAGACCTGCCTCTAGCTTGAGGGTGCCGTCGTCAGGTCAGAATCTCCCGCAGTCGCTGCCGAACAAGTGCGAGCCCCTCGGAGTCCAGGTCGTAGACCACGGTCAGGGGCAGTTCGAGGGTTGCTGCCGCATCTGCTGTCAGCGTCAGCGTCAACCGCGCTCCGCTCAAGTCGAAGGTTTCGACCCCGCCATAGACGACTGCTGCACCGTTGCGCACCAGGCAGCAGACGTCGTCCTTCGGCGCCTGATCGCCGGCCGGTCCCCGATATGCGCGTTGCAACTCCAACGTCTCACTCAAGCCCACGTCGTTCAGCACCAGCACTCGAACGCCGAGCTCGGGGTCATCGATCCAGCCAGCGCGAAACGCCATGGCTGCCTCCAGTCCGCTCGTGTGTCAGTGGGGACAACATCTTCAGCATCTCAGCGGAGTGCAGGAGCGGGTCGCCCTGGCAGTTCGCAAGCCGACTGTCCTGCAGGTAGCCGCAGCGCCGGAAGACGACCGTCGTGTGAGACGCCGGGGTAGTGAGAAAGCCTTCAGCTCTCGACCACCAACCAGGGCGGTGTCGCCTCGTAGTCCGAAGTCTCGGGCAGCAGTAGGACGGGCGTTTTGGTGACGCTGCTCAAGATCTGCATCAGGGCGACGATGTCCTCGACGTCCTGCGCCTCGCGCACATCGCGAGGGTTGCCCTGGAGATCAATACAGCTCAGATCCCAGAGACAACTCGTCCACGTCTGCCGGCCAACCTTGATCGCAACCGAGAAGCTGCCGTCAAAGACAGGGACCCAGTTTGAGTGCAGCGCGGACCAGTCGGACGCCAGGTCTCGTCCCTTCACAGGCAGGCCTTGCTGCGAAGCCGTCGCGAGGAACTGTAGCCAATGGGCGGGTTCAACCGGCCGGCAAACGACCTCGATCAGTGCCCCGTCGCTGCTAGCGACCACCCTCAAGAGCCTCTGGGACTCGGACGGATCCATCCCACAATGGTGACATCGACGCCTGCAACGCCCTTCCCGCAAGCCGTCCGCCCTATGCAACCAGGGAACGAACTGGCTAGCGGGCCGTAAGGACGCAGAACTTGCACCTTGTGCGAGCCGACCGCCTGCGTTGACCGCAAGCCGTCCGTTCTGCGGTGACGCGCCTGCTCGCCCGCTACCTGCTCGGTTCAGGCTCGGCACGATTCCCGTAAGACCCGCCCGAGAAAAAGCCCGGTGAAGGGGGCTCATACGGAGAAGGTTGACCACGCTCTATCGGCGTCTCACGGTGCTAGAACTGTTCCGATTGCGCCACGTCACCTGAGCCGTTGCAGCCATGTGGAGGGACGGGAGCGGACAAGGAGACTCCTGGCTGCACGAGTCCGACGCTGCACCAGTCCGACTCGGACAGAGATGCGGGCAGCGCGAAACCGATCCCCCTCGGAGCGCCGGGATTCCACCCGTTCGGCGCCCTCCTCCTTCCACTCCCCCCACCAAGTCGGATGGCCGTCGCGCGACCATCAGCAAACGCGTCGAGAGGGACACGGCCTACCCTCGCCCCGTGCCGACCTCGACCGGATCCCTCGTCGCCGTGGTCGGGGGCGGCCTGGCCGGGATGGCCGCGGCCGCCCGCCTGGCCAAGATGGGCCACCGCGTCCGGCTGCACGAGGCGACGGACCGGCTCGGCGGGGCGTGGGCGCCGTACGCGCTGGCGGGCCCCGACGCCGGGCCGGCGCCCGTGCTGGTCGACGACGCCCCGGCCGTGCTGACCTTCCCCGCGCCGTGGCGCGACCTGTTCCGCAAGAGCGGGCGGCCGCTCGAGGCCGAGCTGGCCCGCGCCGGGTACGCGCTCGCGCCGGCCCCGCCCACCGTGGTCCACCACGATGACGGCAGCAGCCTCGCCCTGCCCAGCGACCGCGGCGAGCAGCAGGAGGTGCTGCTCCGCGCGTACGGGCCAGCGGCGGCCGCCCGCTGGCAGCACCTCCTCGACTCCCTCGACGACGTCTGGCAGGCGCTGCGCCCGCTCGGGCTGGAGGAGCCCTGGGAGCCCGGTTCGCTGAACCGCGACCTCGCCCGCCGCCTGCGGTCGCGCCGGAGCCTCGCCGACCTCGCCGACGACCTCGGCGACCCGCACCTGCGCGCGCTGGTGCGCGCGACCGCGTACCGGCTGGGCACCACACCGGAGCAGGCCCCCGCGCTCGCCGCGGTCGGCCTGCTCGTGGAGCGGACGTTCGGCCGCTGGCAGGTCGTCGCCGAGCGGGGCCGCCCGCTCGACACGGGCCGCACCTCCGTGTTGGTCGAGACCCTGGCCGCGCGGCTCGGGCTGCGGAAGGTCGAGGTGCGGCTGGGCTCCCGCGTCGAGGGGGTCGAGACCGCCGACCGAGCGGTGACGGGCGTCCGGACGTCCGACGCCGGGACCGAGCCGGCCGACGCCGTCGTCCTCGCCGTCGACCCCTGGACGGCTGCGTCCCTGGCCCCCGCGCCGACCGCGCGGTCGTTGCGCCGGTCGCTGCGCCGGGCGTCCCCGGCCCGGCTCCCCCGGGCCGAGCACGTGCTCCTCGAGGAGGGCGGGTCCGGCGACTCCCCGGCCCCCGGGCAGCCCGTGGCCGAGCACCTCCACCTCGACGCCGACGGGCGGCCGCTGGTGGTGACGCTCCGGCGACTCGGTGACCGGCTGGTCCGGACCACCGTGGACCACCGGGCGGACCACCTCGAGGACCGGCCCGGGGCGGGGCTCGTGACCGACGGCTTCCGCGGCTGGCGCCGACGGCCAGGCACCGCCACGCCCACCCCCGGCCTGGCCCTCGCCGGAGCCGCCTCCCCCAGCGGCCCGAGCCCCTGGGCGGTGGCGCAGAGCGGGGCTCTCGCGGCGTACGCCGTGGCCGGGCGGCGCGACTAGCCGCAGTCCGGGGACCCCTCGGGAGGGGGTTCTCCACCCCTCGGCCGGACCTCGGTCTCGGCCGGGTCGGGCCCGCCGACGCCGCCGTATAGTGGGCCGTCCGTTTTGCCCCTGCCGTACCCCCACCGGATGGATGACCCTGTTGGTGACCGAGGCGCGCCCCGACCCGCTCGCGAGCGAGATCGCTGTCGAGCAGGCGCACGTCGACCTCGTCTACGCCCGGCTCGGCGAGGCGACCCGCTCGGCCCAGCAGGTCGCGACCGCCGGCCGTTCGCTGCACAGCTCCGACCGTGAGTCCTACGTGCGCGAGGAGGACGGCACCCGCCTCTACGAGCGCGACGTCTTCGCCTTCCAGTCGGCCAAGCGGCTCGCCGTCCTCGACGCCGAGCACGAGGGCCTCGTCTTCGGCCGCCTCGACCGCACCGACGGCGAGGTCCGCTACGTCGGCCGCATCGGTGTGCGCGACGAGGACTACGAACCGCTGGTGATCGACTGGCGCGCCCCGGCCGCCGAGCCCTTCTACCGCGCCACGCCGACCCAGCCGATGCAGGTGGTCCGTCGCCGGGTGCTGCGCTGCCAGGGGCCGACGGTCGTCGGCATCGAGGACGACCTGCTCGACTCCGAGAACGCCGACGGCGGCCTCGTGGTGATCGGCGAGGGTGCGCTGATGGCCGCGCTCTCCCGGGCCCGCGGGCACCAGATGCGCGACATCGTCGCCACGATCCAGGCCGAGCAGGACGAGGCCATCCGCGCGCCCTACCAGGGCTTCACGCTGATCTCGGGCGGCCCCGGGACCGGCAAGACGGTCGTCGGGCTGCACCGCGCGGCCTATCTCCTCTACTCCAACCGCCGGCGCTTCGAGTCCGGCGGCGTGCTGGTCGTCGGCCCGAGCCGCGTCTTCCTCAACTACATCGAGCGCGTGCTGCCGAGCCTCGGCGAGGAGTCGGTCACGCTGCGCTCGATGGGCTCGGTCCCCTCCGACGTGCTGGCCGTGACCGGCGAGCGCGTCGACGACGCCCCGACCGCCGCGGTGAAGGGCAGCCTGCGGATGCTGCCGGTGCTCAAGCGCCTGGTGCTCGAGCCGCTCGCCGACCAGCCGCTGGAGCTGCGCGTCGTCGTGCAGGGCCAGGTGCTCGTGCTGCGGTCGGGCCAGCTGGCGGGCATCCGCCGTGACGTGCTGTCGCACCACAAGCTCAACGCCGGCCGGGAGGCCGCGGAGAAGGCGCTGCTCAACGCGCTCTGGCGCTCGCGGCCGCGCGAGGTCGACATGGAGCGCGACGAGTTCGACGACGTGGTCACCAGCCTCGCGTCCTTCACGACGTTCGGCCACGCCTGGTGGCCCAGCGTGAGCGCGACCTCGGCGCTGCGCCGGCTCTCCGACCCGGCGCTCGCCGCACGGCTGTCGGAGGGTTCGCTGGAGCGCGCCGAGGCCGAGCTGCTCAGCGCCGGCACGGCCGACCTGGACCGGCTCGGTCCGACCGTCGCCGACGCCGCCCTCCTCGACGAGCTCGTGCACCTGCTCGGCCCGGTGCCCGCGCCGCCGGAGGAGAACGAGACCTCGCTCTTCCTCGACGCCGACTCCGAGTACGCCGAGATCGTCACGACCGCCGACCGGCTCAGCGTGCAGCGCGAGGTCGACCCCTTCGACCTCCCGCACCGCACCTACGCCCACGTGCTGATCGACGAGGCGCAGGACGTCACGCCGATGCAGTGGCGGATGCTGCGGCGCCGCGGCGCGAGCGCCAGCTGGACCATCGTCGGCGACGGCGCGCAGAGCTCCTGGCCCGACGCCGCCGAGGCCGACCGCGCCCTGCGCGAGATCATCGGCACCGCGCCGGTCCGGCGCTTCCGGATGAGCACCAACTACCGCAGCCCCGCCGAGGTCTTCGACCTCGCCTCGCGCGTCGTCGTCGAGGCCTACCCGGAGGCCGACCTGCCCACGGCGGTGCGGTCCACCGGGGTCGAGCCGCTGCTGGCGGTCGCGCAGGACCTGCGCCGCGACGTGGTCGAGCAGGTGCGCGCCCTGCTCGGGCAGGTCGACGGCACGGTCGGCGTCGTCTGCCCGCCGTCGCGCCGGGACACCGTGCTGGCCGACCTGGAGGGCGCCGCGCTCGACGGGGCGGACCGGATCGCCGTCGTGACCTCGCTGGAGTCCAAGGGCCTGGAGTACGACGGCGTCCTCGTCGTCACGCCGGACGACGTGGTGGCCGAGTCCCCCGGCGGCGTGCGCTCGCTCTACGTGTCGCTGACCCGCCCGACGCAGCGCCTCGTCACCCTCGACGAGGGCCGCCCCGGACGGTGGCGCCCGGCAGGAGCCTGAGCCCGAGGTCATCCCTACCCTCACGTGAGGGTAGAGTTCCGTCCTGCTGCCGCACCGCGCAGCCGGGCGCGCCGAGCCGCGTCCGCCCGGGCCGCGCACCGCCGCGCGGCACGAGCCCCCGCGCTCCAGCGAACCCGAACGGAACCCCGTGGCGACGTCTGCCCCTGCCCACCCAGCACCCGCGCTGCACCGTGCCCCGACCGTGCGCGAGACGCTCCGCTCGCCGCGGCGGCTGCGCACCGAGGTCCTTGCGGGCCTCGTGGTCGCGCTCGCCCTGATCCCCGAGGCGATCTCCTTCTCGATCATCGCCGGCGTCGACCCCCGGGTCGGCCTCTTCGCCTCGTTCACGATGGCGGTGACGATCTCGATCGTCGGTGGCCGCCCGGCCATGATCTCCGCGGCCACCGGCGCCGTCGCCCTCGTGATCGCCCCGCTGGTGCGCGAGCACGGCATCGACTACCTCGTCGTCACCGTGCTGCTCGCCGGCGCCCTGCAGGTCGTGCTCGGCCTGCTCGGCGTGGCCAGGCTGATGCGCTTCGTGCCACGCAGCGTGATGGTCGGCTTCGTCAACGCGCTCGCGATCCTGATCTTCACCTCGCAGCTGCCCTACCTGATCGGTGTCCCGTGGCTGGTCTACCCGCTGGTCGCCGTGGCGATCGCGGTGATCGTGCTGCTGCCGCGCGTGACGACCGTGGTGCCCGCCCCGCTCGTAGCCATCGTCCTGGTCACCGTCGCGACCGTGGTGCTCGCGCTGCGCGTGCCCAGGGTCGGCGACCAGGGTGCACTGCCCGACAGCCTCCCCTCGCTCTTCGTCCCGCACGTCCCGCTCACGCTGGAGACGCTGCGGATCGTCGCGCCGTACGCGCTCGGGGTCGCCCTGGTCGGCATCCTCGAGTCGCTGATGACGGCCAAGCTCGTCGACGAGGTCACCGACACCTCCTCGAACAAGACCCGCGAGACCTGGGGCCAGGGCGTGGCCAACCTCGTCACCGGCGCCTTCGGCGGCATGGGCGGCTGCGCCATGATCGGCCAGACCATGATCAACACCAAGGTGTCCGGCGCCCGGACCCGCATCTCCACCTTCCTCGCCGGCACCTTCCTGCTGATCCTCGTCGTGGTCCTCGGCGACGTCGTCGCGGTCATCCCGATGGCCGCGCTGGTCGCGGTCATGATCATGGTGTCGGTCGGCACCTTCGACTGGCACAGCATCCGGCCCTCGACGCTGCGCCGGATGCCGCTCAGCGCCACCGCGATCATGGTCGCGACCGTCGTCGTCACCGTCGCCACGCACAACCTCGCGTACGGGGTGCTCGTCGGCGTCGTGGTCGCCATGGTCTTCTTCGCCCGCCGCGTCGCGCACTTCACCGAGGTCGTCGACGTCGCCCACCCGGACCCCGACACCCGCGTCTACGCCGTGCGGGGCGCGCTGTTCTTCGCCTCGAGCAACGACCTGGTGACGCAGTTCGACTACAGCGGCGACCCCCAGCACGTGGTCATCGACCTCAGCGACTCCCAGATCTACGACTCCTCCACCGTGGCCGCGCTCGACTCGATCGAGCTCAAGTACCGCCAGCGCGGCAAGGACGTGGAGATCGTCGGGCTCAACGAGCCGAGCCGGGCCTGGCACACCCGCCTCACGGGGCAGCTCGGTGCCGGGCACTAGCGCGGCGGCGCCCGGGGGTCGGGAGGAGAGCGCCCACCACCTCCAGATCGGCGCCGTCGCCGAGCGCACCGGCCTGTCGATCCGGACGCTGCGGCACTACGACGAGGTGGGGCTGGTCACGCCGTCGGCCCGCACCGGCGGCGGCTTCCGGCTCTACACCGACTCCGACGTCGAACGGCTCACGACCATCCGGCGGATGAAGCCGCTCGGCTTCACCCTGGAGGAGATGAGCACGCTGCTGGCGTCCCTGGACGCCCTCGACGAGCCCACGACCGGGCCCGACGCGCGCCGGGAGGCGGAGTCGTTCGTCGCCGACTGCCACGCGCGGGCCGAGGAGAGCTGCCAGACCCTGCGGCGCCAGCTCGCGTACGCCGAGGAGTTCCGCGACCTGCTGGCCCTGCGGGAGCCGACCGGCTGAGCCTTGGTCCCGCGAGCCTCAGGCTCCGGCCGTGGCCACCTCGAAGGCGTGGTGCCGCGCCCGGACGAGCCCGTCGGCGAGGGCGCCCTGGAGCGGGGCGTCCACGTCGAGGCGGGAGACCCGAATCTCCGGCGGGGGCAGCGGCAGCCGCGCGGTGAGGACCGCGCGGATCGGATCCAGCAGCAGGTCGCCGTTGCGGCCGACACCGCCGCCCAGGATGATCAGCGGCGGGTCGAGGACGGCCACGACGGCGGTGAGCGCGAGGGCCACCCGCTCCGCCTCCCGCGCGACGACGGCGAGGGCGGCGCCGGAGCCCTGCCGCGCCGCGTCGAACACGTCGACCGCACTCGTCGCCGCCAGGCCGGCGTCCCGGGCGGCCGAGACGACCGAGGCCGAGCCGGTCAGCTCCTCCAGCCGCGTCGGCGACGAGCCGGGCGCGGCCTCGGCCGGGAGGTAGGAGATCTCCCCCGCCGCGCCCCGCGCGCCGCGCAGCAGCCGGCCCTGGTCCACGACCCCCATCCCGAGCCCGGTGCCGACGGACACGAAGACGAAGGTGGGCGCGTCGGACCCGCTCTCCCGGAGCCGCTCGAGCTCGGCCAGCGCCGCGAGGTTGATGTCGTTCTCCACGACCAACGCGCCGGGCAGCCCCTCGCGCAGCCGGGCGAGGACGGCCGGCTCCTCCCAGCCGGGCAGGTTCGGGGCGAGGCGGATCACGTCGGCGGCCGCGTCGTAGACGCCGGGGCTGCCGAGCACCGTGTGGCTCGGGACGGACGCGTCGCTCGCCGGCCCGCCCGCCAGCTCGGCGGCCAGGCGCAGGACCTGCTCGACGATGGCCTCCGCCGAACGACCGTCGGCCTCCAGCGCGCAGGCCGCACCCACCTGCCCGGTGAGGTCGACCCGGGCCGCCCGGACCCACTGCCGCCCGACGTCGACGGCGAGCGCCCCACCGGCCTGCGCCCGGACGCGGAAGAGTCGTGGCGCCCGCCCGGTGCTCCCGGTGCGCCGCCCGACCTGCTCCACGAGGCCGAGCTCCTCGAGCTCGGCCAGCGCGATCCCCACCGTCGGCTTCGACAGGCCGGTGACCCCGGCCAGCTCGGTCGCCGAGCGGTGCCCGCCCAGGGCCAGCACCTCGAAGATCACGCGCTCGTTGGCCACGCGCACGCTGCTCGTCGAGCTCACCGGCGCACCGGGCCGAGGGGTCGCCGACACCGCGTCATCTTCTCACCCGGGCCAGGGTCTTGCGCTTTGGAAGACAGTCTTACTAACGTGTCCGGCACCAGCCACCCGAGGCGCAGGAGGCACGACGATGGCCGCTCCCACGACGGCGACGACCACCGGCACGACGGGGCAGTTCCGTCGTACCGTCGGCACGGTCGGCGCCACCGCCATCAACATGACCCAGATGTGCGGCATCGGGCCGTTCGTCACGATCCCCCTGATGGTCGCGACGATGGGCGGCCCGCAGGCGATCCTCGGCTGGGTCGTCGGCGCGCTGCTGGCGCTGACCGACGGCCTCGTCTGGGCCGAGCTCGGGGCGGCGATGCCGGGCGCGGGCGGCACCTACCTCTACCTGCGCGAGGCCTTCCAGTACCGCACGGGCCGGCTGATGCCGTTCCTCTTCGTCTGGACCGCGATGATCAGCATCCCGCTGATCATGTCGACCGGCGTGATCGGGCTGGTGCAGTACCTCGGCTTCTTCTTCCCGGACATGAGCTGGCTCGCGGTGCACGCGATCGGGGTCGGCGTCGTCGCGCTCGTCATGCTCGCGCTCTTCCGCCGCATCGAGTCGATCCGGGTGATCACCACCGCGCTGTGGGTCGTCATGCTCGTCACCGTCGTGCTCACCATCGCGGCCTGCTACTCCCACTTCAGCCCCGACCTGGCCTTCGACTTCCCCGCCGGCGCCTTCCACCTGGACGGGGGCTTCTTCACCGGCCTCGGCGCCGGGCTGCTGATCGCGGTCTACGACTACCTCGGCTACAACACGACCGCGTACATGGGCGACGAGCTGAAGGACCCGGGCCGCTCGATGCCGCGCTCGATCGTCTTCTCCATCCTCGCCATGATGGTCATCTACCTGACCCTGAACGTCGGCGTCATGGGCGCGGTGCCGTGGCGGCAGGTCGCCGAGTCCGACTCGGTCGCGAGCCTGGCGGTCACGACGAACTGGGGCCACACCGCCGCCGCCGTCGTCACGGTCCTGATCATCATCACGGCCTTCGGATCGGTCTTCGCCGGCCTGCTCGGCGGCTCCCGGGTGCCGTACAACGCCGCCCGCGACCGGGTCTTCTTCCCCGTCTTCGCCCGGCTGGCCCCCAAGGGTGGCTTCCCGTACGTGGCGCTGGCCTTCATGGGTGTCGTCACCGCCCTGGGATCGCTGCTCGACCTGTCGACCGTGATCAACATGCTCACGACGGTTGCCGTCCTCGTGCAGTCCGTCGCCCAGGTCGTGGCCCTGACCGTGCTGCGCCGGCGCCAGCCGGGGTTGCGGCGCCCGTACCGGCAGTGGCTCTACCCCGTCCCGAGCCTCATCGCCCTCGTGGGCTGGGTCTACGTCTACTTCTCCGCGACGACGCTGTCGATCCTGCTCTCGCTCGGCTGGATCGTCGTCGGCGTGGTCGCCTTCCTCGTCTGGGCCCGGGTCCGCCGGTCCTGGCCCTTCGCCCCGGTCGAGGTCCACGAGGCCTACCTCGAGGCGCAGGAGCGGGGAGCCACCACGCCCGGAGGCGACCCGGCGCAGCCCTCCGCCGTGACGGCCTGACGACGTGACCGGGCCCGGCGGAGCCGGAGGGATCCGCGAGGTCCTCCTCGGCGTCGACGTGGGCGGGACCAAGGTCGACCTCGCCCTCGCCACGCCCGACCGGGAAGTCCTCGCGCGGCGCCGGCTGCGGACCAACGCCACGGAGGGGGCCGACCAGGTGGTCGCCCGCGCGTGCGCGCTGGCCCGCGAGCTCGTCGCGGCGCACTCCGCGCAGCTGGTCGCCGCCGGGGTGGTGAGCCCCGGCGTCGTGCGACGCGACCGGGTGCTGCTCGCCCCGAACATCGAGGGCTGGGGCGCGCTGCACCTGGAGGAGGCCCTGCGCGCCGGGCTCGCCGGGGTGGTCGAGGCCGGGGTGCCCCTGGTGCTGGGCAACGACGTCAAGGCCGGGGCGCTGGCCGAGAGCCGCGAGGGCGCGCTGCGCGGCAGCCGTACCGGGCTCTACCTCAACCTCGGGACCGGGGTGGCCATGGCCGCCGTCGTCGACGGGACCGTGCTGAGCGGCGCCCACGGCGCGGGCGGCGAGGTCGCGTACGCGCAGACGGCCCCGGGGCAGACCGGGGCCGCCGAGGACCGGGCGCCCCTGGAGGAGCTCGTCGGCGGACGGTCGCTGGACACCCTCGCGAGCCGCGTCGCCGGTCGGCCGACCACGGCGGTCGAGGCCCTGCTGGGCGACGACGAGGCCCTGCGGTCGGCCCTCTCCCCGGCCCTCGATGCCCTCGACGTCGCCGTCGTGAACGCCTGCTGCCTGCTGGACCCCGACGTGGTCGCGGTCGCCGGCGGGCTCATGGGAGCGGCCTCGGTGCTGCTGCCCCGCCTGCAGCGCGCGGTCGACCGCGGCGTCCCGCTGCCCCCGCGCGTCGTCGGAGCCCGGCACCTCGTCGACGCCCCGCTCGTCGGGGCGCTCCTGCTCGCCGCCGACGCGGCCGGCGCCGCCCACGCCGTCCGTGGCTCGACCCCCCGCCTCCCGACGAAGGAGCTCGCATGACCACTCCCCGGTGGCTCGTCGCCGTCGGCACCGCCGCGGCGCTCGCCCTGGCCGCGACCTCGACGGGCGGCACGGCGGCCGCGGCCGGGCCGCCGCCACCCGCGGCCGGCGGCGCGACGGCCTCTCCTACGGTGACCGCTCCCGCGTCGACCACCGCCTCCGACGCCGCGGCCCGCGACGCCCTCACGTCGCTCGTGCGCCGCCAGGCACCCGGGGACCTCGGGACGACGACGGTCGGGACGCAGGGCTGGCGCGTGACCAGCTCCGCCGACGACCAGGCCGGCGGGTCGGAGGTGTCGTCGCCGGGCCACCCCACGCGCGGCTGGCTGCGGGTGCACCCCGACGACGCCGGCGCACCGGGGACGGAGATCGCCGCCCTGCTGCAGAACGGGGCCTGCCCGCACGTCTTCTACTCCGACACGATGCGTCGCTGCTTCGGCACCCAGGAGACCGGCAAGGAGACCGTCAAGCGCTTCGCCGTCCCGTGGTGGTACCGGACGACCTTCCCGGCGCCGAAGCACCTCGGGGCCGACGGCCACGCCGCGCTCGTCACGAACGGCGTCGTCGGCGAGGCCGACGTCTGGGTGAACGGGACCGAGGTGGCGACCCGCTCGAGCATCACCGGTGCGTACACCCAGCACCGCATCGACGTGACACGGCTGCTGCGGGCCCACGGGGACAACACCGTGGCGATCAAGGTCTACCCCAACGACCCGCTGACGTACTTCACGGTGTCGAACATCGACTGGACCCAGATCCCGCCGGACCAGAACACCGGCATTCAGATGCCCGTGCAGCTCCAGAGCTCGCCGGGCGTCGAGCTCACCGACAGCCACGTCGTGCAGCAGACCGCCGCCGACCTGGGCCGCACCCGGCTCACGGTCGCCGCGACGCTCACCAACCCGGGCGCCGCACCCCGGCAGGCCACGCTGGCCGCGGTCGTCGTCGCACCCGACGACGCGGCCGCACCGGTCTACGTGACGAAGACCGTGACCGTGGCCCCGGGCAGCACGCGGGTGACGATCACCCCCGACGACGCCCCGGCCCTGCAGGTCGAGCACCCGCGTATCTGGTGGCCGTACCGGATGGGCGCCCAGCCGCTCTACACCCTCGTCACCGCCCTGGCGTCCGACGGCGCCCTGGTCGGCAGCAGCACCAGCCACTTCGGCGTGCGCACCGTCAGCAGCGCGCTGGTCGGGGACTCGCCCCTCGCGCCCGGCGGCGTGCGGCAGTACACGGTGGACGGGCGTCCGCTCGTGCTGCGGGGCGGCGGCTTCGACCCCGATCTGTTCCTGCGCTACTCCGCGGCCGACACCGCGCAGCAGATCCGGCTGCTGAAGAGCGCCGGGCTGAACACGGTGCGCGTGGAGGGCCACTTCATGCCGCAGGACTTCTACGACCAGATGGACGCCGCCGGGATCCTCGTGGCCTCCGGCTGGTCCTGCTGCGACGCGTGGGAGCTGCCGACCGACACCCCGGTCAGCGCCCACGACCTCGGCGTGCTGAGCGACTCCGCGTACGCGGTCGCCCGGAGCCTGCGCGCGCACGCGTCGGTCTTCACCTTCCAGTGGAGCGACAACAACCCCACCCCGCCGCAGGAGGACGTGACGCTGAAGGCCTTCCGGGCGGAGGACTTCGACATCCCCGTCCTCGCCTCGGCCGAGGACAAGTCCTCTCCGCAGCTCGGCCTCGCCGGGGAGAAGGAGGGGCCCTACGACTGGGTCCCGCCGTCCTACTGGTACGACCGCGAGCACTCCCCGTACGCCGACGACACCAGCCTCACCAACGCGGGCGGCGCCTGGGCGCTCGACAGCGAGGAGAGCGCCGGCCACACGATCCCGACGCGCGACTCGATGGACCGCTTCCTGTCCCCCGCCGACCAGCGCCGGCTCTGGCGCGAGCCGAAGGCGAACCAGTACCACGCGAACGCCGAGACGGGCACGAGCGGCTACAACTTCGGCACCCTGTACAACTTCGACACCGCCCTGCAGAAGCGGTACGGGTCGTGGTCCGGGCTCGACGCCTACGTGAAGGAGGCGCAGCTCGCGAACTACGAGGACGTGCGTGCCCAGTTCGAGGCCTTCCTCCTGCACTCCACCGACGCCGCCTCGCCCTCGACCGGGACGATCTACTGGATGGCCAACAAGGGCTGGCCGACGCTGCTCTGGGCGCTCTACAACGCCGACTACGACCAGGCCGGGAGCTTCTTCGGCGCCCAGGAGGCGAACCGGTCGCTGCACGCGATGTTCGACCCGGCGACGAGCACGGTCGCGCTGGACAACCTGACCGGCGCCACGGCCCGGGGGTTGTCGGTGGAGGCCCGCGTCGTCGGCACCGACGGGACGGTCCTGGACCACGGACGCAGCGCCCGGGTCGACCTGGCCGCCCAGCAGGTGCGGGGCGGACTGCTGCACCTCGCCGTGCCGGCGACCACCGCGCCGCCGCAGCGGGCCTCGACCTACCTCGTCGAGCTCGTCCTGCGCCGGGGCACGCACGTCGTCGACCGGAACACCTACTGGCTCTCCACCCAGCGCGACGTCGTCGACTGGGCCGCCACGCTCGGCAACCCCCAGGCGACGATGACGCAGTACGGCGACCTCACAGGGCTGCACGACCTCCCCGCGGCGCGCGTCCGCGTCTCCTCCCGCACGCGGACGCACGGCGCGACGAGCACGACGACGGTGACGCTCCGCAACACCTCGACGAGCGCGACCGCCCTCTTCCTGCGCGCCGACGTCCGCCGCGGGACCGCCCGCGGGACCCGCCGGGGCGGCGACGACCAGGTGCGCACCGCGACCTGGAGCGCGAACGACCTGAGCCTCGCCCCGGGCGAGAGCCAGACCATCACGGCGACGTACGCGCGCCGTGACCTGCACGGCGACCGGCCGGTCGTCACCGTCGGCGGCTGGGACGTCGCCACCACGACGCTGCGCGGCTGACCCGCCCGGCGCCCCTCTCCATCCCGCACACCCCCACCCCGAGGCAAGGAAGCCCCATGCACCCCCGTCCGCGCACCACCGGCCTGCAGGCCGCCGCCGTCACCGCCCTCCTGGCCACGAGCCTGGCCCTCACCTCCCCCGCGGCGCAGGCCGCCGACCCGCCCGCACCGCCCTCCTCGGGCGCGGCCCCGTCCGGGCAGACTGCGGCGATGGACGTCCCCACCCCCGCCCAGCGCATCCTGCCGACGCCGAGGTCGCTCGAGACCCGCAAGGGTTCGCTGACCTTCGACGCCGCGAGCGCGGTCGACGTCGGCCGTCACCCGAGGAGGAGCACGCTCGGCGTCGCGGACTACCTGGCGGACTTCCTGCGCACCCCCACCGGCTACGACTGGCCGGTCGAACGCGGCTCGAAGGCGCCCGGACGCGTCGTGCTCCGCACCGGCGGACCGGCCAGCCTCGGCACGGAGGGCTACCGCCTCGAGGTCGGCACGAAGAGCGTCACGATCGAGGCGCGAACGAGCACCGGCCTCTTCCACGGCGTGCAGACGCTGCGCCAGCTCATGCCCGCCGCGGTCGAGGGCCACCAGCGCGCCGAGGGCACGACGTGGTCGATCCCGCGGGTCCGGGTCAGCGACTCCCCGCGCTACCCGGTGCGCGGCGCGATGCTCGACGTCGCCCGGCACTTCATGAGCGTCGAGGAGGTCAAGGCCTACATCGACGCGATGGTCCCGCTGAAGCTGAACACCTTCGAGCTCCACCTCGCCGACGACCAGGGCTGGCGGCTCGAGATCCGCAGCTGGCCGAGGCTCGCGACGTACGGCGGCGCGCTCGAGACCGGCGGCACGAAGGGCGGCTACTACACCCAGGAGCAGTACGCCGACCTCGTCGCGTACGCGAAGGCCCGCCACATCACCGTCGTCCCCGAGATCGACCTCCCCGGCCACACCAACGCGGCGCTCTCCAGCTATGCCGAGCTCAACTGCGACGGCAAGGCCCCGGCGCCCTACACCGGCACCGAGGTCGGCTTCAGCTCGCTGTGCGCCGACAAGGACGTCACCTACCGCTTCCTGTCCGACGTGCTCGGCGAGGTCGCCGCGCTGACGCCGGGGAAGTACGTGAGCATCGGCGGCGACGAGGCCCACAGCACCACCCAGGCCGACTACACGAAGATGGTCGACGCCGCCCAGAAGGTGCTGCGGCAGCACGGCAAGCGGATGTGGGGCTGGCACCAGACCGCCTCGGCCGACCCGGCGAAGAAGAGCATCGCCGCCTACTGGGGCACGACGGGGTCGAAGGACGACATCGCGCTGGCGCAGGAGGCCGCGCGGAAGGGCCAGCGCCTGGTCATGGCACCGGCCGACCACGCGTACCTCGACATGAAGTACGACCCGACCTTCACCTACGGCCAGGACTGGGCCGCCGTGGTGCCCGTCTCCGACTCCTACGCCTGGGACCCGGCGACGCTCGTGGCGGGCGTCCCGTCGTCGGCGGTCGCCGGCGTGCTCGCGCCCGTGTGGACCGAGACGCTGCCCGACATCACGACGGTCGAGCTGATGGCCTTCCCGCGCCTGGCCGGCATCGCCCAGATCGGCTGGTCACCGCGGCGGACGCACGACCTCGAGCCCTACCTGGTGCAGCTCGCGGTGCAGGGGCCCCGCTGGGAGGCGGCCGGCGTGAACTTCTACCGTTCGCCCGAGGTCGCCTGGCACCGGTTCGGCTGAGCCACCGGGCACCCCGGTCGTCCTCCACCCTCGCGGGTGGTGGACGGCCGGGCGTCAGGCGCTGGCCGCGGCCCGCTGCCGGAAGTGCTCGCGCGGCAGCACCGAGGGCTCCGGGGGCGGCGTGGTGTGGCGGCTCGTGATCACGTCCGCCGACTCCCGCAGGGTGCCGTCCAGCGGGACCCCCGGGGAGTTCTGGCGGAAGAACTGCGAGGAGAACGACGAGCCGGCGAAGTACACGGGGACGCCTGCGTCGGAGATCGCCCGCACCGAGCGGACCGCCGGGCTGGCCACGGTCGGGGTGTGCGAGCAGACGACCACGGCGCTCGGGTGGACCGAGCGGAGGGCGACGAGCAGCGACGCCACCGGCGTCTGCGCACCCAGGTTGCACACCTCGACCCCACGGCTGACGAGCAGCAGGTCGAGGCAGTCGAGCGCGAGCGTGTGGAGGTCCTCCGGGCCGGCGGCCAGCAGGATCGTGCCGCGGCGGCTGGGTGCGGGGAGGACCGACGACCGGGCCGCGACCCAGCGCGTCATCGCCGAGGAGAGCACGTGCTCGTGGGCGACGTCGAGCGTGCCGCTCGACCAGAAGGTGCCGACGACGCGCAGCGCCGGGAAGACGATCTCGTCGATCGTGGTGTCCAGACCGAGGGTGGCGTCCGCGTCGTCCAGGGCCGCGCAGACGCGGTTCTGGTTGAACGAGCGGACGGCGGTCAGGATCGTGCCCACGTACGTGGCAGGTGCGGGGTCGACGTGCACGGCTCCATGCTCCTGTAAGAGATGAGTCCTGGCGGTCGACCCCCGTCGACCTGAATGATGACGTTGTCATCCTGAAGGCACATCGCGCCTGGGTGCAAGGCGGAGCGCCGGAAATTCTTATTTGCGTTGCAGAGAAGAACGCAGCCGGGCGTAGATCTCACGCGTCGCGGGCGAGCGGTTCATGGTGATGAAGTGCAGCCCGGGGGCCCCGCCGGCGAGCAGCTCCTCCGACAGCGCCGTCGCCAGGTCGACCCCCGCGGCCCGGACGAGCGCCGGGTCGTGCTCCACCTCGTGGAGCCGGTCGGTGACGAAGGCGGGCAGCGCGGCACCCGACAGGTCGGCGAACCGCTCGATCTGGCTGATGCGGGTCACGGGCATGATCCCGGGGATGATCGGCAGGTCGCTGCCCAGCGCCCGCACGCGCGCCACGAGGTCGAAGTAGCGCTCCGCGGTGAAGAACAGCTGCGTGATGGCGAAGCTGGCGCCCGCGCGCTGCTTGGCGACCAGGAGCCGCGCGTCGAGGTCGGCGTCGCGGGTCTGCGGGTGCAGGTCGGGGAAGGCGGCCACCCCGATGCAGAAGTCGCCGAGCCCGGCGACCAGCGAGACCAGCTCGGTCGCGTTGGCGAGACCGTCGGGGTGCGCCTCCCAGGGGACCGTCGGCCCGCCCGGCATGTCGCCACGGATCGTCATGATGTGGTTGATGCCGACCGAGGCGTACGCCCCCACGACGTGGCGCAGCTCGTCGCGGCTCTGGCTCGCCGCGGTGAGGTGGGCCATCGGGCGCAGCGTCGTCTGCTCGGCGATCTGCTGCGTCGCGCTGACCGTGCGGTCGCGGGTCGAGCCGGACGCCCCGTACGTCACCGAGACGAAGTCGGGGCCCAGCGACTCGAGCTCGCGGATCGTCGTCCAGAGCTGGCGGTGCTGCTCCGCGTCCTTCGCCGGGAACAGCTCGAACGACACCAGCGGCCGCTCCCCCGCCTCGAGGAGCTGGGCGACGGTGGGACCGCGGCCCGGGCGGGAGAGGCGCGGGCGCGCGGCGACGACAGCAGGCCCGGGCACGCACCAACGATAGGTGCCCGGCCCGTGGCGGTTCCGTACTCTCTCCTGGTGGTCACACCGGCACCGCCCGTCACGACGCGGCACGTCCAGGCTCCCGGAGCGGTGCCCGCGGTCCGAGACGTCCTCGACCCGGCCGACCCCGTCTCGGCGTCGTTCCGACGCGCCGTGTCCGCCCGCGTTGCCGCCTTCGTGCAGCGCCAGGCCCCCGTCCTCGAGCCGATGGGCGTCGAGCTCGCCGCGGTCCGGACCATGGCCGCGGAGCTGCTGGACGGCGGCAAGCGGCTGCGTCCCGCGTTCGCGGCGTGGGGGTTCGTGGCCGCGGCCGGCCGGCCCGCCGAGGACGGGCTGGGGGCGCTCCTCGACGCCGCCGCGAGCTTCGACCTGCTGCACGCCAGCGCGCTCGTGCACGACGACGTCATGGACTCCTCGGACGTGCGGCGCGGCCGGCCCGCGGCCCACCGCCGCTTCGAGGCGCTGCACGACGAGGCGGGCTGGCTCGGGGACGGCCCCGGCTTCGGCCGGGCCGGCGCGATCCTGCTCGGCGACCTGCTGATCATGTGGTCGGCGCAGCTGCTGGGCGAGGCCGGCCTCGCCGACGACGCTCGCCGGCGGGCGCAGCCCCTGGTCGACCGGATGCGCACCGAGGTGACCTGCGGGCAGTACCTCGACATGCTCGTGCAGGCCCAGCCGCTCACCCGGTGGCTGCCCGAGGTCGACGGCCGCGTCGACCTGCGCGTGGCGCTCGCCGACGTCGACCGCGTCACCGAGCACAAGTCGGCCCGCTACACCGTGGTGCGGCCGCTGCAGGCCGGCGCCGCGATCGGCGGGGCGGACGACCGCCTGCTCGAGCGCCTCGCCGCGTACGGGTCGCCGCTCGGGCGGGCCTTCCAGCTCCGCGACGACCTGCTCGGCGTGTTCGGCGACCCGGCGGTCACGGGCAAGCCGGCCGGGGACGACCTGCGCGAGGGCAAGCGGACCGCGATCGTCGCCCACGCGTACGCCCGCACCGACGACGCCGGGCGCGGGCTCCTCGTCGCGCTGCTCGGCGACCCTGACCTCGGGCCCGACGGCGTCGCCCGGCTCCAGGAGCTCGTCCAGTCCTCGGGCGCCGCCGCCGAGGTCGAGGCGACCATCGAGGCCGCGTACGAGGAGTCGCTCGCCGCGCTGGAGACCGCCGAGGTCACCGACGAGGGCCGCGAGGCCCTGCGGGCGCTCGCCGACGCCGCGGTGCGCCGGGCCTTCTAGGACGAGGGTCGGCTCAGTCCGCGGCGGCGAGCCCGGCGGCGTAGGCGAGGATCACGAGCGCCACCCGGTCGCGCCGGCCGGTCTTGGCGAGGAGCCGGCCGACGTGGGTCTTCACCGTGGCCTCGGACACGAACAGGTCCTGCGCGATCTCGGGGTTGCTGCGACCTCGGGCGATGGCGCCCAGCACCTCGCGCTCGCGGTCGGTGAGCCCGGCCACGACCTTCGCGTCCTCGGCGCGGGGCCCGCGGCTCGCGGTGGCCGTCGCGTAGCGCTCGACCAGGCGCCGGGTCGTGCTGGGAGCGACGACCGTCTCGCCGAGGTGGACCGTACGGATCGCCGCGAGCAGGTCCTCCGGCGGCGCGTCCTTGAGCAGGAAGCCGGACGCCCCGGCCTGCAGCGCGGCGAAGGCGTGCTCGTCGAGGTCGAACGTGGTGAGCACGAGCACCCGCGGCGGCTCCCCCGCGGGCTGGCCGCGGGTGATCAGCCGCGTCGCCTCGACCCCGTCCATGCGCGGCATCCGGACGTCCATGAGGACCACGTCGGCCGGCGTCCTCCGGAGCTGGGCGACGGCCTCGGCGCCGTCGCGCGCCTGGCCCACGACCTCGAGGTCGGGCTGGGAGGCCACGACCAGGGCGAGGCCCGAGCGCACGAGGTCCTGGTCGTCGACGAGGAAGACCGAGATCGTCACGACGCACCGCCCGGCCGCAGCGGCAGGCAGGCCCGCACCGTGAACCCACCCGCGGGCGCCGGTCCGGCCGCAGCGCGACCACCCACCGCGGCCACGCGCTCCTGCAGCCCGGTCAGCCCGAACCCCGGCGTCCCCGACCCGGCGGCCGGACCACCGTTCCCCTCGTCGTGGACCTGCACCACCAGCTCCTCCCCCTCGACCTCGAGCACGACCTCGACGCGGTCCCCGCCGTGGCGGCGCGCGTTCGTCAGACCCTCCTGCACGACCCGGTACGCGGTGAGCCCGACCACCGGGGCCACCCGGGCGAGGTCGCCGCGACGGCGTACCGACACCGCGGCGCCGGCCGACCGGGCCTGCTCGACCAACGCGTCCAGGTCGTCGAGGCCCGGCACGGGCCCTCCGCCGCCGGCCGCGGTCCCGGCCGGCGCCGCGCGCAGCAGGCCGAGCAGCTGGCGCATCTCGCCGAGCGCGGTGCGCCCGGTCTGCGCGACCTGCGCGAGGGCCTCGCGGGAGGTCGCGGCGGACTCGGGCAGCGCGTAGCGGGCGCCCTCGGCCTGCACCACCATCACCGACAGCCCGTGGACGACGACGTCGTGCATCTCGCGCGCGATGCGCGCCCGTTCGGCCGCGGCGGCCAGCTCCGCCTGCTGCTCGCGCTCCCGCTCGGCGAGCGCCGCGCGCTCGCGGACGGCTTCCGCACCGGCGCGCGCCCGCCGCGTCTGCTCCCCGTACGCCCACGCGGCCAGCAGCAGCACCAGCGCCCCGAGGGTCGTGAGGACGTGGGTCGTGCCGGTCGCGGGTCCGAGGCGGGAGTCGAGGTAGGCCCACCACGGGGTCAGCGCGGCGAGCCCGACCAGCAGGGCCGCGAGCGCGAGGACGACCAGCCCCGTACGCCGGGTCGTCCAGCCCGTCACCGTCGCCAGCGCGACGAGCACGGCGGCGTCGTGGAACCCGACGGGCGAGCCCACCAGGACCTGGACGGCGGCGGCGAGGCCGACCAGGGCCGCGGTCGTGCGCGGCACGGTGCGGCGCAGGGCCAGGGGCAGCGCGACGAGCACGACGAAGACCCAGTCCCCGGCGTCCGCGCGCGGCGAGAGCACCTTGAGCAGGACCGCGGACGAGCCGACGGCGAGCACGGCCAGGGCCACGTCCGCGACGACGATCCGGGCGTCCGGCGTCGCGCGGGGGCGCTCGAGCTCGGTCACCAGCGGCACCTCGCGAACCCTAGCGAGCCGGTGCTCCGCCGACCGCCTCCGCGGCCCGTGCCGCGCGGCCCGCCCACGCTGCCCAGGGCAGCGCTGCTGCCGGCAGCGCGACCTGTCGTCGCCGTCCTCGCGCTCGCAGGCTGGCCGCATGAGCGACGACGACACGACCGACCCGCAGTCCGCGCTGGACCGCGGGCTCTACCAGCTGCTGCTCGAACGGCGCACCCTCGTGCTGGGCGAACCCCTCGAGCAGCGCAACAGCAACCGCCTCTGCCACGCCCTCCTGCTGCTCGCGGCCGAGGACCCGCAGGCCGACATCGCCCTGCTGATCAACTCCCCCGGCGGCTCGGTGCCGGGGATGCTGGCGATCCGCGACTGCATGCGCACGATCCCCAACGACGTCGCGACCGTGAACCTCGGCATGGCCTACAGCGCCGGGCAGTTCCTGCTGTCGTCGGGCACGCGCGGCAAGCGCTGGTGCATGCCGCACGCCAAGGTGCTGCTGCACCAGGGCTCGGCCGGGATCGGCGGCTCGGCGATGGACATCGCCATCCAGGCCGACGACCTGCGCCACACCCGCGACACGGTGCTCGGCCTCATCGCCGCCGACACCGGCCAGCCCGTCGAGCAGGTGGAGCGCGACTCGCAGCGCGACCGGTGGTTCACCGCGGAGGAGGCGCTGGCGTACGGGTTCGTCGACGCGGTCGTCGAACGCCTCGACGACGTGCTGCCCGGCCGGCGTCGCCCCGTCGGGATGGGGGTCGCGCGATGAGCAGCTACGCCATCCCGTACGTCACCCTCCAGACCACCCGCGGCGAGCGGACGGTCGACGTCTACAGCCGGCTGCTCGCCGACCGGATCGTCTACCTCGGCACGGGCATCGACGACGGCGTCGCCAACGCGGTGATCGCCCAGCTGCTGCACCTGGAGAACGAGAGCGCCGAGCTCCCGGTGTCGCTCTACGTCAACTCCCCGGGCGGCTCGATCCCGGCGACGCTGGCGATCTACGACGCCATGCAGTTCATCCGGCCGGCCGTCGAGACGACCTGCGTCGGGCAGGCGGCGGCCACCGCCGCGCTGCTGCTCGCCGGCGGGACGCCCGGGCGGCGCAGCATCCTGCCCCACGGCCGGGTGCTGATCCACGCCCCCGCCGCCGAGGGGCGCGGGACCGTGCCCGACCTCATCCTCGAGGCCGACGAGGTGGCCCGCGTCCGGGCGCAGCAGGAGGAGATCCTCGCCGCGCACACGCACCGGAGCACCGCGCAGGTGCGCGAGGACACCGAGCGCGACCTCGTCCTCGACGCGCAGGCGGCGGTCCGCTACGGCGTCGTGGACCTGGTGCTCCCCTCCCGCGAGCCCTGAGGCCCGGGGCCCGTACGCGGGTTCAGGCGGCGAGGGCGACCGGTCCGGTCGGGCGGCCGACAGAGACCGCGCGCGCGGCCAGGCGGCCCGACGAGCGCTGGGTCAGGTCGAGCACGCGCAGCCCGAGCGCGCCGGACAGCGCCGCCAGGACCTCCGAGGACGGGTCCTTCCGACCGCGCTCGATCTCGGAGAGGTACTGCGGGGAGACGCCGGCCCGGGCGGCGACGTCGGCGATGCGCTCGCCGCGCCGGCGTCGCTCCTCGCGCAGCTGGGCGCCCACGACCTCGCGCCACAGCGGTTCGGGCCGGGTGGGCTCTGGCTCGCGCCGGCGCGGGAAGGGGACCACCGTCGTCATGGTCGGACGCTAGTACGCCCCTCCCCCGCCCGTCAGCCCCGCGGGACCGGATATGCCCAGGGCGGAACCGTCCGACGGAATCAGGAGGCGCCCGACCCGGTTGCCAGGAGCATGACCGACCTCGCGACACGCGCCAAGACCCTGCTGGACCTCCACACCGCCCCGGAGGTGCTCGTCCTCGCCAACGTCTGGGACGTGGTCTCCGCGCGTACCGTCGCCGCGGTCGAGGGCGTGAAGGCCCTCGCGACCGCCAGCCACTCGATCGCCGCGACCTTCGGCTACGAGGACGGGGAGAACATCCCCCTCGAGCTGCACCTCGACATGGTCCGCCGGATCGTCTCCGACACTGGCCTGCCCGTGTCGATGGACTTCGAGGCCGGCTACGGCGACGCGGGCGCGACCGCGCGCCGCGCGATCGAGGTCGGCGTCGTGGGCGGCAACCTCGAGGACCAGATGAAGCCGCTCGACGAGGCCGTCGCCGCGGTCGAGGCCGTCCTCGCCGCCGGGCGCGACGCGGGCATCGACTTCGTGCTCAACGCCCGCACCGACGCCGTCGTCCGTGCCGGTGACACCCCGCGTCCGCAGGTCATCGACGAGGTGATCCGCCGCGGTCAGGCCTTCCTCGCCGCCGGCGCCCCCGTCGTCTTCGTCCCCGGCCTCCTCGCCCGGGACGAGATCAAGACGGTCGCCGAGGCCTTCGGCCCGCAGAAGCTGACGGTGATCAGCGTCCCCGGCGCCTCGCTCCCCACCAGCGAGCTGCAGGAGCTCGGCGTCGCCCGCGTCTCCACCGGCCCCTTCACCCAGCGCGTCGCGCTGACCGCCCTTCAGGACGCGGCCGCGACGGTCATCGGCGGCGGCACGCTCCCCGAGGGGACCCGCGCGCTGAACTGAGGGCGCGAACGCCGCGTCGTCGAACTCCGCCGCTGAACTTCTGCGCATCTGACCACCCGTGAGGTGGTCAGATGCGCAGAGTTGTTGGGCGACGGCCACGTTCGGAGCCCAGCTGGAGCGATGGGGCTCGTCGAGGCCGTCCAGCGCGTCATGGAACCGCGCCGCCGCCCCGCCCACGGAACCTGCACCGTGTGAGCATGACCGACGTGGCAGCGAACCATGACGACGTCGTCGCCCTGTACGAGCGCTACCTCGCCGCGTGCAACGCCCACCGGCTGGACCTGGTGGCCGAGCTGGTCTCCGACGAGGTCGGCGGGTCGGGCGTGGACGACGGGCTCGCGCCGTACCTGCGCCGCATCGAGGTCGTGCTCGAGGCCTTCCCCGACTACCACTGGGACCTGCAGCAACGCGTCGTCGAGGGCGACACCGTCGTCGCGCGGCTCATCGGGCGCGGGACGCACACCGGGACGTTCGACGGCATCGCCCCGACCGGGCGCAGCGTCGCGACGCAGGAGCTGGTGATCTACCGCTTCGTGCAGGGCAAGATCGTCGGCTGCTGGGGCGACCTCTTCCCCGTGGTCCGCGATGCCCTGACGACCACCGGGACCGTCACGACCTGAGCACCGCTCGGGTGCTCAACCTTTGCGGAAGGCGGTTCCCAGCCGGTCCGGGAGCTCCCTCGCCAGGACGTCGTACGCGGGGTCGACCCGCAGCCAGAGCAGCTTCGAGCGGGTGCCGTCCTGCAGGGTCAGGGCGAGGCGGTCGTTGAGGGCCCCGCGGCGGAGGCGGGCCGAGGTGATCTCGGTCAACCGGATGCAGCGGTTCGTGGGGTCGAGGTCGAGCAGCGGCCCCGCCTCGTCGGCGGACGGCAGGTCGCGGTAGCGCGGCGTCGGCCCGACGGTGTCGCGGAACCGGCGGCCCTCGGCGGTCGGCACGGGGAGGCGGACCCGCACCAGCGCCTCGGCGGTGAGGTAGAGGTCGCCGTGGTTCCAGTCCGACCAGCTCGTCGTACAGCTCCGGCTGATGAGGCGTCCGCTGATCACCGCCCCGACCCTAGGGCGACACCGGGGCGACGAGGAGCCCGGTCGGTCCTCACCCTCGCTCCCGGTCCCTAGGGTGGCCCGATGAGCGGAGGGACCAGCGCCGGGCTCGTCCGCGACCTCCTGCTCGACCAGCACCCCGACCTGGCCGGCCTGCCGCTCCGCGAGGTCGACGGCGGCTGGGGCAACCAGATGTGGCGCCTCGGTGACGACCTCGCCGTCCGCGTGCAGCGGATGGACACGACCCCGGACCACCAGCTGAACGAACGGCGCTGGCTGCCGGTCCTCGCCCCGCGCCTCCCGCTCCGGGTCCCCGTGCCCGTACGCGTCGGGGCTCCGTCCGAGCGGTTCGGGAAGCTGTGGACCGTCGTGACCTGGGTGCCCGGGACGCCCCTGGACCGCGGCTCGATCGACCGCCCGCAGCACGCCGCGCAGAGCCTCGCGGCGTTCCTGCGCGCCCTGCACGTGACCGCACCGGACGACGCCCCGACTGACACCGGCCGCGGCGCGCACCCGCGGGACCGCACCGCGGGCTTCGAGGGGCTCCTCGGCTCCGTCGACGCCGCCGTGGGCGACGCCGACGCCGCCCGTGCGGTCTGGGCCGACGCCGTCGCCGCCCCCGCCTGGGACGGCGCGCCCGTGTGGGTCCACGGCGACCTCCACCCGGCCAACGTCGTCGTCGAGGACGGGACGCTGGCGGGCGTCGTCGACTTCGGCGACCTGTTCGTCGGCGACCCGGCCCTCGACCTGGCCGCCGCCTGGGTGCTGCTGCCCGCCGGTGCGGCACGAACCTTCCTCACCGCCTACGCGCCCGACCCGGGCGCCGTCCGCCGCGCCCGCGGGCACGCCCTGCTCAAGAGCCTCTTCCTGATGCTGATGGGCCAGAACGGCGACCGCGGCCTGCCCGGCGGCAAGCCGGGCTGGGGCCCGCTCGGCCGGGCGGCGCTCGACCGCGTCCTCACCGACGACCTGACCGGCCCGCTCCACGGCGCGACAGGTCCGACCTAGGGTGCGCAGCGTGTCGTCCCCGCTGCCCCTCGACGGTCGGGTCGCCCTGGTCACGGGTGCGAGCCGTCGCAGCGCGATCGGGGCGGCGGTCGTCCGGCGGCTGGTCGCGGACGGCGCCGCGGTGGTCGTGCACGCGTGGGAACCCGCCGACGGCGATCGGGTCGACGCCGGCGGCGCCGAGCAGCTCGTCGAGGAGCTGCGGGCGGAAGGCGGGCGGCTCGTCCACGTGAGCGCCGACCTCGCCGAGCCCGACGCCCCGGCGCGGCTGGTCGCGCACGCGGTCGAGGCGTTCGGCCGGCTGGACGTCCTCGTCGCGAACCACGCGCGCAGCGCCCGGCAGTCGCTCGAGGAGCTCACGGCCGCCGAGGTGGACCTCACGTACGCGGTCAACACCCGCGCGACCCTGCTCCTGGTCCAGGCGTTCGCCCGGGAGCGCGACACCGGCCGCGGCGGTCGGGTGGTGCTGTTCACCAGCGGGCAGTACCACGGCGTCATGCCCGACGAGCTGCCCTACATCGCCTCGAAGGCGGCGCTCCGCGAGCTGACGCCGACGCTGGCCGCGCACCTCGCCGGACGCGGGATCACCGTCAACTGCGTCAACCCGGGACCCAACGACACCGGCCACCACGACGCGGCGGCCTGGGCCTGGGTCGCCGAGCGCAACCCCGGCGGTCGCGCGAGCACGCCGCAGGACGCGGCCCGGCTCGTGGGGTGGCTGGTCAGCGACGAGGCCGACTGGGTCACCGGCCAGGTGATCGCGTCGGACGGGGGCTGGTCGACGCTCGGCGCCTGACGGCAGGCGTCAGCGACGGCGGACGAGGAAGCCGCGCAGCTCGTAGCTCTCGATCAGCGCGTTCCACGCCAGCTGGGGCGGCGAGACGACCACCAGGTCCTGCGCGAGCAGCCGGGTCAGGAACACGTCGCTCTCGAGGAGGGCGATCGCGTTGCCCGGGCAGCGGTGGTTGCCGTCCCCGAAGCTCATGACCGCGTCGGGCACCCCACGCGGCAGGTCCCGGAAGACGCCGACCCGCAGGGGCTGCTCGCCGAGCACCTCGGCGTCGGCGTTGATCGCGCGGATGTCGAGGTCGACCAGCGTGCCGGGCGCGAGCTCGACGGTCTCGTCGCCGTCGCTGACCGTCACGGGAGCGGTGGTCCGGCGGTAGAGGTGACCGACCACGGGCTCGAGCCGCAGGATCTCGGCGAGCACCCCCATCCGCTCGGCCTCGCTGCCGGCCAGGTAGCGCGTACGCAGGTCGTCGTCGTCCAGCAGGTGCCACGCGGCCACGCTGATGAACTCCCGCGTGGTCGCCATGCCGGCCGCACCGAAGGTGATCGCCTCGGTGAGGACGGCCGGGGCGGAGTACCCGCGACCCACGAGGTCGCTGATCACGTCCTCCCGCGGACGGATCCGGCGGGCGAGGATCGCCGGGTAGACGTCGAGGACGTGGAACGCCAGCGGTCCGAGCGCCCGGCCGTACGAGCGCGCCCGGGCCAGCAGGCGCGGGCCCTGCTCGTCGACGGCGCCGGTCCGGAAAAGGGCCTCCAGCCGCCGGGCCAGCCCGGGCGGGGAGCTGGTCAGACCGAGCACGCGCGCGGCGACCTGGACGGCCATGTGCAGGGACAGGTCGCTGATCGCGACCGGGCGGCCGCGGTCGAGGCGGGCCACGAGCCGGTCGGCCAGCCGCTCCATCATGGCGCGGTAGCCCTCGGTGACCTTCGGGGCGAAGTGACGCGCGGTGGCGCTGCGCTGGCTGCGGTGCTCCGCACCCTCCTGGTAGAGGATCGGCCGGTGCATCGTGTCCGGCAGCTCGCCCCCGTCGGGCAGGAAGCCGGCCTGACGGACCGAGCCCTCGGCGCGCAGCACGGTCCGGGCGGCGGCGAAGGAGCGGACGACCCACCGCTCGCCGGCGGCGCCGGTCCGGCGCTCGAGCCGCGGCACCAGGGCGTCGTCCTCCCGCCCGGTCCTGCGGCCGCCGAAGAGCAGCGTGGAGCCTCCCGCGGAGGGTGAGGACGGTGTCTGGGGAGCCATCCATCGAGGCTATGCCGGACCTCCGCCGAGAGCGCGCGCCAGCGCGGCCTCCCGGTCTGTCCTCCGTCGCCCTCAATCCGCGAGCACGACGAGGAGCGGGGGCTCCTCCGCTGACCGTCCCGTGAGCAGCTCCAGCAGCGAGGCCCAGCGGTCGGGGCGCGCGGTCGCGTACGCCCACCAGGCGGCGACGACGAGCGCAGTGGGCCGCTCGAGGTCGTGGAGGGCCTCCTCGAGGGCGTCGAGGTTCCGACCGAACCACCCGGGCAGGGCCAGCGCGGAGGTCAAGCCGTCCCAGAGCGCCGCGTCGTCGCCCGCCCGGGGCACGAGCCCGACGTCCCAGCCGTCCTCGGCGAGCAGGGCCCCGACCTCCTCCGCCGGACCGAGGACCCGCCGCACCCCGCCGCGCAGCCCGCTCACCGGGCGACCCGGACGAACGAGCCGTAGTGGTCGCCGGTGTAGAAGACCTGCCGGTCGTCGTCGCCGGTGACGATTCTGCGCGGGCCGCGGTCGTCCTCGCCGGGTGTGACGACGGTGTACTCGCGGTACCAGCCGCTCGGGTGCGAGGGCAGGCGCCGCTCGCGGTTGCCGAAGGTCGCGCCGTCCTGCCGGTAGGGGAACGGCCCGCCGCGCTCGACCAGCGCGACGGTCTGCTGCGCCTCGCGCGGGAGGCTGCTCAGCGCGACGAGGCGGAGCCCGGTCTCGGGGTCCCGCGTGGCTGCCGCGGAGGGCGCCCGGGTGGTGGCGCTCCGCGAGGACGTGGCCGAGGACGAGGGCGCCGGCGACGCGCTCGTGCCCGGTTCGGCGGAACCCGGCCCGGTGCCCTCCGGACCTCCGCCCACGAGGCGGGTGAGGACGACGACCAGCACGAGCGCCAGCAGCGCGACGGCGACCACGGCGTTGCGCGGACCGCGAGTGCGCGGCGCCTCCGCCGGCGCGGCCCCGCGCGGAGCCTCCTGGCTCACAGGCCGAGCGAGGCGGAGCGGAGCGCGTACGAGGCGAGGGCCGGGTCGTCCGCCCACGCCTGCCCGAGCCGGTCGGAGAGCGCGCGGGCGGCGGCGCGGGGGTCGGAGGCCTCGGTGATCGCGCGGACGACGACGACCCGGCGCGCGCCGGCCTCGACCACCTCGTCGAGGTTGCCGAGGTGGAGCCCGCCGATCGCGAACCACGGCTCGGACGTCACGTCGCCGACGGGGGCGATCCTGGCGGCGTGGCGGACCAGGTCGAGACCGACCGGGACGTAGTCGGGCTTGGTCGGGGTGGCGTGCACCGGGCCGACGGCGAAGTAGCTGACGTCGGGATCGGCCAGTGCCTCGTCGGCCTGCTCCGGGGTGTGGGTCGAGCGCCCGACGAGGGCCCACTCGTGCAGGCGCCGGCGGGCACGGTGGGCCGAGCCGTCGGTCTGGCCGAGGTGCAGCATGTCGGCGGCGAAGGCCTGGGCGATGCGCGGCGAGTCGTTCACGCAGACGATCGGCGGCGCCCCCGTCCGCGAGGCGGTGGCGACCGAGCGGGCGACCTCGAGCGCGGCCAGCTCGGCGTCGCGGTCCATGTCCTTCTGCCGGATCTGGACGACGTCCACCCCGCCCGCGAAGGCCTCGCGCAGGAAGTCCCCGAGGTCGCCCTGCCGCTCGCGCGCGTCGGTGCAGAGGTAGAGCCGCGCCGACCGCAGCCGGGAGGCGAGGCTCGTCATCACGGTCACGTCCCGATCATCCCGCACGGCCACGGCCTAGGGTGAGGCCGTGGACGGGAGGCCGGCGTGAGCGGCGCGGACGTCGTGGTCGTCGGCGGCGGGCTGATCGGGACCGCGACGGCCTGGCGCCTCGCCCAGGCCGGGTTGGACGTCGCCCTCGTGGTCGGCGAACGTTCGCTGGCCGCCTCCCGCGTCGCCGCGGGCATGCTCGCTCCGGTCACCGAGACGACCTTCACCGAGCGGACCCTGCTCGCCCTCAACCAGGCCTCGGGCGAGCGCTGGCCGACCTTCGCCGACGAGGTGGTCGATGCCTCGGGCGGGCCGTCCGGGCTGCGGCGCGGACCGACGCTCTCGGTGGCCTCCGACGCCGACGACCTGGCGCGGCTGCGCACGTTCGCCGACTACCTCCAGCGCCAGGGCCTGGCCGCGGAGCGCCTGACGAGCCGGGAGTGCCGCGCCCACGAGCCGCTGCTGGCGCCCACCGTGCGCGGCGGGCTGCTCGTGCCGAGCGACTGGAGCTGCGACAACCGGGTGCTGCTCGAGGCGCTGACCACCGCCGCGGAGCGAACGGGGGTGCGGACGGTCACGGGGTTCGTCAAGCGCGTGGAGAGCGACGCGGACCGGGTGACCGGCGTGACCCTGGTCGACGGGACGACGCTGGCCGCCGGAAGCGTGGTGCTGGCCAACGGCTCCTGGGCCGCGCAGGTCGAGGGCGTGCCCGACGTCCCCGTACGCCCGGTGAAGGGCCAGGTGCTCCGCCTCGACCCGGGCCGCCTGCCCGGCCCCGGCCTGACCGTGCGCGCGTTCAGCCGCGGCAACGAGGTCTACGTCGTCCCCCGCGAGCACGGCCGCGAGGTCGTGGTCGGCGCGACGGTCGAGGAGCAGGGCTTCGACGACCGGGTGACCGCCGGCGGGGTCTACGAGCTCCTCCGCGACGCCCGCCAGGTGATCCCGCTGAGCGCCGAGTACGCGATCGCCGAGACCAACGTCGGCTGGCGTCCAGGCACGCCGGACAACGCCCCGATCCTGGGTCCCTGCGCGCTCGAGGGCCTGACGCTCGCCACCGGGCACCACCGCAACGGCGTGCTGCTGACGCCGGTGACCGCCGACGTCACCGCCGCGTACGTCACCACGGGCGTCCTCGACCCCGTCGCGGAGCCGTTCGCGCTGGGCCGCTTCGACCGCGAGCCGGCGCCGACGCGGCGGCTGCGCACCGCCGGGAGCGTCGCGTGATCGTCTTCGTCAACGGCGAGCGCCGCGAGGTCGACGCGAGCGCGACGGTCGCCGAGGTGCTCGGGCTCGGGGACCAGGCGCCGCGGGGCTTCGCCGTGGCCCTGGACGGCGCGGTGGTCCCCCGCGCCCGGCACCGCACGACGACGCTCGAGGAAGGGTCCCGCGTGGAGGTCGTGACGGCGGTGCAGGGTGGCTGACGCACGGGACCTGGCCGGTCCCGACCCGCTGGTGATCGCCGGCCGGTCGTTCGGGTCGCGGCTGGTGATGGGGACGGGCGGAGCGCCGAGCCTCGAGGTCATGGAGGCCGCGCTGCTCGCCTCGGGCACGGAGCTGACCACCGTCGCGATGCGGCGGGTGGACCCGGACGCCCCGGGATCGGTGCTCGACGTGCTCGACCGGCACGGGATCGCCGTGCTGCCGAACACCGCCGGCTGCTACACCAGCGCCGACGCCGTGCTGACCGCGCAGCTCGCCCGCGAGGCGCTGGAGACCGACTGGGTCAAGCTCGAGGTGATCGCCGACGAGGTCACCCTGCTGCCCGACCCGATCGAGCTCCTCGACGCCGCCGAGCGGCTCGTCGCGGACGGCTTCGTCGTGCTGCCGTACACCAACGACGACCCGGTGCTAGCCCGCCGGCTGGCCGACGCCGGGTGCGCCGCGGTCATGCCGCTGGGCGCCCCGATCGGCTCGGGCCTCGGCATCCGCAACGAGCACAACATCGAGCTGATCGTCGCCGACGTCGACGTCCCGGTGATCCTCGACGCGGGCATCGGCACCGCGTCGGAGGCGACCCGGGCCCTCGAGCTGGGGTGCGACGCCGTCCTGCTGGCCTCCGCCGTGACCCGCGCCGAGGACCCGGTCGCCATGGCTCACGCCATGCGGCTGGCCGTGCAGGCCGGGCGGCTGGCCGCCGGGGCCGGGCGCATCCCGGTCCGCCGCTACGCCCGCGCCTCCTCGCCACGACGGGGCCGGATCGAGCCCGCGGCCGCGGGTCACGCCGAGCCGCGCGACCCCGACGAGACCGGTCAGGACCCTGGTCTCGACCCCTGGGCGGACCCCTACGGTCCCGCGGGCGACCGGCGCGTCAGCAGCGGAGAGGCCCCGTCGCGCTCCTAGACTCGCGACTCAGCGCGAGGGCGGACGGCGGCACCAGACGACGCCCGTCTCGCGATCGCGGCGGGAGCGGGCGTGACGATGACCAGCACCTTCGGCTCGCGGGGGCCGGGCTCCCGCGGCCCGTCCGGTGACCCGTTGGTCGGGCGCGTCCTCGACGGCCGCTACCAGATCACCGAGCGCCTCGCCCGCGGCGGGATGGCCACCGTCTACCGCGGCGTCGACACCCGCCTGACCCGGACGGTCGCGGTCAAGATCATGCACGTCGGCCTCGGCGACGACGTCGAGTTCGCGCGCAAGTTCGACCGGGAGGCCCGCGCGGCCGCGCGGCTCTCGCACCCCAACGTCGTGTCGGTCTTCGACCAGGGCGCCGACGCGGTCGACGGCCACGTCGTGCGGCCCTACATCGTCATGGAGTACGTCGAGGGCGAGACGCTGCGCGACGTGGTCAACGCCCACGCGCCCCTCGACCCGCTCGCCGCGCTCGACCTGCTCGAACCCGTCGTCTCCGCGCTCGCCGCCGCCCACGACGCCGGGCTGGTGCACCGCGACGTCAAGCCCGAGAACGTCCTGCTGGGCGCCCGGGGCAAGGTCAAGGTCGCCGACTTCGGCCTGGCCAAGGCGATCAGCTCCCAGACCCAGACCGCGACCCAGGGCCTGCTCATCGGCACGGTCTCCTACCTGCCGCCCGAGCTGGTGACCACCGGCGTGGCCGACGCCCGCAGCGACGTCTACAGCGCCGGGGTGGTGCTCTTCGAGCTGCTCACCGGGCGCAAGCCGCACAGCGGCGACACCCCGATCCAGGTCGCGTACGCCCACGTCCACCACGACGTCCCGCCGCCGTCGACCCTCGCGCCGTACGGGACGATCCCGCCCTACCTCGACGCGCTCGTCGCCCGCGCGACGGCCCGCGACCCCGCACTCCGCCCGCCCGACGGCCGGGTGCTGCTCACCCAGGTGCGCCGGGTCCGCGCCGCGCTGCGCGAGGGCCTGCGCGACGACCCCGAGCTCACCCAGGACCTGACGCCCACCGCACCCGTGGTCGAGGACACCCTCGCCCAGGACACGGCGTCGGCGCAGACGCAGGTGGTCGGGGACCGCGCCGACCTCGAGGCCACCCAGCACATCGGGGCGGCCTCCGGTCCGTCCTTCGCCCGCCCGCGCGAGGAGCGCACCGACCCGCACCCCTTCGGCGCGGGCGCCTACGGGGCGGCCGCCCAGGGCGCGACCGCGTACCAGCCGGTCCACCCGACGTTCCGTGACGCTCCCCCGCCCGTGGTCCCCGGCCACGACCCGCGGGTCCGGCTGCCGCGCACCGAGCACTCCGAGCGGATCGCCCGGCGGCGCGAGCACGAGGCGCGCCGCCGCCGCCGCGGCTGGCTCGTGCTGATCCTCGTCCTGCTGCTCACCACCGCCGCCGCGGTGACCGGCTGGTACCTGACCGAGGGCCGCTTCACCAGCGCCCCCGCGCTGACCACCCTGAGCCGCGCCGACGCCGGCGCGGTCGCCGAGCGCGCGGACGTGGCCGTCGACTTCACCGACGGCTGGAGCGAGACGGTGCCCGCGGGCGAGGTCGTGTCCACCGAGCCGACCGCCGGCGCCCGGGTGCGCAAGGGCAGCCACATCGAGGCGGTCGTCTCGCGCGGGCCCGAGCGGTTCGCGATGCCGACGGTCGTCGGGCTCACCCAGGACGCGGCGACCACGGCCCTGGCCGCGGTCCACCTCAAGCCGGGCAAGGTCACGAACCGCTGGAGCGACACCGTCGCCAAGGGCGTCGTGCTCGACGCCGGCCAGGACCCCGGTGCCTCGCTGAAGCGCGACGCCGCAGTCTCACTGGTCGTCAGCGGCGGCCCGAAGCCGATCGAGCTCGACGACTGGACCGGCAAGGACGCCGACAAGGCGGTCGCGGCGATGAAGAAGGCCAGTCTCGACGTCACCGTCACCGAGCAGAACTCCGACGAGGTCCCCAGCGGCGACGTGATCAGCCAGGACCCGCCGACCGGTTCCCTGACCAAGGGCGACGAGGTGTCGCTGGTCACCTCCAAGGGCCCGGTGCTCGTGACCGTCCCCAACGTGCGGGCCATGGGCGTCTCCGCCGCCCGGGACGCCCTCACCGAGGCCGGCTTCAAGGTCAAGACCACCAAGGCGTCGGGCTACCTCGGGCTCGGCTACGTGTTCAGCGCCTCCCCCGGCGGTGGTGACAAGGCCCCCAAGGGGTCGACGGTCACGCTCTCGCTGATCTGATCCGCGCCCGCTCCGCGCTGGACGAGACCTCCAGGAGGGGTCGGCCGTCCCTAGGCTGACGCCGTGACCAGGTCGCGCACGGAGCGGCTCGCCTTCGCCGCCCTGCTGACCATGGCGGCGGTCTGGGGCTCCACGTTCTTCCTGATGAAGGACCTCCTCACCCGGGTCGGGGTGCTGGACATGCTGGCCGTGCGCTTCGCCATCGCCTCCGTCGCGCTGGCCCTGCTGGCCGCGCCGCGGCTGCGCGTCGACGCGACGGTCCTGCGGCGAGGCGTGCTCCTCGGGCTGCTGTACGGCGCCGCCCAGATCGTGCAGACCGTCGGGCTCTCGCTGACCAGCGCAAGTGTCTCCGGCTTCGTCACCAGCCTCTACGTGGTGCTGACCCCGCTGCTCGGCGCTCTCGTCTTCCGCTCCCGCATCGGGGCGGCGACGTGGGCAGGGGCGGCGCTGGCGGCGGTGGGGCTGGGCGTGCTGTCCCTGCAGGGCTTCAGCGTCGGCTCCGGCGAGGCGCTGACGCTGGCCTCCGCCGCGCTGTACGCGCTGCACATCCTCGTGTTGAGCCGGTTCACCGACCCGGAGCGCGCGCTCGGGCTCAGCCTCGTGCAGCTCGTGGTCATCACCCTCGTGTGCACGGGCGCGGCGCTGCTCCCCGACGGCTCCGGCCACGTCGGCGTCACCCTGCCCGCCACCGCCGGCGACTGGGTCTCGATGCTCTACCTCGCCGTCGTCGCCGGGGCCGGCGCCATGGTCCTGCAGACCTGGGCCCAGGCCCACGTGGAGCCCTCCAGCGCCGCCGTCGTGATGGCCGCCGAGCCCGTGTGGGCCGCCGTCTTCGCGGTGCTCCTCGGCGGCGAGCGGCCGACAGTGCGGATGGTGCTCGGCGGCCTGGCCATCGTCGGGGCGATGTACCTGGTGGAGCTCGCCCCGCGCCGGTCGCGGTCGACCGACGCGGCGGACGACGCCGTCGAGCCCGCCCTCGAGGTGCCGCCGCCCGGGGCACCCTCGGTGGTGCCGCCGCCGGTGCCCTGAGCCCCGCCCGCTCGTCCCGCTGAGGGCGCTCCCCGGACGATCGGTGGACGGAGCTCAGGGCGTCGCGGTCAGAAGGTGCGCAGCTCCCCGCCGCGGAGGTCGACGAGGTTCGTCGGCGTCATGTCGCGGACGCGCCCCATGACCAGCCCGAGGCCGCGCTCGTTGAGCAGCCCGTCGTGGATGCCGAACCCCTCCGGCGCGGCGACCGACCGGGCGAAGTCGACGGTCTCGCGCAGCGCGCCCCACGGGCCGTAGAGCGGCACGGCCACGACGTCGACGCCGCCGGGCGCGACCGCGTACGAGTCGCCGGGGTGGAAGAGGTTGGGCTCGCCCTCGGAGCGGAGGACGTAGCCGACGTTGCCGATCCGCGGGATGTCGGGGTGGATGACGGCGTGGGCGCCCCCGACCGCGGTGACCAGCACGTCGCCGATGGCGGTCTGGTCGTCGGGCGCGAGCGCGTCGGCGCCGGGCAGGTCGAGGTCGCCGGACTCGCTCGCCGTCCGGATCGACGGCTCGACGATCAGGCGCGCCTTCGGGTTGGCCCGGAGCAGCGCGGGCAGCGCGGCCGGGTCCAGGTGGTCGGGGTGCTGGTGGGTGACGAGCACCGCGTCGAGGTCGGTGAGGTCGTGCCAGGCGTCGGACAGGTTGCCCGGGTCGATCAGGATGCGGGCCCCGTCGGTCTGGACGAGGACGGCCGAGTGCCCCAGGTGCGCGATCTGCATGGGCTCACGCTAGTCGGCGGTCCGTGCGGCCGCGCTCGAGGCAGGACCGGGAGCGGGGCCGTACGGTGTCACACAGCAGAGGAGGACCGATGAGCCCCGCACCCAGCATCACGACGCTGCCGAAGACGAGCCTGCGCGAGCGCGTCTCGCAGGCCCTGCGCGCGGCGATCGTGTCCGGCGAGATGGAGCCCGGCGTCGTCTACTCCGCGCCGTCCCTGGCGTCGCGGTTCGGGGTGTCGGCGACGCCGGTGCGCGAGGCGATGCTCGACCTCGTCCGCGAGGGCACGGTGACGATCGTGCCCAACAAGGGCTTCCGGGTCAGCGAGGTCGACGACGCGTCGCTCGACCAGCTCACCCAGATCCGCCAGCTCCTCGAACCGCCGGTGGTCGGCCGCGTGACGCCGCACGTACCCGCCGAGGACCTGCCGGAGCTCCGCGCGATGGCCCAGCGGATCGTCGACGGCGCGACCGCCGGCGACCTCGTCGCGTACACCGAGGCGGACCGCGAGTTCCACCTGCGGCTGCTCTCCTACGACGGCAACCCCCGGCTGGTCGACCTCGTCGCCGAGCTCCGCGGCCAGACGCGCCTGCTCGGGCTGACCGGCATGCTCGCCTCCGGCGTCCTGGCCGAGAACGCCCGCGAGCACCTCGTGCTCGTCGACCTCGTCGAGGCGCGCGACGCCGCCGGCGCCGAGGCCCTGATGCACGCCCACGTCGCCCGGACGCGGACGACCTGGGCCGGCCGCACCCCCGCCGACCGGTAGGTTGCCGCGCCCGACACGCCGGTGAGCGCCGCGGCAACCTACCGCTCGGCGGCCACGAGGGTCACTCGAGGTCGAGCGGGACCTTCCCCGGCGCGGCGTCGCCGAGGTCGGCCAGGTCGGCGAGCCGGCCGAGGCTGAGCGGCGTGGCAAGGGTTCGCTTGGCGGTGGGCCGCAGGTCGTCGACGGCCAGGCCGCGACCGGCGTCCTGGGCGGCGAGCAGCGCGGTGGCGAAGCCGCACACCCGGCCCTGGCACCAGCCCATGCCCGTCCGCGTCAGGAGCTTGGCCGTACGGAAGTCGCCGCCGCCGAGCTCGTCGCGCGCCTGCAGCACGGTCGCGACGTCGACCTCCTCGCAACGGCACACCAGCGTCTCGGGCGTGAGCCAGGTCGTCCAGGTCCGCGGCACCGGGTGGGCGCGGTGCATGGCCCGGGCGAACGCCCGGCCGCGGCGGATGCCGAAGCGCAGCCGGCCGAGCGTGCGCGCCGGGACCTCACGACCCCCGTCCTGCGCCGCGGCGAGACCCGCGAGCTCGCCCTCGAGCAGCGCGAGCGCGGCCCCGCCGACCCCGGTCGCCTCCCCTGCGACGTAGACGCCGGGCGCGGTGCTGCGCTGGTCGTCGTCGACGACCACGACGAGCGAGTCGTCGACGTCGACGCGCGTGTCCGCCCCGACGGCGGTGACGAGCTCGAGCGACGGCGTGAAGCCCCAGCCGAGCGCCACCAGGTCGACCTCGGCCGTGCGCTCGCTGCCCGGCACGACGAGGCCGTCGCGGCCGAGCCGGGCGGTGGTGACCGACTCCACCTGGTCGGTCCCGCCGATCGCGGTGACGACGGTCCGCTGCCGGTAGGGGATGCGGTGCGCCAGCATCGTGCGGACGTAGCCGACGGCATCGAGGCCCTTGCGCGGCGACTGGACCGCCCCGCCGACCTGGCGCACCCAGCCCGTCACCGCTCCGGACTCGCAGATGCCCAGGACCTCCGCGCCCGCCTCGGCGAGCCCGGCGGCGACGGGCAGCAGGAACGGGCCGGTGCCGGCCACGACGGCGCGGCGGCCCGCCAGCGAACCGTGACCCTTGAGCAGTGCCTGCACCCCGCCCGCGGCCATCACCCCGGGCAGGTCCCAGCCGGGCACCGGCAGCTGCCGGTCGTAGCCGCCCGGGCAGAGCACGAGCGCCGGGGCCACGACCTCGGTCGGGACGCGGTCGTCGGGCTCGACGGTCGGGCTCGTCCGCAGCCGCCAGCCGAAGCTGGTGGACCCGCCCGCACCGTCCGCGCGCTCGACGAACCACACCTGCGTGCCGGGGACGTACGTGACCCGCCCGCTCGCCCGCAGCGCGTCGAAGCGCTCACGCAGGCGGACGTAGACCGTCCAGTCGTGCTGCCCGGCGGGGTGCGCGGGCAGCTCCCCCGCGTCGGCCTCGGCGCCCAGACCGGCCTCGGCCTGCTCGTCGGGGTGGCGCCAGTACTGCCCGCCCGGCTGAAGCCCGGCGTCGACCACGACGACCGACAGACCCTGCGAGGCCGCGGCGACCGCGGCGGCGAGCCCGGCCGGCCCGGCGCCGACGACCGCCAGCTCGGCGGTGAGGCGGGCGGTGCTGCTCACGTCCACTCCTCGGGGGCTCCGGTCCGCAGCCGCATGCCGGGCTGCACGGGGGTCAGGCAGGCGCGCTGGTCGGGCCGGCCGTCGACCTCGATGAGGCAGTCGAAGCACACGCCGATCCCGCAGAAGAGCCCGCGCGGCTTCTCCCGCCTGCGGGTCGTGCGCCAGGACCGTACGCCGGCGTCGGTCAGCGCGGCGCCCACGCTCTGGCCCGGGCGGGCGGTGAGCGGTCGGCCGTCGAGGGTGAAGGGCACCTGGGGTCGTGCACCGTCAGTGGGCACCGGCCAGCTCCTCGGTCGCGGGGGTGCCGGACTCCTCGAAGCGCTCCGGCCGGAACGCGTGCAGGTCCAGCTCGGGCGTGCGCCCGCTCAGGGCCTGGGCGAGCAGCGACCCGGTGCCGACGCAGAGCCCGATGCCGGCGCCCTCGTGCCCGCAGGCGTGCCAGAGACCGGGCGCGCGCGGGTCGGGCCCGATGACGGGCAGGTGGTCGGGGCAGTAGGGCCGGAAGCCCGCGTACGCGCGGATGAGCGACGCGTCCCGCAGCACCGGGAAGAGCGCCGCGGCGGCCGCGGCCAGGCGGGCGAGCACCGGGAGCGAGGGCGTGCGGTCGAAGCCGACGCGCTCGCGCGAGGCGCCGACCAGCACGGTCCCGCTCGGCGTGCCCTCGACGACGGGGGACGTCTGCAGCGCCTCGTCGGAGCTGGCCACGTCGGCGACGTAGCCGGCGCCGTACACCTTGTGGCGCACCAGCGGCGGGAGGGGCTGGGTGACGAGCACGAAGCCGCGTCGCGGCAGCACGGGCAGGTCGACCCCGGCCAGCGCGGCGACCTCGCCCGACCAGGTGCCGGAGGCGTTGAGGACGGCGCCGGCGCTGATCCGCCCGCTGCGGGTCCGGACGCCGGTCACCCGGTCGCCGTCGCGCAGGAAGCCGGTCACCTCCGAGCCCGTCACGACCTGCGCGCCGAGTCCGCGGGCCAGGCGCAGCAGGTGGGCGGTCAGCAGCATCGGCTGGACCTGCGCGTCCTGGGGGTAGAAGACGCCACCGGCGACGACGCGGGTGAGGTGCGGCTCGTACGCGGGCAGCTCGTCGTGGGCGACCCGGACGGCCTCGACCCCGACGGCGCGCTGGTGCTCGGCGAAGCCGGTCAGTGCCTCGAGCCCGGCGTCGTCGTCGCCGACGACCAGCCCGCCCTTGGCCTCGAACTCCCAGTGCCGCCCGTGCTCGCCGAGGTCCTCGGTCCACACCCGCCGCGACAGCAGGGCGAGGTCGAGCTCGGGCCCGGGCTCCTTGTCGGAGACGAGGAGGTTGCCCTCCCCCGCGCTGCTCGTCCCGCCGGCTACCGGCCCGCGGTCGAGCACGACGACCCGCAGCCCGGCGCGGGCCGCGAAGTACGCGCACGCGGCGCCCACCGCGCCGGCGCCGACGACCACGAGGTCGGCGGTCCGCGTCGAGCTCTGACCGACGACGGTCACAGGCTGAAGCCGGCGGGGAAGGGGTCGGTCGGGTCGAGCAGGTACTGGCCCATGCCCGTGACCCAGGCGCGGCCGGTGATCTGCGGCAGGACGGCGGGCAGGCCGCCGACCGTGGTCTCGCCGAGCAGCCGCCCCCGGAACTGCGACCCGATGAACGACTCGTTGACCAGCTCGTCGCCTACGGCGAGCTCGCCGCGGGCGTGCAGCTGGGCCATCCGGCCGCAGGTCCCGGTGCCGCACGGCGACCGGTCGAACCAGCCCGGGTAGATCGCCATCGCGTGGCGCGAGTGCTTCGCGTCCGAGCCCGGCGCGGCCAGGTAGACGTGGTGGCAGCCGCGGATGTCGTCCCGCTCGGGGTGCACCGGCAGGTCCTGCTCGTCGATCGCGGCCATGATCGCCAGGCCCGCGTCGAGCAGCCGGTTCTTGGCCGCGTGCTCGAAGGGCAGCCCGAGGGCCTCCAGCTGCACGATCGCGTAGAAGTTGCCGCCGTACGCGATGTCGTAGGTGACGTCGCCGTAGCCCGGCACCGAGACCGTCCGGTCGAGCCCGAGGCTGAAGGACGGCACCATCTCCAGCGTCACCGAGGTGGCGTGCCCGTCAGTCACTGCGACCTGCGCGACGACGAGCCCGGCGGGCACCTCGAGGCGGATGGTCGTGACCGGCTCGACGACCGGGACCATGCCCGTCTCGACCAGCACGGTCGCCACGCCCATCGTCCCGTGGCCGCACATCGGCAGCAGCCCGGAGACCTCGATGAACAGCACGCCCCAGTCCGCGTCCGCCCGGGTCGGCGGCTGGAGGATCGCCCCGCTCATGGAGCCGTGGCCGCGCGGCTCGCACATCAGCAGCGTGCGCAGGTGGTCGGCGTTCTCCATGAACCAGACGCGCCGCTCGGCCATGCTCGCGCCGGGGATGACGCCGAACCCGCCCGTGATCACACGGGTCGGCATGCCCTCCGTGTGCGAGTCGACCGCGGAGAAGACCCGGCTGGCCCTCATGGCTGACGGACCCCGTCCACCAGGCGCGGCAGCGTGGCGTCCTCGCGCAGCTCCGCCGGCAGCAGGCCGGAGGGGAAGCCCTGGTACGCGACCGGGCGCAGGAAGCGCGTGATCGCCGCGGTCCCGACCGAGGTGGTCCCGCCGGCCGTGGTCGCCGGGTAGGGGCCGCCGTGCTGCTGGGCGTGGGTGACGCTCACGCCGGTGGGCCAGGCGTTCCAGAGGACCCGGCCGGCGCGGTTCGCGAGCACGGTGACGAGCTCGCCCAGCGACGCGGCGTCGGAGTCCTCGGCCACCACGGTCGCCGTCAGCTGCCCGTCGATCGCCTGGGCGAGGGCGACGAGGTCGTCGTGCCCCTCGGAGCCCTCGTACGTGGCCACGAGCACCGTCGGCCCGAAGCACTCGCGGAAGAGCTCCTCGACGTCGGCGAGCAGCGTGGCCACGTCGACCAGCAGGATCGTCGGCGCGGGCGTGCCGTCCTCGGCGTCCTCGCCGCGGGCGAGCACCTCGACCCCGTGGGCGCCCTCGAGCTCGTGGCGCACGCGGTTGTGCCCCTCGACCATCCGCGCCGAGAGCATCGGCGCGGGGCCGGGCAGGTCGGCGCTGCGCAGCGCGTCGACCACGCTCGAGCCGGCCGGCACGACGAGCACGCCGGGCTTGGTGCAGAACTGCCCGGCGCCCATCGTGAAGGAGCCGACCGCCTGCGTGGCGATGTCGGCGCCGCGGGCCTCGGCGGCGGCGCGGGTGACGAACACCGGGTTGACGCTGCCGAGCTCGCCGAAGAACGGGATCGGCACCGGCCGCGAGACCGCGAGGTCGAAGAGCGCCCGGCCGCCGGCGGTGGAGCCGGTGAAGGCGCCGGCGCGCACGCCCGGGTCGACGAGCGCCTCACGACCGGCCTCGTCGCCCACGAGCAGCGTGAAGAGGTCGTCGGGCGCCCCGGCGTCGGCCAGCGCCCGGCGGACGACGTCCGCGGTCGCGACCGAGAGGCGCAGGTGGCCGGGGTGGGCCTTGAGCAGCACCGGGCACCCCGCCGCCAGCGCGGAGGCGGTGTCGCCGCCGGCCACGCTGAACGCGAAGGGGAAGTTGCCGGCGCCGAAGACCACGACCGGCCCGAGCGGCACCATCGTGCGCCGCAGGTCCGGCCGCGGCGCCCCCATCGGCCAGTCGGGGTCGGCGTGGTCCACGCGCACGTCGAGGTAGCCGCCCTCGCGGAGCACCTCGCCGAAGAGCCGCAGCTGGAACGTCGTGCGGACCAGCTCGCCCTTCAGCCGCCCCTCGGGCAGCCGCGACTCCTCCACCGCGAGCGGCACCAGGGTGCCGGCCGCGGCGTCGAGCGCGTCGGCGACGGCGTCGAGGACGGCGGCCCGCTCGGTCCGGCTGGTCGCCGCCCAGCGCTCGCCCGCCGCCGCGGCGGCGGCGACGAGCTCGGCGACGTCGGCCGGGGCGGTCTCGGTGGGCGTGGGGGCTTCGGTCGTGGAGGTGCTCACCTCACCACTCTCCCTGACTACTTGTAACCCTTGGCGAGCGCGGCCTCGGTGTCGGCGACCACGCGGTCGTGGATCGCCGTCGGCAGCGCGGCCCGCGGCGGGCGGCAGCCGCCGCCCTTGCGGCCGGCGACGTCCATCGAGAGCTTGATCGCCTGGACGAACTCGGTCTTGGAGTCCCAGCGCAGCAGCGAGTGCAGGTCGCGGTAGATCGGCAGCGCCTTGGCGAGGTCGGCCGGGTCGCCGGAGGTCGCGAGCTCGTAGAGCTCGACCGTTGACTGCGGGATCGCGTTCGGGTAGCCCGCGACCCAGCCCACCGCGCCGGCGAGGCCGAGCTCGAGCAGGACGTCGTCGGAGCCGACGACCAGGTCGAGGTCGGGGGCGAGCTCGGCGATCTCGTACGCGCGGCGCACGTCGCCGGTAAACTCCTTCACCGCGACGATCAGGCCCTCGGCGTGCAGCTGCGCGAGGATCGCCGGCGTCAGGTCGACCTTGGTGTCGTACGGGTTGTTGTAGGCCACGACCGGCAGGCCGACCTTCGCGGCCTCGCGGTAGTGGCGCAGCACGGTGTCGGTGTCGGCGCGGTAGGTGTTCGGCGGCAGCAGCAGCACCGAACCGGCACCGGCCTGCGCCGCCTGCTCGATCCAGCGGACGCTCTGGAGGGTGCCGTACGCACCGCAGCCGGCCATGACGCCGAAGCCCTCCGGGCTGGCCTCGACGGCCGTGCGCACGACCTGGGCACGCTCGTCGTCGGACAGGGTCTGGTACTCCCCCAGCGACCCGTTCGGGGCGACGCCCTGGGTGCCGTTCGCCGCCAGCCACGCGACGTGCTCGCCGAAGGCGTCGAAGTCGACCGACAGGTCCTCGTGGAAGGGCAGCGCGGTCGCGGTGTAGATGCCGCGCCAGGCGGCGGGGTCGTGGCTGGTGGTTGCCGTGTCGGCCATGGGGACCATCCTCTCTCGGTGTTCAGTACCATATGCAATTGCACTGAACCTGTCAACGCCTCGTCCTCGACGGGATCGATCGCCTGCAGCAGCGCGTTGGGATGCTGACGGGTGGCGCGTCGCGACCACCACGCCCCTCGCCGCCGAGGCCGTCGTCCCCCGACCGCACTCCCCGACCGCTCCCCCCCGACCGCTCCCCCGAGCCCTGAGGACCCCGTCGTGATCCTGTCCGAGAAACAGCTGCCCCTGCGCGCCTGGCGCACCCTCGCCGTGTCCGTCGCCGCCCTCCTCGTCTGGGACGTGGCCGTCACGTTCCTCTACCTGAACGACACCACCCATTTCGACGGCATCGACATCCAGTTCACCCTCTTCGGCACGGCCATCGCGCTGTTCGTCGGCTTCATGGTCAACGCCTCGTACGGGCGCTGGTGGGAGGCGCGGACGCTTTGGGGCCAGGTCGTGAACTCCTCGCGCAGCCTGGCGCGGCAGGCGCTCGTGCTCGTCGACCAGGACCGTCCCGACACCGCCGAGCTCGCCCGGCAGGTGGTGCGCAACCAGGTCGCGTACGTCCACGTGCTCCGCACCTCGCTGCGCGGGCAGCCGCTGCCCCCCGAGGCCGGTCGCTTCCTCGGTGCCGACCGGCTGGAGCGGGTGGCGCGGGCGGCCAACCGGCAGACCGCGATCCTGCTCGACAGCGACCGGCTGGTCACCGAGGCGCAGCGTCGCGGCGGCGTCGGGGAGCTGGCGAGGCTGGAGCTGGAGGCTGCCCTCGTCGCGCTGACCGACGCCCAGGGCGGGCTCGAGCGCATCCAGAAGACGCCGCTGCCGGTGCAGTACCGCTTCCTCCCGCGCTTCTTCTCGCGGGTGTTCTGCCTGATCCTGCCGTTCGCCGTCGTGGAGGACCTCGGGTGGCTCACCCCGCTCGGGTCCGGGCTGGTGGGGCTGATGTTCCTGATGGCGGTGCAGATCGGTGACCAGCTGGCCAACCCCTTCGCCGACGACGTCTACGACGTGCCGATGACCGCGATGACCCGGACGATCGAGATCGACCTCGTGCAGATGCTCGGCGACGAGGCCCCCGGACCGGTCACCCCGGTCGAGGAGGTCCTCTACTGACCCGGCCCCGTACGGGCCCGCGTCGAGCCGGAGCGGTTCGACCCGGACCATCGACAGGACCCCGGCCGAGGCTTACATTGCGGACGGGGCCGGAGGGGCCGGCCGACAAGGAGCGCGGACCAGCATGGCGATGGAGAACGACCTCTACAAGCTCAAGGGCATCGGGCCGAAGCACACGGAGATGCTCGAGAGCATCGGCGTCGACTCGATCAAGGAGCTCAGCCACCGCAACCCGGCGTCGCTGACCCAGATGATCCTCGACCGCCACGGCCGCGTCATCGGCGTCTCCGAGAAGCAGGTCAGCGCCTGGATCGACGAGGCCAAGGGCCTGCAGCAGTCCGGGGCCTAGGGCCTCCTGCCGTCGGGCCCGTCCGTCCCGGGACGCCGGGGCGGACGGGTCAGGCCGCCTGCTCCACCCTCGCCAGGACGTCGCCGAGCACCTCGCCCGCCTCCCGGGCCTGGTCGAGGGTCGCGTCCAGGTGGGTGACGGCGCGTACCGTGCGCGTGCCGACCGTCCCCACGCGGACGCCCTGCTCGGCCGCCGCGGCCACGACCGCGGTCGCGGGCACGCCCCCGGTGTCGAGGGCGACGATGTTCGTCTCGACCGCCGCCGGGTCGATCGCCTGCGGGGCGCGGGCGGCGACGGCCTCGGCCAGCGCCTTCGCCGCGGCGTGGTCGTCGGCCAGCCGCTCGACGTGGTGCTCGAGGGCGTACAGGCCCGCGGCCGCGAGGATGCCCGCCTGCCGCCACCCGCCGCCGAGGCGCTTGCGCTGCACGCGGGCCCGCCCGACCTGCTCGCGGGTGCCGACGAGCACCGAGCCGACCGGGGCGCCGAGGCCCTTGGACAGGCAGATGCTGACGGTGTCGAAGAGCCGCCCGTAGGTCTCGAGCGAGACGCCCGAGGCGACGGAGGCGTTGGCCATCCGCGCGCCGTCGAGGTGGAAGGCGATGCCGAGGTCGCGGCACAGCGCGCCGACCGCCTCGAGCTGGTCGAGCGGCTGCACGGTCCCGCCGCCGAAGTTGTGGGTGTTCTCGACCGCGACGCAGGCCGTGGAGACGAGGTACGGGCCCGCGTCGGGCGACACGATCTTCTCGACCTCGGCCGCGTCGAGCCGCCCGGACAGCGAGGGCCAGGTCCGCATGGTCACCCCGGTCAGCGCACCGTGCGCCCCCATCTCCGCACGGGCGACGTGGGCGTTCACGTCGCAGAGCACCTCGGTGCCCGGGGCGACGTGCAGCCAGACGCCGAGCACGTTGGTCATCGAGCCCGTCGGGCAGTAGAGCCCGGCCTCGTGCCCGAGCAGCTCCGCCGCCCGCTCCTCGAGCGCGTGGATCGAGGGGTCCTCGTCGTAGACGTCGTCCCCCACCGGGGCCGAGGCCATCGCCTCGCGCATCGCGGCGGTCGGCTTGGTGACGGTGTCGGAGCGCAGGTCGATCACGTGGAGACCCTATGCACTCCCCGGACGAGCCGCCGGGCCGTCCACCCGGACGGCCCCGACGACGTGCTCCCGAGGCTCAGCCGCAGTTGCAGGTCCCGTTGCGGGCGCGCTCCTGGAAGCACTCGTCGCAGGGCTCGCCCCACAGCTCGCTGACCGTGGTGGTTCCGGTGCGGTGCTGCGGCAGGGGCGTGAACTCGTCACCGATCTGCACGTAGGTCCGCCCGGCCCAGGCGACCCGGCGGCCGTCGAGCGCGAGGGCCAGGTAGGCGCGGCTCGGCGGCAGGTGGGCGTCGTCCCACGCGACGCCCTTGAGCAGCGCGACCATCCCCTTGCGCTCGGGCAGCTGCACGCCGAGCTCGCGCAGCCCGGCGTCGACCGTGCGCTGCGGGATCCGGCCCACGCCGGTCAGCTCGGTCCAGCTGAAGCGGCAGGTCGGGAGGTCCGCGTCGTCGGCGGTCACCGGGGTGACGTCACGCCCCACGACGTGCGGGCAGCCGCGCAGGTGGGCCCGCTCGCCCGTCGCGGTCCGGTAGAGGGTGTCGGTCTGGGTGCCGGCGGAGGCGTCGGTGCGGGAAGGGCTCTGGGTGCGGGTCACTCCTCAGAGTGACACAGGTTCGAGGGCCCGCCGGACGTCGTGGCTCCGGTGGAGGCCCTCAGAGCGAGACCGGGGCGTACGCCTGGACCGGGTTCTGGCGCTTGATGCGGCCCGAGGTCAGCCGCTCGGCGACGAGGAAGGCCAGCTCCAGGCTCTGGTTGCGGTTCAGGCGCGGGTCGCAGAGCGTCTCGTAGCGGTTCACGAGGTCGGCCTCGACGATCTCGTCGCTGCCGCCCACGCACTCGGTGACGTCGTCGCCGGTCAGCTCGACGTGCACGCCGCCCGGCCAGGTGCCGAGCTCCTCGTGGACGTCGAAGAAGCCGTTCAGCTCGTCCATCACGTCGGAGAAGGCCCGGGTCTTGAAGCCGTTGCGCGCCTCGAACGTGTTGCCGTGCATCGGGTCGCACACCCAGGCCACCTGGCGCCCGCTCGCGGTCACCTTGGCCACCAGCTCGGGCAGGACGTCGCGGACCTTGCCCGCGCCCATCCGGGTGATGAAGGTGATGCGGCCGTCGACGTGCTCGGGGTCGATCCGGTCGGCCAGCGCCAGCGCCGCGTCGGCCGTCGTGGTCGGACCGAGCTTGATGCCGATCGGGTTGTGCATGTGGCTCAGCAGCTCGACGTGCGGGCCCTCGAGCTGACGTGTCCGCTCGCCGATCCACAGGAAGTGGCCGGACGTCCCGTACGGGTTGCCCGTGCGGGAGTCCACGCGCGTGAGGGCGTGCTCGTACTCGAGGAGCAACGCCTCGTGGCTGGCGTAGAAGTCGACGGTGCGGAAGGTGTCCTCGTCGATCCCGCAGGCGACCATGAAGGCCAGCGCGCGGTCGATCTCGCTGGCCAGCTGCTGGTACTGCACGCCGGCGCCGGAGCTCGCGGCGAAGTCGGCGTTCCAGCTGTGCACGCTGCGCAGGTGGGCGAAGCCGCCGGTCACGAACGCGCGGGTGAGGTTCAGGGTGGCGGCGGAGGCGTTGTAGACGCCGACGAGCCGCTCGGGGTCGGGGACCCGCGCCGCCTCGGTGAAGTCGAAGCCGTTCACCGCGTCGCCGCGGTAGGCCGGCAGCGTCACGCCGCCGCGGGTCTCGTTGTCGGAGCTGCGCGGCTTGGCGTACTGCCCCGCCATCCGGCCGACCTTGACGATCGGGACCTGGGCGGCGTAGGTCAGCACGACCGCCATGGAGAGCAGGGTGCGGAGCTTGCCCTGGATGTTCTGCGCGGTCACGCCGGCGAAGGTCTCGGCGCAGTCGCCGCCCTGGAGGAAGAACGCCTCCCCCGCGGCGACGCTCGCCATCTTGGCGCGCAGCTCGTCGCACTCGGCGGCGAACACCAGCGGCGGCAGCACCCGGAGCCGGTCGACGACGCCGGCCAGCTGCGCCGGGTCGCGATAGGTCGGCTGCTGCTTCGCGTCTAGGGCGTGCAGCTCCTCCAGGGAGGGCACACCCGCCTCGCTCAGTCGGGCCTGGACCGTCTCGGACACGCGCCAAGGGTACGGGAGCGCGCGCCGGCCGCCGTCGGGTTTCCAGCGCCGGGCGCGACGACGGGATCCCGACACCCGATGCGACCGAGGCGGTGCCGTCGAGCGTGGAGACGGCGCCGCGGCCCCGTCGAGTGTCGACATCCCGTCGGCGAGGCCGGAGACTGGAGCATGGCGCCGACGACCTTCGTCCTGCTCCACGGCGCCGGGGGGACGGGCTCGTCCTGGAACCTCGTCCGACCGCGGTTGGAGGCGGCCGGGCACCGCGTCCTCACGCCCGACCTCCCGAACCGTCCCGGCGCGACCGTCAGCGACCAGGCCGCGGCGGTCGTCGATCTCGCCCGCGACGCCGCACCCCTCGTCCTCGTGGCCCAGTCGATGGGCTCGTACGCCGCCGCGCTGGCCGCCGACCGGCTCGCCCCCGCGCACCTCGTCCTCCTCGACGCCATGGTCCCGGCGCCGGGCGAGAGCGCCGGTGCGTGGTGGGACGCCGTCGGGCAGGGCGAGGCGGTGCGTGCCGCCGAGGTGGCGGCCGGCCGCGACCCGGACGCCGCCTTCGACCTGGAGAGGGTCTTCCTGCACGACGTCCCGCCGGCGGCCCGCGTGCACCTCGAGGGCGAGGGCGAACCCGCCGGCTCGCTGTTCGAGGCGCCCTTCCCCCTCCGCGGCTGGCCCGACGTGCCGACGACGGTGGTCAGCACCCGCGACGACCGGCTGTTCCCGCTCGCCCTCCAGCAGCGGGTCGCCCGGGAGCGCCTGGGCCTCGAACCCGTCGTCCTGCCCGGCGGCCACCTCGCGGCGCTGAGCCACCCGGCCGAGGTCGCCGAGGTGCTCCTGCACGTCGCCGACGGGCTCAGGCCTGCGGGCTGACCTCGTCGAGGTCGGCGGCCTTGCGCTCCTTGGCGGCGAGCTCCTTGGCGACGGGGGCGTAGAGGTCGACGTACTCCTGGCCCGAGAGCTCCATGATCGCGTACATGATCTCGTCGGTGATCGAGCGCAGGGCGAAGCGGTCGTCCTCCAGCCCGGCGTAGCGGGAGAAGTCGAGCGGCTCCCCGAACCGCACCGTCGGGCTCACCACACGCTTGATGATCTTGCCGGGCGGGGCGATGACGTCGGTGCCGATCACCGCGGTCGGGATGACCGGGACCTTGGCCAGCAGCGCGAGGCGGGCCACGCCGGTGCGGCCCTTGTAGAGGCGGCCGTCGTGGCTGCGCGTCCCCTCGGGGTAGATGCCGAAGAGCTCGCCGCGCTGGAGCACCTGGAGCCCGGCGCGCAGCGCCCCCTCGCTCGCCTTGCCGCCGCTGCGGTCGACCGGGACCTGGCCGGTGCCGGCGAAGAAGCGCTTCTGCGCCCAGCCCTTGACGCCCACGCCGGTGAAGTAGTCCGACTTGGCCACGAACGTCACCCGCCGGTTCAGCGCGAGCGGGGTGAAGAGCCAGTCGGCGTACGAGAGGTGGTTGCTCGCCAGGATCGCCCCGCCCTCGTCGGGCACGTGGTCCGCACCCTCCTCGATCGGCTGGAAGAGCTGGTCGACGACGGGACCGAGCACGACGTGGCGCAGCAGCCAGTAGATGCCGCGGCCCGGGCGCCGGCCGTCGGCGCTGGCGACGCGGAGGGTGCCGGTGGCGTCGACCGAGACGACGTCCGTCGCCCCGGCCGCCGGGTCGGGCCGCCGGGCCCTCACGACCGGCTGCCGGGCACCGGCGGCGCGACGCGGCCCTGACCGGGCCGGTCGAGCTCGACGACGTCGATGGAGCGGCCCTCCTTGAGCGCGGTCTTGACGCCGTTCGCGTACGCCTCCACATAGCGCTGGCCGCTCAGGTCGTGGATCGCGGCCATCACCTCGTCGGTGACGTGGCGGAGCACGTCGCGGTCGTTGCCGGCGCCGGCGTACGCGGAGAAGTCAAGGGGCGGGCCGAACCGCACGACCGGGCGTCGCCAGCCCGGCCGGGTGTTGCGCAGGCCCACCGGCACGACGGGCACACCGGTCGCGAGCGCGAGCCGGGCGACGCCGGTGCGCCCGCGGTACATCCGCCCGTCGGGCGAGCGGGTGCCCTCGGGGAAGATCCCGACGACCTTGCCCTCACGCAGGGCGTCGAGCACGACGTCCATGCTCGACGCGCTCGCGCGTCCGCCCGCGCGGTCCATCGGGAGGATGTCGACGGCCTTGAGGAAGCGCGACACCACCCACGAGACCGGGCTGCGGGCGACGAAGAGCTCCGCCTTGGCCGGGAACGTCATCTGGCGCGGCAGCATCGCGGGCACCACGAGGGTGTCCCAGCCGGAGACGTGGTTGGCCGCGACCAGGGCGCCGCCGGTGCGGGGCACGTGCTCCCGGCCCAGGACGCGGGGCCGCAGCAGCACCCGGATGGCGGGGGTGAAGAGCCCGCGCTTGAAGAACGTGTACCAGTTCACCCGACCTCCTCGTCGCCGTCCGGGCGTACCCGAACCCTAGGGGTCCGCGCGCGTCGCGGGTGCGAGCATGCCGGTGTGGACCTCGCCGAACGACTCTCCCGCGCGCCCCGGGCGGCGCAGGTCGACCCGCACGCCGAGCCGTACGCGGGCGGGCCGCAGGACGGTCCCCCGGTCCTGGTCCTGCACGGTTTCACGGGCTCGCCGTACGCGATGCGGGCGTGGGGTGAGCACCTGGCCGGGCACGGGTTCCGCGTCGAGGTGCCGCGCCTGCCCGGCCACGGCACGAGCTGGCGCGAGATGAACGTGACCGGCTGGGAAGACTGGTACGCCCACGTCGAGCGCGCACTGCTGACGCTCACCGACGCCGCGGGCCGTCCCGCCGGGATCACCGGGCTGTCGATGGGCGGGGCGCTCGCCCTGCGCCTCGCGCAGCGCCACCCCGACCTCGTCACGGGCCTCGTGCTGGTCAACCCGGTCATCAACATCACCGACCCGCGCATCCGCTTCCTGCGGCTCATCCGGCTGCTGACCCCGTCGCTGCCGGGCATCGCGGGAGACGTGGCGAAGCCGGGCGTCCTCGAGGGCGGCTACGACCGCAACCCGCTGCACGCCCTCTACTCCCAGAGCCACCTCTGGACCGCCGTGCGCGCGGACCTGGGCTCGGTCACCGCGCCGCTGCTGGTCTACCGCTCCACGCAGGACCACGTGGCCGACGCCTCGTCGGTGGAGCTCCTCCGGCGCCGGACGGCGTCGACCGACCGGACCTTCGAGGTGCTGCACCGCAGCTACCATGTAGCCACGCTCGACTTCGACGCGGAGACGATCTTCGACGGCAGCGTCGGGTTCCTCGCACGGGTCGCCGGGTGAGCGCAGCTGCACGCAGGCACGAGCCTCCGGAGGGGTCGGGGAGATGGCGGAGCCCGAAGAGGACCGCGAGTCGGTCGACCGCACCTTCGCCGAGATGGTCGCGGGCTACCACCTGACCGCCGACCGTCCCGAGCCGCACGGCGCGGAGCTCACGCAGACCGACGAGCCCCGCACCGAGCGGGCCGAGCCGGCCGTCCCGCCGGGCCCGCCCGTCGTGCTGCCGTTCGTCGACGCGACGCCCGTGGTCGCCACGCCGCTGTCGTGGCGCGCGTCGCCGGAGCGCCAGGAGCCGGTCGACGACCGCTACGTCCCCGACGCGCTGCCGCCGCTCTCGCGCCCGGGCACGCCGTCGATGGTCGGCTGGGTGGCCGTGCTCTTCGCCGCCGTCGTCGTGCTCGCCGCCGGCTTCGGCCTGCCGCTGCCGACGTGGCTCGGCTGGCTCGCCGTCTGCTCGTTCATCGTGGGGTGCGTCGTGCTGCTGACCCAGCTCCCACGTCACCGTCCTCCGGACGCCGGGGACGGCGCCGTCCTCTGACGGGCTCGGCGCTCACCACGCTCAGGCGCTGAGCTCGCGGCGCCGCGCCCGGGCCTCGGCCCGCTCGCTCGGCGTCCGCCGGCGAAGCCGCTTGCTCCGCCGCGGCCAGAAGCCGAAGAGCGCGGAGTCCGGCGGCTCGCGCAGGGCCAGGCGGGCCAGGTCGGCCGCACCGACCAGGCCGGCGTCGTTCCGGAACCTCGCCAGCTCGATCCGGGCGTACGCGCGGAAGCCGCGGCCCGTGAGCGTCGACTCGAAGGCCTGCCGCGCCGGGCCGAGGAGCAGCTCCCCCGCTGCGCTGACGCCGCCCCCGATGACCACGACCTCCGGGTCGAGCCCGGCGACGACGTCGGCGATCCCGAGGCCCATCCAGGTGCCGACCTCGCCGAGCAGCTCGACCGCCTGCGCGTCCCCGGCCATCGCGGCCGCCGTGACGTGCGGTCCGGTCAGCGCATCCGGCCCGACGCCGAGGGCCGCGGCGAGCGACTCCCCGGCCGGGCCGCCGGCGCGCAGCCGCGCCCTGGCCTCGCGCACCAGGGCGTTGCCCGAGGCGTACTGCTCCCAGCAGCCGAGGTTGCCGCACTCGCAGGGGTGGCCGCCCGGCACCTTGACCATGTGGCCCCACTCGCCGGCCATGCCGTAGGTGCCGCGGAACAGCTCGCCGTTGATGACGAGCCCGCCGCCGATGCCCGTGCCCAGGGTCAGGCAGACCATCACCGAGGTCCCGGCGCCGGCGCCGAAGCGGTACTCGGCCCAGGCGGCCGCGTTCGCGTCGTTGTCGACGATGAGCGGGAGGTCGATGCGGTCGGCGAGCGCGGCCCGGAGCGGTTCGTCGCGCCAGGCGAGGTGGGGGCTGAACCGCACGATGGACTGGGTGTTGTCGACCCAGCCCGCCGCGCCGATGCCGACGGCCTCGATCTTGTGACGCGCGCGGAGCCGGTTCACGGCGTCGACGATCGCGTCCTCGACGGCCTTCGGGTCGTGCGACGGCGTCGGCACCTGGGAGCGCTCGAGGACCTGGCCCGACTCGTCGACGACGCCCGCCGCGACCTTGGTGCCCCCGATGTCGACCCCGACGCTCAGCCGCTCCACGACCGGGCGCGGCCGGACCGGTCGGGTCGGGCGGGCGCCGGCGGGCCTGGAGGTGCTCAGCCCTCGACCCGACGCTTGAGGCCGCGGAGGGCACCGTCGACGATGGTCTTCTCCGCCTTGCGACGCAGCAGCCCGATCATCGGCATCGTGGTGTCGACCGACAGCGTGTAGGTCACGGTCGTCCCCGCGCCCTTCGGGGCCAGGGCGTACGAGCCGTCCATCGCGGTGAGCAGCCTGCCGCGCACCAGGTGCCAGGACACGAGCTCGGGGCGCCAGTCGTAGGCGAGCACGTAGGTGTCGGAGAAGAGCGGGTGCGCGAGCTCCATCTCGACCTGCTCGGGGCGGCCGTCGGCCTCGGTGAGCACGGTCACGCGTCGCATCGAGTCGACCCACGCCGGGTAGTCCTCGACGTCGGCGATGACGGCCATCACCGCGTCGGGCCCGGCGTCGATGTCGACGCTGGAGCTGGTCTGGCCGGCCACGGGCCTCAGGGTACGGGATCGGGGCCGAGACCCAGCGCGTCGCGCAGCGTCGCCCGCGCCCGGCCCGGGCCGAAGTGCTCGCCGACGAAGGCGCGGCCGCACTCCCCCATGTCCGACGCCGCCCGCGGCTGGTCGAGCAGGCTGAGCATCGCGCGGGTCCAGGCGGGCACGTCCCGGCTGGGCAGGACGTGCCCGGTGACCCCGTCGAGCACGGTCTCGGGCGCACCGCCGGAGCGACCGACGAGGACGGGGAGCCCGCACGCGGCGGCCTCCAGGGCCGCGAGCCCCAGGCCCTCCGGGTTGAGCCCGGCCAGCCGCGTGCGCACGGGCAGGGCGAACACGTCGGCGTCCCGGAGCCGGGCGGCGACGCCCTCGGCGGGCAGAGCCCCGGTGAACGTGACCGTGCCCTGCTGGTCCGGGGCCGCGGCGAGGCGTCGGAGGCGGGGCTCGTCGGGCCCGGCCCCGACCAGGACCAGCCGCGGCCGGCGGCCCGGGCCCAGCCCCGCGACGACGCCGGGCCAGGCCGCGAGCAGGACGTCGAAGCCCTTCTGCGCGACGAAGCGCCCGGTCGCGACGACGGTCGGGGGACGGGAGGGGGTTCGCGCAGCGACTCCGGGCGGCCCCGGCGTGAAGGCCGGGCCCACGACCGGCGGCAGCCGCCGCAGCCGCTCCCGGGCGGCCGGGCTCAGCGCGGGCGCGATGCGGGCCGCCGTGTAGTCCGAGATGGTCGTCAGGTGGTCGACGGCGTCCCCGACCCGGCGCAGCACCCTCCGGGCGCCGGGGACCGTCGCCCACCACACCTCGTGGCCGTGGGTCAGCGCGACGACGGCCTCGGCCCCCGCTCGCCGCAGCGCGGGTACGACCAGGCCCAGCGGCATCGCGGCCCCGACGACGACGCGGGTGGCCCCGCTGGTCTCCAGCAGCTCCACTGCGCGCCGGGCGGTCGCGGGAGTGGGCAGCAGGAGCCCGCCGTCGCGGACGACCCGGAAGGGCCGGCCCGCGTCGGTCGCCGCGGCGCCGGGAGGGCCGGAGGCGAGGACCACGACGTCGTCGTCGAGGAGGCGGCAGACCCCGGCGACGAAGGACTCGATGCCGCCGATGCGCGGCGGGAAGTCGTTGGTGACGACGAGGGTGGTGGGCACCGCTCAGCCCCGACCCGTGGCGAGCGCCCGGCGCTGGGCGTCGCGGGCCCAGCCGGCGAGCGCCTCCGCGTCGACCCCGAGGCTCGAGGTCGCGGCGCGGTCGAGGGTCTCGCCCGCGTCCAGGGCGGCGTAGAGGCGGCCGAGGCCGTCCGTCCCGCGGCGCTCGACCACGGCACGGGAGGCCAGCCAGGCGCGGGCGTACGCACCCGGGACGCCGGGCCCTCCGGCGGCGAACGCCGGGTCGGCAGGCAGCGGGTCCTGGTCCTGGTCGTCGCCGGACGCGTCGCGCAGGGCCGACAGCTCGGTGGCGCGCTGGTCGGGGTGGGCCTCGAGGGCGACGAGCTCGGCCAGGCCCTCGACCACCCACAGCGGGGCGGGCGAGCCGGCCGAGCGGGTCGCGACGTGGACGGTCTCGTGCGTCAGGAGGGTCGCGAGGCCCTCCCCCGTGGCCGCCGCCGGATCGACCACCACCCGTACGGCGGCGTCGGTCGTCGGACCCTCGGGCCGCGTGACCGCCGCCGTCCCCGCGTACGCCGACGGTGCGCCGCCCAGCACCCGGACGACGTCGCTCCGGCTGCCGGGCACCTCGACCACGACGTGGCCGTCCCAGCGCCGTCCGAGCGCGGCGGGCAGGAGGTCGTGGACCTCGCTCGCCGCGCGGTCGGCCAGCGCCGCCCACCGGGTCGCGTCCTGGCCGGCGCCGACGAGCACGGTCGCGCGACCGCGGTCCGCCCGGGTCGTGGGTGCGAACCACCACAGCGGCTCGGCGGGCGCCTGCGTCGTCGGGCCGTCGCCGGTCGACACGAGCCGGGCGCCGTCCGGGCCGCCGACCAGCGTGAGCCACACCGTCGCGGACGCGTCGGCGTCCTCGCCGCCCACCCGCCAGGCCAGGTCGGCCTGCAGGACGCGCGCGTCGGGCCCCAGCGCCGTCTGCCGTGCCGCGCGGAGCGGGAGGACGCCGCCGGTGAGCCGGGCCTGGAGGCGGTCGGGGCGCAGGGCGCCCAGGTTGGCGAAGAGCACCGCGGAGCGGGTGGTGAACGAGGGGTCGGCCGTGGAGACCCGGGCGTCCCACGCGGCGCGGTCACCGGCGGTCCCGGCGGAGAGCCAGGCGTCGACCGCGTGCTGGTCGTCGGCGAGGGTCGCCGCGTCGGGCGGCCCGGGCGTGACCGCGGCCGTCGACCCGGACACGCTCGGCGTCGGGGCGCCGTCGAGCGCGGGCGGAGCCGAGCAGGCCGTCAGGGTCAGCAGAGCGCCGAGCGCGAGCCGGGCGCGGAGCAGGGTCAGGCGGAGAGGATCAGGCGGGGCGACGCGCGCCGGCGAACGGCATCGAGTCGAGCTTGGCGTAGCGGACACCGACGCCCGGGTGCGGCGCGTGGATGATCGTGCCGTCACCCACGTAGAGGGCCACGTGGCTGAGGCCGCTGTAGAAGAAGACGAGGTCGCCGGGCTGCAGGTCGGACTTCGAGACGGCCTGGCCGTTGCGGAACTGCGCCTGCGACGTGCGGTTGAGGCTGACGCCGGCGGCCTTCCAGGCGCCCAGCGTGAGACCCGAGCAGTCGAACGAGTTGGGGCCGGTGGCGCCGAAGACGTACGGCTTGCCGAGCTGCTTCTTGGCCCACGCGATGGCGGTGAGGCCCTTGCTGCTGGCGTCGGCCGGGTCGTCCGACGGGTCGGGCGTGGTGCCCAGCGCGCTCTCGGCGACGGTCTTGGCGTCCTGGCTCTCGCGCTTGGCCTGGTCGGCCAGGGCCTGCTGCTGCTGCGCGGTCAGCTTGTCGAGGACCGACTTGGCGTCGGTGAGCTTCTTGTCGGAGCGCTCCTTGAGGGAGGCGAGGTCGGCCTCCTTCTCCTCGAGCGCGGCGAGCTCGGTCTGACGGGACTTCTGCAGGTCGGCGAGGCTGGCCCGCTGCTGCTGGTAGTCCTGCAGGACGGTGTTCTGGTTGGCGCCGACCTTCTCGATCGTCGACACCTGGGACAGGAAGCCCTCGGTGTCGGAGTTGAGGAACAGCTGGGCCGCGGTGTCGACGTTGCGGTCCTGGAACTGCGCCAGCGCGGCCTGGCCGACCTGCTTGCGCAGGGCGTCGACCTTCTGGGCCTGCAGCTGGGCGTCCGACTGCTTCTGCGCGATCTCGGCCTTCGAGGCGTTCACCTGCTGCTGGATCGCCAGGTAGTCCTGGTTCAGCGCCTCGGCGTCGACCTGCAGCTGCTCGATCTGGGCCTTGGCCTCGGCGATCGTGACGGCGGGGTCGGCGGAGGCCGTCTGCACGGGGCCCGCGAACAGCGTGGTGCCGAGCGCCAGGCTCGTGAGTCCGAGCGCCACCGTACGGGCGACGCCGCTGGTCTCGCGGAGGCGTGAGAACACGCTGGATGAACCCCTTCGTCATGTGCGCCCGACCCCTCGACGCTCACGTCGACGGTCCAGGCAGCGCTGTACCTCCAGGACACGTCCTGGACCCCGAGCCTCCATTGTGCCCGAGCGACGCCCGGAGCGGACTGGCAAGCGAGGATTTCCTCAACCACCGAGAAGCGGTGACACGGTTGTCATGTCGTCAACCGTTCAAGCGATCTCAGCCAGAACAGGCTAGGTCACGATTTGGTCACTGGCAAACGATCGTCACCGTTCTGCACCTCTTACGTACGTCGTACCCATCGGCAGGAACCCCTCGGACGTTTCGTCGGGGTCGGAGAAGACGTCGGGGTCGCCGTACGCCGGGGCCGCGACGCTGCGCACGGGCCGGGCCCGCGGCACCAGCCGCAGCGGCGGCACGAGGCCGGAGCCGGCGAGGGCGGACAGCGCCTGCTGCTCGTCGGTGTCGAGGTCGACCCGCGGCCCGGGCAGGCCGAGCAGGACGCTCACGACGCAGTCGGTGCAGGCCGGACCACGCGCCGAGCAGCTGTCGCAGTCCACGTGCAGGGTGCTCGGATCGCTCATGGCGGTCCTCTCGTCCGGGCCGGTGGGTCACCGGCTGGTGGTGGTCGCGGACCGGTGGAGTCCCCTGCCCCCACCGGCCCGCGCAGGATCCACTGTGGAGAGGCCCACTGACAGTTCCGGTCGGGTCCGGGCGCGGGCGCCGCGGTGGTCCGGGCGAGACTGCGGACGTGAGCAGCAGCGAACCCTCCGGCGCCGCCCGCGCCGCGACCTACTCCCACGGCCACCACGCCTCGGTCCTGGCCTCGCACGGCCGCCGCACCGCCGAGAGCTCGGCGGCCTACCTGCTCCCCCACCTCCGCGCCGACGACGTGCTGCTCGACGTGGGTGCGGGCCCGGGCAGCATCACCGCCGACCTCGCCGGCCGCGTCGCCCGGGTCGACGCGGTGGACAGCGCGGACGCCGCGGTCGCCGCCGCCCGGCAGCTCGTCGCCGGCCGCGGCCTGACGAACGTGCACGTCGCGGTCGGGGACGTCCACGCGCTCGACGCGCCGGACGACGCGTACGACGTCGTGCACGCCCACCAGGTGCTCCAGCACCTGGCCGACCCCGTGGCCGCGCTGCGCGAGATGCGCCGCGTCTGCCGCCCGGGCGGCACGGTCGCCGTCCGCGACGCCGACTACGCCACGATGAGCTGGTTCCCGGCCAGCGACGCGCTCGAGCGCTGGCTCGCCCTCTACTCCGAGCTCGCCCGGCGCAACGGCGGCGAGCCCGACGCCGGCCGCCGCCTGAAGTCGTGGGCGCTCGAGGCCGGCTTCACCGACGTGACCGCGAGCGGCTCGGTGTGGTGCTTCGCGAGCGCGGAGGACCTCGCCTGGTGGACCGGCACCTGGGCCGAGCGGCTCACCGAGTCCACCTTCGCCACGTCGGCGCTGGGTCACGGCCTGTCCGACCGCGCCGAGCTCGAGGCGCTGGCCGCGGGCTGGCGCGCCTGGGGCGCCGACCCGCGCGCCTGGTTCCTCGTCCCCCACGGCGAGCTCCTCGCCCGCGCCTGACGACCGGCCGACGGGCCGGTCCGTCCTCGCACCGCTTCCCGCTCCTCGCACCGTGCAGACCCGGTGCGAGGAGCGGGAGAGGGTGCGAGGACCGACAGAGGGTCCGAGGGGCGCAGCGAGGGGTGCGGACGAGGCGGAACTGTCACCCGGGCGCCGTACGGTCTCGCGCCATGACGACCGCTCCGGCGCAGGCCAGCTTCGACGACCTCGGCACCCTGCTGTCGGACCTGACCTACGTCGTCGTCGACCTGGAGACCACCGGCGGCGCGGAGAGCGACCGCATCACCGAGATCGGTGCGGTGAAGGTGCGTGGCGGCGAGGTCCTGGGCGAGTTCCAGACCCTGGTCAACCCGCGGACCGACGTGCCGCCGCTGATCGCGGTCCTCACCGGCATCACCAACGCGATGGTCGCCGGGGCGCCGACCCTGCGCGAGGTGCTCCCGGCCTTCCTCGCCTTCGCCCAGGGCTGCGTGGTCGTCGCCCACAACGCACCCTTCGACACCGGCTTCCTGCGGCGGGCCTGCGAGGGCCTCGGGTACGCCTACCCCCGCTGGCCGGTCCTCGACACCGCGACGCTCGCCCGCGTGATCCTCGTCCGCGACGAGGTCCCGAACTGCAAGCTGGGCACGCTGGCGCGCCACTTCCGCACCGCCGTCACCCCCAACCACCGCGCCCTGACCGACGCGCAGGCGACGGTCGACGTGCTGCACGGGCTGATGGAGCGGGTGGGCAACCTGGGGGTGCACACGCTGGAGGACCTGCAGGAGTTCAGCCGCCAGGTCTCCCCGCAGCGCCGTGCCCGGCGCACCTGGGCTCGGGACGTGCCCGAGGTGCCCGGCGTCTACCTCTTCGTCGCCGAGCACGAGGCGGGCACGGGCACGCCCGGGGGCGAGGCCCAGCGCCACGTCCTCTACGTCGGCAAGTCCAAGAACCTCCGCGCCCGCGTCCGCACCTACTTCACGGCGGCCGAGAAGCGGCGGCGGATCGACGAGATGGTCCGCCTGGCCACGGGCGTCGAGACCATCCCGTGCCTCACCACGCTGCAGGCCGACGTGCTGGAGCTCCGGCTCATCGCCGCCCACGCCCCGCGCTACAACCGGCGCTCCAAGTTCCCCGAGCGCACCAGCTGGGTCAAGATCACCGACGAGGCCTTCCCGCGGCTGTCGATCGTGACGGGGGTGCGGGACGACGGCGCGACGTACTTCGGCCCCTTCCCCCGCCGGCAGGCCGCCGAGGACGTGGTGCTCGCGGTCTACGACGGCTTCCCCCTGCGCCAGTGCACCGCGCGGCTGAGCGCCACGAGGCCGACCGCGGCGTGCGCCCTCGCCGGGATGCGGCGCTGCTGCGCGCCCTGCGACGGCTCGGTGGGACGGGAGGAGTACGCCGCCCTGGTCGAGGAGGTGCGCTCGGCGCTGGTCAGCGACCCGCGCCCGGCGGTGCGCGCGGTCTCGACCCGGCTGACGCGCCTGGTCGCGGAGCACCGGTTCGAGGAGGCGGAGACGATCCGGCGCCGCCTGGAGGCGCTGACGCGCACGGCCCGCCGCTTCCACCGCATCGCCAGCCTGGCCGCCTGCCCCGAGATCGTCGCTGCGCGGCGCGAGGGCGACGGCTGGGACATCCACGTGATCCGGCACGGCCGGCTGGCCGCCACCGGCGTCGCCTCCCGCCACGAGGTCCCGCAGGCCGTGGCCCGGAGCACCGTGGCGACCGCGGAGACCGTCCGGCCCGCCTCCGGCCCGCTGCCCGCCGCCGGCATCGAGGAGACCGAGCAGATCGCCGACTGGCTCGAGCAGCCCGGGGTCCGGCTGATGCACATCGACGGCGACTGGGCCTGGCCGCTGCACGCGGTGCTCGACCACGAGTCGTTCGTGCACCACGCGCTCGGCGGCGCGGGACCGGTGACGAGCACGGACGTCGTCGAGGACCGCCGGCTCGAGGCGGTCGGCCCCGGGGGTGCCTAGGATGACGCCGTGGTGACCGCGATCGTCTTCATCAACGCCGAGGTGGCGCGGATCCCCGAGGTGGCCGAGACCGTCGCGGCCCTGCCCGGGGTGTCCGAGGTCTACTCCGTCACGGGCGCGCTCGACCTCGTCGCGATGGTCCGCGTCGCCGACCACGAGCAGGTGGCGGAGGTCGTCGCCGACCGGCTCAACAAGGTCCCCGGCATCCTGCGCACGGAGACCCACATCGCCTTCCGCGCCTACTCGGCGCACGACCTCGAGGCGGCCTTCTCCCTTGGCGCCGACTGACCGCGGCGGCGCCCCGCCGGTGCCGTCGGCCGCACCGGCACCGGCACCGGCACCGGGCACGGAGCCGCTGAGCGCCGACCTGCGCACGCGGGGCCCGCGGGTCTCGACGCGGGCGCTCCTCTACGCGGTCGGCGTGCTCGCGGTGCTGGTGCTGGTCGCCGCCGTCGTGGCGCTGGTCGTGCTCCACCAGCCGCGCCTGACCCCGGTCCCGGTGCCGTCGGTGTCCTCGATCGCCTGAGGACCGCCTCCGACGGCCAAGCGGCTCAGCCGACGAAGGTCGGCACCACCACGGCGACCAGGCAGACCCCGACGACCGCCAGCAGGCCGAAGGCCTGGATGGCGCTCCGGTTGGTGCGGGGCGCGTACGCCAGCACCCACCCGGCCAGCGCGCCGACGAGGATGCCGCCGATCATCGTGAGCCAGCCGAAGCTCGAGAAGCCGACGAGCAGGCTGTAGAGCACGAGGACGACGAACAGCGCGAGGTCGCCGCGCACGTCCTCGCCGCTCTTGCGCTTGCCGATCGTGTTGGCGGCCAGCAGCCCGACCACCGCCGAGGCCCCGCCGATCGTGGCCGACGTGCTCGGCCCGAGCAGGTAGAACAGCGTCGAGCCGCCGAGCGCGGCGGCGAAGAAGATCGCGACGAAGCGCGCCCCGCCCACCTCGGACTCGATCGCCCGGCCGGCGAGGTAGAGCACGAGCAGGTTCATGGCCAGCCCGAGCAGGCTGCCCGAGACCAGCCCGCTCGTCACCAGGCGCCAGAGCTCGCCGGAGGCCACAGCCGGGTTGAACATGATCAGGGGGGTCTGCACGACCCCCCGGGTGGCGAAGTTCAGCACGTAGACCGCGGCGAGCACGATCATCAGCGCCTTGGTCGCCCGGCCCCCGCCCTCGCCCAGCCGCGCACCGAAGCGCGTCCGCGGCTCACGCGTGCCCGCCCGGCCCAGGCCCACGCAGCGCGGGCACTGGAAGCCGACCGAGGCGGGGTTCATGCACTCCCCGCAGATGGGCCGCCCGCAGCGCTGGCAGGCGATCCCCGTCCCCCGGTCGGGGTGGCGGTAGCAGGACTGGAAGCCGGGTGCCGCGAAGTCCGGCCCCGTCGGTGACGCGGTCATCGCAGCGCCCGGCCCGTGCTCAGGAGGAGGCGCCGTCGTCGAACGTGACCGACTCGATGACCACCGGCTCGACCGGGCGGTCGCCGCGGCCCGTCTGCACGGTGGCGATCTCGTCGACCACGGCGCGGCTCGACGCGTCGGCCACCTCGCCGAAGATCGTGTGCTTGCGGTTCAGGTGCGGCGTGTTCGTCACGGTGATGAAGAACTGCGAGCCGTTGGTGCCGGGCCCCGCGTTGGCCATGGCCAGCAGGTAGGGCCGGTTGAACGAGAGGTCGGTGTGGAACTCGTCGGCGAAGGTGTAGCCCGGGCCACCGGTGCCGGTGCCGAGACGGTCCCCGCCCTGGATCATGAAGCCCTCGATGACGCGGTGGAAGACGACGCCGTCGTAGAAGGGCTCGCGGCTGGTCGCGCCGGTCTTCGGGTCCTTGTACTCCTGCGTGCCCTTCGCGAGGCCCTCGAAGTTGGCCACCGTCTTGGGCGCCTGGTCGGCGAAGAGGTTGAGCACGACGTCGCCGTGGTTGGTGTGGAGGGTTGCCGTTCGCTGGGCCACGAGCAGGGGCGCCTTTCTCTGGTTGGGCCCCGGACGTCCCGGGGCACGTCCCGGGCCTGGCCCGGGCGCGACGGGCGGTCGTCGAGACCACCCGGCTGGCCCTCCATCCTGGCAGACCACCCCAACGCGGCCCGCCGCTCCGGGGCCGCCGGCCGCGGACGATACGGTTGATGCCCTTGGCCGGTGGACGCCGGCCGAGGTCGTTGAGGAGGCACGCGTGAGCAAGACCACCGACCCCGTGGAGGTCGTCCGAGACAAGGTGGTGCCGGCCGCCGAGGAGCTCGTCGCGGCCGCCGCCGAGCGGATCTCCCCGCTGGCGAAGGAGGCCGTGGAGCGCGTCTCCCCCGTGGCCCACGCCGCGGCCGAGAAGACGGCCGCCCTCGTGCACGCCGCCGCGGAGAAGGTCGGCCCCGTGGCCGAGCAGGCCCGCGACACCGTGGCGCCGTACGCGCAGCAGGCCGCGGACGCCGTCGGCCCCTACACCGAGCGGGTCGCCCCGCTGGCCCACCAGGCCGCCGAGGCCGTCGCGCCGTACGCCGCGCTCGTCAAGGAGCAGGGCCGCAAGACCGGGCTCGACCTGGCCGAGCGCCTGGAGCCCGCCTACGGCGCGGCCGTCGACGCCTTCAACGACACCAAGGGCAAGGTCACCGAGCGCGCGGGCGACGTCATCCCCGCCGTCGGCGCCGCGGCCACGAGCGCCGCCGCCACGGCCGCGCCGTTCGTCAGCGCCGCCGCCGACCGCGGCCGCTCGCTCGTCAAGAACGTGCGCTCCGAGGCCCCCGTCCCCGTCGTCCCCGACCCGCCGAAGAAGCGCGGCTGGCTGACCACCCTCGCCGTCGTGGCGGCCGCCGCGGGCGCCACCTACGTCGTGGTGCGCCGGCTGACCGCCGACAAGGGCTCGCAGTGGCAGACGGCTCGCCCGTCGACGCCCTACGCCCCGCCGACGGCGGCCGCGACGACCTCCGCGTCGACCACGACCGCGTCGACCACGCCCACCACCGCCGAGCCCAGCACCGCGTCCCTCTACGGCACCGGCCAGGAGCCCCAGGGGTCCGCGACCGGCACGGACGAGGACGCGACGGCCGTGTCCGACGTGGTCGGCAGCACCGACCGCGTCGCGGACGCCGACGAGGCCACGCCCCCGGTGCCCGGCACCCCGGAGCACACCGGTGGCTCCGACGGCTCGACCGGCTCCGGCGACGAGGGCACGGCCTTCCGCAGCGTCGGGGGGCCGTCCGACGACGGCGAGCCCACCTCGCCCTACGGCCAGGACAAGGTCGAGACCGAGCTCGAGACGGCCCAGGAGCGCACCTACGAGGAGCCCGAGGACGCCGTCCTGGCCGAGCAGGACCAGGCCGCAGGCGTCGGGCCCGACGCCCACCCCGACCGCTACCTCGACATCCCCGGGGTCTACCTGGGCATCGAGCCGCCCGAGGGCTACACGATCAAGGGCAACGAGCGCTCGATGAAGTACCACCTGCCCGACTCGAACAGCTACGCCCGCACCATCGCCGAGGTCTGGTTCCTCGACGAGGAGGCCGCCCAGAAGGCCGGCTTCACCCGCGCGCAGCACTGAGCCCGCGCCGGCCCAGCTCCACCGCCGCCCCGGCACCCGTGAGGGTGCCGGGGCGGTGTGCGTCCACGGCGACGGACAACACCGTCGGCCGCTCCGACAACACCCGGCCTGACACATCGGCGCCCTGACCGAGGCCTTCTTCTCGTGAGGGCCCCGCTGCGGGGTCTCGGGAGACGGGGGACGTGCAATGGGGACGACGGGGACGACCATCAGCAGGACGGGCAGCCCGGTCGCGGTCCGGACGACGCCCGCGGGCGCCCGGACGGGACCGGTCACCGCGGCCGCCGCCGCCGACCCGAGGACCCGGCTCACCGTGGGCGAGCCGGACCCGGCCTGGGTGGACGCCGCGCCGTTCCGCGCCCACGTGCGGCACCTCATGTCCGTCGGGCGGCTCGACACGACCGAGGTCGCCCTCGTCCTCGGGCTGCCGACCCGCGCGGTGCAGCACCTGCTCGAGGGCCGGGGCGGGCGGGCCGCGCGGCGCATCAGCCCCTGCACGGCACGCCGCCTCCTCCTGGTCGGCGCCGACGACGTGCGCGGGCTGCGCTGGTCGTTGACGCCGGCGGGGGCGGCCCGGCTCGCGCTGCACCGGCTGCGCGGCGACGGCTGGTCCGACGCGGGCCTCGCCCGGGTGGTGGGCGTGGGGCTCGACGAGCTCGCCTCGCTGGAGCGGTCGGAGCGCTGCAGCCGCCTGCTGGCGGTCCGGCTCCTCGGCCTCGCCCGGCGGCTGCCGGGCACCGTCGACGACGAGGACCTGGCGGTTGTCAGTCCGGCCGCCTGAGCCCGCCCGCACCCGTACGATCGGCCGGTGCCGAGCCCGCCGACCACCTGGTGGCACGTCGTGCTGCTCGTGGTGGTGACGGCCGTCCCCGTCCTGCTGGGCACGCGCCCGGTGCTGCGCCGGCTCCCCGAGCCGCCGGAAGCGCCCGAGCCCAAGACCCCGTACGCCGCGCTGCCGACCGGCCGACTCGTCGCGGCCTGCACCGCGCTCGCCGCCGCCGGGGCGCTGCTCGTCGGCGTCGCGCTGCCGCCGGCCACCTGGCCGCTGTGGTGGGTGCTGGGCGCACCGGCGCTGGTGCTCGTCGCGGTCGACGCGCGCACGACCTGGCTCCCGCTGCCGCTGACGCGGGCGGTGCAGGCGGCGGCCGTCGGGGCGGGCCTGCTGGGCGCGGGACTCGCGGGCTGGGAGCTCGGGGCGCGCGCCGCCGGGGGCGCGCTGGCGGCGGGGCTGCTCTACCTGCTGCTCTGGCGGGTCTCGGGCCGGGCCCTGGGCTTCGGCGACGTCCGGCTGGCGCCCGTGCTGGGGGCCGCGGCCGCCGCCGTGGGCTGGCCGACGCTGCTCGCGGCGCTGCTGCTCGGGAGCCTGGTGGGCGCCGGGGTCGGCGTGGTCCTGGCCCTGCGACGCCGTCGCGGAGCCTTCGCCTACGCCCCGTCGATGCTCGCCGGCGCCTTCCTCGCCGTGGGTCTGGTCGGCCTCAGCGGCTGAGCACGTCCGCCGCGCCGGTGCGCGCCCCGGCGGGCAGCGCGACGAGGAGGGCCTCGGCGTACGCGTCGCAGGCGTCGCCGCGCGGCTCGGTGTGGAAGGCCCCGTCGGGGCCGGTCCCGCTGACGACCCAGGCCCCGCCGACCCGGTCGAGGGAGAGGAAGGCGTCGCCGAGCAGCCCGCGCAGCTGCTCCTCGCGCGGCATCCACACGACGACGTCGGACTCCACCGAGTCCAGGGCCCACTCGACGGTGCCGTTGAAGTGGAACCGGGAGTCGCCGTTCTTGACGATCAGCTCGACCACCATGTCCGCGATGGTGAAGGTCGACTCCGAGATCTCCGGCCGCGGGATGTAGAACTGGTCGCCGTTCGCCGGCGTCCAGTCCAGCAGCGGGGCGAGCCGGGCGGCGAGGTCGCGGGAGATCACCGCTCCAGCGTACGGACCGCAGGGCAGGCCCGGGGTGCGCGCGGAGCGCCGCCGCCAGGGGCGCCGGCGGCCGGGAGCCGCGAGGGCCGAGCCGGCGTCAGGCGCGTGCCCGGCGGGCCTCCTGAGTGGCCTCGACCCACGTCTGGAGCGTGCGGCCGGCGGCCCCGCTGTCGACGGCCTCGCGGGCCGCGTCGAGCCCCGCGGCCAGCTGCTGGTCGAGGCGGGCGGCGTCCGGTCCCTCGTACGCGGCCAGCGCCGCCGCCGCGTTGAGCAGGACGACGTCGCGCACCGGGCCCGGCCGGCCGGCGAGCAGGTCGCGGACGACACCGGCGTTGTGCTCGGGACCGCCCCCGACCAGGTCGTCGGGCGTCGCCCGCGCGATGCCGAGGTCGAGCGGGTCGAGGGTCGTCCGGACGACCTCGCCGTCGCGGTGCACCCAGACCGTCGAGGCGGTCGTCGTGGTCAGCTCGTCGAGCCCGTCGCCGCCATGGACGACGAGGCCCTGGTGCCCGCGCCGGGCGAGCACGCCGGCCATCAGCTCGGCGACGCGGGCGTCGGCGACCCCGACCGCCTGCGCGCCCGGCTGCGCGGGGTTGGCCAGCGGCCCGAGGAAGTTGAAGACGGTCGCGACGCCCAGCTCGCGCCGCACGAGCGCGGCGTGCCGCAGCGCCGGGTGGTAGAGCGGAGCGAAGAGGAAGGCGATGCCGGCCGCGTCGACGACCCCCTGCTGCTGCTCGGGCGCCACGTCGAGCGCGACGCCGAGGGCCTCGAGGACGTCCGCGGCCCCGCACGCCGACGAGGCCGCCCGGTTGCCGTGCTTGACCACGGTCGCGCCGGCGCCGGCCGCCACGATCGCGGCCATCGTCGAGATGTTGACCGTGTTGGCCCGGTCGCCGCCCGAGCCGACCACGTCCACCGCGGCCGGGCCCACCTCGATCGGCGTCGCGAAGTCGAGCATGGTCTCGGCCAGGCCGGCGATCTCCTCGACCGTCTCGCCCTTGGCCCGCAGGGCGACGACGAAGCCGGCGATCTGCGCGGGCGTCGCAGCGCCCCCGAGCACCTCGCGCATCGCCCAGGCCGTCGTCTCCCGGTCGGCGTCGCGCCCGGCGATCAGCCCCGAGAGCACCGAGCCCCAGGTCCGCGCCCCGGCGGAGTCCCCCACGCCGGGCGCCTCAGGCCTGCTCGACCGAGGACGCCCGGGTGCCGCGGAGCAGCTGGGCGACCACGGCGGGCAGCCGGACCGGGTCGACCGGGTGGCCGACCACGCCGTCCGCGCGCGACCAGGTCGCCAGCCACGCGTCGTCGGGCCGGCCGGTGAGGACGAGCAGCGGCGGGCAGCGGCGGATCTCGTCCTTCAGCTGGCGGCACAGGCCCATGCCGCCGGGGACGGCCTCGCCGTCGAGGATCGCCAGGTCCACCCCGCCGCGGTCCATCGCGGTGAGAACCGCGGGCTGCGTCGCGACCTCCTCGACGCGCACGGGCGGCAGGTCGCGGGCCACGCGGCGTCCGAGCGCGAGCCGCACGTCCTCGCGGGTGCGCCGGTTGGAGGAGTAGAGCAGCACGGTCAGGGCGCCGGGCGCGTCTGGTCCGGGGTGGCTGCTCATGAGGGTTCTCCTGCTCGGCCTGGGGCGGCGTGTCGGTGGTGACGCGTGTGTCGGTGATGGCGGAGGTGCTGGGGCGGGCCGCACGGCGCGGCGAGCCGCGGAGCAGCCTAGTGCCCGTCCCCGGCGCGAGGCCCCGCCGGACACGCGCCGCGCCCGGACCGGCCCGCCGTCCCCCCGCCGTCTTCCCCGCCGTCGCACCGGCCGCCGACGCCCGCCCCGGCACCCGCACAGTTGTGCCCCGGCTGTCTTCTGCCCAGCGACCAGCCGTGACCACTGGGGCATCTGTGGACATAATGACTCCGTGGCCATGCACACCCACAGCGTCACCGGCTCCATGACGAAGCCGGCCAGCTCGCTGCACCCGATCCCCCAGTCCCGCCTCTACGGCAGGGCCGGGCGACCAGACGCCGTCGCCGTGGGCACGATCATCTGGCTGGCCTCGGAGCTGATGTTCTTCGCGGCCCTGTTCGCCGCGTACTTCACGATCCGCAACGTGACGGCCGCCCAGGCGGCGGAGGCGAACGTCCCCTCGCTGTGGGCGGTCGAGACCGCGACGCTGAACATCCCGTTCGCCATCGCCAACACCGCGGTGCTGGTGTCGAGCTCGTTCACCTGCCAGATGGGCGTGTTCGCCGCCGAGCGCGGCCAGGTCGGGCGCACCGGGTCGGTCCTGAACTTCGCCCGCTGGGGCCTGCGGGAGTGGTACTACCTCACCTTCGGCCTCGGCGCCTTCTTCATCGCCGGCCAGACCTTCGAGTACGCCACCCTGTTCCACGAGGGCCTGACGCTCGCGACGAACGCGTACGGCTCCGTCTTCTTCCTCGCGACCGGCTTCCACGGCCTGCACGTGACCGGCGGGCTCATCGCCTTCCTCTTCGTGCTGGGGCGTACGTTCCTGGCGCGCACGTTCACCCACGAGCAGGCCGTCACCGCCGTCGTCGTGTCCTACTACTGGCACTTCGTCGACATCGTCTGGATCGCGCTCTTCGGCGTGATCTACCTGCTGCGCTGAGCCTGCGACATTCCCCGGCGCGGTGACTCGGGCGTCACACCTGGTGCTCGCATCCGCGTACGGACCCACAACTGAATCCAAGACGTAACGACAGAGGGGTTCGATCACGTGGCATTCCTGGCAGCTCGACGGCGGCACCCGGCAGCACGGGTGCTGCTGCTGCTGATCGCCCTGTTCGTCATGGGAGCTCTGTCGACCCTGCTCGCCCCGAGCCAGCAGTCCTCGGCCGACACGGGCACCAGCCAGCAGGTCACCGAGGGCAAGGCCCTCTTCACGGTCCAGTGCTCCTCGTGCCACGGCCTGAACGGCGAGGGCCAGACCACCGCCGTCATCCAGGGCCCGCCGCTCGCGGGCGTCGGCGCCGCCTCGGTGGAGTTCCAGGTCGGCACCGGCCGCATGCCGATGTCGCAGCAGGGCGTCGCCCAGGCCCCGGTGCACCCGGTGCGCTTCAGCCCCGAGGAGATCGCGGCCCTCGCCGCGTACGTGGCGACGCTCGGCCCCGGCCCGGCGATCCCCTCCCCGGAGGAGTACGACACCTCCGGCGTCAGCGAGGAGGACATCGCCCGCGGCGGTGAGCTCTTCCGCACCAACTGCTCCGCCTGCCACAACTTCGAGGGCGCCGGCGGCGCGCTGCCGGGCGGCAAGTACGCCCCGTCGCTGCTGCAGACCTCGAACCTGCACATCTACGAGGCCATGGTCACCGGCCCGCAGCAGATGCCCGTCTTCAACGACGACGTCCTGCGCCCGGAGGACAAGAAGGCGATCATCGCCTACCTCAACGACCTGCACTCGCGCCCCAACCAGGGCGGCCTCAACCTCGGCGGGCTCGGCCCGGTGAGCGAGGGCCTGTGGGCGTGGATCATCGGCATCGGCGGTCTCATCATCTTCGCGATCTGGATCGCGGCCAAGGGAGTCAAGGCGAAGTGAGCGAGCTCGAGCGCAGCGCGTCGGCCGGCGACGGTCACGCCACCGGCACAGGCACCGAGGTGGACCTCCACCCGGAGCCGCAGTACCCGGTCGACGACCCCGGCCACCCGGAGCACCTGCCCCGGCTGACCGACGTCGACGAGAAGGCCGCCGACCGGGCCACCCGGCAGGTGGCGACGATGTTCGGCATCGTCCCGGTCCTGGCGATCGGCTTCGCGGTCACGTACTTCGCCGTCCCGGAGACCGCCTACATCGACTTCGGCTTCCTCCACGTCGGGCTGCAGCACACGCTGCTGGGCGTCACGGCGGGCCTCGCGCTGCTGCTCATCGGCATCGGCGCCGTGCAGTGGGCGCGCCAGCTGATGGACGACCACGAGATGGTCGACTACCGCCACAGCGCCGCCTCTGACCGCGACGACCGCGAGTACGTCGTCACGGAGCTCCAGAAGGGCACCGAGGAGTCCAAGATCACGCGGCGCAAGGTGCTGGGCCGCAGCCTGGCCGGCGCGCTCGTGGCCATGGGCATCCCGCTGGTCGTCAGCTTCGCCGACCTGGGGCCCTGGCCGACCAAGAGGCGTCGGGCCGCGACCATCGAGACGACGATCTGGGCCGAGGGCGTGCGGCTCGTCAACGACATCACCTACGTGCCGATCAAGGCCTCGGACCTGGAGATCGGCCAGCTGGTCAACGGCCAGCCGGAGAACCTCAAGGACCTCGAGGGGACCGAGCTCCTCCAGGCCAAGGCCAAGTCCTCGATCATCGTCGTCCGCATGAACCCCAACACCATCCAGATCCCGGCCTCGCGCCAGGACTGGCAGGTCGGCGGGATCCTCTGCTACTCCAAGATCTGCACCCACGTCGGCTGCCCGATCAGCCTGTGGGAGCAGCAGACGCACCACCTGCTGTGCCCCTGCCACCAGTCGACCTTCGACCTCGGCAACTCCGGGCTCGTGGTCTTCGGCCCGGCGGCGCGTGCGCTGCCGCAGCTGCCCATCACCGTGGACAACGAGGGTTACCTCGTCGCCCGCAGCGGATTCACCGTCCCGGTCGGCCCGAGCTACTTCGAGCGGGACTCGCGCAACGACTTCAAGGAAGGGGACAACTGATGGCTCGTCCCGCAGCCACAGTGACCGAGGCCACAGCGACGAGGGCCGAGACTCCCAAGCCGGAGCTCGGTCCGGTCTTCAAGCGCGCCGCCGCCCCGGCCGACTACCTGGACCAGCGTCTGGGTGTCGCCAAGCTCAGCCGGCCCTTCATCCGCAAGGTCTTCCCCGACCACTGGTCGTTCCTGCTCGGTGAGATTGCGCTCTACTCGTTCGTCGTCCTGCTGCTGACCGGTGTGTTCCTCACCATCTGGTACAAGCCGTCGATGGCCGAGGTCGAGTACGAGGGCACCTACCAGCTGCTCCACGGCCTGTCCATGTCGCAGAGCTACGAGTCGACGCTGCACCTGTCGTTCGACATCCGCGGCGGCCTCCTCGTGCGGCAGATCCACCACTGGGCGGCGATGCTCTTCCTCGCCGCGATGCTCGCCCACAGCCTCCGCGTCTTCTTCACGGGCGCGTTCCGCAAGCCCCGCGAGCTCAACTGGCTCCTCGGCGTGGCGCTCATCGCGACCGGCCTGATCGAGGGGTTCGCGGGCTATTCGCTCCCGGACGACCTGCTGTCGGGCACCGGCCTCCGCTTCGTCGACGGCCTGATCCGCTCGATCCCGCTGATCGGCACCTGGGCCGAGTTCTTCGTCTTCGGCGGCGAGTTCCCCGGCGACATCATCGTGGCCCGCCTCTACATGGTCCACATCCTGCTGCTGCCGGCGATCATCCTGGGCCTCATCGCGGCCCACCTGGCGCTGGTCGTCTACCTCAAGCACACCCAGTTCCCCGGCCCGGGCCGCAACGAGACGAACGTCGTCGGCTACCCGGTCTTCCCGGTGTACATGGCCAAGGCCGGTGGCTTCTTCTTCATCGTCTTCGGCGTCCTGGTCCTCATGGGCGGCCTGATGCAGATCAACCCGGTCTGGACCTACGGCCCGTACAACCCGGCGCAGGTCACGGCCGGCTCGCAGCCCGACTGGTACATGGGCTTCGTCGAGGGCGCGATCCGAATCATGCCGAACTGGGAGTCGCACATCGGCGGCACGACCTGGTCGTGGAACGTCGCGATCCCGGGTCTGGGCACCATGGGCCTGTTCTTCGGGGTCATGGCCCTCTACCCCTTCATCGAGGCGTGGGTCACCAAGGACAAGGCCGAGCACCACATCCTGGAGCGTCCCCGCAACAACCCGACGCGCACGGCCTTCGGCATCGCCGCCATGACCTGGTACGGGATGCTGTGGATCGGCGGCGGCAACGACCTCGTGGCCACGCAGTTCCACGTGTCGCTGAACGCGGTGACCTACATCCTGCGGGTCGCGGTCTTCGCCGCCCCGGTGCTCGCCTTCATCATCACGAAGCGGATCTGCATCGGTCTCCAGCGTTCCGACGAGGAGCGGCTGCTGCACGGCGCGGAGACGGGCATCATCGAGCGCGACCCCTCCGGCGCCTACACCGAGCGGCACAACCCGATCAGCCAGGGCGAGGCCTACACCCTCACCCAGCACCGCGAGTACGCCGCGCTGATGCCGGCCGAGGCCGACGACGACCTCAGCGACGGGCAGCTGCGTCGGGAGAACCTGCGGCGTCGGGCCAGCCGGTTCTACTTCATCGACACGCTGCGCAAGCCGACGCGGGCCGAGCTCGAGGCCGCCGCCCACCACGGCGACGACCACGACGCCATCGGTGACGGGCACGACGGCAACGGCCACAACGGCCACAACGGGAACGGCAACGGGCACCACTCGATCGAGGCGGGCCGCGGAGCCGAAGGCGCCGGGGCGGTCCCGAGCCAGACCCAGTAGCCCCTGCAGCACCCCGACGCCCCGTCTTCCCCTCAGGGAGGCGGGGCGTCGTGCTGTTCTGATGGCCTTCGCTCCGCTCAGGCACGGGCCCTGCTCTGGTCCTCCGCCTGACCCGGGCTTGACGACAGTGAAGCTGACCACCGCGAGATGCGTTCTTGAGGGGCCGAGCGCGCAGAGGGCGCTGTGGACTTCGTCACGGCTGGTAACGAACCTCTCGACCGGTCCGTTGGCGGTTCTCGGACGAGGACACCGGCGACGCCGCGGGGTCCACCACGCCCGGACGAGACCGACGGAGACATGAGCACCGACCAGCGCGACCCCTCGAGCAAGCCCCCCGGCGAGACGCCCCCGGAGAAGCCGAAGCCGGCCCTCTCGATCACCCAGGTGGTGGGCGGTGCCCTGGCGGCGATGACCGCAGCGGCCCTCGGCTCGCGGGTCGGCGTGGCCGGCACCGTGATCGGCGCGGCCCTGGCGAGCGTCGTCGCGGCCGTGGCCAGCACCGTCTACACCTCCTCGCTGCGGCGGACCAGCAAGACCGTCAGCACCGTGTGGAGGACCCGCGTACGCCCCGACGGGCACGGCGGCACGACGACGGTCGTCGAGGAGACGACCCCGGGCGGGACGAGCATCGAGCCCGCCACGAGCGCTCCCCCGACCTGGGCGGAGGCGACCGCGGACCCCGACCCGGCAGCGACGGACGTCGAGGCCGACCAGCGCGACGACCAGCCCGACGACCAGCAGCGTCGGCGCCGGATCGGCTGGAAGCCGGTGGTCGTCACCGCCGTGCTCGCCTTCGTCGTGGCGGCCGTTGCGCTGACGGGCCTCGAGCTGGCCACCGGCCGCTCCTTGTCGGGAGGCGGCGGCACCACGGTCGGCCAGGTGGCCGAGGGCGGCGGCGCCGCGACGCCGGAGCCCTCCCCCGCGCCCACCCGCAGGGCCAGCGCCAGCCCGTCCGCGACGCCGACGGCCGAGCCGACCGCGGCGCCCAGCACCACGGCGCCGACCCCGTCGGCGAGCGCGCCGACGACCGAGCCGACCCCCACGCCCAGCGCGGGACCGACGGCGAGCGAGGAGGCACCGACACCACGCACCTCCAGCACGCCCTCGTCGCCCGTGACGCCGGGAGGTCCGGCGGGGACGGGTCCCGCCGCCACCCCCTGATCATCAGCGGTTCCGCTAGCATCGGGCCCGCACCGGAGGCGCCTGGAGCCGTCGGGCGGCGAGGTGGGACCGATGCAGGCGGATGCGTGAGCGCCGAGCGGGGCAGCGTGACGCGGGACGACGTGGCACGGCAGGCGGGCGTGAGCACCGCCGTCGTCAGCTACGTGGTGAACAACGGGCCCAAGACGGTCGCCCCGGAGACGGCGGCGCGGGTGCGCCGGGCTATCGAGCTCCTCGACTACCGCCCCAACCCCAGCGCCAAGGCCCTGCGCAAGGGCTCGACCGACGTCCTCGGGCTGGTCCTCTCCGACGCCGACAACCCCTTCTACAGCGAGTTCGCCTCGGCCATCGGCGCCGAGGCGTTCCGCCGCGGACGGGCGCTCATGATCGGGACGGCCCGCCACGACCAGGAGACCGAGCGCCACCTGGTCGACGACCTGCTGGGCCGGCAGGTCGACGGCGTCATCGCGGCGAGCGTCCTGCCGCACCCCGAGGAGACCTACCGGCGCTCCCGCACCCCGCCGGTCGTCCTGCTCGACGCCTCCGCCCGGGTCCCGGGCTTCGCCGCCGTCGGCAACGACGGCAACCAGGGCGCCCGGCTGGCCGTCGAGCACCTCGTCCGGGTGCACGGCCACCGCAGCGTGGGCATCGCGCTCGGCGACTGGAACGGCACGGACCCGCGAGAGGCGGGCTGGCAGCAGGCGCTGCGCGAGGCCGGGCTGCCCGAGGGTCCCGTCGCCCGCGTGCCCTGGACGCGTGACGGCGGCTACGAGGCCGGCCGCCTGCTGCTCGACGCCGACGAGCCGCCGACCGCGGTCTTCGCCTGCTCCGACCTGCTGGCCGTGGGCCTGCTGCGGGCCGCGCACGAGCGCGGGGTCGACGTGCCCGGCGCCCTCGCCGTCGTCAGCTTCGACGGCACGAAGGAGGCGGAGTACTCCTGGCCCCCGCTCACCTCGGTCCGGCAGCCGGTCGAGCAGATGGCCGAGGCCGCGGTCTCGTTCGCGCTCGAGCCGCGCACGCCCGCCCCGTACGCGCAGTTCCGCTGCAGCCTGGTCGTGCGGCGCTCGTGCGGCTGCCCGGTCGCGTGAGGACGCGCACCGGGAGCCTGGAGCGGCGCCTGGTGCTCGGTGCCGTCGTCGCCGGTCTGCTCGTGCACGGGCTCCAGCTCGGGGCGTACGCGGCCGTGCGCGCCGCGGTCGACCGTCGCGAGCAGGTGAGCGAGCTCCGCCTGGACGCGGCGATGGAGACGTTCCGCCCGGTCGACCGGTCCGGCCTGGCGCAGCCGGCCGACGTCGCGACCTTCGCCGCCGACCGCAACCCGCGCACGGAGCCGACGCGCTGCCGGGCGCTCACCGCCCTGACGACCACGGCTCCCCTCGACGGCCGCTCGTGGACCGGCGTCAACGGCCGACCTGCCCAGCCGGTCACGCTGCTCACCGTCCGCTTCGCCGACGCCGGTGCCGCGCGCGCGGAGCTCGACCGCAAGCGGTGGGCGCTGCTGCGCTGCACCCGCGTGGTCGTGACCTTCCCGCCGTACGACGCTCCCCCGACGTCGTACGAGGTCGGGGGCCGACGGGTCTCGAGCGCGGTCGGCGACACCGTGCGCTGGAGCCTGGTCGACGACGGCCGACGCTTCGACTTCTACGTCCGCCGCTACGGCAACACGCTCAGCTGGACCTACGCCGACGACGTCAGCACGCCCGCGGTGCGCGAGCAGGTCGCCGACAGCCTCGTCGACCGGCTGAAGGACCTCGCCGGGCGCTGACTTCCCCGAGGCCCCCGGGCCGGCTGACGAGGCGGTGCTGGTCCAGGACGCAGCAGGGGCGCCGTCCGGAGACCGGACGACGCCCCTGCGACGGGTCGGGACTACTGGAACAGCTGGTTGATCTGGTCGTTGGCCTCGGTCAGTGACGAGACCTCCGCCTTGCCGGAGAGGACGTTGTCCATGGCCGGCTGCAGGATGTTCGTGATCCCCGCCGCGTGGTCGGTGATCGGGAACAGGAACGTGGTCTTGTCCTGCACCTGCACCAGGAATGGGCTGACGTCGATGCCCTTGGACTTGAAGGCCGCCTGGGCCTTCTCGGTGGCCGAGGGGATGGCCGGGAAGACGACCGACTTCTCACCCACGATGTTCTGGCAGTCCGGCGAGCCGAGGAACTCGACCCACTTGGCGGCGGCGGGCTTGTTCTTCGAGCCCACCCAGATCGAATCGGCGAGACCGTTGTACATGCTCGCGCGCTTGCCGCTCGGGCCGACCGGGTTCGGCGCGAGGCCCACGGCGAGGTCCTTGTTGCCGGCGAGGGCGTTGGTGTTCCACGAGCCGTTGGTGACCATGGCGTACTTGCCGGCGGTGAAGATCGACGACTCGTCCTGGCCGGTCACCTGGGCGACGCTGGGCATGTAGCCCTTGTCGATCAGGCTCTTGAACCAGCCGAAGGCCTCCTGGAACTGGGGCTGGTCGTAGTTGTAGTGCGTGCCCCACGGGTTCTTGTCGGTGTAGGTCCACGGCGTCGCCGTCGAGCCGGTGTACATGCTCCACTGGGTCTGCCCGGCGCCGTTGCCGCCCGAGCCGCCGTCGAGTCCGAGGCCGTAGACCTTGATCTTGGACTTGTCGAAGCCCGCCTCGTCGCCCCGCTTGCCGTTGGTGTCCATGGTCAGGTGCGCGATGACCTTCTCGTAGGAGCCGCCGTCGGTCGGGTTCCACTGCAGGTCCTGCAGGTCGGAGGCGGAGTAGCCGCCGGCCTTGACCAGGCTCTGGTTGTAGAAGATCGCCGTGGTGTCGAAGTCCTTGGGCAGCCCGTAGCGCTTGCCGTCCTGCCCGACCCACAGGTCGGCCAGGCCCGGCTGGTACTGGTTGGTGTTGAAGCCGTCCTTGGCCAGCGTCGCGTCGAGCGGGACCAGCTGGTCCTGGCTGACGAACTCGCCGTACTTGGACAGGTGGTCGGTGAAGACGTCAGGGGCGTCGCCGGCGACGAAGCCGTTGGTGATCTTGCCCCAGTAGTCGTCCCACGAGTACTGGCTGATCTTGACGTTGACGTTCGGGTTCGCCGCGTGGAAGGCGTCCGCGCAGGCCTGGTACGCGGGCAGCTGCCCGGCGTCCCACAGCCAGTAGCTGATGTCGCCGCTGGCGTTGCTCGTGTCGATCGCCTCGCCGTCGGCGCCGCCGCTGCCGCCGTCGTCGGAGCCGCCCCCGCCGCAGGCGGAGAGGGACAGGCTGAGGGCGGCGAGGCCGACGAGCGCGGCGCCCAGCTTGGTGCGGATTCTTGCCATCGTTGGCATTCCTTTCGGGTTCACCGCGCCGGCGGCGAGGTGTGGAGGTGGTGCGGGTCCGACGGGCGGTGGGGCCGCCGTCGTGGCGTGCTACTTGGAGCCGGAGAAGCCGATCGAGTTGACGATCCGCCTCGCGAAGAACAGGAAGACGATCAGCAGGGGCAGCGCCGCGATGAGCACGGCGGCCATCAGCCCGGCCCAGTCAGGACCGGTCTGCGGGGTCTGGGACCGGAACACACCCAGGGCCACGTTCAGCACGCGCGTCTGCTCGTTGGTGCCGACCAGCAGCGGCCACAGGTACTCGTTCCACATGTTGATGACCGTGAGGATCGAGAGCGTGGTGATGGGCGCCCAGCTCATCGGCAGGACGATCCGGAAGAACATCGTCAGGTGGCCGGCGCCGTCGAGCTTGGCGGCCTCCTCGACCTCGCGGTTGATGCCGAGGAAGAACTGGCGGAGGAAGAAGATCGCGAACGGCGTCATGAAGAAGTACGGCGCGATGAGGCCCGGGAAGGTGCCGAGCAGCCCGAGGTTCTTGATCAGGATGAAGTTCGGGAGCGCGGTGAAGATCGGCGGGACCATGAGCGCGGTCAGGAAGGCGAAGAACACGATGTCGCGCCCCGGCCACCGCAGCCGCGCGAACGCGTACGCGGCGAGTGCGGAGAAGAACACCTGCCCCGCGGTGGCGACCACGGCGAAGATCGTCGAGTTGCGGAGGTAGAGGAAGAAGTCGACCGACGCCCCCGAGCCGCCCTGCGCCTGCGCCTCGGCCGTGGTGGACAGGCCGAGCACGCGCTTGTACGCGCCCAGCGTGGCGTCGACGGGTCCCAGGCTGCCCGGCTGGAGGAAGAGCGCCTTCGACGTCGAGAACGAGGTGCGCAGCATCCAGTAGAACGGGAAGAGCGTCACCAGGATGATGATGATCATGACGGCCCAGGCGAGGGCGCGTCCGGGGCTGAAGGGCTTGCGCCCACGCGGAGCGGCGTCCCGGGCGGCGGTGGTCGCCGGTGCGGGGGCGATGGTCGTGGCCATGTCCGTCCCTCTCAGGCCAGGTCCGACTCGCCCGCGTTGAGCAGGCGCAGCTGGACGAGGGCGACGATGGCGAGGATCACGAAGAGGACGAAGGAGATGGCGCTCGCGTAGCCGAACTGCCCCTCCGCGAAGCCCTTCTGGACGATGTAGTACTGGATCACCCGGCTCGCGTTGCCGGGCCCGCCCCGGGTCGTCACGTTCACCGTGTCGAAGATCTGGAACGAGCCCGTCACCGTGATGACCAGGACCAGGGCGAGGATCGGCCGCAGCAGGGGCAGCGTGATCCGCCAGAACGAGCGCCACTCGGTGCTGCCGTCGACGGCCGCGGCCTCGTACACGTAGTCGGGGATCGTCTGCAGCCCGGCGAAGACCAGGAGCGCCGTGTAGCCCATGTGGCGCCAGACGTTGACCGCGGCGATGGTCGGGATGGCCGTCGCGTCGCCACCGAAGAAGGTGATGCGGTCCAGCCCCAGGTTCGCGAGCAGCTCGTTGACGATGCCCACCTGGAAGTCGAGCATCAGGAACCAGACCAGCGCCGCGATCACGTTCGAGATCAGGAAGGGCAGCAGGATCACCGCGCGCACGGCGGTGTTCTTGGTCAGGCGCTGCATCAGCACGCCGATGGCCACCGCGAGGATCGTCTGGAAGAAGATGTTGAGGACGACGTACTCGAGCGTCACCTTCATGGCGTTCCAGAACAGCGCGTCGTTGACGAGCTTGGTGTAGTTCCCCAGCCCGATGAAGTGCGGCCTGCCCAGGATGTTGTAGCGAGTCAGGCTGAAGTAGATGCCGCGGATCGTCGGGTAGAGGTAGAAGACGCAGAAGCCGACCAACGCCGGCAGGATGAAGAGCAGGGCGATGCCGAGGTCGGACCGCCCCGGTCCCCGCGACGGTGCCGTCCGGGCGGCCGGAGCCACCGCCGGCTGGGTCGTGCCGATCGTCGCGGCGGTCATCGTGCCGCTCCCGCCGGGCACCGCGACCCGCGGTGCTGCTGCCACTCGTGCGACGTCATCGTCTTCCTCCCGAGCTCCCAAGGACCCTGTGCGCCGGCCCTGCCCCGGGGGGCCGCACCATCGCGTTGATCGGGAAGTTACACCAGTAGATTCGGGGGCGCAAGAGGTCGCCGCGAGCGTTTCCGAAGCGAGACCTGAGAGCGTCACAGCCGCCCGGATCGACTGTTTTCCCAGGTGGACAGAGGTTTGACCTCTGTACGGGCGCACGGTGCCGCACTCGGGCGCCCCAACCTGAGAACCGCGCCGAGCGGGGCCCGCCGCGCCGACTGATGACTTCCGCTCCGGCTTCTACCGCAGTAGATTGCGCCTCACCAGCCGACGTCGACGGGAGGAGGACCGCATGACGACGACCCTTCCCGCGCCCGAGGTCCAGGACGCGCCCGCGCCCGCCCCGGCCCGCGCGGCCACCCGGGCGGACGTCGCCCGCGCCGCCGGCGTGAGCACCGCGGTGGTCAGCTACGTCGTCAACGAGGGTCCCCGCAGGGTCGCCCCGCACACCGCCGCCCGGGTCCGGGCCGCGATCGCCGCGCTCGCCTACTCCCCCAACGTCGCCGCCCGGTCGCTCCGCAAGGGCTCCAGCGAGATGGTCGGCCTGGTCGTCCCCGACATCGGCAACCCCTACTTCGCCGAGCTGGCCCGCGCGGTCGAGGTCGCGGCGTCCGAGCAGGGGCTCCTCGTCGCGCTCGCCAGCAGCCAGGCCGACGGCGACGTGGAGCGGGAGCTGATGGCCGAGCTGTCCAGCCGCAACGTCGACGGCCTGCTCGTCTCGACGGTGCGTCCGCCCGAGCACCTCCCACCACCGCCCCCCGGGCACCGGCCGACCGTCCTGGTCAACGCCTCGCGTCCCTACCCGGGCTACGCCGCGATCGGCGCCGACGCGGCCCAGGGGGCGTACGACGTCGTCGACCACCTGCTGGGGGTGCACGGGCACACGAGCGTGGCCCTGGTCATCGGCGCCTCCACCGAGCGCCTGCCCGAGCCCCGCGAGGAGGGCTTCGCGAACGCCTTCGCTGCGCACGGTCTGCCCCCGGGACCGGTGGTGCGGACCGTCTTCAGCCGGACCGGCGGCTACGAGGCGCTCCGACGCATCCTGTCGTGGCGCCACCGCCCCGGCGCCGTCTTCCTGTCCTCCGACGAGCAGGCCAGCGGCGCCTACCGGGCGGTGCGCGAGGCCGGGCTCGAGTGCCCCGAGGACATCGCGCTGGTGGCGTACGACGGCACCTCGCACTCGGAGTTCAGCTGGCCGCCGATGACCGTGTCGCGGCAACCGATCGCGGCGATGGCCCGCGCCGCCCTCGCCACCGTCCTCGGCTCGAGCCCGGTCGGTAACCACCAGGAGTTCGCCACCGAGCTCGTCGTGCGCCGCTCCTGCGGCTGCCCCTGAACCCGCCCGTCCCCGCTCCTCACGTCGAGCCACACCCGGCCCCACCCGGCCCCACCGCAAGGAGACCCCGCGTGCCCACGCCACTCCCCCCGACCTGCATCGCCCTCGGTGCCGCCGGCGTCAGCCTCGTCCTCGACCTGGCCGGCGACCGGCTGCCGAGCGTGCTGCACTGGGGCGCGCAGCTCCCCCCGCTCACCGACGACGACGCCCTCGCGCTCAGTGAGGCGGTGGCCGCGGTCCCCGCCCCGAGCTCCGTCGACGCGCCAGTCCGCATCGCGCTCCTGCCCGAGCACTGGACGGGCTGGACCGGTCGGCCGGGCCTGAGCGGCTCGCGCGCCGGCGCGGGCTGGTCGCCGAAGTTCGTCGTCACCGGCGCGACGCTCGACGGCGCGGCCGTGGCTCCCGACCGGGTCACCAACGCCGGCGCCGCCGTGCTGGTCGTCGAGGCCGCCGACGCCGACGCCCGGCTCGAGCTGCGGCTGACCGTCGAGCTCACACCCGAGGGCCTCGTCCGGCTGCGGGCGCGGGTGACGAGCGGGGCCGACGGGTACGCGGTCCAGGACCTCGTCCTCGCCCTGCCCGTCCCCGCCGTGGCGCGCGAGGTCCTCGACCTCGCCGGCCGCTGGGGCAAGGAGCGCGTCCCGCAGCGCTCGCGCCTGGACGTCGGCACGCACCTGCGCGAGGGCCGACGCGGTCGCACCGGCCCCGACGCCGCGACGGTCCTGCACGTCGGCACGCCGGGCTTCGGCTTCGCCTCCGGCGAGGTCTGGGCCGTCCACACCGGGTGGAGCGGCAACCACACGCACTACGCCGAGCGGCTCTCCACCGGCGAGCAGGTCGTCGGGGGCGGCGAGCTGCTCCTACCGGGCGAGGTCGTGCTGGCGGCCGGGGAGTCGTACGAGTCGCCGTGGGTCTACGCCGCGTACGGGACGGGCCTGGACGAGGTCGCCCGCCGCTTCCACCGCTTCCTCCGTGCGCGGCCGCAGCACCCGAGCACCGAGCGTCCCGTGACGATCAACGTGTGGGAGGCCGTCTACTTCGACCACGCGAACCACGCGAAGCTGATCGAGCTGGCCCGTCTGGCCGCCGCCGCGGGGGTCGAGCGCTACGTGCTCGACGACGGGTGGTTCGGTGCCCGGCGCAACGACTCCGCCGGGCTCGGCGACTGGACCGTCTCCCCCGACGTGTGGCCCGACGGGCTGCACCCCCTGGCCGACGAGGTGACGCGGCTCGGCATGCAGCTGGGGCTGTGGTTCGAGCCGGAGATGGTCAACGAGGACTCCGACGTGGCCCGCGCCCACCCCGAGTGGATCATGGCCACGGGCGGCCGGCTCCCGGTCGAGGCCCGCCGCCAGCAGGTGATCAACATCGGCATCCCCGAGTGCTACGCCCACGTCCGCGACCAGGTGCTGGCGATCCTCGACGAGTACCCGATCTCCTACGTCAAGTGGGACCACAACCGCGACCTCGTCGACGCGGGCACCCAGCCGCTCGGCCGCGCGGGCGTGCACGAGCAGACGCTCGCCTTCTACCGCCTCGTCGACGAGATCAAGGCCGCGCACCCCGGGCTGGAGATCGAGTCCTGCTCCTCCGGCGGCGCGCGCGTCGACCTCGGGGTCCTGGAGCGGACCGACCGCATCTGGGTCTCGGACTGCATCGACCCGCTCGAGCGGCAGCTGATGCACCGCTGGACCACCCAGCTGGTGCCCCCGGAGCTCATGGGCGCGCACGTCGCCTCGGGGCACTCGCACACCACCGGTCGACGTCACGAGCTGCGGTTCCGGGCGGCGACGGCGATCTGGGGCCACCTCGGCGTCGAGTGGGACCTGACCGCCGCGAGCGAGGCCGAGCTCGCCGAGCTCGCGGGTTGGATCGCCTTCTACAAGGAGCACCGTGCGCTGCTCCTCGGCGGGGACCTCGTCCGGATCGACTGCCCCGACGACGCGCTGCTCGCGGGCGGGGTCGTCGCCCACGACCGGCGCAGCGCGATCTACTCCTTCGCCTCGGTGTCGCGCTCCGACGTCGCGGTCGTCGGCACCGTCCCGCTGCCGGGGCTCGACCCCGACCTCCGCTACTCCGTGACGCCGGTGATGACCGACTCCCCGCCGGCCGGGCTGGTCCCGCCGCGGTGGTGGCACGCCGGCGTCACCGGGACCGAGGACCACGCGCTCGCCGCGCAGCTCGGCCCGCGCCGGCTCGTGCCCGAGGAGCGCGGTCCGGTCGTCCTGACCGGTGCGGCCCTGGGCCGGGTGGGGCTCACCGTGCCGCCGACCCACCCGGAGCAGGCCGCGGTCTACCTCGTCGAGGCGGTCCGCTGAGCCCGGCGGACCCCACGGCGATCGAGGCGGTGGTCCTCGACCTCGACGACACCCTGCTGGACCACCGCGGGTCGACCCGGCGCGCGCTGGCCGGCTGGCTGGGCGACCTCGGCGTCGAGGTCGAGCCGTCGCTGGAGCGGGCGTGGTTCGAGGTCGAGGACCGGCACTTCGACACCTGGCGCGCCGGGATGATCGGGTTCGAGGAGCAGCGTCGTCGCCGGCTGCGCGACTTCCTGCCGCTGCTCGGACGCACGGTCGGGACCGACGGCGAGCTCGACGTCGTCTTCGGCGGCTACCTGCGCTGGTACGAGCGGTCGTGGCAGGCCTTCGCGGACGTGCGCCCGGCGCTCGACGCGCTCGTCGCCCGGGGGCTCGTCCTGGCCGTGCTCACCAACGGCCGGGCCGAGCAGCAGCGGGCCAAGGTGGCGGCCCTCGGGGTCGAGGAGGCGGTGTCGTTCGTCCTCACCTCCGAGGAGGTCGGGGCCGCCAAGCCGGCGCCCGAGGCGTTCCTCGCGACCTGCCGACGACTCGAGGTGGCGCCCGATCGGGTGCTGCACGTCGGCGACCGCCACGACCTCGACGTCCTCGCCGCCCGGGCGGCGGGCCTGCGGGCCGTGCACCTCGACCGTGACGACGTCCGCCTCGAACCGCCCGAGGGGCGGATCACCAGCCTCGCCGAGCTGCCCGCGCGGCTGAGGGACTGACGGCCAGAGGACGCTGCCCGCGTGACGCTCCCTGAGCCTGTCGAAGGGCCTCGAAGAGGTCAGCGTCCAGAGACCGGAGCGACCTCCTCGGACCGCACGACCTCCTCCAGGCCCACGCGGTGCAACGGCGACTCGGCCAGGCTCGCGCCGAGCCAGCGGGTCAGCGTGCCCGCGCCGTCGACCAGGGCGAAGGTCGTCGCCCCCACGGTCGACGGAACCGCCGCACCGAACCACCCGAGCGTGTCGAGCACCCGGTGCGGACCGAGGAGGCCGGGGGCCGACCGCAGCCGGTCGGGGTCGAGGGTCTGGTCCTCGAGCAGGACGTCCTCGCCGGCGCGGCGGACCCGGGTGAGCGACCGCAGCCGGCCGCCGACCTGACCGGCGCGCCCCAGGACGACCGTGTCCCGCACGACCGCCGCGGCACCCTCGGCCAGGTCCACCTCGAGGGTCCGCGCGACGTCCGCCCCGTCGGCCACGACGAAGGGCTCGCCCGCGTAGGTCAGGGTCGCGCCCTCGTCCACCGCGAGGCGGGCGCGCCAGGCGCTCGGTGCCCCGCGGCCGTGGTAGGCGACGGTCCCCGCCACGTCGAAGAGGTCGAGCCGCGCACCGGCCCCCACCCGCACCTCGAGCGCGACCTCGTCACCGCCGAGGAGCAGCGCCGTCGTCGCGAGCAGCCCGATGCGGCAGCGGTCGGGCCCGGAGGCCACCACCTGCGGACGCAGCAGGTCCTGCGTCAGCCGCGCGATGTGGCGGCCGCCGACCCGCTCGACGACGACGGTGGTCACGGGTCAGTGCGCGTGCTCGTGGTCGTGCGCGTGGCTGTGCGTCTCGCCCGTCTCCGCGTGGAAGTGCGGCGCCATCGGCCCCGGGTCCTGCGCGACGTGCTCTCCGCTGCGGAACTGCTCGAGCGTGTGCAGCACCCACGCCCTGACCCGGGCGACCGAGGCCGGGTCGAGCCGGCTGAGCGGGAGGACCGTACGGCCCTCGCGCGCGGCCTCGGCGTCGGCGACCATCTGCTCCACGTCGACGCCGACGTACGGCGCCAGGTCGGTCTTGTTGACCACGAGGGCGTCGGCGCGGCCGATGCCCGGGCCGCCCTTGCGGGCCACGTCTCCCCCGCCGGCGACGTCCAGCACGAAGAACTGCGCGTCGACCAGCGCGGGCGAGAAGGTCGCGGTCAGGTTGTCGCCGCCCGACTCGACGAGCACGACGTCGACCGGCGCGAAGTCGCGCTCGAGGTCCTCGACGGCGAGCAGGTTCTGCGTGACGTCGTCGCGGATGGCGGTGTGCGGGCAGGCGCCGGTCTCCACCGCACGGATGCGCTCGGGGTCCAGCACCCCGGCCGAACGCAGGAAGCGCGCGTCCTCGTCGGTGTAGATGTCGTTGGTCACCACGGCCAGGCTCAGCTCGGTGCCGAGCTCGCGGCAGAGCAGCGCGATCAGCGAGCTCTTGCCGGTGCCGACCGGGCCGGCGACGCCGATCCGCAGGGCTCGGCCTCCGCTCCCTGAGCCCTTCGACGGGCTCAGGACAGGCTCTGTCGAAGGGTGGGTGGGGGTCTCAGGCACGGAACAGCCGCCTCTCGCTCGTACGGTGGTGCTGGCCCCACTCCTCGACGAGGAGGGCGCTGTGGGCAGGGATGTCGTCGGGAGTGCGGACGTCGGCCACGCGCGCGACCAGGGCCTCGACGCCGACGGCTGCGTCGGCCGCCCAACGGACGCCGAGGGCCGGGTCGAAGGGCTCCAGCTTGAGCGCCGCGGCGACGACGGTCTGGACGTCCTCGTACGCGACGAGGCGCGCGGTCTGCTCGGCGTCGAGCCCGGCCTCGGCGGCGACGACCCCGATCACGACGGCGCGGCACCACGGGCCCGGCGCGGCGGCGAGGGGCCGCAGGTCCCACACGGCGGCGGCCGTGCGGAGGTAGCTGCGCCCGAGCAGGTCCGACGCCTCCCGGAGCGCGTCGGACAGCGTCCGGACCCGCCAGGCACGGTCGACCGCGCGCAGCGCGTCGACGACGGCCCCTGCCGGCGTCCGGCCCGTCCACGCGCGGCCGGCGACGACGGCCGCGGCGGCCTCGACCTCGGTCACGGTGGCCAGCCGCACGCGCAGGTAGGCCGGGACCTCGTCGACGCGCATGCCGTGACGCAGCGCGGGCTCGACGCCCGCCGACTGCGTGTGCGCGCCGGTCGGCAGCCGGCCGTCGGCCAGCAGCAGCGAGAGGTACTCGGCCGTCATGATCAGCAGCTGTCCGCGGTCAGAACATCGCGTAGAGCTGGGCCAGCGGCAGCACGCTCGCCGGCGCGGGCGTGATCAAGGAACCGTCGACGGTGATCGCGTGCGTCTCGGCGTCGACCTCGATCACGGGCAGCGCGTCGTTCATGATCATCTGCGCCTTGCCGACGTCGCGGGTCGAGCGGCAGGCGACGAGCTCGTGGCGCAGCCCGAGCCGCTCGGCGAGGCCGGTGTCGAGCGCGGCCTGCGCGACGTACGACTGGGAGCGCGCGGCACCGCTGGAGTGGTAGAGCGCGGGCCGCATGAGCACGGGCTGCGGCGTGGGGATCGACGCGTTCGGGTCGCCGAGCGCGCCGACGACGATGCCGCCGCCCTTGATCACCACGCTCGGCCGCACCCCGAAGAAGCGCGGGTCCCAGAGCACCAGGTCGGCGAGCTTGCCCACCTCGACCGAGCCGATCTCGTGGTCGACGCCGTGGCTGATCGCCGGGTTGATCGTGTACTTGGCGACGTAGCGCCGCGCGCGGAAGTTGTCGGCCGGCAGGCCGCCGGAGAGCTCGCCGCGGACGTGCTTCATCACGTGCGCGACCTGCCACGTCCGCGTGACCACCTCGCCGATGCGCCCCATCGCCTGCGCGTCGGAGGACGTGATCGAGATGGCTCCGAGGTCGTGCAGGTGGTCCTCGGCGGCGATCGTCGTGGCGCGGATGCGCGACTCGGCGAAGGCCAGGTCCTCCGGCACCGCGGGGTTGAGGTGGTGGCAGACCATGAGCATGTCGAGGTGCTCGGCGACGGTGTTGACCGTGTGCGGCAGGGTCGGGTTCGTCGAGCCGGGCAGCACGTGCGGCAGCCCGGCGATGGTGAGGATGTCGGGCGCGTGCCCGCCGCCGGCGCCCTCGACGTGGAAGGCGGAGATGCTGCGCCCGCCGATCGCCGCGACCGTCGACGCGACGAACCCCGACTCGTTGAGCGAGTCGGAGTGCAGCGCGACCTGCAGGCCCCACTCCTCCGCGCCGCGCAGGGCGGCGTCGACCGCGGCCGGGGTCGAGCCCCAGTCCTCGTGCACCTTGTACCCGCCCGCGCCGGCCAGCGCCTGCTCCTCGAACGCAGCGGCGGAGACCGTGTTGCCCTTGCCGAGCAGCAGCACGTTGACCGGCAGGTCGTCGAGGGAGCGGTGCGCCTGCTCGAGGTGCCAGGCGCCGGGCGTCACCGTGGTGGCCTTCGACCCCTCCGAGGGGCCGGTGCCCCCGCCGCCCAGGGTCGTGAGCCCCGCGGCCAGCGCCTCGTGGACCTGCGACGGCGACAGCAGGTGCACGTGGCTGTCGAACCCGCCCGCGGTGAGGATCTTGCCCTCGCCGGAGATCACGTCGGTGCCCGGACCGATGACCAGCGCGGGGTCGACGCCGTCGGCGATGTCGGGGTTGCCGCTGCGCCCGACGCCGACGATGCGGCCGTGGCGGATGCCGACGTCGGCGCGCACGATCCCCCAGTGGTCGAGCACGACCACGTTGGTGATCACCGTGTCGAGGGCGCCCTCGGCCGAGGTGACCAGCGACTGGTTGCCCGACTCCCGGATCGACTTGCCGCCGCCGAAGACCGACTCCTCGCCGCCGACGGTCAGGTCCTGCTCGATCTCGATCCACAGGTCGGTGTCGCCGAGCCGGATCTGGTCGCCGGCGGTCGGGCCGAAGATCGCCGCGTACGCGTCGCGGGAGATGCGCACGCCTCAGCCCTCCCGGCTCGTGGGGGCGCCCGCGACGAAGGGTTCCGGGCGGACCTGCAGACCGGGCACCGAACGTCGACCCCGCAGCGCCACGACGCCCACCGTCCGCGAGGCGCCCGGCTCGAAGCGCACCGACGTCCCGGCGGCGATGTCGAGGCGGAAGCCCGACGCGGCATCCCGGTCGAAGTCGAGCCCGGGGTTCACGTCGGGCAGGTGGACGTGCGAGCCGACCTGGATCGGCCGGTCGGCGGTGTTGGTGAACACCAGCTCGCCGCGCTCGTCCGGGCCGCGGTCGGCGTTGAGCTCGATCTCGCCGGGAGCGATCCGGTACGCCCCGGGTCCCGAGGTCGCGATTCCTGCCATCGTGTCGTCTCCCCTACCGGTCCTGGCCGGTCACTGGATCGGGCTGTGGAGGGTGACGAGCTTGCGCCCGTCGGGGAAGGTCGCCTCGACCTGGACGTCGGTCATCATCTCGGCGACGCCGTCCATCACCTGCTCGCGCGTGAGCACCTCGCGGCCGCTCGTCATCAGCTCCTCGACGCGCGCGCCCTCGCGCGCCCGCTCCACCACCCAGGTGCTGAGCAGGGCCACGGACTCGGGCCAGTTGAGCCTCACCCCGCGGGCCAGCCGGTCCCGGGCGACCATGCCCGCCACGGCCATCAGCAGCTTCTCGGTCTCCGAGGGCGCGAGGTTCATGCGGGGGTCCTCCCTGCGGGCGGCGGTGGTCGCGGGCGTACGGCGGTCACGCTAGCGACTGATTGTTTCCCCGCTGTTGCGAGCGGCGTGGTCCTGATCGCTCGACCTCCCTGGGGACGTGCTGGCGCCCCGATGCCTCTCAGAGGGGGAAGGAGACGCCTGTGAGCTGCTCGGAGACGGTCCACAGCCGGGCGGCGAGAGCGGCGTCCCGGGCCTGCCCCGACCGCTTGATGACCTCCGCGCCGCCGCGCATGTGGAGCAGGTGCTCGGGCCCCGTAAGGGACGCCCCGGGCACCTCGCCGGTGGCGGCGAGCAGGACCGGCAGGGCACCGTCCTCGGGGGCCTGCGCGAACCACCGGGTGACGAGCCGGGCGATCCCGGTGGTCTGGCCGGTCATGGCGGTGGCGACGAGGCCGGGGTGCGCGGCGACTGCGGTGACCGACGAGCCGGCGGCGGCGAGGCGGCGCTGCAGCTCCGCGACGAAGAGCAGATTCGCCAGCTTCGAGGCCGCGTAGACCGCGCCCTCCTTGTACGGCCGGCGCTCGAAGCCGAGGTCGTCGAAGTCGAGCCTGCCCATCCGCTCGGCCTGCGAGGACAGCGACACCACGCGGCCGGTGATCTGCGGCAGCAGCAGGTTGGTCAGCGCGAACGGACCCAGGTGGTTGATGCCGAGCTGCCTCTCGAAGCCGTCGACCGTCCGACCGAACTTCCCCACGGAGATCCCGGCGTTGTTGACCAGGACGTCGATCGGCTCGTCCCAGCCGGCCGCGAAGCGTCGGACCGACCCGAGGTCGCCCAGGTCGACCCTGCGCACGAGCGTCTCCCCCGGCAGGGCGGCGGCGACCGCGTCGCCCTTGCCGGTGTCGCGCACCGCCAGCACGACGCGGGCGTTCGCCGCGGCGAGGGCGTGCGCGGTCGCACGGCCGATGCCGCTCGTCGCCCCGGTCACGACGACCGTGCTCCCGGAGAGGTCGGGCAGGTCGGCGGCTGAACGAAGGGTGGTGGGCATGACCTCATACTAGGCAGTGCCTAGAATCTAGTCAACGTCTAGTGCGGCAGTAGGATCGCCTGCGTGGCCGACCGTCCGTTCCACCACGGCAACCTCCGCCAGGTGCTGCTCGAGCGCGCGGAGGCGATGCTGCGGGTCGACGGCGTCGACGCGCTGTCGCTGCGCGACCTCGCGCGCCAGGCCGGGGTCAGCCACGGGGCGCCGCGCAGCCACTTCATCGACCGGCAGGCGCTGCTCGACGCGCTCGCCGTCCGCGGCTTCGACCGGTTGACGAGCGCCATCCGCTCCGCGCTGCGGAGCGAGGCCGACTTCGACGAGCGGTTCCGGCGGGTCGCCCGGACGTACGTCGCGTTCGCGGTGGACGACGCCGCGCTGATGGAGCTGATGTTCGCGGTCAAGCACGACGGGAGCGGGCTGGTGCGTGACGCCGCCGCCGGTCTCTTCCAGGTCCTCGACGAGGCGCTCGAGGCCGAGCAGGACGGTCCACCGGCGCCCGCCGACGTGCAGGAACGGTTCAAGCTCCTCTTCGCCGCCACGTTGCAGGGCACCGCGACGCTGGTCGCGGCGCGCCGGATCACCGCCGACCAGGCCGACCGGCTCGTCGACGACGCGGTGGGCGAGCTGCTGGGCTCGGCGCTCGGGGCACAGGTGCTCGGCCGATCCGGGGCGGGGCCAGGGACCCGGGTGCGGGGCGCGTGACCCCCGACCCGCTCGGACCCGTGCCCGGCCGCGCTGCGAGCATCTCGGGATGCCCGCCGCGCACGTCCGGCTCCACCGGAGCCCGTCCCTCGCCACCGGCGTCCCGTACGCCTACGCGGCGAGCACCTCGACCACCGGACGGGTGCTCTTCACCGCCGGCGCGTGCCCGCTCGACGCCGACGGCGCGACGGTGGCCGTGGGGGACGTCGTGGGCCAGGCCGAGCAGGTCATGGCCAACCTGCGCGTCGTCCTCGAGGACGCGGGCGCCGGTCTCGCCGACGTGCTCATGACCCACGTCTACGTCGCGAGCACCTCGCGCGACGACCTGACGGCCGCCTGGGAGGTCGTGCGCCGCCACTTCGGCGACCACGACGCCCCGGGCACGCTGCTCGGGGTCACCGTGCTCGGCTGGCCCGACCAGCTCGTCGAGGTGGAGGCGGTCGCCGTCGTCAGCGCCGGGTGAAGAGGAAGACCGCCAGCCCCAGGCCGGCGACGGCGATGCCGACGCGGACGACGACCTCGGGCAGGCGGCGCACCAGGCGCGGCGCGACCGCGCTGCCGACGACCATGCCCAGGGCCAGCGGCACGGCCGCGCCCCACTCGACGAGGCCCCGGGCGACGAAGACGAGCGTCGCCACCAGGTTGGCCAGCCCGAGCACGACCGCGCGGAGGGCGGCGATGCGCGCGAGGGGCTCGCTGAGGACCAGCGAGAGGGTCGCGATCACGAGCGTGCCCGCGCCCGCGCCGAAGTAGCCGCCGTAGACGGCGAGCAGCGCCACCGCGCCCACGGCCAGCTGGCCGCGCTCGGACACGCGCCCGCCGTGGAGGTGCTGGAGCCAGGGCCGCAGCAGCAGCACCACCGACCCGAGGACCACCAGCCACGGCACCACCGCGGCGAAGGTCGACTCCGGCAGGACGACCAGCAGCAGCGCGCCCACGACACCGCCGACGAGCCCCGCCGCACCGAACCGGACCAGCCGCGCCCGTGTGCCGACGAGCTCCTGGCGCGCCGAGGAGACCCCACCCACGGCGACCCCCGTGAGGGCCGCCGTGTTGGTGGCGTTGGCCGCCAGCGGGGACAGCCCGACCGCGAGCAGCGCGGGGTAGGAGACCAGCGAGGCGAGCCCGGCGCCGTAGCCGGTGATGCCGGCGCCCACGCCGGCGAGGAGCAGCAGGACGACCTCGGCCGTCGCGCTCACGCCCCGCAACGTACCCGTCCGACGCCGGTCGTACGGTGTCGCGGGTGACGACGCGACCCGGGCACGCCCCGGCCCACACCGTCCCGACGACCTGGGAGCGGCTGGACGACCGCTTCGCCGCGGTCGACGGCGACTCCCTGGTCGAGCGGATCGCCACCGGCTGCCGCTGGGCCGAGGGCGGGGTCTACCTGCCCGCCTCGCGCAGCTTCGTCTGGAGCGACATCCCCAACGACCGGCAGCTGCGCTGGGACGAGCTGACCGGCGAGGTCGGCGTGATCAGCCACCCCGCCGGCTACCCGAACGGCAGCACGCTCGACGGGCAGGGCCGGCTCGTGACCTGCGAGCACGGCGGGCGGCGGGTGCGCCGGGTCGAGCACGACGGCTCGGTGAGCACGGTCGCCGACCGCTTCGAGGGCCTCCGGTTCAACAGCCCCAACGACGTCGTCGTGGACCGTCGCGGCCGGGTGTGGTTCACCGACCCCGGCTACGGCATCGCCACCGACTACGAGGGCTTCGCCGCCGAGGAGGAGGTCGGCGGGCGCCACGTCTACCGCGTCGACCCCGACGGGAGCATCCACCGCGTGACCGACGACTTCGACCAGCCCAACGGCCTCGCCTTCTCCCGCGACGAGTCGCAGCTCTACGTCGTCGACTCCGAGCGGCACCACCTGCGCGTCTTCGACGTGACCGACGACGGCGCGCTGGAGGGCGGCGAGGTGCTGGCCACCTGCACGGCCGGCACCTTCGACGGCGTCCGCCTCGACAGCGCCGGGCGGATCTGGACGGCCGCCGGGGACGGCGTGCACTGCCTCGACCCGGACGGCACGCTGCTCGGCAAGCTGCTGCTGCCCGAGATCGCCGCGAACCTGACCTTCGGCGGGCTCAAGCGCAACCTGCTCTTCGTCTGCGCCAGCACGAGCGTCTACATGATCATGCTCAAGGTCACCGGGGCGCCCGGGCCGTACGCCTCCCGCTAGAGGACGTGGCCCCCGTTGACCGTCAGCACCTGACCGGTCACGAAGGCGGCGTCGTCCGACAGCAGGTAGGCGACCGCGCCCGCCACGTCCTGCGGCACGCCCATCCGGCCCAGCGGGACGTCGGCCTCGTACGCGGCCGTGTCCGCACCCGAGTGCCGCTCGACCGGGATCCAGCCCGGGTTGACCGCGTTGACCGTCACCCGGTGCGACCCGAGCTCCTTGGCCCAGATGCGCACCAGCCCGAGCTCGGCGTTCTTGGCGGCGGCGTACGCCGACGTGCCGGGCAGGTTGCGGTCGACGGTGTCGGAGCCGATCAGCACGACCCGGCCCCCGCCGGCCTCGCGCATCGCCGGCAGGGTCCCCTGCACGAGCAGGGTCGGGCTGAGGACGAAGAAGCGCAGCTGGTCGAGGTAGGCCTGCCAGGTGAGGTCGACCAGGTCGGCGTTCGGCTGGGGCCCGGTCGCGTTCGCCACGACGGCGGTCACCGGCCCGAGCTGCGCGGCGGTCGCGAGGAGCCGCTCGACCTCGGCCTCGTCGGTCACGTCGCCGGGGACCGCCAGCGCGCGGCCCCCCGCCGCCTCGATGTCCGCGACCACGCCCCGTGCGCCCTCGGCGCCGGAGTGATAGCCCACCCCGACCGCCCAGCCGCGGCTCCCGAGGTGGCGGGCGATCGCCGCGCCGAGCCCCCGCGAGGCGCCGGTGACGAGGCAGACGGGTGCGGTCATGCGCGGAGCGTAGCGGGACCGCTCCCGCACGGGTCGCCTTGGACCTGCGTCAGGCGCGGACCAGCACCCGGGTGTCGTCGTCGAGGACCTCCTCGACCCCGAGGTGCGCGAGGTCGGCGACGAAGCGCGCCCGCGACACCGGCGCGCCCGTGGTCGCCCGCAGGTAGCCGCCGTAGAGCGCGTCCGTGGACAGCTCGCCCAGCCAGGCCGGGTCGAGCCGGAACCAGCGCACGACCGACGGGTCGGGCGAGCCCTCGACCACCGAGGAGGGCGAGGCGGGCGTGAAGGCGGGGGTGGAGGTGTGGCCGCAGGAGGGGCGGCTGACGTCGGGCATGCCCGCCAGCCTGCCCGGGCCCGCGCGCCCCCACATCGGACCGCGGCCCGAGGGAGCCGGGTGCGTCGTCCACCCGTGGGCCGACCCGTGCCCGCCCCTGGGCGGTCGGCCCGTACGCGTCCGAGGCCGAGGATGGTCCGGGTGACCCCGACCGCCGGCACGTCGACCGCCCGTCCTGCGACCACGCCCCGCTGGGCCCTCCTCCTCGTCGGGGTCGCGGCCGCGGCGGTCGGGCTGCTGCCCTGGCTGGCGACCGGCGCTCGGCTGCTGATCCAGAACCTGTGGGCCACGGACGCGACCCCGGAGACGATGCCCCGGGCCCTGCTGCCCTTCAGCCAGTACACGATCACCACGATCATCGGGGTGGTCGTCGTCGGCGCCGCCCTCGCCGGGCTGTGCGCCCGGGCGCTCGCCCGCCGGCTCCCCCGCCTGGGCACGGCCACGGTCGCCACCGGCGTCCTCGCCGTCCACGTGACCGCGCTGCTGCAGACCGCGTCCGTGGTCCGGGCGGGGCTGCGGGAGGGCACGGAGTCCTTCGTCTACGTCACGGCGCTCGAGGCCGTCGCGCTGCTGTCGGTCCTCGTCGGGGTCGGCGCGCTCGCCCTGGTCGAGCGGGCCGGCCGCGCCGGGGCCGTGCTCGGTCTCGCGGTCGGGGCGCTCGCGCTCGGGCCGTGGCTGTCGGCGCTCCTCGTCCTCGTCGACGGCGGCACGACCACCCTCCTCGGCGCCGCCCGGCTGGCGACCTGGGTGCCGGCGGCGCTGGTCGGCGCGGCGATCGGGTGGTCCGGCGTCCGTACGGCGGGCCGGGCCCTCGCGACCGCCGTGGCACTCGTCCTGGTCGCCGTCGTGCCGGCCCTCACCACGGCGATCTCGAGCTCGGCCGGCAGCCGGGTCCTGGCCCACGACCCGCGGGAGATGGCCGCGTACGCCGTGCAGGTCTTCCTCGGCGCCTCCACCACGCCCGCGCTGGTGCTGCCCCCGCTCGCCGTCGCGCTCGGGGCGGCCGTGGTCGTCGGGGTGCTCCTGGGGCCCGTCCGGCGCGGCCGTGAACAATGACCGCGTGCTGATCAGGACCAGGACCGCCGCCGACGACGAGGCCTGCGTCGCGGTCATGCGGCGCACCCACGAGCTGGACGCCTACCCCATCTACTGGCCCTCCAGCCCGGCCGGCTTCCTCCGCGCGAAGGGCGAGACCGACGCCTGGGTCGCCGTCGACGAGGCGGACGGGCGGGTCCTCGGCCAGGTCGCCCTGCACCGGGCCGAGGGCGAGCCCGTCCTGGCGCTCGCGCAGGAGGCGACGGGCCTGCCCGCCGAGCGGCTCGCGGTGCTGGCCCGGCTGCTCGTCCACCCCGACGCCCGGGGTCGCGGCGTCGGTCGCGCGCTCGTCCGGACGGCCGCCGCACGGGCCCGGGCGACCGGGCGCCGGGCCGTGCTCGACGTACTGCAGAGCACCACCGGCCCGGCCGCGCTCTACGAGTCGGAGGGCTGGGTCCGGCTCGGGCCGACGAGCCTCGACCTGTCCGACCGGGGCTTCGGCGACGTCCCGCCCCTGCAGCTCTGGGTCTACCTGGCCCCCGAGGCGGGCTGACGACGACGAAGGGGACCCGGCCGGTGCGGCCAGGTCCCCTCCGTCGGTCGCGCGTCGCCTACGGCTTGACCGCCTTCGCGTGGAAGGTCGTGGCGCCGAAGGGCACGGCCTCGGGCGTGTAGACGATCTTCCCGGCGCACAGGCCCTGCTCGCGCAGCACCCGGGCGATGCCCGGGATCGCCTGCACCGTGCTCGGCGGCCAGTCGTGCATCAGGATGATGCCGCCGTCGGTCAGGGTCGCCGCCGCGGCGACGATCGCGTCGACGCCGGCCCCGTTCCAGTCCTGGGAGTCGACGGTCCAGAGCACCTCGAGCACGCCCACGCGGTCCTCGTCGGCCCGGACGGCGTCGTTCGTCGACCCGTACGGCGGCCGGAACAGCGTCGGCTCCTTGCCCGTGATGTCGCGCAGCACCCACTGCGTGCTCGCGATCTCGGTGAAGCGCTGGGCCTCCTCCAGCGTCGTCAGGTCGGGGTGGGTGAAGGTGTGGTTGCCGACCCACATCCCCGCCCGCCGCTCGGCCCGGACGAGGTCCGGCCGTGCGAGCGCGTGGTCGCCCTGGTTGAACGTCGTCGCCCGCAGGCCCTCGCGCCGGAGCGCCTTGAGCAGGTCGGGCGCCGTCGGGCTCGGCCCGTCGTCGAAGGTCAGGCCGACGTAGCCGTTGCGGTAGGCCCGCTGGTGGTGGCCCTGCCCGGCGTCCTGGCTCGCCGGCGTACCGGCACCGGCCGGGGCGGCCCCGACGACGGCCGTCGTCAGGGCCGCGGCGGCCACGAGCGCGGCCCGGAGGGACCGCCTCAGCAGCGTCATGATCGCTCTTCCGTCCGCGTCGGTGCCGTCAGTGCTTCTTGACGCCCTTGGCGAGCTGCAGGTCGCGCTGCACCGCCGCGTACGCCGACTTGGGCTGGTAGTCCTCGTCGTAGAGGTTCGCCTGGCCCTCACCCGGGAAGACGCCCGGGATCCACGAGTACTTGTCGGTGAAGCCCCAGACCGTGAAGGAGATGCAGCTGCGCTCGAGCAGGCAGCTCTGCAGCATGTAGCTGTAGCCGTTGTCCTGCGCCTGGACCTCGGCCGGGCTCGCCGGCAGCGTGATCCGGACGTCCGCCTCGGTGACGGCGGTCTTGAGGCCGACCTTGGCGAAGCGGTGGAAGTTCGCCTGCATGTCGTTCGGCAGGCCGTAGTCGGTGCTCAGGTGGCCCTGGACGCCGAAGCCCTGCACCGGCACGCCCTCGCTGCGCAGCTCCTTGATGAGCTTGTACGCGGCGTCGCTCTTGGCGTTGATCCCCTCGGTGTTGTAGTCGTTGTAGAAGAGGATCGCCTTCGGGTCGGCCTTGTGCGCCCAGCGGAACGCGTCGGCGATGTAGTCCGGACCGAGCTGCTGCAGCCACAGCGAGTCGCGGAGCGTGCCGTCCTCGTTGAAGGCCTCGTTCACCACGTCCCACGCCCAGATGTCGCCCTTGAAGTGGCCCATCTCGGTGGCGATGTGCTGCTTGAGGATCTTCTTGAGCGCCTTCTTGTCGATCGAGCCGTCCTCGACGCCGCTGGTGAGCCAGGCCGGCAGCTGGCTGTGCCAGACGAGGGTGTGGCCCCGGACCTTCTGCTTGTGGGCCTTGGCGTAGGCGACGAGCTTGTCGGCCTCGGTGAAGTCGAAGCGGCCGCGCTCGGGCTCGACGACCTCCCACTTCATGACGTTCTCGGGCGTGACGCTGTCGAACTGCGCGGCGGCCGCCGTGCTGTACGTGGCGTCGCTCGCCAGCGCGGACGTGTCGATCGCGGTGCCGACGCGCACGCCGGTCGGCTTGGCCAGCTGCTTGAGGGTCTTGGTCGACGTGGTGTCGGTGGCGGCGCCGGCGGCGGGCGCACCGCCGGCGAGCAGGGCGGAGGCGAGCGCTCCGGCCGTGACCAGGCCGACGCAGGTGCGGCGTAGGGACATGGGGTTCCTCTCCATCGAGGCATGGGTGACCCGCCGACGACGTCGGCCGGACTGTGGCTGGGTGCTCCCGACAAGTCTCCGAAAGTTTCGGGAGTCCAACCGGGAGTCGGTCGATGAGAGGGACCTTAGGGTGCCGCCTGAAGGAACGTCAAGAGCGTCTTCAGGGAGCGTGGATCGACGGAACCCGCATCCGCCGAGCGTGGTTCCGGCGTACGTCACGCAGCCTCCTCAGCAGCTCCGTGGACCCCGTCCTGTCAGAAATGTTTCGAAAACTTTCGGGGTCGAGGGCGTGGTCGTGTGGTGCGATGGGTACCTGCAGCGAGGTGCGCGACGAGGCGTGCCGTGAGGAGGACGCGATGACCAGACGTGGACGGCCGACGCTCGCCGCGGTGGCCGCCGAGGCCGGGGTGTCCCTGGCGACGGTGTCCAAGGTGCTCAACGACCGCACCGACGTCTCCGCCCGGACACGGGCCCGGGTGCGCGTCGTCCTCGACGAGCACGGCTACGAGCCGACCGCACACCGTGGCGCCCGGGGGCGCTGGCTCGTCAGCCTCGTGCTCCCCGCCCTCGACAGCCCGTACGCGCTGGAGGTGCTGCGGGGCGTCACCGCGAGCGAGCTGGACGTCGTCGTGTGCTCGCTGGCCGACTCGACCGCGACCGCCCCGTGGACCGCGCAGGTGCTGGCCCCGGGACGCGCCGGCACGATCGCGGTCGTCCCCGAGCTGACGCCGGCCGAGCGGGGCCTGCTGGCCGGGGCCCGCACGCCGTGCGTCGTGGTCGACCCGACCTCGAGCGACCCGCAGCTGCCGAGCGTCGGCGCGACCAACCGCGCGGGTGGCTTCGCCGCCACGCGGCACCTGCTCGACCTGGGCCACCGCCGCATCGGCGTGATCGGCGGCCCCCGGCAGGTGCTCTGCAGCCGGGAGCGGGTCGAGGGCTACGCAGCGGCGCTGACGAGCCACGGTCTCCCGCTCGACCCCGCCCTGGTCCGCTCCGGCGACTTCCACCACGCGGGCGGGCTCGCGGCGACGCGGGCACTGCTCGCGCTCCCCTCCCCGCCGAGCGCGGTCTTCGCCGGCAGCGACGAGCAGGCGCTGGGCGCGGTCGACGCGGCCCGTCAGGCCGGGCTGCGCGTGCCCGAGGACCTCAGCGTGGTCGGCTTCGACGACCTCCCGGTCTCACGCTGGGCCTCACCCGCCCTGACCACCGTGCGTCAGCCGCTGGCCGAGATGGGCGCGACGGCCGCCGCGATGCTGCTGTCGCTCCTCGACGGCGTCCCGCTCGACCAGCCGCAGGTGGAGCTGCCGACGCGGTTGTGCGTCCGCGCGACCACCGCACCCCCGCCCCGCACGAGCGAGGGGCGACGGCGCCCGCAGGCCGCCGTCGCCTGAGGTCAGGCGGCGGCCGAGGCATCGACCGGCACCCGCTCGCCCTCGCGGACCGGGCCGGGCGGCGTGCCGTCGCCGAAGGGCCGGCCGCCGAGCTCCTCGCGGTGGTGCGGCGTCAGCCAGCCCGACACGTCCGGACCCTTGGGCACGACCTGCGTCGGGTTGATGTCGCTGTGCACCACGTAGTAGTGCTTCTTGATCTGCAGGAAGTCGGTCGTGTCGCCGAAGCCCGGGGTCTGGAAGAGGTCGCGCGCGTACGCCCACAGGACCGGCATCTCCGACAGCTTCTGCCGGTTGGCCTTGAAGTGCCCGTGGTAGACGGGGTCGAAGCGCGCCAGCGTGGTGAACAGCCGCACGTCGGCCTCGGTGATCGAGTCGCCCATCAGGAAGCGGCGGGTCGCGAGGCGCTCCTCGAGCCAGTCCAGCGCCGTCCACAGGCGGTCGTACGCCGCCTCGTACGACTCCTGCGAGCCCGCGAAGCCGCAGCGGTAGACGCCGTTGTTGACCTCGGTGAAGACCCGCTTCATCACGGTCTCCATCTCGTCGCGCACCGCGTCCGGCCACAGGTCGGGCGCCCCCGCGCGGTGGTGCTCGGTCCACTCGGTCGAGAAGTCCTGGGTCATCTGCGCGAAGTCGTTCGTGACGAGCTCGCCGGTCCGCTCGTCGACCATCGCCGGCACGGTGATGCCGCGCGGGTAGTCGGGGATGCGGGCGAAGTAGGCCTGCTGGAGGCGCTCGTAGCCGAGCACCGGGTCCTTGCCGCCGGGGTCGAGGTCGAAGGTCCAGCTGCGCTGGTCGTGCGTCGGGCCGCACAGGCCCATCGAGATCGCGTCCTCGAGCCCGAGGAGGCGCCGCACGATGATGGCGCGGTTCGCCCAGGGGCAGGCGCGCGCGGCGATCAGCCGGTAGCGGCCCGCCTCGACCGGGTAGCCCTCGGAGCCGTCGCGGGTGATGCGCGTCGTGACGTAGCGCATGTCGCGCTGGAAGTCCTCGCCGGCCTTGACGTACCCCGGGGAAGTAGAAGCGTCAACCATCCGACCATCGTACCGTCCGCCGTCCGTCCACGGGCGGTCCCGCGGGGACCCGTCCCCGTCCCCACCAAGGTCGGTGGGGACGGGGGCGGGGTCAGCCCTGCGCCAGGTCGTGGTGCTCGGCCACCTGGGCGGCGCTGAGCGCCGCCGGGTAGACCGCGACCTCGTCGAGCGATCCCGCGAGCTGGGCACCCACGCCCCAGCGTCCCGTGGTCGACAGGCTCGGGGCGCCGGAACCGCTGACGACGGCCTTGCCGTCGACGTAGAGCGTCACGGTCGAGCCCGACTGCGTCGCGACCACGTGGTGGTAGGCGCCGTCGTCGTAGGTCTTCGGCGAGGTCAGCGTGACCTTCGAGGACGTGTCCGCGCTCTCGACGGTGTACTGGACCTTGCCGTTCACGGTGCGCAGGTTGCGGACGTAGACCTGGCTGCCGTCCGGGCGGAAACGCACCAGACCGTTGTCGGCACGCTTGGTCGAGAACCACAGCTCGATGCTCGAGCCCGTGCCCGCCGGGTCGTTGGTGAGCGTGCGGGCCAGCGTGTCGTCCGCGCCGGCGAAGGTCGCGGCCGGGTCGGCGTCGCCGTCCACCGCGCCCTTGGCGCCCAGCGTCACGCCCGCGGCCAGCGAGAGCGGCAGGTCACCGATCCGGTCCGGGTCGGAGGTCGTGACCTCGGGGTCGAGGCGCCACTGGTGGGTCGCGCCGTCGGTGCGGACCTGGTCGGCGTACGCCGACGGGGTGTACAGGCTGACGGTGGCGTTGGTGCGGCGGTTGCCGTCGGCGTCGACCGCGCGCACGGTGAAGGTGTAGCGCCGGCCGGGCTTCAGGCCCTTGGTCGTGAGGTCGACGGTCCCCCGCTTCCAGAACGGGTCCGACGCGGTCGCCTTGCCCACCACCTTGCTGCCCGAGACCAGCTCGTAGCGCAGGGCGAGGTTGTCGGTGTCCCACGTGGTCGGCGTGGTGACGGTGGCCGAGGTCGGGGTGGCGGCCTTGACGACCGGGGCGCCCGTGAACGCCTGGGGGCCCTGCTTGGACTTCACGGCCTTGACCTTGCCGGGGACGCCGAGGCGGACCAGGCCCTGCTGCTTGGTGCTGCCGACCTGGGTGAACTCCCCGCCCATGAGCAGGTACTTCGACGTGGATGCCAGGCTCCAGGCGGCCTGGTTCTGGCCGGTGTACTTGCCGGCCGCCAGGTAGGGGAACCAGTTGTGCAGCGCCGGCGAGGGCGTGCCGGAGTAGTCGGGGAAGAGCTTCTCGCTCTGCGCCGTACGGGTCACGACGCCCTTGGCCGCCGTGCTGACGGCGAGGCCGCGGTAGCGCGCCGAGGTCGAGCGGGTGTCGGGGAAGCCGCCGATGTTCACGCAGTCGTGCGCGTGGCCGGCGCTGTAGAGCACCTTGCCGACCGGGGCGACGTCGTAGGTGTCGCCGTGGCAGTCCTGCAGCCACTTGATGCTGCCGTCGGCCGGGTCGGCGGCGAAGGCACCCTCGAAGTCGCGGCTGCCGCGGTAGGCGTAGGCCGAGCCGTAGATCGTGTCCTTGTCCGCCCGCAGGCTGGTGACCGACGCGCCCGAGCCGCCGTTCTTGATGACCTGGTTGATCTTCCAGGGCTGCGTGGCACCGGTCTTCGCGTCGAGCGAGCCCATCCCGTTGGCGTCGACGCCGTTGAGCGTCGTGAAGTTGCCGCCGACCACGATCCGCTTCTTGTCGGGGGTCGCGACGATCGCCGACGTGGTGCCGTTGGCGACGGGCGCCCAGCCCTTGACCAGCGCGCCCGAGCTCGTGAGCGCGGCGAGGCGCGACCGCCGGTTGCCGTCGACCGTGGTGAACCAGCCACCGACGTAGACGGTCTTGTCGAGCACGTGGACCGAGGTCACCTGCTGGTTGAAGACCGGGGCGGCCGGCCGGAGCTTGCGCTTGGCGATGTCGAAGGCGGCGAAGCGGTTGCGCACCGTCGAGCCGACCTTGGTGAAGTCGCCCACGACGTACAGCGTCTTCTTGTCCGAGGAGAGCGCGAGCTGGCGCACGGTGCCGTTGAAGGAGGGCGCCCAGGCCCGCATCTTGCCGGTGTCGATGCTGTAGCCGATGAAGTTCTGGCGCTTCACCTCCTTCTTGCCGGCGGCCGCGCCGGCCGGGCGCGCCTTGCTGAAGCTGCCGGCAGCGAAGACCGTGCTGCCAGCGACGACCTGCGAGTACACGACGCCGTTGATCTGCGCGGTGGGCAGCGGGTCGGTCGTCACCATGGCGGCCGTGCGGTCCTCGACGGGCGCGGAGCCCGCGGCCGGGTCCGGCGCGGCGACGGCCGCCGGGGCGGTCATGACGAGTCCGGTGGCCGTGAGCACGGCTGACACGAGCAGGGAGACGGGAGCGACGACGGCGCGTCGGACAGAGCTGGTCAAGGCGTTCCCCGAGGTTGCGTGGCACCGCACCCCATGCGGCGGCCGCCGAGAGGCGACTCCTGGACTTTAACGTTCAGGATGCTTTCCAAAAAATCTCTGGGGCCACGTTCACCTGAATGTCACACGGCGCAGACGCGCTGACGGCAGGCGACACGGCCCCTGCAGGCGAGGGAGAATGGGGGCCATGCGCTTCCTGCAGCCGCCCCCTGCGACGGACCTGACCTACAGCGACGTGTTCATGGTGCCGCGACGCTCGTCGCTCACCTCGCGACTCGAGGTCGACCTGAGCTCGACCGACGGCGTCGGCACGACGCTGCCCCTCGTGGTGGCCAACATGACCGCCGTGTCCGGGCGCCGCATGTCCGAGACCGTGGCCCGCCGCGGCGGCGTCGCGATCATCCCCCAGGACATCCCCACCGAGGTCGTCGCGTCGGTCGTGCGCAAGGTCAAGGGCTCGCACACCGTCTTCGACACCCCCGTCTCGGTCACCCCCTTCACCACGATCGGCGAGGCCCTGTCGCTGCTGCCCAAGCGCGCGCACGGTCAGGTCGTCGTCGTCGACGACGGACGCCCGGTCGGCACGGTCGGCGAGGCCGACACGATCGGGGTCGACCGCTTCGCCCAGGTGAAGGACGTGATGAGCACCGACCTGGTGGTCGTCGGCGCCACCACGTCGCCGCGCGAGATCTTCGACGCGCTCGCCGCGTCCCACCTCGGCCTGGCGGTCGTCGTCGACGAGGACCAGCGGCTGCTGGGCGTCATGACCGCCCGGTCCGCGCTGCGCTCGACGCTCTACCGGCCCGCGCTCGACCCGGACGGTTCGCTGATGATCGGCGCCGCGGTGGGCATCAACGGTGACGTGGCCGGGCGCGCCGACGCGCTGCTGCAGGCGGGCATCGACGTGCTCGTCGTCGACACCGCCCACGGCCACCAGGACAAGATGCAGTCGGCCCTCAAGTCGGTGCGCGAGGTGCGCGACCGCCTGGCCGACGCCACCGGGCGCAGCGTGCCGCTGGTCGCCGGCAACGTGGTCTCGGCCGACGGCGTCGACGACCTGGTCAGCGCGGGCGCCGACGTGATCAAGGTCGGCGTCGGGCCGGGCGCCATGTGCACCACCCGGATGATGACCGGGGTCGGGCGGCCGCAGTTCAGCGCGGTGCTCGAGTGCGCGGCCGCGGCGCGCGCCCTCGGCAAGTCGGTCTGGGCCGACGGCGGGGTGCGCTACCCCCGCGACGTCGCCCTCGCCCTTGCCGCCGGGGCGGGCAGCGTGATGATCGGCTCCTGGTTCGCCGGCACGTACGAGAGCACCGGCAACCTGATGGTCGACGCGCAGGGCCGGGCGTACAAGGAGTCGTACGGCATGGCCTCGGCCCGCGCCGTGCGGCTGCGGACCAAGGACGCCAGCGGCTTCGACCGCGCCCGCTCGTCGCTGTTCGAGGAGGGCATCTCCTCCTCGCGGATGTACCTCGACCCCGAGCGCCCCGGCGTGGAGGACCTCATCGACTCGATCGTCGCCGGGGTGCGCAGCTCCTGCACCTACGCCGGCGCCTCCACCCTGGAGGAGTTCCACGAGCTCGCCCTGGTGGGCGTCCAGTCCAGCTCCGGCTACGACGAGGGCCGGCCCTTGAGCACGAGCTGGTGATGCTCGCGCCCGGTCGTCCGCTTCGGCTCCTGCCTTCCTCGTCCCCGTCGACGCCACTCGTCTGCGGTTGCCTCACGCCCGTGCCCTGAGTGGCGCCGCCGGGGGGGCTCGTCCAGGCAGGACCGGCTCCCGACCTACCCGGCGCTCGCATCGACGCGGTCGACCCGGGTGCCCTCTCAAGTCCTCCGAGCGGCTGGCGGTCCTGCCCCTCTGCGGCCGGCTGGCTAGGCCGAGATGGCGCTGGCCGCGCCTCTTACCCTCACGCCGGGCTCGCCGCGCTGGACGCTGACCTCGATGCGGCTCGGGCGGCCCATGTCGTCGCCCTGGAGGATCGTGAAGTCGGCGGTCGCGCCGATCTTGTGGAGCTCACGCAGGTAGCCGCCGAACGCCGCGGCCGCCGCGCCGGTGGCCGGGTCCTCGACGACGCCGCTGCCCGCGAAGGGGTTGCGCGCGTGGTAGAGCTTGCGGCTCTCCGGCCACACCAGCAGGACGGTGATGAGCCCGTGCTCGCGCATCAGCGCGGCCAGGGCGTGGAAGTCGTAGTCGAGGGCGGCCAGCCGGGAGCGCGTACGCGTGACGAGGACGAGGTGCTCGGAACCGGCGTTGGCCAGCGACGGGGGGTAGTCGTGGTCGAGGTCGTCCCAGCGCCAGTCGAGGGCCTCCAGCACGGCGCCGACCAGCCCCGGGTCGGCCGCCTTCACGCGCGGGGAGACGCTCGTCAGCTCGGCGACGAGACCGCGGTCGGTGCGCTCCGTGCTGACCGTGACGAGCCCGGCCGGGGTGTGGAACACCAGCTCCTCGGCGGGACGACGCTCGACGAGCGCGACGCCGGAGGCGATGGTGGCGTGCCCGCAGAAGGGCACCTCCTGCTCCGGGGCGAAGTAGCGGACGTCGTAGACGTTCGGCTCCTCCTCGCGCGGGAAGAGGAAGGCGGTCTCGGAGTAGCCCAGGTCGGCCGCGATCGACTGCATCGCGGCCGCGTCCAGCCCACCGGCGTCGAGCACGACCCCCGCCGGGTTGCCACCACGGCCGTTCTCGCTCGTGAAGGCGGCGTAGCGCAGGACCTCGGTCGCCATGGCGCTCAATCTAGACCGGGGGCACCCGCAGGGACAGGGCCCGACCCGCCCGGTCAGGCGGGTCGGCTGAGCTCCTCGAGCCGGGCGAGCCCCGGCGGGACCGCAGCGGCGAGCCTGGCCTGCACGGCGGTGAGCGCCGGCGTGCGCGGGTGCTCGGGCGCGACCCGGGCCGGGTTGAGCGCGACCCGGTCGCTCCACGCCTTGACGTCCGGCTCGGCGCCGAAGGCGGCCGACGCCCGGAACCCCAGGACGTTCATCCGCGCCCAGTCGACCAGCGAGTTGCCGAACACCGATGGCGGGCACAGCCGGTTCTTCTCCGCGTCGTCGTCCCGCGTCGCCTCGACGTAGCCGATCAACGCGGCCCCGAAGCACGGGAAGCCGGCACGCACGGGCTGGACGGTGATCAGCGAACCCGCGCCGTTCTCGCGGTCGCGCTGCCACACCGGCACCCGCGGCGGCTGCTTGAGCCCGTCGGCCGCGCAGTTGACGACCAGGGCGTCCTCGCCGAGCGCGACCGACCCGTCGTCGAGCTCGAGCCGGTCGCGACCGGCCACCCGGACGCGTCCGAGGCGGACGACGTCCTCCACACTGCGCAAGAGCTCGAGCTCCCAGCGCCCGAGGGTGGGCGCCTTGGCCATGCTCGGCGTCACGGCAGGGTCGATGCGCATCATGATCCCGGCCTCCTCGAGGCCGGCGAAGAGCGTCGGCAGGTCCGGCGCGCCCGCGGCGACCTGCATCTGGTCGGCGACCATGCCGAGGTAGACGGTCGGCTCGGGCTGGACGTTCGCGCGGTCGAGCATCCAGGGCTCGCGGGGCCGCACCCAGCGGATGCGGTCGGGGTCGACCCCGTGCCGCAGCAGCCACACGACGCTGTCGGTCGCGGTCTTGCCGGAGCCGACGACGACGTACCGGCTCGCGGGACCGGCGTCGGGCAGGGCGTTGACCGGGACGACGTGCGCGCCGTCGACGGTGAAGCGGGGCGGGGTCTCGGCCGGGATGTCCGGCGCGACGTAGCGGGCGTCGACGACCGTGCAGCGCTCGGGGACCGCGTAGCGCTCCCCCGTCTCCCGCGACACGAAGGTCCGTCCACCGAGGTAGTCGCACCCGGTGAAGAGCTCGACCCGGCCAGGTCCGACCATCCGGCGGGCCAGCACGTCGTCGTAGTAGGCCAGGATCGTCGGCTGGTCGGCCCGCTCGTGCAGGCCCGCCTCGGGCCCGTCGGTCTGCACGCGGCCGCCGCCGAGGAGCGTGGAGGCCACGCCGTAGAAGGTGGACGACTGGTGCAGCTGCACGAAGGGGTACGCGTGGCGCCAGTGGCCGCCGACGCCGTCGCGGCGGTCGACCATGGCGACGCGGGCGTCGGAGTGGTCGATCAGCGCGTCGGTGAAGGCCATGCCGGCGGCGCCGGCGCCGACCACGAGGTGGTCGACGTCGAGGAGTCGGGTCACGGGTTGGGGCGCCGGGTCAGGCCGTGGCGAAGCGGGCGGCCGAGCGCGCCCGCGCCTTCGCCGCCTCCTCCTCGCGGTTCTTCGGCGGCGCGCTGCTGACCAGGGCCTCCAGGAGGTGCTCGGTGGCGTGCGCGATGTCGTGCACCGCCCGCTCGAACGCCTCCTCGTTCGCCTTGGAGGGCTTCGAGGTGCCGGCGATCTTGCGGACGTACTGCAGCGCCGCGTCGTGCACCTCGGTCGAGGTCGCCGGCGGCTCGAAGTTGTTCAGCGGTCGGATGTTGCGGCACATGGCCCCCATCCTTCCTCGCCTCGCCGACCGGTGGAAGAGGCTGCTCTCGTACGCTCGGCGTCCATGAGCGTGCGGGAGCTCGTCGTGCTCGGCACGTCGTCTCAGGTGCCGACCCGGACCCGGTCGCACCAGGCGGCGGTGCTGCGGTGGGACGACGAGGTGGTCCTCTTCGACCCGGGCGAGGGCACGCAGCGCCAGCTGACGCTGGCCGGGGTCCCGGCCGCGTCGATCTCGCGGATCTGCCTCACCCACCTGCACGGGGACCACTGCCTGGGGCTGCCCGGGGTCCTCCAGCGCATCGCCCTCGACGGGCGGCAGAAGCCCGTCGACCTGTACTTCCCCGAGGCAGGGCAGGAGTTCGTCGACCGGCTGCGCACCTCGAGCGCGTCCGGCCCGGGACCCGACGTGCGCGAGCACCCGGTCGCGGCCGACGGCGTCGTCGACACGTGGCCCGGGCTGGTGCTGTCCGCCCGGGCGCTCGACCACCGGGTGCCCGCGTACGGGTGGCGGCTGGTCGAGCCCGACGGGCGGCGCGTCCTGCGCGACCGGCTCGACGCGACCGGCCTGGCCGGGCCGGAGGTCGGCCGGCTGCTGCGCGAGGGCGAGGTGGTCGTCGACGGCCGCACGGTGCGGGTCGAGGAGGTGACCGAGCCGCGCCGCGGCCAGGTGTTCGCCTTCGTGATGGACACCCGCCGCTGCGCCGCCGCGGTCGAGCTCTGCCGCGACGCCGACCTCGCGGTCACCGAGTCGACCTACCTGCGCACCGAGGCGCACCTCGCGCAGGACTACGCCCACCTCACCGCCGCCGACGCGGCCGGGATCGCGGCCGAGGCCGGCGTGCGGCGCCTCGTCCTCACCCACTACTCCTCGCGGCACCCCGACGAGCAGGTCTTCGCCGACGAGGCCCGCGAGGTCGTCCCGGGGCTGGACGTCCTCGCCGTGCGGGACCTCGACCGCGTCGAGGTCCCGCGGCGGCGGTGACGCCTCAGGCCCTGCGACCGAGCCTGCTCACCAAGGAATGGTGCCGGCGTCCTCGAAGTAGCCGCCGGTGGGACCGTCGTCGGGCAGGGTCGCCAGGCGGATCGCGACCTGCGCGCCCTGCTCCGGGGTCCGCACGCCCCGGAAGCCGTTCAGGTCGGTGGCGACGAAGCCCGGGCAGGCGAGGTTCACGAGGACGTTCGTGCCGCGGAGCTCGCGGACGTACTGCAGCGTGACCGCGTTGAGGAAGGTCTTCGAGGGCGAGTACGCCGTGTGGACCGGCCCGACGTCGCCCTCGGGGTCGCTCTGCCGGGTCAGCGAACCGACACCGCTCGACATGTTGACGACCCTCGGCGAGGGCGCCTGCCGCAGCAGGGGCAGGACGGCGTTGGTGACCCGGACGACCCCGAGCACGTTCGTCTCGACGACCCGCCGGACCATGTCGAGGTCAGCCGTCGTCGGCAGGTTCTCCCCGCCGCCGGTGATGCCGGCGTTGTTCACCAGCACGTCGAGGCGCCCCTCCTGGTCGCGGAGCTGCGCGGCGGCAGCAGCGACGCTCGCGTCGTCGGTCACGTCGAGGGGGACGGCGAAGGCGTCCGTGCCGCCCTGGCGGAGACGGTCCACCGCCTCCTCCAGCCGCTGGGGGTCGCGGGCGCCGACCCCGACCCGCCAGCCGAGGGCGCCCAGCCCCGCCGCGATCGCGTACCCGATGCCCTTGTTCGCGCCCGTCACGAGCGCGGTCGTCTTCTCAGTCATGCCTCGATCGTGGCTCGGCCGCCGCCGCGCACCAAGACCGCTTCGGTCAGCCGCGATACCCCTGCGGTATGACGGCAGGACTAACCTCGGACCGTGGAGACCAGGGAGCTGCGGTACTTCGTCGCGGTCGCCGAGGAGGGCCACTTCGGCCGCGCCGCCGAGCGGCTGGGGATCGCCCAGCCCCCGCTGTCCCGCGCCGTGCAGCAGCTGGAGCGCCGCCTGGGCGTGCAGCTCCTGGTCCGCGCCAGCCGCGGGGTCACGCTGACGGGACCCGGCGAGGTCCTGCTCGCCGAGGGACGGGCGGCGCTCGACGCGGTGGAGGCGGCGGGCCGACGGGCGTCCCGGGCGGCCGGCCCTGCCGCCGTCGTGCTGGCGACAAAGGCCGGCGCCTCCAGCGAGCTGCTGGCCAAGCTGCTCGGGGCGTACGCGGCCGAGCCGGGCTCCGTCCACGTCGAGGTCGCGCTGTGCGGGATCGGCGAGCAGGGCGCCATGCTGCGCGACGGCCGCGCGGACGTGGCGCTCCTGCACCGCCCGTTCGACTCCGTGGCGGGCCTCGACGTCGAGGAGCTCGGCACCGAGGGTCAGGTCCTCGTCGTCCCCGCCGGGCACCCGGTGACGCTGCGGCCCCGGCTCCGGCTCGACGAGGTGGACGACCTCGAGGGGCTCCCGCCGCTGCGCTGGCGCCGGGCCGACGGCACCTACCCGCCCGGTCCCGGCGCCGAGATCCACGAGCACGTCCAGATGCTGCAGCTGGTCGGCCTCGGCCGGGGTTCCGTCCTCCTGCCCGAGTCCGTACGCCCGCTGCTCGGCTCCGACCTCGCGGCCGTGCCCGTCGTGGACGCCCCGCTCGTCACCACGGTCATCGCCTGGCCCGCGCACAGCCGTTCCCGCACCGTCGCCGACCTCGTCCGGACGGCGACCCGCCTCTAGCCCGGGCGGTCGCCCGCGCCCTTCGACAGGCTCAGGGATCGTGGTCGGCCCGCAGCCGCCGAGCAGAACTCTTCCGGCTCCCGGCTCGACTGCGCCGTCGTGAGCGTCGGGTAGGTCAGGCGCCGGTCACGCCTGGACGAACGAACGGTGACGCCACTCGACCCGCAGACGAGAGTTCGTCGGCGAACGAGTGGCGTCAGCGTTCGAGAGGAAGGCGTGATCGTCAGCGCCTGACCGGGCGCGAACGACATAGGTCTAGTGCGCGTGGTCCCCGCGGTAGTACTCGAAGACCAGGCCCATCAGGGTGACCGCGCCGAAGGCGAAGCCCAGGATCATCAGCCACCAGCCGAACACCGGCCCGAGGATGACGAACGTGAACGACACCGCGACGAACAGCGGCCACTTGCTCTGCGGCGGGAAGAAGCCGAGCTCGCCGGCCCCCTCCGCGATCTCGCCGGACTTCTTGTCCTCCGGGCGAGGGTCGATGCGCCGCGCGATGAGGCCCAGGTAGAGGGCGATCATCAGCACGAGGAAGAACGTCAGGATCAGCGCAGCGGTCCCCGTGGGGTCGTTGCTCATGAGCCAGTAGATCGGTGTGATGGCGGCGACGAACACCGCCAGGGCCACGAAGACCCAGGTCTCAGCCTTCATCGGTGCTCAGCCCCTGTCCCTCTGGTCGTCCGGCGCGGCCGGTGACTGGTTCGGGTGGTCCTCGTCGAAGACCGCGACCGGGTCGGTCGTGGTGCCCTCGACGCGGGCCTTCAGCTCGTCCGGACGGCCGGTGTCGTCCGCGGCGTCGACGAGCGTGTCACGCAGCTCGCCGTCGAAGCCGTTGTACTCCGAGAGGGCGACCTCGGGGTGGTGCAGGTCGAACGCCGGCGCCTCGGAACGGATACGCGGGATCGAGGTGAAGTTGTGCCGAGGCGGCGGGCACGACGTCGCCCACTCCAGGCTGCGACCCCAACCCCACGGGTCGTCCACACCCACCCGCGGGTTGTTCCTGCTCTTCCACACGTTGTACACGAACGGCAGCATCGACGCCCCGAGCAGAAACGCCCCCGCCGAGGAGATCTGGTTCAACACCGTGAACCCCTCGTTCGGCAGGTAGTCCGCATAACGGCGGGGCATGCCCTCCACACCCAGCCAGTGTTGGACCAGGAACGTCGCCTGGAACCCGATGAACAACAACCAGAAGTGCACCTTGCCCAACCGCTCGTCCAACATGTAACCCGTGAACTTCGGCCACCAGAAGTAGAACCCCGCGAACATCGCGAACACCACCGTGCCGAACACCACGTAGTGGAAGTGCGCCACCACGAAATAACTGTCGGACAAGGCGAAGTCCAGCGGCGGCGACGCCAGCACCACACCGGTCAACCCGCCGAACAGGAACGTCACCAGGAAGCCCACCGCCCAGAGCATGGGAGTGCGCATCGCGATGTTCCCGCCCCACATCGTGCCGATCCAGTTGAAGAACTTCACCCCCGTCGGCACCGCGATCAGAAACGTCATGAAGCTGAAGAACGGCAGGTTCACCGCACCCGTCACGTACATGTGGTGCGCCCACACCGCCACGCTCAACGCCGCGATGCTCAACGTCGCGCCGACCAGGCCCACGTAACCGAAGATCGGCTTGCGGGAGAACACCGGGAGGATCTCGGTGATGATGCCGAAGAACGGCAACGCGATGATGTACACCTCGGGGTGACCGAAGAACCAGAACAGGTGCTGCCACAAGATCGGCCCCCCGTTGCCGGCGTCGAACACGTGCGCACCCAGCTTCCGGTCCGCCTCCAAGACGAGCAGCGCCGCGGCCAGGATCGGGAACGCGATCAGCACCAGAATGCTCGTGACCAGGATGTTCCAGGTGAAGATCGGCATCCGGAACATCGTCATCCCCGGCGCCCGCATCGTCAGGATCGTGGTGATGAAGTTCACCGCACCCAGAATCGTCCCGAGCCCCGCCATGTAGAGACCCATGATCCACAAGTCCCCACCCACACCCGGCGAGTTCACCGCATCACTCAGCGGGGCGTAGGCGAACCAGCCGAACGACGCGGGACCCGACGGGGACAAGAACCCCGACACCGTCACCAGACCACCGAACAAGAACAACCAGTACGACAGCATGTTCAACCGCGGGAACGCCACATCCGGGCTCCCGATCTGCAATGGCATGATCGCGTTCGCGAACCCCGCAAACAACGGCGTCGCGAACAGCAGCAACATGATCGTGCCGTGCATCGTGAAGAACTGGTTGTACGTCTCATAGCTCATGTACTGCAAACCCGGGAACGCCAGCTCAGCCCGGATCCCCAGGGCAAGAATGCCGCCGAAGAAGAAGAACAACATCGTCGTCACGAAATAGAGATTCCCGATCACCTTGTGATCGGTCGTCACCATCCACTTCCACGAGATCGTCCCCAGCTGCCGCTTCGGCAGGGCGATCTCGGGGGTGGCGGTGCGCTGGAGCGTCGTCATCGCGTACCTCCCTGCACGCCGGCAGGTGCGCCGTCGCTGGTGTCCGGGTTGGACGTGTTGCCCGGTTCGCCGACCGGGTTGGGAATGGCTGCGCCCTTGACCTGACCGGTCTGGCCGCGGTCGGCCAGGGTCTTCAGGTGGGCCTCGTACTCGGCCTGGCTCACGATGTGCACCTCGAAGAGCATCGCCGAGTGGTAGGTGCCGCAGAGCTCGGCGCACTTGCCGCGGTAGACGCCCTCGCGGTTGGGGGTGACGGTGAAGTGGTTGTCACGGCCCGGGATGACGTCCATCTTCTCGTAGAACGCCGGCACCCAGAAGGAGTGGTTGACGTCGGGCGAGGAGAGGTTGAAGCGCACCGTCTTGTTGACCGGCAGGTAGAGGGTCGGACGCACGTTGATGGTGCCCGACTCCCAGACGTCGGTCCCGACGCTGGCGATGTCGGCCGACTCGTAGTTGAAGCTCCACGACCACTTCTGGCCCACGACGTCGACGGTCACGTCGGGGTCGGGGTTCTTCTGGACGGTGTCCTGCGCCAAGATCGTGTAGTAGAAGAGCACGCCGATGACGACGAACGGCGCCACCGTGTAGAAGATCTCCATCGGCAGGTTGTAGCGGTTCTGCCGGGGCATCTCGTTGTGGTTGCTCTTGTAGCGCAGCGCGGCCCAGCCGATCAGGCCCCAGACCGCGATGCCGATCGAGCCGGCCGCGATCCACGTGCCGATCCAGAGGTTGCCGATCGCGGGGGCCTGGTCGGTGGCAGCCACCGGCAGCCCGAGCCGCTTGAGCTCACCGACGGTGTCGGCCGAGCAGCCGGCCAGCAGCGTGAGGGCGACGCCGCACAGTGCCAGCGTCGCGCGGAGTCCGACGCGTCGCGCTCGTTGCCTGGTCACGCCCACCTGTGCCTCTCCTCGGGCCGGGTCCGCCTCGGGCGGACCTCGACCTCGTCACTCGTACGTCTTGCCTGCGCTCCCGCCGGGGAGCACCCGCCGGAAGGCCTGTGACGCAGGTGGTTGAAGGGCCGCCTGCGGCAGGGTCGTGCTGCCTCACACTAACGCAGGAGACCGACACCTCCCGTGCGCGCCCGGGCTATCTTTCCCGTGTGGCAGAGGGGCTCTCGTCGGTGTTCCTCGACTGTTCTTCGGGCGAGCCGACGCTGCCGGAGGCGCGTGCGGCGTGGCAAACGGCGTCGACCTCCGGCTGGGGTGACCCACGTCGCCTCCACCGGCCCGGACGGCTCGCCTCGCAGGCGCTCGACGCGGTGCGGGAGCGTGTCGCGACTCACGTCGGCGCCCGTCCCGACGAGGTCGTCCTCACCGGTCCGCTGGCCCCCACCGCGCAGGCCGCGGTCGCCGGGCTCGCCCTCGGACGGCGCCGTACCGGGTCCGCGGTCGTCACCTCGAGCGTCGAGCACTCCGCGGTCCTGGCCGCGGCCGCCGCGGTCGGCGACGCCGTGCAGGTCCCGGTCGACCGGCTCGGCCGGCTCGACCTCGACGCCTGGACGGAGGCGGTCGGCCGGCCCGGCGTCGCCCTGGCCTGCCTCCAGGTCGCCAACCACGAGGTCGGGACGCTCCAGCCGTACGCGGCGGCGGCCGACGCCTGCCGCGCGGCCGGCGTACCGCTGGTCCTGGACGCGACCACCGCCCTGGGCCGGCTCGATACCACCGACCTCGGCGCCTGGTCGGTGCTGCTCGGCTGGGCCGGGGCCTTCGGCGGCCCGGCCTCGGTGGGCTTCATGGTGGTGAGGCGCGGCACCCGGTGGCGTGCGCCCTACCCGACCGACGACCACCAGCAGGGGCGCTGGCCCGGGGCGGTGGACGTCCCCGCGGCGTGGGCAGCCGCGGCGGCGCTCGACGCCGTCGTGGCGGACCGGGACGCGGTCGCCGAGCGGCAGCGCCGCCTGGTCGACCGGCTGCGCGACGGCGTGGCCGGCCGCGTCCCGGACGTCGACCTCGCCGGCGACCCGGTCGACCGCGTCCCCCACCTGCTGACCTTCTCGGCGCTCTACGTCGACGGGGAGGCACTGACCCTGGAGCTGGACCGCGCGGGCTTCGCCGTGGCCAGCGGGTCGGCCTGCAGCGCCGGCAGCGAGCACCCCTCGCACGTCCTCGCCGCGATGGGCGCGCTCACCCACGGCAACGTGCGTGTCGGCCTGACCCGGACGACGACCGAGGCCGAGGTCGACGCCTTCCTCGACGTGCTGCCCGGCGTGGTGTCCGAGATCCGCGCCCGGCTGGGCGCGACGTGAGCACCGCCAACGCCCCCGCGCTGACCCTCGACTGCACGGGCCTGCGCTGCCCGCGCCCGATCATCGAGATCGCCCGCCACATCACCGAGGTCGAGGTCGGCGCCCTCGTCGAGCTCCTGGCCGACGACCCCGCCGCCGAGCCCGACGTCGCCGCCTGGTGCCGCATGCGCGGCCACGAGCTGATCGGTTCCGCTCCCCCGAGGTTCCTGGTCCGCCGCTCGCACTGAATCGTCTGCCTCCGCTTCGCTACGGCGCGCCCGGGGCTCTGGTCCGCTGCCTTCCTCCCTGCGGCAGGAGGCTCGCGAGCAGGCACTCGGGCACCCACGTGCCGCGTGGCCTCCTGCCTCCGGTCGTCCAGGCAGCGGCGCCCCGGTCGGCGTCGGTCAGCTTCCGGTGGTTCTGTCCTCGCCTCGCCTGATTCCGGCCGGATCGGTGTCACACCAGCAGAGGCGGACACCCCCGAACAACACGACGCCCTGCCCCCGGACTCGGTGGGGGCAGGGCGTCGTGAGACCTGTCAGGCGTTGCGGCTCAGTGGAAGCTGTCGCCGCAGGCGCAGGAGCCCGTCGCGTTCGGGTTGTCGATCGTGAAGCCCTGCTTCTCGATCGTGTCCACGAAGTCGATCGTGGCACCCATGAGGTACGGCGCGCTCATGCGGTCCGTGACGACGCCCACGCCGCCGAAGTCCTTGCGGACGTCGCCGTCGAGCTGGCGCTCGTCGAAGAAGAGCTGGTAGCGCAGACCGGAGCAGCCTCCGGGCTGCACGGCCACGCGGAGCGCCAGGTCGTCGCGGCCCTCGGACTCGAGGAGCGCCTTGACCTTGCCGGCGGCCTCGTCGGTCAGGAGGACACCGTCCGCGGGCGCGGTGGTGATGTCGATGTTCGTGGTGGCGGTCATGAGGTCTCCCCTCGTCGGCCCGGATGCTGCTGCTCGGGTAGCGCAACCCGTCCGAGGCGGATCGTGTTCCCGGGTCTCATGGTAGATCCGTCGGGCACGAGCGCCCAAGCGATCCGCAAGGACAGTGTCACGGGTCTCAACGTCAGCCGCCGAGCCGGGCGTCACCAGCGCCAGGTGCGGCCCACCCGTCGAGCGGTCTCGGCGAGCTCGTCGGCCCCCACCGCGCCACCGGGCGCGTCGTCGTCTGAGCCGTGCACCGGATAGGCGGCCTCGACGCCCATCGTGCGCATCTCGCGGGCGCCGATCACGACCTCGCCGGCCACCACCACGCAGGGGGCGAGGAGCCGGGAGGCCAGGGCCGCCGCCGCCGCGATCACCCCGCCCCCGCGGTGCGCGAAGTCGAAGACCGAGCAGCCCGTGACGACGAGGTCGACCGGGCCGGTGATGCCGCCCAGCGCGAGCTCGGGCCCGCCGACCAGCCGTCCGCCGAGCGCGAGCACGGCGAGAGCCGTGCCGCCGCAGGCGCCGGCGCCCGGGACGCTCCCGAGCCCGTCGCCGGACAGCTCGGCCAGGCGCTGCAAGCCCGCGTCGGCCGCGAGCAGCGGCTCGGCGTCGTCACCGACCGCCCGCCCGCGGACCGAGGTGATGCCGCGCAGACCGAGCAGGGGGGTGGAGCGCTGCGCGGCCGGGACGACGCCGACCAGGTCGGTCCCCGCCAGCCGACCGCGAGCCGCCTCAAGGTCGAGCCGGGTAAGGCCGCGGAGCCCGGCGGTCCCGGCCGTCAGGTCGACGTCCGCCTCGGCACCGAGCGCGGCGAGGAGCCCGGCCCCGCCGTCGTGGACGTCGTCGCCCACCAGGTCGACGAGCAGCGCCCCGGTGGCGGGCAGGCTGTCGGCGACGAGGCGGCCCAGCGGGAGCGAGCTGGCCGCGTACGGGACCGGCCCCTCCCCCGGCCCGTCGCCCGGCAGGCCGAGCGCGGTCCCGAGCGGCCCACGGGCGCGGACCCCGACCCGGCCGTTGACGACGACGGGCTCCTCCGCCACGCCCCACCGGTCGGCGACGGCCCCGACGAAGCCCGCTCCGGCCTCGCCCACCGGCACGACCGCGGTCCGCTGCCCCGGCCAGCCCTCGGCGAGGCAGCGTCCGGCCTCGGCCGAGGAGAGGCCCCCGACGGCGTCGGAGCACACGAGCACGCGCACCCGCCGCATCCTGCCAGCGCCGGGTGCATCCGGCCGCGCACGTGACGGAGCAGACGTCGCCCGAAGCGGCCGGTGCCCGGCTCACAGGTAGAATTCAGGCGTGACGACGACGCCCGCACCGACCCGTACGCCGCTGTCGCTGTTCGTGCTCGGGCAGGGCTCCGACCCCCGCTCCGAGCGCGGCGTCGAGTGCCCCGGCGACCTGCCTCCCGCCTCCGACCCGGCCCTCGTCGAGCGCGCCCGGCGCGCCAAGGCGGCGCTGGGCGAGCGGGTCTTCGTGCTCGGCCACCACTACCAGCGCGACGAGGTCATCCAGTTCGCCGACGTGACCGGTGACTCCTTCAAGCTCGCCCGCGAGGCCGCGGCCCGGCCCGAGGCGGAGTACATCGTCTTCTGCGGCGTGCACTTCATGGCCGAGTCGGCCGACATCCTCACCAGCGCCGAGCAGAAGGTCGTCCTGCCCGACCTCGCCGCCGGCTGCTCGATGGCCGACATGGCCCGGCTCGCGCAGGTCGAGGACTGCTGGGACGTGCTCGCCGACGCGGGCGTCGCCGACGTGACCGTCCCGGTCACCTACATGAACTCCTCCGCCGACATCAAGGCCTTCTGCGGCCGCGAGGGCGGCGTCGTGTGCACCTCGTCCAACGCCAAGAAGGTCCTCGAGTGGGCCTTCGCGCGGGGCGAGAAGGTGCTCTTCCTCCCCGACCAGCACCTCGGGCGCAACACCGCCGTCCTGGAGATGGGGATCGGCCTCGACGAGTGCGTGCTCTACGACCCGCACCAGGTCAACGGTGGGCTGAGCGTCGAGCAGCTGCGCGCGGCGAAGATGATCCTGTGGAAGGGCCACTGCTCGGTCCACGGCCGCTTCACCCCGAGGCGGTGACGGACGTGCGTGAGCGGGTCCCCGGCGTGAAGGTGATCGTCCACCCGGAGTGCCAGCACGAGGTCGTGCTGATGGCCGACGAGGTCGGCTCGACCGAGTTCATCATCAAGGCCGTCGAGTCGGCGCCGCCGGGCACGCGGTGGGCCGTCGGGACCGAGCTCAACCTCGTGCAGCGCCTCGCCAAGGCCCACCCGGAGCAGGAGATCACCTTCCTCGAGCAGCACGTCTGCTACTGCTCGACGATGAACCGCATCGACCTGCCCCACCTCGTCTGGGCCCTGGAGAACCTCGTCGACGGCCACGTCGTCAACCAGGTCACGGTCGACGCCGACACCGAGCACCACGCGCTGGTCGCCCTGCAGCGCATGCTCGACCTCCCCGGCGAGACCACCAAGGACTGACGCAGTCGGCTCCGCCGAGGTGGTAGCGCTCCCCGAGCTCGTCGAAGGGCCTCGAAGAGGTCGGCGCTTCTCAGGGGCCCTGAACAGACGCCGACCACTTCGTGGCCCTTCGACAGGCTCAGGGAGCGTCTGACAAGCAAAAGCCCCGCCTGGATCGGTCCAGGCGGGGCTTCTGCGTCGTACGAGTTGCTCGGGGTCAGCCGGGGATGAGGCCCTCGGAGGAGTCGGCCAGCAGTCCCTCGACCTCGGAGAGGCTCGAGTCGACGTCCGGCAGGATCAGGTCGGAGTCGGCGAGCTGGTCGTCGGGGACCGGGGTGCCGACCGAGCGGACCTCGTCGAGGAGCTCCGACAGCGCCAGCGTGAGCTGGGCCTGGTCGCCCTGCGACACGGCCTGCTCGACGCGGTCGTCGAGGGTGTTGAGGCTGGCGACCGCGTCCTCGGGCACCTCCCACTGACCCTCGCCGAGGATGCGGACGATCATCGGAGGTCCCCCGCGTTCGGCTGCGACGGCTGCTGCTCGTACGGAGCCGGCTGGCCCTGCAGGTCGCGCTCGACGTCCTCGAGCGACCGCGCCCGGGCCGGGGCCTGCTGCGTCGGCTGCGACTCGATGGCCGGGGCCTGCCCGCCGCCGATCGCCTGCGTGCCGGCGCTCGGACCCTGGCCGATCAAGGCCTTCATCCGGCTGAGCTCGTCCTCCACGTCGGAGGTCGACGCGAGCTGCTCGAGCTCGAGGGTGATGTCGTCCTTGCTCGTGCCCGACGCGTCGTCGAGCGCCCCGCTGGCGAGCAGCTCGTCGATCGCGCCGGCGCGGGCCTGGAGCTGCAGCGTCTTGTCCTCCGCGCGCTGCACCGCGAGGCCGACGTCGCCCATCTCCTCGCTGATGCCCGAGAATGCCTCGCCGATGCGGCTCTGCGCCTCGGCCGCGGAGTACGTCGCCTTGATCGTCTCCTTCTTGGTGCGGAAGGCGTCGACCTTGGCCTGCAGCCGCTGGCTGGCCCGGACGAGCTTCTCCTCCTCGCCCTGCAGCTGCGCGTGCTGGGCCTGGAGGTCCGTGAGCTGCTGCTGGAGCCCCGAACGTCGCGTCAGCGCCTCGCGGGCCAGGTCCTCGCGACCGACCTCGAGCGCCTTCTGCGCCTGCTGGGTGAGCTTGTCGGCCTGGGTGGAGAGCCCGTTGGCCTGCAGCTCGATGCGCTTGCGGCTCGTGGCCACGTCGGCGACGCCGCGGCGCACCTTCTGCAGGAGCTCGAGCTGACGCTGGTAGGAGTAGTCCAGCGTCTGCCGCGGGTCTTCGTACTTGTCCAAGGTCTTGTCCGCCTTGGCGCGGAAGATCAGGGACATGCGCTGAAAAAGGCCGGCCATGTGGTCTCGGTGGTCCTTCCTGGGCCGAGGAGCGGGGCGAGCGTCGTCCGGAGGAGGCTCCGCCGAGGAGGGGCGCCCCCGCGTGACAGGCCCCCACCGTATCTCCGTCGTGGGAGCCGGCGCCGGGTAGGAGGGTGCGAGGTTTCGGTTTCCAGGGTCCGGCCTGGGATGATCTAGGGGTCGAGACGCCGACGTCCGGTGCTGCGCCAGCCTGCAGCCCACGGCCGGCACGAGGTACGAGGAGCACGAGGCAGCAGTGGCACTCTTCCGTCGCAGCACGACCACGGAGCCCGAGCCGGCGCCGGCCCCCGAGGTCCGCGACCCGTCCGGGCGCAAGTCCGGGCCGACGCCCAGCCGCAGGGAGGCCGAGGCGGCCCGGCGCCAGCGCGTCACGCAGACCTACAGCAAGCGCGAGGCCCGGCAGCTGGCCTCGCGTCAGAACCGCTCCGAGCGGATGCGGGCGCTCGCCGCCCGGGACAACACCCCGGAGAAGGCGCTGATGCGCGACTACGTCGACCACCGCTTCAGCATCGGCGAGATCCTGCTGCCGGCGCTCGTGCTGATCCTGGCGTCGAGCTTCCTCAACACGATCTTCCCGCGCGCCGCCGTCTTCGGCACGGTCGTCATGTACGTCTACGTGCTGGCCGTCCTGCTCGACCTCTTCCTCATGTGGCGCGGCTTCAAGAAGGTGCTGGCCAAGCGGATGCCGGGGGCCTCGACGAAGGGCCTCGCCTTCTACGGCGCCAACCGGGCGATCCAGATCCGCCGCTTCCGCATCCCGTCGCCGCGCATCAAGCGCGGGCAGGCCTACTGAGCGCCGGCCCCGGGGACGAGGACGCCGTGACGAACGACTGGCACTGGGTGGCCGAGCGCTCCGGGACGGGACGCTCGGGCGCCGCCCGCGCGGTCGGTCCCGAGGGCTTCCCGACGCAGGGCGAGGCCGAGAGCTGGCTGGGCGAGACCTACCCCGACCTGCTCGAGGGCGGGGTCAGGGCGGTGAGCCTGCACGAGGGCGACCGCCGCGTGTACGGGCCGATGAGCCTGGAGCCCGAGGCCGGCTGAGCCGCCCGACCCGCGGCCGCCGTCAGCGGGCCGCGGCCGGCGACCCGGAGAGGTTGCCCTCCCCCGTGCGCCGCAGCGTGTCCTCCCACGGCGACGGCGCGAGGCCGAGCGCGGCCTGCGTACGGCTGGAGTCCATGACGTAGGGCCGCTCGAAGACGTAGCCGAGCTGCCCGAGCTCGCGCATCATCGGGCTGACGACGCCGGTCGCCCGCACGAGCGGGACCGGCAGCCCGTGCACCGCGACGGCGGGGCGGCCCAGCGCGGCGAGGGCGCCGTCCAGGGCAGCGCGCTGCGTGCTCGGCGGCCCGCTGACCGCGTGCCACACCTGCCCCCAGGTCCCCTCGTCGAACGCGACCCGGGCGAGCGTGCGCCCCATGTCGGCGACGTCGGTGAAGGTGTGCGGCAGGTCGGGCCGCCCGATCATCCAGGCGGCGCGGCCGCGGGCGGCCGCCGGGACGTGGCGGGAGACGTGCCCGTTCAGCCCGACGCCGGCGCCGAGGTAGTCCGACGCCCGCACCTCGACCGCCGCCAGCCGCCCGGCGTCGTGCGCCGCCTTCGCCTCGGCCCACATCCGCGCCCGCAGCCGCCCCTTGTGGTCGGTCGCGACGTCCGGCATGCCCTCGGTCATCGGAGCGTCCACGGGCCCGTACGGGTAGAGCGACGCCGCCGTCACGAGCGTGGCGCCGGTCCGCTCGGCGGTCGTGAGCAGGCTCGCCGCCAACGGGGGCCAGACCTGCTCCCAGACCGTGTAGTCGCGCGGGTTGGCGCAGTTCAGGAGCGCGTCGGCGCCCCGGACCACCGCCTCGAGCGCGCCCGCGTCGCTCGCGTCCACCGCGACCGACGCGACCCCCTCGATCCCGGTGGGGCGGCCCGAGCGGGTCACGACCGTGACGCGGTGGCCCTGCTCGGTCATCACCCGGGCCGCCTCGCGCCCCACCGGTCCTGCTCCGACCACGACGGCCGTACGGGTCTGATCACTCATCTACGTCTCCTGTTCTTCTTCGAGAGCATTGCTCTCGTGGAGCACGAGCATGGCATCGCTCAGGAGACGAAGCAAGAGCGGTGCTCTCGGAACAGGGCGACGCTCTTCCCTTACGGCATGATGTCCGGGTGAGCCCCTCCGCCTCGACCTCGGCCCGGGCCCTGGCGCGCGACCAGCTGACCCGCGCGATCCTCGCCAGCGCCCGCGGCCAGCTGGGCACGGTCGGCCCGGCCGCGCTCTCGGTCCGGGCCGTCGCGCGTGACGTCGGCATGGTCTCCTCCGCGGTCTACCGCTACTTCCCCAGCCGGGACGAGCTCCTGACCGCGCTGCTCGTCGAGTGCTTCGACGAGCAGGGCGAGGCCGTCGAGTCCGCGGTCGCCGCTTGCGGGCCGGACGACGTCGCCGGCCGGTGGTCCGCGCTGGCCCACGCCTTCCGCGGGTGGGCGCTGGCGCACCCCTGGGACTACGCGCTGCTCTACGGCTCGCCCGTCCCGGGCTACGTCGCGCCCGAGCAGACCGTGGGTCCCGCCGTCCGGACGCCGCGGGTGCTCATGGCCCTGCTCGTGGACGCGGCCGCGCGGGGGTTCCGACAGCCACCCGGTGCGGCCCCGGGACCCGGCCCCGCCTTCCACGCCGCGGTGGCCGACCTGCGCGGCCTGGCCGGCGCCGACCTGCCGGACGGCCTCCTGCTCGCCGGGCTCGCGGCCTGGTCCGGGCTCGTCGGCGGCGTGACGCTCGAGCTGTTCGGTCACCTCGAGAACGCGGTCGGCGACCGGGAGGCGTGGTTCGACGCGCTCGCCGCGCGGCTCTGCCCGGTCGCCGCGACGCCTGCGTAGGGTCGCGCCCGTGCCCGTGCCCGACTTCGTCCTCTCGCTGCGCCGGCACGTCGGCCACGCACGGCTCCCCCTGACCGGCGTCTGCGCGGTCGTGCTGCGGACCGACCGCGGCGGGCCCGAGGTCCTCTACGGGCGCCGCTCCGACAACGGGCTGTGGTCGCTGCCCTCGGGCATCGTCGAGCCGGGCGAGCAGCCCGCGACCACGGTCGTCCGCGAGGTCTGGGAGGAGCTGCGGGTCGAGGTGGAGACCGAGCGCCTGGCCCTGGTCACCAGCGACCCCGACATCCGCTACCCGAACGACGACGTCTGCCAGTACGTCAGCCTGACCTTCCGCTGCCGCTACGTCTCCGGCGAGGCCGCGCTCGGCGACGACGAGACGCTCGAGGTCGCCTGGCGCCCGGCCGACGACCCGCCGGCCGACCTCGACGACGTCCAGCGCCGCCGGCTGGCCGTGGCGCTGGCCGACGACCCGGCCTGCGTGTTCGACCGCTAGACCGTGTTCCTCTAGACCGTGTCCCGCTCGTCCGTCTGCCCGGCCGCACCCGGGGTGCGGGCCTCCTCGCCGCGCCGGCGACGGACGTCGGCGACCAGCAGGGCGGTGCCGAAGCCGGCCACGACGAGGCCCACCCCGGCGACGACGGGCTGGGCGCTGCGCCGCGTCGCCAGGCGCTGCTCGTAGGTCTGGCCCTCCGAGCCGTCGGCCTTGACGCAGACCGAGCCCGGGGTCATGACCTCGCCCCGGCAGCGGATCTCCGGCGACCCGCCGAGCGTGACCGCGTACGCGACCGCGACGAGGCCCAGGACCAGCAGCACCACGTGGGCGAGCCGGGTGCGCAGCCGGGCGTTCACCGGACGTGCGAGGGGACGAACGGGGGCTTGACGACCCGGAAGGCCTCGCGCCGGGAGCGGACGTCCACGGTGACGTCGGCGTCCGGGGCGACCGCCGCGTCGAGGAGCGCGAGCGCGATCCCGGTCCGCAGCGTCGGCGAGAAGGTCCCGGAGGTGACCGTCCCGACCTCGGTGCCCTCGGCGTCGCGCACGACCATGCCCGCGCGCGGGATGCCGCGGCCCTCGGCCCTGAGCCCGCGCAGCAGCCGGCTCGGCCCCGCCTCCTTCTCCGCCCGCAGCGCGTCGGCGCCCACGAAGGACGGCTTGCCCCACCCGACGGCCCAGCCGACCCGCGCCTGCAGCGGGGTGATCGAGGGCGACAGGTCCTGGCCGTGCAGCGGGTAGCCCATCTCGGTGCGCAGGGTGTCGCGGGCGCCGAGCCCGGCCGGACGCAGCCCGTACGGCTCGCCGGCGGCGACCAGCGCGTCCCAGACGGCGAGCGCGCCGTCGGCGGGCACGACGAGCTCGTAGCCGCGCTCGCCGGTGTAGCCGGTGCGGCAGACGATCACCGGGGTGCGGTCGACCAGGACGCGGGCGAAGGCCATGTAGGCCAGCTCGACGTCCACGCCGGCTGCGGCCAGGACCTCGTCGGCGCGCGGGCCCTGGAGGGCCAGCACCGCCTGCTGGTGGTGCAGGTCGACGACCTGGACCCCGTCCGGCGCGCCCACGTGCAGGGCGGCGACGACGGCGGAGGCGTTGGCGGCGTTCGGGACGAGGAGGACCTCGTCGGAGCCGGTGACGTAGGCGATGAGGTCGTCCACGACCCCGCCGTCGGGGTTGCAGAGCAGCGTGTACTGCGCCTGGCCCGGGCCGATGCGGTCCAGGTCACCGGTGAGCACGGAGTTCACGTGGGCGAGCGCCCCGGCGCCGACGACTCCGACCTTGCCCAGGTGGCTGACGTCGAAGAGGCCGACCGCCTCGCGGACGGCCGTGTGCTCCGCGACGACCCCGCCGCCCGCGTACTCCAGCGGCATCGACCAGCCGCCGAACGGCGCGAGCTTGGCCCCGGCGGCCAGGTGGCGCTCGTGCAGCGGGGACGTGTGCAGCGGAGGCGTCCGCACCTGCGTCTCGTCCTCGGCGCCCACCGCTCCTCCTCGACCACGTCCGCGGGCGCCCGTGCGGGTCCCGTCCGACCGCGAACCTACCGTGCCGCGCGGCGCCCCCGACCCGCTCGACCCCGGGCACGCACCCGCCCCCGGGCCCCTGGGCCCGGAGCAGAGCCGCACTAACCTGACGGGCATGCCGACTCCTCCGCTGCCCACGCTCGCCCTGTCCACCTCCCTGCCGAAGGGTTCCGTCGTCCTCGTCGTCGGGCTCGGCGCCGAGGGGGTCCGCGGCGTGCCGGCGGCGGTCGACCAGGCGTACACGAAGACCTACGGCAACGACGTGGCGACGCTGGCCACCGCGGTCGGCGCGACGAGCAAGGCGGGCCAGACCCGTACGCTCCCGCCGGTCGGCGACGTCCGCGTCGTCGTGGTCGGCCTGGGTGAGCAGAGCGAGCCGGGCGAGGACGAGGCGGCGGCCGGCGTGGCGCTGCGCGACGCCGCGGCCACCGCCGTGCGCTACGCCGGCGGGCTCGTCGAGGGCGCGGAGACCGACGGCAAGGCCCGTGCGCGCAACGCCCTGTCCGTCGTCGTCGCCCTCGGGACCACGACCGCGGAGGCCACGCTGGCCGTCGCCACGGGCGCGCTGCTCGGGACGTACGCCTACGCCGGCGTCGGCGCGAAGTCGTCGACCCCGCCCGCGATCGACAAGGTCACCGTGCTGCACGACGGCCCGGCCCGCACGCCCGAGGGCGACGACGTGGCCGAGGTCGCGACGGTGCTCGCCGGCGCCGTCCTGGCGGCCCGCGAGTGGGTGAACATCCCGGCGAACCTGCTCTACCCCGCCTCCTTCGCCGAGGAGGTGCAGTCCCTGGTCAAGGGCACCCGGCTGACCTGCGAGGTGCTCGACGAGCGCGAGCTCGAGGCGCAGGGCTACGGCGGCCTGATGGCCGTCGGTGGCGGTTCGGCGCGGCCGCCGCGCCTCGTGCGCCTCAGCTACCGCCCGCGCGGGGCCAAGACCCACCTGGCGCTGGTCGGCAAGGGCATCACCTTCGACACCGGCGGCCTGAACCTCAAGCCCGGCGACAGCATGTACACGATGAAGTGCGACATGGCCGGCGCCGCCGCCGTGCTCGCCGCCACGTGGGCGATCGCCCGGCTCGGGCTCAAGGTCCAGGTGACCGCGTACGGCGCGCTCGCCGAGAACATGCCGTCCGGCTCGGCCTACCGCCCCTCCGACGTGATCACCATCTACGGCGGCACCACGGTCGAGAACGGCAACTCCGACGCGGAGGGCCGCATCGTCATGGCCGACGCCCTCGCCCGGAGCAACGCCGACTCCGCCGACCTCGTGGTCGACGTGGCCACGCTGACCGGGGCGGCCGTCGTCGCGCTGGGCGACCGGACCGCCGCCGCGTTCGCGACGGACGAGCCGACCTCGCAGCGCGTGCTCGACGCCGCCCGCACGGCCGGCGAGGCCTTCTGGCCGCTGCCGATCCCGGCCGAGACGCGGGGCAAGCTCGACTCCTCGGTCGCCGACCTGCGCTCGACCGGCGGCAGCGACCGCGCCGGCGGGGCGCTCGTCGCGGCGGCCTTCCTGCGCGAGTTCGTCGACGCGCCCACGCCGTGGGCGCACCTGGACATCGCGGGCCCGGCCTTCCGCACCGGCGGCCCCGAGGGCGCGCTCAGCACCGGCGGCACGGGCGTCGGGGTGACCACGCTGGTCGCGCTGGCGCGCTCGATGGCCGGCTGAGCCCCGGCAGCAGCACCGACGCCGCGTCCCCCCGAGGGGGCGCGGCGTCCGTGCGTCCAGGGTCCGTCGCACCTGGCAGAGGCGGCTCGGCCGGCGAGGCAGCTCGATTCGGAGAGGTGGGTCGGGGACGACCGGGGGGAAGCCGCGCCGACCCCCCTGGACCAGCGCGGCTCCCGCGTGAGGGGTCGCCCCCCGGCTCGGCCGACGACCTGACCCGCCGACCACCACCCACGCGTCCCTGGTCCACCGCCCGGCACCTCGCTCACGAGGGGCCGGGCGGGACCACGGTCGTCCGCACCGGCGGTGCCCCGGCGGCCACGAGGCCATCCCACCTCTGGCACACCCCCGCCGGTGCGGGTGTCCGGGCGCGGCCCGGAGGCCGAGGACTTGTCAGGTAGTCCTCACTGGGGCGCCCGTACACCCGGGGTTTCGGAGTGCCGGCGGGACCGGATTGGTACGGCGCACGGCTGTTCCGCCGTCTTCGGGTGTGGCCCCGGTCACTCAGCGCAGGTCGGGGTGCTTCTTGTTGCGCGTGTTGTAGTCGCGCATCCGCTGCGGGTAGCCGACGACCGCGGCGTCGTAGCCGGGGATCTGCAGCGACTCGGCGAAGGCGTGGGCCCACTGCGGGGACGGCACGACCCGCCGCGTCCACTCCCCGTCGTAGGCGACGAGCAGCAGCGTGGGCCGCGTGACCGAGGTCTGCGGCTCGACGAACGCCTCCACGCCGCGGCGGCTGCGGGCGAACGTCGTCAGGTGGGTCGTCGTCGCCTCGTCGACCTTGCCCGACGCGCCGCCGGAGCGGCGCCCCTTGCCCCTCGCACGGCTGAACCAACCCATCAACCAAGTATTGCGTGCCCTGCACGCGGCGTCATGAAGGAGCGACCACCGCCGGATCGCGCGCCGGTGCCTGGACGACGAGAGAGCGAACACGCTTCTCGTTCGCGAACGAGGAGGAAGGCACCGGGTTGGAGCGCGAACCGCGCCGCAGCGGAGCGGAGGCAGAATCATGGGGTGACTGACGACGCGTACGACCTGGTGGTGCTCGGGGCCGGCAGCGGCGGCTACGCCTGCGCGCTGCGGGCGGCGCAGCTGGGTCTGTCGGTGGCGCTCGTCGAGCGCGACCGGGTGGGCGGCACGTGCCTGCACTACGGCTGCATCCCGACCAAGGCGATCCTGCACGCCGCCGAGGTCGCCGACGCGGCCCGCGACGGCGCGGCGGTCGGGGTGCACGCGACCGTGGACAAGATCGACCTGGCCGGCGTCCGCGCGTACGCCGAGGGCGTCGTGGGACGTCTCCACAAGGGCCTCACGGGGCTCGTGGCCTCCCGCGGGATCACCGTGGTCCAGGGCGACGGCCGCCTCCTCGCCGGCCCGGACGGGGGCACCCCGGCCGTCGCGGTGGTCGGCGCCGACGGCGAGCGGACGCTGACGGCCCCGTCGGTCGTGCTCGCGACCGGCTCGCAGACGCGGTCGCTGCCGGGCATCGAGCCGGACGGCGAGCGCGTGCTGACCAGCACCGACGCGCTGCGGCTCGAGACCCTGCCTACCTCCGCGGTCGTGCTCGGCGGCGGGGTCATCGGGGTGGAGTTCGCCTCGGCCTGGCGCTCGTTCGGCGTCGAGGTCACCGTGGTCGAGGCGCTCGACCGCCTCGTCCCCGGGGAGGACCCGGCGTCCTCGGCGGCCCTGCTCCGGGCGTACCGCAAGCGGGGCATCACCGTGCGGACGCAGAACCGCGTGCGCTCGGTCGAGACCCTGCCCACCGGGGTCCGCGTCGTGCTGGACGACGAGGCGGCCACCGCGCTCGAGGCCGACGTCGTGCTCGTGGCCGTCGGGCGCGGTCCGCGCTCGGCGGGCCTGGGCTACGAGGAGACCGGCGTCGGGCTGGACCGCGGCTTCGTCGAGGTCGACGAGCGGCTGCGGACCGCCGTCCCCGGCGTGTACGCGGTCGGCGACCTGGTCCTCGGCCTGCAGCTCGCCCACCGCGGCTTCGCGCACGGCATCTTCGTGGCCGAGGACGTGGCCCACGGCCTGGGCCGGCTCGACCGCGCCCCCGTGCTCGTGGCCGACGAGCAGATCCCCCGCGTCACCTACTGCGACCCCGAGGTCGCCTCGGTCGGGCTGAGCGAGGCCGTCGCCCGCGAGCGGTTCGGCGAGGTGGAGACGCAGACCTACGACCTCGCCGGCAACGGGCGGGCCCAGATCCTGCGGACGGCCGGCTTCGTCAAGCTCGTGCGCCGCAAGGACGGACCCGTCGTCGGGGTCCACATGGTCGGGGCCCGCGTGGGCGAGCTGATGGGCGAGGCGCAGGCCATCACCGCCTGGGAGGCCTGGCCCGACGAGGTCGCCGCCCTGCCCCACGCCCACCCGACCCTGGACGAGGCGCTCGGCGAGGCCCACCTGGCCCTCGCCGGCAAGCCGCTGCACGCCCACCGCTGACCCGCTCCGGGTCGGGGGTACGCAGGTCCGCCCCGGCAGGACCGGGCCGGGCCCGCGCGGGGGGCACGGAGGCCCAGGGCGTCCGGCACTAGGCTGACCCCCGTCCGAGCGGCCGGAGGGTCGCAGGCGAACGGTCGAGCAGGCGGACCACGCCAATGCAGCGCGAGAAGGAGCATCACACCGCCATGTCGACTTCGGTCACCCTTCCGGCCCTGGGCGAGAGCGTCACAGAGGGCACGGTCTCGCGCTGGTTGAAGCAGGTCGGCGACACGGTCGCGGAGGACGAGCCGCTCCTGGAGGTGTCGACCGACAAGGTCGACACCGAGATCCCCTCCCCCACCGCAGGCGTGCTCCTGGAGATCAAGGCCGCCGAGGACGAGACCGTCGAGGTCGGCGCCATCCTGGCCGTCATCGGCGAGGCCGGCGAGGCGCCGTCCGACGGCGGCGGCGAGCAGGGCGCGGGCTCCGGCTCGTCCGAGCCCGCCGGCGGGTCCGGGAACGACGCCGACGCCGAGATCGAGGCGGAGGACCCGACGCCGGTCAGCGGCGGCACCCCGGACAGCGGCGCGGGCGCCAACGCCTCGCGCCCCGACAGCGTCGTGGCCGACGCCGCCCGCGAGACCGGTGCGTCCGGCACCTCGGGCGGCTCCGAGGGCTCCAGCGGCTCGGGCGGTCCCGCGGAGGGCACCGAGGTGCGCCTGCCCGCGCTGGGCGAGAGCGTCACCGAGGGCACCGTGACCCGCTGGCTCAAGCAGGTCGGCGACTCCGTCGCGGCCGACGAGCCGCTCCTCGAGGTCAGCACCGACAAGGTCGACACCGAGATCCCCTCCCCGGCCGAGGGCACGCTCCTCGAGATCCGGGTGGCCGAGGACGAGTCCGTCGAGGTCGGCGCCGTCCTGGCCGTCATCGGCGACGCCTCCGCGACGCCGTCCGCGCCCGCCGCCCCGGCCGAGCAGCCGAAGGAGCAGCCGGCCGCGCCGGCCGCGCCCCAGGACTCCGGCCAGGACGCCCCGCCGGTCGCCCCCGGCCAGCAGGCCGCCCCGACCGCCAGCAGCGCGCCCGAGCCGCCGTCGTACAGCGACGCGGACCGCGGCCGCGTCGGCCAGGGCCCGTCGAGCAGCCCGAGCCGCCAGGACGCGCAGCCCGAGCAGCACGGCCCCACCGGCGGCTCCGCCCCGGCGCCCGTCGCCGGCGACCACGAGGGCTACGTCACCCCGCTGGTGCGCAAGCTCGCCCGCGAGCACGGCGTCGACCTGGGCTCGGTGACCGGGACCGGCGTCGGCGGCCGCGTGCGCAAGCAGGACGTCCTCGCCGCCGCCGAGGCGGCCCGCAAGGCCGCCGAGGAGGCCGCCAAGGCGCCTGCCGCCCCGGCTCCCGCAGCCGCCCCCGCTGCACCTGCCGCCCCGGCCTCCCGCCCGTCGGCCCCGGCCGCCGAGCCGAGCGCCCTGCGCGGCACGACCGAGAAGATGTCGCGGCTGCGGTCGACCATCGCGCGTCGCATGGTCGAGTCCCAGCAGGTCGCGGCCAGCCTCACGGCGACGGTCGAGGTCGACCTGACCGCGATCTCGCAGATCCGGGCCAAGGCCAAGGACGACTTCAAGCGGCGCGAGGGCGCGAGCCTGTCGTACCTGCCCTTCATCACCAAGGCCACGGTCGAGGCGCTGAAGGTCTTCCCCAAGGTCAACGCGACGATCGACACCGACGCCGGGACGATCAGCTACCCGGCGGCCGAGCACATCGGCATCGCGGTCGACACCGAGAAGGGCCTGCTGGTCCCGGTGATCAAGGACGCCGGCGACCTGAACATCGCCGGGCTGGCCAAGAAGATCGCCGACCTCGCCTCTCGGACGCGGGCCAGCAAGGTCACGCCCGACGACCTCAGCGGCGGCACCTTCACCATCACCAACTACGGCTCAGCCGGGACGCTGATGGACACGCCGATCATCAACCAGCCGCAGGTGGCGATCCTCGGCACCGGCGCGCTGGTCAAGCGGCCGGTGGTGCTGAGCGTGCCGGGCGTCGGGGACACCATCGCGGTGCGCGACATGATGTACCTGTCGATGACGTACGACCACCGCCTGGTCGACGGCGCCGACGCGGCCCGCTTCCTGAGCATGGTCAAGGCGCGTCTCGAGGGCGGGGACTTCGGCTCCGAGTTCGGGGTCTAGGCGAGGACGCGGACCGGCGGGCAGAGGGCCACGGCATGACGACCTGGCTGCTCGCCGGCGCGTCCGGCTTCCTGGGGACGGCCCTGCGGGTGCGGCTGGCGACCGAGGGCGACGACGTCCTCCGGCTGGTCCGCCGTGAGCCCGCGGCGCTCGGCGAGCGCCGCTGGGACCCGCGCTCGGGCGAGCTGGACCCAGCCGTCCTGGACGGCGTGGACGCGGTGGTCGACCTCGCGGGCGTCAACGTGTTCGCCGGCCGGTGGACGCAGAGGCGTCGTGAGGGGATCCTCGCCTCGCGCGTCCAGACGACCTCGACCATCGCCCGGGCCCTCGCCGCGCGGGGTGCTGAAGCCCCGGTGCTCGTGCAGGCCGGCGGCATCGCCTGGTACGGCGGACGGCGTACGGACCACCCGCACGTCGAGGGCGACCCGGCCGCGCCGGACTTCCTCGCGCAGGTGTGCGAGCGCTGGGAGGGTGCGGCCCAGGAGGCCGTCGACGCCGGCGTGCGCGTCGTCCTCCTGCGGACCAGCCCTGTGCTCGACCGCAGCGGCGGCCCGTTCCTGCCGATGCGGCTCGCGTGGTCGACCGGCCTCGGGACGGTGCTCGGCGACGGCCGGCAGCGGATGCCGCTGATCAGCCTGGCCGACTACCTCGGCGTGGTGCGCTGGGCCGTGTCGACGCCGCACGCCCGCGGGCCGTACAACCTCACGATCCCCGAGCCGTGCACCAACGCGGAGTTCACCGACGCCCTCGCCCGGGCTCTGCACCGGCCACGGCTCCTCAAGGCGCCGGCGGCGGTGCTGCGTGCGGCGCTGGGCGAGCTCTCGGGCCAGCTCCTCGACGACATGTGGGTGCTGCCGCAGAGGCTGCTCGACGACGGCTACGTCTTCGAGGCCCGCGACGTCGAGCAGACGGTCGCGGCCGCGCTGCGCGGCGCGAACCCCAGCGTCTGAGGAGTGGCCGCACCGCACGTCGAGGTCCGCCTCGTCCGACCCGACGACGCCCCAGCCCTCGCCTCCCTCGTCGTCCGCAGCCGCGAGGCGCTGGCGCCCTGGGAACCGCTGCACGACGCGGCCTACTTCACCGAGGCGGGCCAGCGCAGCGGCATCGCCACGGCGCTCGCCCGGCAGGTCCGGGGTGAGCAGCACCCGTTCCTGGTCCTGGTCGACGGCGTGCCCGCCGGCCGCATGAACCTCAACGACGTGGTCCGCGGCGCCTTCCAGAACGCCCACCTCGGCTACTGGGTGGACGTCGACCACCAGGGTCGCGGCGTCGCCACGGCCGCGGTGCGCGCGGTGCTCGGGCTGGCCTTCGGCGAGCTCGGGCTGCACCGCGTGCAGGCCGGCACCCTCGTGCACAACCACGCGTCGCGGCGGGTGCTGGCCAAGAACGGGTTCACCGAGATCGGCCTGGCTCCTGGCTACCTCCGGATCGCGGGCCGCTGGCAGGACCACGTCCTGCACCAACGGCTGGCCGACGACCGCCCCTGGGGCTGAGTCCTAGACTCGCCGCCGTGACCCTCGACGTGCGCCACCTCGGTCTCGGCTCGGACCTCGTCGACTACCGCGAGGCCTGGGACCTGCAGCACCGCCTGCACGCCGAGGTCGTCGCGGGCGAGGCGCCCGACACCCTCCTGCTGCTCGAGCACGCGCCCGTCTTCACCGCGGGCAAGCGGACCGAGCCCCACGAGCGTCCCCTCACCGCCGGCACGCCGGTCATCGACGTCGACCGCGGCGGCAAGATCACCTGGCACGGGCCGGGCCAGCTCGTCGGCTACCCGCTCGTCCGGCTGCCGGAGGCGTACGGGGTGGTCGACTACGTGCGCCGCCTCGAGCAGGCCCTGATCGACGCCCTCGCCGAGATCGGGCTGACCACGGGCCGCGTCCCCGGCCGCTCGGGCGTCTGGCTCGGCGCCGACCCGGCGACGGGGCGTCCCGAGCGCAAGGTCGCGGCGATCGGGGTGCGGGTGGCCGGCGGCGTGACCATGCACGGCTTCGCGCTGAACGCCGACCCCGACATGGGTGCCTTCGACCAGATCGTCCCCTGCGGCATCGCCGACGCCGGCGTCACCTCGATCGCCGCCGAGCTCGGCACCTCGCCCGCGCTCACCTCGCTCGCCTACGTCCTGCTCCCCCACCTCGAGCGCCTGCTCGCCTTCGAGCCGTACGAGCGCACCCCGGACGTGGCCGACCTCGTGCCCGCCGTGCCGGCCGGGGTGACGTACGGCCTGACGGCGGTCCGCTGAGGTCCCGCGCCGGTTTTCTTGCCGCAGCGCGGCTGACGGCGGCGTCTCGCCCCCTGTCCGCCCGTTCCCGGTAGGAAGACCGGCAGCGCGAACCGGGACCAGGGTCTGACCCGACACGTCCCCCGGGCGGACGACAGGTCGCGCGCGCCCCGGGAGGGTGGGACCTCCCGGCCGCTAGCGTGAGTGGCCCCTGACCCCCGAGCAGAGGGTGGACCCATGACCACGAGCGCTGCCCCCCGGCACGCCCGCGCGCCCGAGCTGGCCGTCTCGACGACGGACCTGCGCAAGACCTACCGGAGCCGCAAGGGCCGCCGCGTCGCCGTGGAGGGCCTCGACCTGCGCGTCCCACGTGGCGGCGTGCACGGCTTCCTCGGCCCGAACGGCTCGGGCAAGACCACGACCATCCGCATGCTCCTCGGCCTGATCAGGCCCGACTCGGGGACCATGACGCTCTTCGACCAGCCCGTCCCCGAGCGGCTGCCCGCGGTCGTCGACCGCGTCGGCGCGATCGTCGAGCAGCCCAAGTTCTTCCCCGCCTTCACCGCCCGGCGCAACCTCGAGCTCCTCGCCGCCGGCATCGGCGCACCGAAGGAGCGCGTGCCCCAGGTGCTGGAGGAGGTCGGGCTGGGCGAGCGCGGCCGCGACCGCTTCCGCTCGTACTCCCTCGGCATGAAGCAGCGCCTGGCCATCGCCGGCACGCTGCTCAAGGACCCCGAGCTGCTGATCTTCGACGAGCCCACGAACGGCCTCGACCCCGCCGGCATCCACGAGATCCGCCAGACCATGCGCGGCCTGGCCGACGCCGGGCGCACCGTGCTCGTGTCGAGCCACATCCTCAACGAGGTGCAGCAGGTCGCCGACACGGTGACGATCATCGGGCGCGGGCGGCTGCTCGCCGAGGGCGACGTCGACGACATCCTCGCCCGCGGTGGCACCGAGGCCGTCCGGGTCCGCGTGCCCGACCCGGCCGTCGCCGCGCAGGTCCTGGTCGAGGCCGGGTTCGCGCCCGAGCCCGGGCCGGAGGGCACCGTCCTCGTCCGCGCCCGCCCGGGCGCGCCCCGCCTGGACTCCTCCGCGGTCAACCGCGTGCTCGCGCAGCGCGAGATCTACCTCGCCGAGCTCGTCTGGCAGCGCCCCGACCTCGAGGAGGTCTTCCTCAACCTCACCGCCGAGGAGCACCTCGGCGCCGGCGCCCCGCACAGCGCCCCACCACCGCCGCTGCCGCAGTCGGCACCGCGCCGGAGCGGGGGCCGGTCGTGAGTGGCATGGTGCGCCTCACCGGCGCCGAGCTGGACCGGCTGCGCTCGCGCCGGGTGAGCATCGTCGCCGCCGTGGTCGTGCTGGCCGTCGTCGCACTGTTCCAGATCCTCATCCACTCCGAGGTCGCCCCGACCGCCGAGGCCCAGGCGAGCGCCCGGCAGGCGTACGAGGCGGCCCAGCAGAGCTGGCAGGCGCAGCACACGCAGTCGGTCGCCGAGTGCGTCCAGCAGGGCGGCGGCACCCAGGAGGAGTGCGAGTCCTACGACCCGGCGCCCACGGAGGCCGGCTTCCAGGTCACGCCACCGCCGTTCGACGAGATCGGGCTGAGTGGCGTCAGCACCGCCACCTACCTGTCGGTCTTCGCCGCCTTCCTCGTGGGAGCGTCGTTCATCGGCGCCGAGTACGCCACCGGCTCGCTCGCCAACTGGCTCACCTTCGTGCCGCAACGGCTCCGGGTCTTCACCTCCAAGGCGGTCGCCGTGCTGCTGGCGTCCGCCCTGCTCGGTGCCGTCGCGGTCTTCGCCACGACCGGCCTGACCGCCGTGCAGGTGGCGGGGCACGGTGACCCGCTCGTCCGGTCCGGGCACGTCCTGGCCGCCGGGGGTCGGGCCGTCGTCATGGTCGCGCTCGCCGGGCTCGGTGGCTACGTGATCGCCCTGCTCACCCGGCACACCGTCGCAGCCATCGCCGCGCCGCTCGCGTACGGCCTGGTGCGCACCGTGGTCGGGGGCTACATGCAGGACGTCGACGCCCCTCTCGCCTGGCTCCCGCCCTACCTCCCCGAGCTCAACCTGCAGGCCTTCCTCGAGCACGGCGCGACCTACACCCAGTACCGCAGCACGCTGGCGGACGGGAGCGACTACACCGAGATCGAGAAGCACGTCTCGTTCGCCCACAGCAGCCTCTACTGGCTCACGCTGGCGGTCGTCGCCGTCGTGTCGGCCGCCCTGGTGTTCCGTCGCCGCGACGTCACCTGAGGTCTCGCCCCGCGCCGGGAACTCCCGCGGCCGCGCGCTCGTGCCACAGGCGTACGACGGCGCTGCGTCGGGGGAGCTCCCTGTGCGGCGGCGGGTATCGTGACGGGGTGACCGTGACGCCCGAGGGACGCAAGATGCTCCGGCTGGAGGTCCGCAACGCCGCGGTCCCGATCGAGAAGAAGCCGAGCTGGATCAAGACCACCGCCAAGATGGGTCCGGAGTACCGCGACCTCCAGCAGCTCGTGAAGTCGGAGGGGCTGCACACCGTCTGCCAGGAGGCGGGCTGCCCCAACATCTTCGAGTGCTGGGAGGACCGCGAGGCCACCTTCCTCATCGGGGGCGACCAGTGCACGCGGCGCTGCGACTTCTGCCAGATCGACACGGGCAAGCCGGCTGACCTCGACACGGGCGAGCCGCTGCGCGTCGCCGAGTCGGTGCAGAAGATGGGCCTGAAGTACGCGACCATCACCGGGGTCTGCCGCGACGACCTCCCCGACGAGGGCGCCTGGCTCTACGCCGAGACGATCCGCAAGGTGCGCGAGCTCAACCCGGGCACCGGCGTCGAGATGCTGGCGCCGGACTTCTCGAGCAACACCGACTTCCTCGACCAGCTGTTCGCGGCGGGCCCGGCGGTGTTCGCGCACAACGTCGAGACGGTGCCGCGGATCTTCAAGCGCATCCGTCCCGGCTTCCGCTACGAGCGGTCCCTCGGCGTGCTGCGCTACTCCCGCGCGGCCGGCATGGTGACCAAGTCCAACCTCATCCTCGGCATGGGCGAGACCCGCGAGGAGGTCTCGGAGGCGCTGCGCGACCTGCACGAGGCCGGTACCGAGATCATCACCATCACGCAGTACCTGCGCCCCTCGCCGCGGCACCACCCGGTCGACCGCTGGGTCAAGCCGGAGGAGTTCGTCGAGCTCGCCGCGGAGGCGAAGGAGATCGGCTTCGCCGGCGTCCTGAGCGGGCCGCTGGTCCGCTCGTCCTACCGGGCCGGCCGGCTGTACCGCGAGGCGCTCGAGTCGCGCGACAACCTGACGATGGAGGAGGTCGGCCGCTGATGGCCGAGCGCAGGACGACGACCCGTACGGGGTCCACCGCCGTGACCCCGGCGAAGGGCGCCCAGGCGACCAAGACGCCCACCGCCAAGGAGGCCAAGGCCCAGGCCAAGGCGGCCCGCGCGGCGATCAAGGAGCGCCGGAAGAACTCGACCGACCCGGCCGACATGGGCCGGTTCCGTCAGATCGGGCAGGCCTACAAGGTCACCCACGAGTTCGACCCGCAGCTGCCCTGGTTGCTCGCGGCGGCGTTCCTGGTCCCCGTCGCGATCGGTGTCGCCGTCGGTCTGCTGTGGGACCACCTGATCTACCTCGTCGTGATGGGCCTGCTCGTCGGCCTGCTGCTCGCGATGATGCTGCTGGTCCGGCGCGCCAAGCGCGCGACCTACAAGCGCTACGCCGGGCAGACCGGCTCGGCCGAGGTGGCGCTGTCGATGCTGCCCAAGCAGTGGGTCTCGAGCCCCGTCGTCGCCGCCACGCGCCAGCGCGACGTCGTGCACCGCACCATCGGCCCGGGCGGCCTGGTCCTGATCGGGGAGGGCGAGGCGAGCCGCGTCCGCCCGCTCCTGCAGAGCGAGGCGCGCAAGCACGAGCGCGTGGCGTACGGGATCACCGTCACGACGCTGGTGATGGGCGACGCGCCCAACCAGGTGCCGCTCGACAAGCTGGCCGACCGCATCCGCAAGCTGCCGAAGACCCTCGAGTCCAACCAGGTCACCGACCTCAAGCAGCGCCTCCGCGCCCTCGATGCCGTCCGCCCCGTCATCGGCATGCCCAAGGGCCCCATGCCCGGCGACCCCCGCCACGTCCGCAGCTCGCGCCAGGCGACCCGCGGGCGCTGACCCGCCGCAACGCTCCCTGCGCCTCCGACGGGCTCAGGGAGCGTTCGTGCGTCCCGCGCCCTGAGCGCGTGGCGTCAGGCGCAGCACCGGGATGGTGCGGGTCGTCTTCTCCTCGTAGGAGCGGAAGCCGTCGGACATCTGCTTGAACCGCTCCCACGCGGCGTCCCGCTCGGCGCCGGTCAGCTCCGTGACGTGGACCTGCTCCTCCCCTTCCGGGGTCTCGATCGTCACGTCGGGGTGCGCGAGCAGGTTGTGGTACCAGGCGGGGTTGTCGGGGGCGCCGGCCTTGGAGGCCGCGACCAGCCGTGAACCGTCCTCCTCGCGGATGTTGGCGATCGGGCTGACCCGCTCGGTGCCCGTCCGCGCGCCGAGGTGGTGCACGAGGACCAGCCCGCGCCCGAACCCCATGGTCGCCACCGTGCCGCCGTTGGCACGGAACTCGTCGATGATCTGCTGGTTCCAGTCGGCCACGTCGTCATCATGCGCCGCGTCCGTGGGCGCCGCCACCTCCCACGGGCGTGGAACACTGGGCCGGTCATGGTCAGCCTCGTCAACGCCGAACGCATCGGCATCACCTTCGGCACCCGTACGCTCCTCGACTCCGTCAGCCTCGGCCTCTCCCGCGGCGACGTCATCGGGGTCGTCGGGCGCAACGGCGACGGCAAGACCACCCTGCTCAAGATCCTGACCGGCGAGGGCGAGCCCGACTCCGGCCGTGTCACGCAGACCGGCCGCGTCTCCGTCGGCCACCTGCACCAGACCGACGACGTCCCGCCGGGCACCACCGTGCGCGCGATCATCGTCGACGGCGAGCCCGACCACGTCTGGGCCGCCGACGCCGGCACCCGCTCCGTCGTGGAGCACCTGCTCGCCGACATCGACCTCGACACCGAGCTGACCACGCTCTCCGGCGGCGAGCGGCGCCGCGTCGCGCTCACCGAGCTGCTGCTGGGCGACCACGACCTGCTGGTCCTCGACGAGCCGACGAACCACCTCGACGTGGAGGCCGTCGCCTGGCTCGCCGACGCGCTCAACGCCCTCCAGGCCCGCTCCGTCGCGATGCTCGTGGTGAGCCACGACCGGTGGTTCCTCGACGCGATCTGCACGCGGATCTGGGAGGTCCACGACGCCCGCGTCGACGCGTACGACGGCGGCTACGCGGCGTACGTCCTCGCCCGAGCCGAGCGCGCCCGCCAGGCCAGCGCCAACGAGGCGCGTCGCCAGAACCTGCTGCGCAAGGAGCTCGCGTGGCTCCGGCGTGGCCCGCCCGCGCGGACGTCGAAGCCGCAGTTCCGGATCGACGCGGCCAACGCCCTGATCGCCGACGAGCCGCCGCCGCGCGACCGCTTCGAGCTGCAGCGCTTCGCCACGAGCCGGCTGGGCAAGGACGTCTTCGACCTCACGCACGTGAACCTCTCGGTGGGGCACCCGCCGAAGGTGCTGCTCGAGGACCTCACCTGGTCGATCGGGCCGGGCGACCGCATCGGGCTGGTCGGCGTGAACGGCGCCGGCAAGACCTCGCTGCTGCGCCTGCTCACCGGCGAGGCTCAGCCCACGTCGGGCACGGTCAAGCAGGGCAAGACCCTGAACGTCGGGCACCTGGGTCAGACGCTCATGCAGCTCGGCGGGCTGACCGGGTCCGAGCGCGTGCTCGAGTCGGTCGAGGGCGTGCGCCGCCAGGTCCAGGTCGCCACCGGCAAGGAGGTCACCGCCAGCAGCCTGCTGGAGGGCTTCGGCTTCACCGGCAACAAGCTGACGACGCGTCTCGACGACCTCTCGGGCGGTGAGCGCCGACGGCTGCAGCTGCTGCGCCTGCTGCTCGCCGAGCCGAACGTCCTGCTCCTCGACGAGCCGACCAACGACCTCGACATCGACACGCTGAACGTCGTCGAGGACTACCTGGACGGCTGGCCGGGGACGCTCGTCGTGGTCAGCCACGACCGGTACTTCCTGGAGCGCGTCTGCGACGTCACCTACGCGCTGATGGGCGACGGCACCTGCGTGCTGCTGCCCGGCGGCGTCGAGCAGTACCTCGAGGTGCGTCGCCAGCGGGCGGCCGCCGGGGACCTGCCGAGCGGTCCGGCGACGGGCGCGCCGAGCGCGAGCGCCGACCTGCGCGCCGCGCGGAAGACCATGTCGCGCGTCGAGTCGCAGATCGGCAAGGTCGACCGCCGGATCGCCTCGCTGCACGACCAGATGGCGCGGGCGGCCGCCGACTACAGCAAGCTCGCCGACCTGCAGCGCGAGCTGGACGCCGCGAGCGCCGAGAAGGACGACCTCGAGCTGGCCTGGCTCGAGGCCGCGGAGCTCGTCGGGTGATGACGGCGCCGACCACGCGCGCCGACTGCGTACGCCTCGACGAGGCCGACCCGCTCGCCGCCCTCCGCGACGAGTTCGCGGTGCCCGACGGGCTGGTCTACCTCGACGGCAACTCCCTCGGCGTGCGCCCCCGGGCCGCGGCCGCGCGGGCGGCGCAGGTCGTGGAGCAGGAGTGGGGCCACGACCTCATCGGCAGCTGGAACAGCGCCGGCTGGTGGGAGCTGCCCGGCCGGCTGGGCGACCGCCTGGCCCCGCTGATCGGCGGCGGCCCGGGCACGACGCTCGTCACCGACACCACGACGTCGAACCTCTTCAAGGCGCTGGCCGCGGCGATGACGCTGCAGTCCTCCGCCGCTCCCGGGCGGCGCCTGGTGGTGAGCGAGCGCGACAACTTCCCGACCGACCTCTACGTCGCGGCCGGGCTGGCCGAGCTGCTCGGGCAGGGCCACGAGCTCCGGCTGATCGAGAGCCCGGCCGACCTCGACGCGGCCCTGGCCGACGGTCCGGCCGTCGTGACGCTCAGCCACGTCAACTACCGCACCGGGGCGCTCTGGGACCTCGCCGACGTGACCGCCCGCGTCCACGCGGCCGGCGCCCTCGTCGTCTGGGACCTCGCCCACTCCGTCGGCGCGCTGCCGATCGACCTCAGCGGCGCCGACGCCGACTTCGCGGTCGGGTGCACGTACAAGTACCTCAACGGCGGGCCCGGCTCCCCCGCCTTCCTCTGGGTCCACCCGCGCCACGCCGGCGCCGGCACCTCGGCGCTGCCCGGCTGGTGGGGCCACGCGCGGCCCTTCGCCATGGAGAGCGCCTTCGAGCCGGCCGAGGGCGTCGGCCGCTTCCTCAGCGGGACGCAGCCGGTCGTCTCCCTGGCCCTGGTCGAGTGCGGTCTGGACATCGCCTCCTGCGCCGATCTGGCCGCCGTGCGCGCCAAGTCCCTCGCGCTCGGCGACCTGTTCCTCGACCTCGTCGAGCAGCGCTGCGGCGACCACCCGCTCACGCTGGTCACCCCACGTGAGCACGAGCGCCGTGGCAGCCACCTGACCCTCGCCCATCCGGACGCGTTCGCCGTCGTCCAGGCGCTGATCGCCCGCGGGGTGGTGGGTGACTACCGCGAGCCGGACTGCATGCGGTTCGGGCTCACGCCGCTCTACCTGCGCTTCGTCGACGTGTGGGACGCCGTGGACGCGCTCGCCGACGTGCTCGACACCCGCGCGTACGAGGACCCGGCCCACCGGACCCGCAGCACGGTCACGTAGCCGGCTCCGGGCGCGCCCCGGCTCTCCGGAAGGCCGCCGGGCGCTCGTCGGCGGCCGCGAGGGCCACGGTCGCGGCGACGCGCTTCTCCCGCGTGGCTGCACGCTTGGCGCCGTAGACCTGCTCGAGCGCGAAGCGCTTCACCGAGCGCGGGTAGGCCTGCCAGTGCTCCCGGGCCCCGGGCTCGGCGTCGAGCGCGGCCGCGAGGTCCGGCGGCACGACGAGGTCCTCCACGAGGTCCAGGCTGTTCCAGGTCCCGGACACCTTGGCCGCCGCGACCGCCGCGCGGCCCGCCGGCGCCATCAGCCCGGCCGCCTCGAGCTCGGCGACTCGGAGCTTGTTGGGCCGGGACCAGCCGCTGCGGGGCCGGCGCGGCGTGAGCAGCTGCTGGGAGCGCAGCGCGTCCAGCGGGCGGGCCTGGCCGTCGATCCAGCCGAAGCACAGCGCCTGGCGGACCAGGTCCTCGTACGCGACGTAGCGCTCGCCCGCGGCCTTCTTGCCCGTGACGAGCCAGATGCCGGGCGAGGACGCGTGGTGCTCCTCCAGCCACGCCCGCAGCTCGGCGGCGCTCGCCACCTCGACCTGCTCGTACGCCTCGCTCACGCCATCCACCTCCGCACGCCTCATGGTGGCGCAGCCGGGCGGTGCGGAGGAAGGGTTCAGCGGCGGTTGACCACGGCCGTGCCGGCGGCGAGGTCGTGCAGTCCACGGCGGTCGGTCCCGATCACGACGGCGGGCAGCACGAGGCACACCATCAGGGCGCGCAGCCCGGCCCGGAGGAAGCCGACGGGCTGGTTGTCCAGCCGGACCACGGCCAGACGGCAGAGCAGCTGCCCGGCGCTGGCCCCGGCGAGGGCGACGAGCACGGTGGTCTGGACGAAGAACATGACCATGGTCATCCACGACGTCCAGCCGTCGGAGCTGAGCACGCGGGTGCCGAAGAACAGCACCGCGAGGACGGTGCTCATCACCCAGTCGAGCAGGAGCGCGACGATCCGGGCGCCCCAGGTCGCGAGCGAGCCGCGGCCGGTCTCCGGGAGCCCGACCCGCTCGCCGGGATAGGGCTCGGAGCCGCCCGCTCCGGCGGTCGCGTCGATCGGTCGGGCCACACCTCGAAGGTACCCGGAGGTCCGGCACCGGCGGTCCGCCCAGATCCGCCCGGGCTCGTACGGAGCCCGTGTTACGTCAGCGGAACAATCCGGAAACGCACCGGCAACCCCACGTCCCTACGTTCGCTACCCGTGGACGTGTGAGGTGGGGGCCCGTGAGAGCCTGCCCGTGCACGCTCGTGAGAGCCCGTTCCTGACCCAGCCCTACCCGTGCACGCGCACCCGGCGCGTCGAGAACCCGGAGGACAGATGTTCCAAGGCGCCGACGACCTGTTGGCCTACATCAAGAACGAGGGCGTCGAGATCGTCGACATCCGGTTCTGCGACCTGCCCGGCCAGATGCAGCACTTCACCGTGCCGGCCGGCTCGTTCGACGAGGCCGTGTTCAGCGACGGCCTGGCCTTCGACGGCTCCTCCATCCGTGGCTTCCAGAAGATCCACGAGTCCGACATGGCGCTGCTGCCGGACCCGACCACGGCGTTCATCGACCCGTTCCGCAAGACGAAGACCCTCGCGCTGAACTTCTTCGTGCACGACCCGCTGACCAAGGAGCCCTACAGCCGCGACCCGCGCAACATCGCGCGCAAGGCGGAGAACTACCTGGCCTCCACCGGCATCGGCGACACCGCGTTCTTCGCCCCCGAGGCCGAGTTCTACGTCTTCGACGACGTGCGCTTCGAGACGAAGCAGAACACCGGCCACTACTCGATCGACTCCGTCGCCGGCGCCTGGAACACGGGGCGCATCGAGGAGGGCGGCAACCGCGGCTACAAGGTCAAGTACAAGGGCGGCTACTTCCCGGTCCCGCCGGTCGACCACTTCGCCGACCTGCGCGACGAGATGACGCTCAACCTCGAGGGCGCCGGCCTGACCGTGGAGCGCGCGCACCACGAGGTCGGCACCGCCGGCCAGGCGGAGATCAACTACCGCTTCAACACGATGCTCGCCGCGGGCGACGACGTGCAGAAGTTCAAGTACATCATCAAGAACACGGCGTGGGCCGCGGGCAAGACCGCCACGTTCATGCCCAAGCCGATCTTCGGTGACAACGGCTCGGGCATGCACGTGCACAGCTCGATCTGGAACGACGGCACGCCGCTGTTCTACGACGAGGCCGGCTACGGCGGCCTCTCGGACCTGGCCCGCTGGTACATCGGCGGCGTCCTGGCCCACGCGCCCTCGATCCTGGCGTTCACCAACCCGAGCGTGAACTCGTTCCACCGGCTCGTCCCCGGCTTCGAGGCGCCGGTCAACCTGGTCTACAGCTCGCGCAACCGCTCGGCCGCCATGCGGATCCCGATCACCGGGTCCAACCCGAAGGCCAAGCGCGTCGAGTTCCGCTGCCCCGACCCGTCGTCGAACCCGTACCTCGCGTTCGCGGCGATCCTCATGGCCGGCATCGACGGCATCCAGAACAAGACCGAGCCGCTGGCCCCGGTCGACAAGGACCTCTACGAGCTGCCGCCCGAGGAGCACGCGAACGTGCCCACGGTCCCCGACAGCCTCGGCGGCGTGCTCGACAACCTCGAGCGCGACCACGAGTTCCTGCTCGGCGGCGACGTCTTCACCCCCGACCTGATCGAGACCTGGGTCGAGCTGAAGCGCGCCGAGATCGACGCGATCCGCCTGCGTCCGACGCCGCACGAGTTCGAGCTCTACTACGACGTCTGATCCTCCGGTAGACCGAGGCCCGTCGCACCTGCTGGTGCGGCGGGCCTCGGTCTGTTCGGGGGGCTTCGCTGAGAAGGCCTCACTCGATGGGCGGCCGACGTGTTGTCCACGCTCAGCGCGCGGGCTTCGGCCTCATCGAGTGACGCCTTTTCAGCAGGACGTCGCTCAGGCGGCGGCCGCGGGGTCGTGGCAGGTGTCGCGCTCGCTGCCGTGGCGCGGGTGGCGGTGCCGCCGGCGGGAGTAGACGAGCGCGCCGCAGGTGCAGCTGACCCAGCCGCAGCGGTCCTCGCGGCAGTGTCGCGTCAGGGTGTCGGTGTTGGTGCAGTGGGGGCAGGCGACGCGGAGGCCGACGACCGCCCGCGGCCCGGCCCGGGCGCGTCCGGGTACCTCATGGGCACGACGGGGAGGCCGAGGCGGAGCCAGCGGAGCCCGAGGGCGGCGATGTCGCTCATCGAGCGGCCGCCGGGATCGGCAGGGGCGAGGGGCGCGCGCAGGCGCGGGCGTGGAGTGGCACGACGGGTCTTTCCCGGTCGCTGTCGGGACACCGCTGCGCTGCCGTGCCGTTCGCCGTCCCCCTACCCCGCTCCGCCCAGCGGCACACCCACGGCTCCGGGCCTCCGCGTCACGTGACCCGACCGCACGGCGGAGGCCCGGGCGACCCGTAGGCTCGGCCGGTGGCCGCGCTCCCCGAACTGACCGACGTCGAGGTCGTGCTCTGCGACGCCGACGGCAACCTCTTCCCCTCCGAGGAGCCGGCCTTCGAGGCGTCGGTCGAGGTGACGAACGCCTACTTCGCCGAGCACGGCGTCGCCCGCCAGTACGGCGCGGAGGAGCTCCGGCTGGCCGCGACCGGGCGGAGCTACCGCACGATCCTGGCCGCGCTCACCCGCGAGCACGGGCTGCCCGACCTCACGGCCGAGGAGCTCGAGCAGCTGGTCCGGCGCGAGCGGCAGGCGGTCACGGCCCACCTGCGCACGGCGCTGCACCCCGACCCGGACGTCCTCGAGCCGCTGACCCGGCTGGCCGAGCGCTTCGGGCTCGCCGCGGTGAGCTCGAGCGCCGACGACCGGATCGCCGCCTGCTTCGAGGTGACCGGGATGGCCGGGTGGTTCCCGCCGGAGCGCCGCTTCAGCGCTGAGGACTCGCTGCCCGTCCCGACGAGCAAGCCCGACCCGGCCATCTACACGTACGCGCTGCACGCGCTCGGGCTGCGGTCCGAGCAGGCCGTGGCCCTCGAGGACTCCCCCACCGGCGCGACCGCGGCCGTCGCCGCCGGCATCCCCACGGTCGGCAACCTGCAGTTCGTCCAGGCCGCGGAGCGCGACGAGCGCGTCCGGCAGCTCCGGGCGGTCGGTGTGCTCGCCCTCGTCGAGAACTGGGACGAGCTCGTCGGTCTGCTCGCCTGAGCTCCCCGCCGGTCGGTCGACACCCCTCCGGGGGAATTTCGGCGGAAAGTTCGACGACGCCCTTGGAATAGCGCGGCCCTCGGCTACGGTTACGTCTCGTGCCGGCCGGTTCGTGGCCCCCGGGCTCTAACCTCAGCCGCTACGAGCGGCCTTTCGCCGTGAGGCGCCCGCCGGTCGGCACTCAGTCTCAAGCAGCAGCGCAGCGGCGCGGACCTCGGTCCGCGCCACTGTTCGCGTCCTGGGCCGAGCCCGGCACCGACGGTTCAGGACCCGCCCACCGACTCGTTGTAGCTCTCGACCGACTCGGCGACGTTCTCCTGCACCTTGCGCAGCGAGGTCGCCGGGTCCTTGCCGATCAGCGCCCGCTCGAGACCGTCCTCGAGCGCCTTGCGCATCTGCGGCATCGGGCCGGCGGCGCAGCCCGTCGTCGCCGGCGACACGTCCGTCTTGTTCAGCGAGTCGATGGCGACGGTGAAGAGCGGGTTCTTGGCGACGAACGCCTTGTCCTCGGGCAGGTCGAGCGCCTTCTGGTTGACCGGGAAGTAGCCGGTCTGGGTGTGCCAGAACGCCTGCGAGTCAGGCTGCGCGAGGAACTGCGCGAGCTCCCACGACGCCTCCTTCTCGGCCTCGCTGTGCCCGGGCCCGGAGATCCAGAGGCTGCCGCCGCCGACCGACGGCCCGTTGCCGGGCGCCTCGGAGCCGCTGACCACCGGGAACGGCGCGGCACCGAGCTCGAACTTGCCCTGCGAGGCCGCGGTGAAGCCCTTCACCTGGCCCGTCGACTCGAAGGTCATCGCGGTCTGGCCCGCCTTGAACGCGTCCTGCGCGTCCTTGCTGACCCGGCCGGTGTTCACGGCCAGGCCGTCGGCGACCATCTTCTGCCACCACTGCACGGAGGCGAGGATCGTCGGCGAGGAGAAGTCGGCGCTCGTCACCCGGCGCCCCGTACGCCCGTTCTGCGGGTCGCAGAACTCCTCGCCCGCCGTCGCCGCGAGCTGCTCGAGGTACCAGCCGTAGATCGCGGCGCCGAACCCGTACGCCACCGGCCCGCCGTTGACCTTGCTCAGCTTCTCGGCGGCCGCACGGATCTCGTCGAGGTTCTGCGGGGGCTTGTCGGGGTCGAGCCCGGCCGCCTCGAACGCGGTCTTGTTGTAGTAGAGCAGCGGCACCGAGCTGTTCAGCGGCATCGACCACTGGGTCCCGTTCACGGTGTAGGTGCCGGCGATGTTCTTCTGGATCACGCCGAGGTCGTAGCCGTCGCGCTGGGCGAAGCCGGAGACCGGCACGACCTCTTTCGAGTCGACCATGAACTGCGTGCCGATGTCGTAGATCTGGATGATCGAGGGCGTCGTGCCCGACTGCACCGAGGCCTTGTACTTGGTGATCGCGGTGTCGTAGTCGCCCTGGAAGACGGCGCTGACCTCGACCTTGCCGGCGTGCGCGGCGTTGAACTTGTCGACCAGGGCCCGCAGCGCGACGCCGTTGCTGGAGTCCATCGAGTGCCAGAAGGTCACCTTGGTGACCCCGGTCGCGCGCTCGAGCGCGTCCTTGGCCGGTACGTCGAGGTTGCCCTCCGGCCGGCCGCTCCCGCAGGCGGCCAGGCCGACGACCAGGAAGGTGCTGAGGACCGCGGCGAGCAGGCGGCGCCCCCGCGACAGGCGCGGCGCGCGAGGGGCGCTCATCGGCTCGACCCCGCCGTCAGCCCGCGGACGATGAACCGCTGCCCGAAGAGCACCAGCGCGAGCGTCGGGAGCAGCGCGAGCACGACACCGGCGAGGACCATCCCCGGGTCGTTCGCGTCGACCGACTGCAGCTGGGCGATGCCGATCTGGATCGTCTGGTTCTCCGGCGCCTGGGTGATCAGCAGCGGCCAGAAGTACATGTTCCAGGCCGAGAGGAACGACCACACCCCGAGCGCGGCGAGCGTAGGGCGGGTCAGCGGCACGAGGATCCGCCAGAGGAAGCCGAGGTTGCCGACGCCGTCGACGCGGGCGGCATCGCGCAGCTCCATCGGGAAGGTCAGGAACGCCTGCCGCACGAGGAACACCCCGAAGCCGGCGGCGAGGTAGGGCAACGCCAGCGCGGCGATGGTGTTGATCAGCCCGAGCTGGGCCATCGCCAGGTAGTTCGGGATGATGATCGCCTCCCAGGGGATCATCATCGTGGAGAGCAGCAGCGCGAACCAGAACCGCTTGCCCCGCAGCCGCAGGAAGACCAGCGCGTACGCGGCCAGCACGCTGGTCAGCAGCTGGCCGAGGACGACCAGCACCGCGACCGCGAGCGAGTTCAGGTACTGGCGCAGCAGCGGGATGACGTCGAGCGCGTTCGCGTAGTTCTCGGCGACGAAGCCGCTCGTCGGCCACAGCTTGGCCGGGAACGTGTTGATGTCGCTCGGGCTCATGAAGCTGCCGATGATCCCGTAGTAGACGGGGAAGAGCAGCACGACGAAGAGCAGCCCGAGCAGCACGTAGGTGCCGACCGGCGTGCGGCCGTCGCGGGCGCCGCGGCGGCGACGGGTGGGGCTCGCGGGCCGGCCCGCGGCCAGCCCCGGGGTGGAGGTGAGGGTGGCCATCAGGCGTAGAACACCTTCCGCTCGAGGAAGCCGAACTGGAACGCCGTGATCGCGAGGACCACGACGAGCAGCACGATCGCCTGGGCCGACCCGGCCCCGAAGTTGGAGTTGTTGTTGGCGAAGGCGACGTCGTAGATCGAGTAGACGAGCGTCTGGGTGGACCGGTCGGGCCCGCCTCGGGTGAGGATGTGGATCTGGCCGAAGCTCTGCAGCGCCTGGACCGTCCCGGTCACCGCGAGGAAGAACAGCTGCGGGCTGATCAGCGGCAGCACCACGCCCGTCTGCAGCCGCAGCCCGGACGCCCCGTCGAGGCGGGCGGCCTCGAGGACGTCGTCGGGCACCGCGCCGAGCCCGGCGGACAGGACGAGCAGGTTGTAGCCGACCTGCATCCACACCGAGGTGATGGCGACCGACAGCAGCGCGGTGGAGGGTTCGGTGAGCCAGCCCACCGGCCCGGCCCCGAGGTAGGACAGCAGGCCGTTGACCACCCCGGTCGCCGGGTTGAGCATCACACCGAACACCACGGCGGCGGTCGCGACGGAGAACGCGAACGGCAACGCGAAGGCGGTGCGGAAGAACTTGAGGCCCCGGATCCGGTTCGACAGCAGCAGCGCGAGCACCAACCCGATCAGCATGCTCGGGATCACCGTCAGCAGGACGAAGCCGAAGGTCACCAGCAGCGTCTTGCCGAAGCCGGCGTCGGTGAAGAGGTCGGCGTAGTGCTCGAAGCCGACGAAGCCGCTCGGGCGGCCGAAGAGGTCGCTGCGCTGGAAGGACAGGTAGAACGAGCGCGCGAGCGGGAAGAAGAAGAACGCGCCGAAGACCACCAGCGCCGGGATGAGATACGCGAACGCGCCCCAGCTCTCCCGGCCGTGGGCCCGCCGTCGCCCGGAGCGGTCCTCGGTCGGGCCGGACGGGTCCGGGGAGACGTCCTCGGGCGTACGGACGGCCGTGCTCACGGCCGGTTCCCGCCACAGGAGGAGATCTGCGTCACTGCAGTCACGTCCGTGACGTTACACCGCACCCTCCACCGCGGCGGGCACGTCGGAGGGGACCCGGGCCCGCCCGGGGCCGGCCGGTCCCGTCCGACGTGCGCGCCTGGGCTCAGTCCGCCGGCGGGGCGTACAGCTGCAGGTCGTTGCCCTCGGAGTCGCGGAACGGCGCGATCCGGCCCCACGGGTGGTCGCTGATGCCGCCCGGGAAGGTGATGCCCTCGCCCTCCAGGCGCCCCACCTCGGCGTCGATCCCGCCCTCGGGAGTGAAGGTGATCACCGCGCCGCCCTCGGCGTGGCGCGCGGTCTCCTCGCGGGCGTTGAGCCCGATGGTGAGGTTGCCGGCGTCGACCTCGCTCCACTCCGGCGTCTCCTTGGTGACCTGCAGCCGCAGGGTCTCGCCGTAGAAGCGCTTCGCCCGGTCCATGTCGTCCACGGGCACCCACACGGTGGCGACTGACTTCGCCATGGTTCCTCCTCGGTTCTCGATCGGTGTTCTGGAGGAAGTTTGCCCAGCGGGGCGGGCGTCACACACCGGGAGCCGTGCAGGCCGCTGACGACTCTCCGCCGCGGCCCCTCCTACATCACGGACGCAGGAGCACCTCGACCACGGCAGGGGCGTGGAAGCGCCGCCCGTACGCAGCACCCTCGCGTACCGGGGCAAGGACGTGGAGGCCAACGAGCGTGGCCACGAGGGTGTTGGCTCGGGCGTAGCCGACGTCGAGCTCGGCGGCGGCCTGCTTAACGGTGAACGACGTTCTGGACACCGCGAGGTCCACGAGCTTCAGGGCCGTCGCCGAACGCAGGGACGAGGCTCCGACCTGCACGAGGAGCTCGTCACGGACCGAGAGCAGCCGGAGCATCTGCCGGTGCGTGTCGACGGCCGACGCCTCGAGCCCCGCACCGAAGAACGCGACCCAGCGGTCCCAGTCGCCGTGCGCGCTCACCGCGAAGAGGGCGTCGTAGTACGCGGTCCGACGTGCCTCGAACCAGGGCGACACGCTGAGCGTCGGCTCCGAGAGCACCCCCTCCGTCAGCAGCTGCATCACGACGAGCAGCCGCCCGACACGACCGTTGCCATCGAAGAAGGGGTGCAACGCCTCGAACTGGTAGTGCGCCATCGCCGTGGCGACGACGGGGTCGATGTCCTCGCCGTGATCACGGTTCACCCACGCGAGCAGGTCTCGGACTCTCGCCTCGAGGTCCTGGCCCGGTGGGCTCGGTATGAATCGAGCTGCCCGGACGGGCGGGTCGGAGTGCGACGCGTCCTGCCGCCGACCGATCACGACCTGCTCTCCCCTGAATTGGCCTGGCCACTTCTCCGCGCTCGGCGTCCCGTGCACGAGGACGCCCTGGAGGTTCGTCAGCAGCCCAGGGGTGAGCGGTCGTCCGTCGGCCAGCCACGCGAACGCCTGCTCGGCCATCGTCAGATAGTTCAAGATCTCTCGGAGGTCGGTCGTCTGCGGCTCGTCCTCGTCAGCGGCCAGCACCTCGACCAGCGGGGCGTACGTGCCCTCGAGCGCCGACGTGCTCTGCGCCTCGCGACGGAGGACCGGACGACGCAGCAGGGTCGGGTTCGCCAGCTGGCGAGCCGTGCTGTCCAGGCTGGCCAGCGCCGCGCGAGCGCGGGCGACCTGGCGATAGGTGGCGCCGCACAGGAACGGCTCCTGATCAGGGAGCGGGTGAGCCGCGAAGGCCACGTGCTCCCAGGGCCCCAGCCGAGGGTCCGTGCCCGTGATCGGGACGAGGACGCCTGTCATCCGCGACTTGTCGAACATTTCCCTGAGCACATTTACACACTAAGGCCCGATCAGAATCATTTGGCCAGACCGAATGGTTGTTCACAGGACATCGGCGCAGAAGTCTGCTGCACCACGACCTCTAGCCTGAGCCGGTGCTGTTCGTCGTCCTGGCCGGGGTGTCGGGGCTCGTCTGGGGCGTCGGCGACTTCGCGGGCGGCAAGGCGACGCAGCGGGCGGGCGCGCTGCCGGTCGTGCTGGTCTCCAAGCTGGCGAGCCTGCCGCTGCTCGCGCTCTCCCTGCTCCTGCTGTCCAGCACGCCGGACGGCGCGAGCCTGGGCTGGGGTGCCCTCGCCGGGATGTTCGGCGCCTTCGGGGTCGTCGTCTTCTACGCGGCGCTGTCGGGCGGGGCGATGACCGTCGTCGCCCCGATCACCTCGGTCACCTCGGCCGCGATCCCGGTCGTGGTCGGGCTCGTCGGCGGCGAGCGGCCGAGCCCGGTGTCGCTCGTCGGCGTGGTCTGCGCGCTGGTCGCGATCGCCCTGGTCAGCCTCGCGCCGCCGAGGCCCGGCACGACGTCGCTCGTCACCGGACGCCTGGTCGCCATGGCGGTCGCGGCCGGCGTGGGCTTCGCGCTGTTCTTCGTGTTCCTCGCCCGCGCCAACGAGGCGGCGCCGGGCGGCGACGCCGGGCTGTGGCCGATCGGGAGCGCCCAGCTCGCGGCGCTCGGCGTCTGCGCGGCGCTCGTCGCGGCGACCCGTGCCCGTCCGGCGCTGGTGCCCGGCAGCGGCACCTGGCCCCGCGGGCGCGCCCTGGCCTGGGCGTGCGTCGCCGGACCGTTCGACATGTCGGCGAACGCGCTCTTCCTCGTCGCCACGCGCTACGGCGACCTCAGCCTGGTCGCGCCCCTCGCGGCGCTCTACCCCGTCACCACCGTGCTGCTCGCCCTCGCCGTCGACGGCGAGCGGCTGCGCGCCCTCCAGGTGGTCGGGCTCGCCCTCGCCCTCGCGGCGCTGCTGCTGGTGAGCGGCCCGTTAGGCTGAGACGGACAGGCGGCAGGGGCCGCACGGAGCGGGTCGTGGAGACCCGTGGCAGACGGGATGATCGCGGCGTGGACGTGTCCGTCGACTACCCGCGCCGTGTCGCCATGGTCAGCCTGCACACCTCCCCGCTGGCCACCCCGGGCGTCGGCGACGCCGGCGGCCTCAACGTCTACGTGGCCGAGGTCGCCCGCCGGCTCGCCGAGCGCGGCCTGCACGTCGACGTCTTCACCCGCGACGACGGCACGGCGCCCGCCGAGGTCGTCGAGGTCGACGACAACCTGCGCGTGCTCCACGTCCCCGCGGGCCCGCGCGGGCCCGTCGCCAAGGAGGACCTGCCGGACCTGGTCCCGGAGTTCTCCGACCGTCTCGAGTCGGTGGCGTCGGCGTACGACCTCGTGCACAGCCACTACTGGCTGTCGGGGATGGTCGGGCTCGCCCTGCGCCGCAGCCACGGGCTGCCGCTGGTCCACACGATGCACACGATGGCGCGGGTCAAGAACGGCAGCCGCCCCTCCGGCGGGGTGACCGAGCCCGACCTGCGCGCGCTCGGGGAGTCGCAGGTCGTCTCCGGCGCCGAGGTCCTCACCGCGAACACCGAGGACGAGGCGGCCGACCTCGTCCGCGCGTACGGCGCCCGTCCCGACCAGGTCTCGGTCGTGCCGCCGGGCGTCGACCTGCACACCTTCCACCCCTGCGACCAGCAGGAGTCGCGCGAGCTGCTCGGCGTCGCCCAGGACGCGCAGGTGGTGCTCTTCGTCGGGCGGATCCAGCCCCTCAAGGCGCCCGACGTCCTGATCCGCGCGGTCGCCCGGCTCCTCGAGCGCGAGCCCGCCCGCCGCCGGCACCTCCGGCTCATCGTCATCGGCAGCGCGAGCGGGCCGGACGCCGGCTGGTCCGGCACCCTGGCCCCGCTGGCCGAGCAGCTCGGCGTCGGCGACGTGGTCGAGTTCCGTCCGCACGCGGAGCGCTCGGAGCTCTTCCGCTACTACTGCGTCTCCGACGTCGTCGGCGTCCCGTCCTACAGCGAGTCGTTCGGGCTCGTCGCCCTCGAGGCCCAGGCCTGCGGGCGTCCCGTGGTCGCCACCGACGTCGGCGGGCTGCGCCACGCGGTCCGCGACTCCCACACCGGTCGCCTCGTCGACGGCCACGACCCCGACGACTGGGCCGACATGCTCGCCGAGGTCCTCGACCACCCGGCCGAGCGCGTCCGGCTCGGGGCGAACGCGGCGGCGCACGCGTCGAGGTTCAGCTGGTCGACCACCGCGGCCGCGACGCTCGAGGCGTACGGCGACGCCCTTCGCGTGGCCCGGCGGCGCTCGTTCATCACCGGCGCCTGGTTCGAACGAGGTAGGTAGGGACGTCGCGACGCTAGACGCGCCGTCAGCCGGCACGGTGCGCGTCGGGCAGGCCCGAGCCCACCGAGGACCGCCGAGCTCGCGAGCGGGGCGCAGACAGGGCGCCTACTCCTCCCAGAAGACGCGGTCGACGACCTGGCGGGCGCGACGGGTGACGCGGCGGTAGTCGGCGATCAGGTGGGAGGACTCCCCCGGGCCGTAGCCGAGGAGCTCGGCGAGGGCGGCGAGCTCGCGGTTGTCGGAGGGGATCGAGTCCGAGGCGCGGCCGCGCATCAGCATGATCGAGTTGCGGATCCGGCTCGCGAGCAGCCAGGCCTCCTCGAGCTGGCCGGCGTCGAGCGGGTCGATGAGCCCGGCGTCGCGGGCCGCGCGCAGGGCGACGACCGTCTGCGTCGAGCGCAGCTGCGGCAGCCGGTGCGCGTGCTGCAGCTGCAGGGTCTGCACCGTCCACTCGACGTCGGCGAGACCGCCCGGCCCGAGCTTGGTGTGCCGCTGCGGGTCGGCGCCACGCGGCAGCCGCTCGGCCTCGACGCGCGCCTTGAGCTTGCGAATCTCGACGAGCTGGGCGCTGGTCAGCCCCTCCTCGGGCCAGCGGCGCCGGTCGACCTCGGCCATGAGCCCGGCCCCGACGTCGGGGTCGCCGGCCAGGGCGTCGGCACGGACGAGGGCCTGCAGCTCCCAGGTCGAGGACCAGCGCTGGTAGTAGTTCCGGTACGCGGCGAGCGAGCGGACCAGCGCGCCGCCCTTGCCCTCGGGCCGGAGGTCCGCGTCGACCGAGAGCGCCGGGTCAGCCCCGGGCTGGGCCAGCAGCTTGCGCAGCTGCGTGATCACGGCACCGGCGAGGCGTACGGGGTCGGTGGGCTGCGGACCGTCACCGGTCGTGTCGCCCATGACGAACATCGCGTCGGCGTCCGAGGCGTACGACAGCTCGCGCCCGCCCCAACGCCCCATCGCGACGACGGCGATCGGAGGCACCGGCTGGTCGGCGTTGGCCCGCAGGGTCTCCAGCGTGGCGTGGACGGTGGCCGAGACGAGGTCGGTGAGCGCCTCCCCGACCTGCAGCACGTCGACCTCGCCGAGCAGGTCGGCTGCGGCGATGCGGAACAGCTCGCGGCGCCGGATCGCCCGGACGGCCTCGACGGCGGCGGCGCTGCTCGACTGCCGCCGGGCCGCGGCGAGCATCTCGCTGCGGACGTCGGCCAGCGGCCGCGGGCGCAGGTGCTCCTCCTCGGCGAGCATCTGCACGGTCTGCGGTGCGCGCAGGAGCAGCGAGACCGCGTACCGGCTGCTGGCCAGGATCTTCGCGAGCCGCTCGGCCATGGCGCCCTCGTCGCGCAGCGCCCGGAGGTACCAGGGGGACGAGCCGAGCGCCTCGGAGACCTGGCGGAAGGCGAAGAGCCCGGCGTCGGGGTTCGGCGCCTCGGCGAACCAGCCGAGCATGGCCGGGAGCAGCTGGCGCTGGATGCCGGCCTGACGGCTGACGCCCTGGCTGAGCGCGGCGATGTGGCGCAGCGCGGCGGCCGGGTCGTCGTAGCCGAGGGCCTGCAGCCGGTCCTCCGCGGCACGGGTGGTCAGGCGCAGCTCGCTCGTGGGGATGCGCGCGACGGCCTCGAGCAGCGGGGAGTAGTAGAGCCGCTCGTGCAGCCTCCGCACCGAACCGGCGACGTTGCGCCAGGTGGAGACCAGCTCGGTCACCGGGTCGGGGTAGCCGAGCGAGCGCCCGATGCGGCGCAGGTCCTCCTCCGACTCGGGCAGCACGTGCGTGCGGCGCAGGCGGAAGAGCTGGATCCGGTGCTCGAGGACGCGCAGGAACCGGTACGCCAGCCCCAGCGTCTTGCCGTCCTCGCGACCGACGTAGCCGCCGTCCACGAGGGCCTTGAGCGCGGGCAGCGTCGCGCCGACGCGCAGCGACTCGTCGACGCGGCCGTGCACGAGCTGGAGCATCTGCACGGAGAACTCGACGTCGCGCAGGCCTCCCTCCCCCAGCTTCAGCTCGCGGCCGGCGTCGCGCGCCGGGATGTGGGCGACGACGCGGCGCCGCATCGCCTGGGTGTCGTGGACGAACCCCTCGCGCTCGGCGGCGCGCCAGACGTACGGGGTGACGAGGTCGACGAACTCCCCGCCGAGAGCGAGGTCGCCGGCGGCGGGCCGGGCCTTGAGCATCGCCTGGAACTCCCAGGTCTTGGCCCAGGTGGAGTAGTACTTCGCGTGGCTCGACAGGGTGCGGACGAGCTGGCCCGCCTTGCCCTCCGGCCGCAGCGCGGCGTCGACCTCCCAGATCGTCCCCGCGGCGGTGTGCGCCGAGCAGATCCGGGTCATCTCGGCGGCCATCCGCGTGGCCAGGCTGATCGCGCGCTCGTTCTCGACGACCGGGCGCCCCTCGGCGTCGCGGACCGGCTCGGCGACGAAGAGGACGTCGACGTCGCTGAGGTAGTTCAGCTCCTGCGCGCCGGTCTTGCCGAGCGCGACGACGGCCAGCCGCGTGCTCGCCGCCTCCGGCCCGGCCTTGGCCCGCGCGATGGCCAGGGCCGCCTCGAGCGTCGCGTCGGCGAGGTCGGACAGCTCGTCGGCCACGCCGTCGACCGCCTCGATCGGCTCCGGCGCGCAGAGGTCGCGGGCCGCCACGCGCAGCAGGGCCGCACGGTAGGCCAGCCGCAGCCCGTCGCCCACGAGGTCGGTGGCCACGGGCACGTCGGCGGCCGGGTCGGCGCCGACCGCGAGGAGCAGCTCGCGGCGGAGGTCGGTCGCCGTCGTCCGGCGGAGCGGCCCGTCCAGGGCGTCGACGAGCTCGGGGTGGGAGACGAGGTGCTGGCCGAGGGCGACGCTCGCCCCGAGCACCGGCACGAGGTGCCCGGCGAGCTCGGGGTCGTCGACCAGCCGGTCGAGCAGGCCCGGGTCGGCGTCGTCGAGACGGTCGAGCGAGGTCAGCGTGAGGTCGGGGTCGGCCGCACGGACGACGACGTCGAGCAGGCGCAGCTGGTGCTGGGTCCACGACGCGACCCGCCGGCTGGCCGTCTCGGCGTCGGTGAAGCCACGACGCGCGAGCGCCCCCTGCGCCGTCTCGGTCCTCACGGGGGAGATCGTACGGACGCACGCGCCGTCCTCGGGGGCGTCGCGTAACGTCGGGGCGCCCCGGGACGCCTCGCCGGGGCGGAGCCCCGAGGAGGACCAGGCCGTGGTGCGGACCCGCCGGACGCCGAGCGAGGCGCTGGTCGACCAGGGCCGGCAGCTGCTCGGCTGGTTCGCCGACCTCGACGACGCCGACGCCTCGCGACCGACGGTCCTCGAGGGCTGGGACGTGCACGCGGTGCTGGCCCACCTCGACCTCGGCCTGCAGCGGACCGCCGGCGGGCTGGGACCGGAGCCCGGCTCGGCGGAGGGGTCGCGGCAGCGGGCGCTCGAGCACGCCGACCGGTTCGCGTACGGCGCGCTGCTCGACCGCGTGGACGAGGCGCTCGAGCGGCTCGACGGCGCCCCGCTCCCACCCGACGTGGTCGGTCCCGCGGTGGTGGAGCTCGTCGTGCACGCCGACGACCTGACCCGCTCGCTGCCGGACCGCGACCCCGCACCCCAGGCGAAGCCGGCGATCGGCGTCGCCTGCCGCGCCCTCGCCGGCGTGCTGGAGACGCGCTACCCGGGACGCTCGGTGGAGGTGCGCGTCCCGCCGCACGCCGCGGTGCAGATCTCCGTGCTGCGCGACGGCCGTCTCGACCCCGGTCCGACGCACACCCGGGGCACGCCGCCGAACGTCGTGGAGACCGACGCGACGACGTTCCTGCGGATGGCGACCGGGCGCACGACCTGGGCCGACGCGCTCGCCTCGGGGAAGGTCGCGGCCTCCGGCCTGCGCGCCGACCTGAGCGAGATGCTCCCGCTCACCACCTAGACGACGCCGGTCCCCGAAAACGTCTCGGAAAACACCGACATGCCGTTGTCGCCCCGGCCGACGACGGTGGGGGCATGACCGACACGACCGTCCTGCCCGAGACCCCGCAGCCCGAGACCACGCAGCCCGCCACCACCGCCCGCCGCTCGCTCGACCGGTGGCTGACCATGTGGAACGGCGACGGGGCCCTCGCGCACGTCCTCTGCGCCGAGGACTTCCGCATCCACTTCGCCGTGACCGAGCGCGACGGCTCCACCCCCGCCGACGACATCCGCACCGCCGAGGACTTCGCCCGCTACCTCGCCTGGTGGCACCGCGAGCACGCAGGCACCGTCTTCACCGCGGTCGCCGACGCGATCGACGGCGACCACGGTCGCCTGCTGTGGGACGTCGAGGCGGACGGCGCCGTCGCGGGCGGGGTCGACGTCTTCGACTTCGCCGAGGACGGGCGGGTGAGCCGGGTCTGGTCGGTCGGCGGTCAGCGGAGCATGCGGAGCTGAACCACCGCACCCGGCTCCCGCTGCTGCCAGGCTGGGCTTCGTGAAGAAGGCCGAGCGGCAGTACGCCCTCGTCGACCTGCTGCGCGGCGCGCGGCGGCCCTGGTCCGCCGCGCGCCTCGCCGCCGAGCTCGAGGTGTCCTCGCGCACGATCGAGCGCGACATCGTCTCGCTCCAGCTCGCCGGCGTGCCCGTGTACGCGACCCCGGGCGTGACGGGCGGCTACGCGATCCTGCGCGAGTACTCGCTGCCGCCGCTGAACCTCTCCGCCACCGAGTCCCTCGCCGTGCTGGCCGGCCTCGCGCTGCTCGACTCCTCGCCCTACCGCAGCGCTGCCCGCCGCGCACGGGCGAAGGTCACCGCGGTGATGAGGGACGCGGACCGGCCGGTCGTGCAGGGACTGCTCGAGACCGTACGGGTGATCGACTTCAGCGAGCCCGACGCCGGCGCGGTGCCGCTGAGCATCCTGTCCGACGTCATCGGCGCCCGGCGGGTCGTGCGCCTGACCTACGTGGGCGAGCCCGACGGCGACGGTCGGCCCGGGCCCGTCACGGTCCGCGACGTCGAGTCGATGGGGCTGCTGCGGGCGGCCGACGCATGGCTGCTGGTCGGGTGGTGCCGGCTGCGCGACGCCGTCCGCGGCTTCCGCGTCGAGCGGATCACCGCGCTCGAGATCCTGGACGAGACCGCCCCGCACCGCGACCCGGCCCTGCTCGACGCCGACCTCGCCCGGTGGCCGAGCCGGAGCCTCGCCGAGCGCGCGCCGGACCCGCAGGACCGGCGCCGACCGGGACCTCCGAGGTCGTCAGAGGACGGGTAGCAGCCGCTCGAGCTCCTGCGGGGTGACCTGGCGGCGGTACTCGTTGAACTCGGCCCGCTTGTTGCGCAGGAAGAAGTCGAAGACGTGGTCGCCGAGGGTCTCGGCGACGAGCTCGGAACCCTCCATCGCCCGGATGGCCTCGTCGAGGTTGCGCGGCAGCGGCGCGATGCCCAGGGCCTGGCGCTCGCGCTCGGTGAGCGACCAGACGTCGTCCTCGGCACCGTCGGGGAGCTCGTACTCGCCCTGGATCCCGGCGAGGCCGGCGGCGAGGGTGAGGGCGAAGGCCAGGTACGGGTTGGCCGCGGAGTCGATCGAGCGCAGCTCCACACGCGCCGACGAGCCCTTGTTCGGCTTGTACATCGGGACCCGGACCAGCGCGGAGCGGTTGTTACGGCCCCAGCAGATGTAGCTCGGGGCCTCGCCGCCGCCGGCGAGGCGCTTGTACGAGTTCACCCACTGGTTGGTCACGGCCGAGATCTCGGCCGCGTGGCGCAGCAGGCCGGCGATGAAGTGGCGCCCGACCTTCGAGAGCCGGTTCTCACCGCCCGCGTCGTAGAAGGCGTTGGTGTCGCCCTCGAAGAGCGACATGTGCGTGTGCATCGCCGAGCCGGGCCAGTCGGTCGACGGCTTGGGCATGAACGAGGCGTGGATGCCCTGGCTGAGCGCGACCTCCTTGACCACCACGCGGAACGTCATGATGTTGTCCGCGGTCGACAGCGCGTCGGCGTAGCGCAGGTCGATCTCCTGCTGCCCCGGGCCCGCCTCGTGGTGGGAGAACTCGACCGAGATCCCCATCTGCTCGAGCATCGTGATCGCCTTGCGGCGGAAGTCGCTGCCGGTGCTCTGCGGCGTGTGGTCGAAGTAGCCCGAGTGGTCGACCGGGGTCGGCGTGACGTTGGGCAGCAGCGGGTCCTGGAAGAGGTAGAACTCGACCTCGGGATGCGTGTAGAAGGTGAAGCCGAGGTCGGCGGCCTTGCCCAGCGCTCGCTTGAGGACGTAGCGGGGGTCGGCGTACGAGGGCGAGCCGTCGGGCATCGAGATGTCGCAGAACATCCGCGCCGTCGCCGGGCTGCTGTCGCGCCAGGGCAGGACCTGGAACGTCGAGGGGTCGGGGTGGGCGATCATGTCCGACTCGTAGACGCGGGCGAAGCCCTCGACCGCCGAGCCGTCGAAGCCCATGCCCTCCGCGAAGGCGCCCTCGAGCTCGGCCGGTGCGATGGCGACCGACTTGAGGAACCCGAGCACGTCGGTGAACCACATGCGGACGAACCGGACGTCGCGCTCCTCGATGGCCCGGAGGACGAACTCCGTCTGCTTGTCCACGCGCTCAGTGTGCCCGTCGGGGCGTAACGCCGGCGTTACGGGGAGGGGTGTCCGGCGGAGCGGACCCGAGGACGAGCATGGGAGCCGTGGCGAGGATCGCGATCGAGGAGCACTGGAACCTGCCGGAGCTGAGCGAGGCGGTGCGCGCGCTGCCCGCGGAGCGCGGCGACCCGAGCCTCGTGCTCGACGAGGCGGGCGACAACCTCGCTCTCCTGGAGGACCTCGCGGACGCCCGCCTGCGGGTGATGGACGCCCAGGGCGTCGACCTGCAGGTCCTCTCGCTCGCCCCTCCTGGCACCCAGCCGCTCGACCCGGCGCAGGCCGTCCCCCTCGCCCGGCGGGCCAACGACCTGGCCGTGGAGGCCGTACGCCGCCACCCGCGGCGGTTCCGGGCCCTGGCGACCCTGCCGATGCCCGACCCGGCCGCGGCGGTCGCCGAGCTCGAGCGCGCGGCCGGCCTCGGCATGGTCGGCGCGATGGTCTACGGCCGCTCGGGCGACGTCCCGCTCGACGACCCCCGCAACGACGACGTCCTCGCCGCGGCCGCGTCCCTGGGGATGCCGGTGTTCGTGCACCCCCAGGTGCCCCCGCTCGCCGTGCGCGAGGCCTCGTACGGCGGCTTCGACGAGCTGACCGGCCTGGCGATGGCGACCTTCGGCTGGGGCTGGCACCTCGAGGCGGCGCTCGCCGCGCTCCGGCTCGTCGTCCGCGGGACCTTCGAGCGGCACCCCGACCTCCAGCTGGTGCTGGGCCACTGGGGCGAGCTGCTGCCGTTCTGGCTGGACCGCGCCGACAGCCTCGCCCGCGTCGCGGGGCTGGGTCGCAGCGTGTCCGACTGCATCCGCACGAACGTGCACCTGACGAGCTCGGGGATGCTCAACCCGGCGCTGCTGCGACACGTCCTCGAGGTGACGACGCCCGACCGCCTGCTGTTCAGCACGGACTACCCGTTCCAGCGTCCCGACGCCGAGGCGGTCGCGACGTTCCTGACGAGCTACACCGACACCGCCGGGGACGCCGGGCGCGACGCCTTCACCGAGCACAACGCCCGGGCGCTGTTCGGCATCGAGGGCGAGATCGGCTGAGCGCTAGCCGGTCTTGCGGCGGAACGTGCTCCGCTTGCCGTCGGCCTGCCCGTGCGCGTGGCCGCCGGCCTTGCCCCCTCCGTCGAAGTGGTCCTGGCCGTGGCGGCCCTGCTTGGCGGCGAGCGCCTCGCGGAAGCGGCGCTTCGTCTCGTCGACCGGGTCCTCCTGAGGGGTCTGCTGCTCGGACGTGCCCGGCTCGTCGGCGTTCATCCGTCCAGTGTGACCCCCGCCGGCCGGCGCTCAGGCCCCGGCTCCACCGTCGACGCTCTCCCGACGCCGATGCCCTGACCCTGCTGGGGCTGCTGGCCGCGCAGGGTGTCCCCAGCCCCCGCTGAGCGCCGCTGCGAGGATGGGGCCGTGTTCGCCTCGATCTACGACCAGGGCTTCGTCCGCGTGGCGGCGTGCGTGCCCACCGTCACCATCGCCGACCCCCGGGCGAACGCCGCCGCCGTCGCCGACCTCTTCCGCGCCTGCGTCGACGAGGGGGTCGGGGTCGCGGTGTTCCCCGAGCTCGCGCTGTCGGGGTACGCGATCGAGGACCTGCTGCTGCAGGAGACCGTGCTCGACGAGGTCGAGGTCGCCCTCGCCCAGCTCGTCGCCGCCTCGGTGGACGCCCCGACCGTGCTCGTCGTCGGCGCTCCCCTGCGCCACGGCAACCGCCTCCTGAACTGCGCCGTCGTGATCCACCGCGGCGCGGTGCTCGGCGTGGCGCCCAAGTCCTACCTGCCGACCTACCGGGAGTTCTACGAACGGCGCCACTTCGGCCCCGGCGACGACCGGCGCGGCGAGACGGTCCTGCTCGCCGGGCAGCGCGTCCCGCTCGGCCCCGACCTGCTGTTCGCCGCCCAGGACGTGCCCGGGCTGACCTTCCACGTGGAGGTCTGCGAGGACATGTGGGTGCCGGTGCCGCCGAGCGCCGAGGCGGCGCTGGCCGGGGCGACCCTGCTGCTGAACCTCTCCGGGAGCCCCATCACCGTGGGTCGTGCGGAGGACCGTCGCCTGCTCGCCCGCTCGGCGTCGAGCCGGTGCCTGGCGGCGTACGTCTACACCGCCGCCGGTCCGGGCGAGTCCAGCACCGACCTGTCCTGGGACGGCCAGACCATGGTCTACGAGCTCGGGCAGCTGCTGGCCGAGACCGACCGCTTCCCCGACGGCCCGCGGCGCGCGGTCGCCGACGTCGACCTGCTGCGGCTGCGCCAGGAGCGGCAGCGGACCGGCACCTTCGACGACAACCGGCGCACGCACGCCGCCCGCACGGCGGAGTTCCGCACGGTCGACCTCACCCTCGACCCGCCGCGCACCGACCTCGGCCTGCGCCGTTCGCTGGACCGCTTCCCCTTCGTGCCCGACGACCCCGACCGCCTCGCCCTCGACTGCTACGAGGCGTACAACATCCAGGTCACCGCGCTGGCCCAGCGCCTCGTCGCGATCGGCAACCCCAAGATCGTCATCGGCGTCTCGGGCGGGCTCGACTCGACCCACGCGCTGATGGTCGCGGCCCGCGCGATGGACCGCCTCGGCCGCCCGCGCAGCGACATCCTCGCCTTCACGCTGCCCGGCTTCGCCACGACGTCGACGACCAAGGACAACGCGACCCACCTGTCGCACGCCCTCGGGACGACCTTCGCCGAGATCGACATCCGCCCGGCGGCCGAGCGGCTGCTGGCCGACATGGACCACCCGTTCTCCGACGGCCACCCCGTCTACGACGTCACCTTCGAGAACGTCCAGGCCGGGCTGCGCACCGACTACCTCTTCCGCCTGGCCAACCAGCGCGGCGGCATCGTGCTCGGCACCGGCGACCTCTCCGAGCTGGCGCTGGGCTGGTGCACGTACGGCGTCGGGGACCAGATGTCGCACTACGCGGTCAACGCGGGCATCCCCAAGACGCTGATCCAGCACCTGATCCGCTGGGCGATCGGCAACGGGGAGTTCGACGAGGAGACCAACGCGGTGCTGGGCGCGATCCTCGCCCAGGAGATCAGCCCCGAGCTCGTCCCCGTCGCCGAGGGCGAGGGGCCGCAGAGCACGGAGGCCAAGATCGGGCCGTACGCGCTGCAGGACTTCACGCTCTTCCACGTGCTGCGCTACGGCTTCCCGCCCAGCCGGATCGCCTTCCTCGCCCACCACGCGTGGTCCGACCCGGACGTCGGACCCTGGCCGCCCGGCTTCGACGGGGTGCGGACGAGCTACGACCTGGCGACCATCCGGCACTGGCTGCAGGTCTTCTGCCACCGCTTCTTCGGCATCAGCCAGTTCAAGCGCTCGGCGATCCCGAACGGCCCGAAGGTGGTGGCCGGCGGCGCGCTCTCGCCCCGCGGCGAGTGGCGCGCGCCGAGCGACGGGAACGCGAACGCGTGGCTCGCCGAGCTCGAGCGCAACGTCCCGGCCTGACCCGCCGCTCCGACGAGCCGGGGCCCGGGGCGCGTCGACGGGCCGGTCCTGCGCCGCGCGCCGTTAGCGTGAACCCGTGTCCGAGCCCGGCTGGTACCCCGACCCCGGGGGCCGCTCCGGCCACTACCGCTTCTGGGACGGCCAGGCCTGGGGCCTGAGCACGACCTCCGAGCTGCCCGGCGGCCCTGGCCCTGCCGGCTCCGCGGGGGGCGCTGACGGCGGCAGGGGCCCGCGGCGGTCCCGCGGGCTCCGCATCGGCCTGGCCGCGACGGCCGCGGCCGTGGTGCTCGTCCTGGTCGCCGTGGGCGCCCTCGTGCTCCGCGAGCGGAGCCGCGCGACCGTGGACCCCGCTCCCGTACCGGCGCCGAGCGTGACTACCCCGCCGAGCACCGCTGCGCCCCTGCCGACGGGCCCGAGCACCGAGCCGGGCCCCGACCCCAGCGGCGGGCCGAGCGGCACCCCGAGCCCCGTGCCCAGCGCGGAGCCGTGCCTCTTCGGCAGCCCCTACAGCCGCCAGGACTACCCGCGCGACGACCGGGTGCACGGCGGCAGCCTGTCCTTCCCGCTGCCCGCCGGGTGGACCTACCCCGGCCGGCAGGTCGACTCCTTCACCTGGGCGTACGACGTCGGCGAGGCCGACACCCAGGTCCAGCAGCAGTGGTACTCCACCTACGCCGTCGGTGCGGTCTCCGTCGCCGACGGCTTCGAGGACCCGGCCGGCGCCGCGGAGCGGATGATGGGGTGCACGCTCGCGTCGTCGCTCTACCGCGGGGTCACCTCGCGCACGGACCTGGTGAACGAGGAGACGAGCGTCGGCGGCTACCCCGCCTGGACGCTGCGCAGCGAGATCCGCGCGGACGACCCCCGCACGACGTCCGGGGGCGACACGGTGCAGATCACGGTCGTCGACCTGGACTCCGGCGAGGCGCTCGCCTTCTTCTGGGGCTGCGCCCCGCTCGGGGACGCGGCCCTCACCGCCCAGCTCGACGAGGTGGCGTCCGAGCTCGAGGTCGGCTGAGCCCGAGGTCGGCTGGGCTCTGTCGGCTGGGCGGCTCGCGCCTCAGGCGCCCGGCTGGGTCCCGACCGGGGCCACGGCCTCCTCGGCGACGACGGTCATCCGCTGCAGCCAGGGTGCTCCGTACGTCGTGGCCATGGCCACGTCCCCGGCGTCGCGACCCCGCCCGATCAGGACGCGGCCCTTGCGGTGCACGTTGTTGCGCGGGTCGAAGGTGAACCAGCGCCCGCCGAGGTAGACCTCCATCCACGCCGCGAAGTCCATCGGCGCACCCAGGGGCTCGACGTCGATCTGCGGCAGGTAGCCGAACACGTAGCGGGCCGGGATGTTCAGGGCCCGGCACAGCGACACGGCCAGGTGGGTGAAGTCGCGGCAGACGCCGTAGCCGGCCGCGTGCACGTCGGCGGCGGTGCTGCGGGCGTTGCTGCTGCCGTACTGGAAGGTCAGGTGCCCGTTGACGTAGTCGCAGATCGCCTGCACCCGGGAGTAGCCGCGCGGCAGCTGGCCGAAGCGGTTCCACGCCTCCGCGCCCAGGACGTCGGGGAGGCAGTAGCGGCTCGGCAGCGTGAAGATCAGCACGTCGTCGGGCAGGTCCTCGGGCGCCAGCTCCTCGGCGCTCTCGTCGACCTCCTCCGTCGCGTCCGGCACGGTGACCAGCGCGGAGTAGGTGATGGTCGACTGCCCGGCCGGGATGGTCAGGCGGCGGCACACGTTGTCGTACAGGTCCGCATACGTCCGGCTGGCCTGCTCGGGCTGCATGGTCCACGACTCGTCGTGGACGCGCACGGCCTGGTCGGGGGCGGGCTCGACCTGGAAGACAGCCGGAACGTCGTAGGCCGAGGAGTGGACGAACTCGCAGCCGATCCTGACCTCGCGGGTCCCCACCGCGGCCTGCGTCACGCCGAGGCGGAGGAGGTCGAGCCTGGGGTGGTGTCGGGCTTCGGCGCCTCGGCCACCGCGTCCGCGGCGGTGTTGATCACGCTCGCCACCGGGTCGGGCAGCGAGGAGGTGTTCTTCTTGACCTCGGAGGCGACCTTGGCCGCGGCGTCCTGCGCCTGCTGGCTGTGCGCGAGGTCGTTGGCCCGGGCCTTGAGCTCCTCGAACTTCTCCCGGCCGGCCCGCGTCCCGAGGACGTAGCCGACGCCACCCGCGACCGCGGCCACCAGCACTGTCTTCAGCTTCATCTGCTCCTCGATCCCTCGGGTGTCGCCGTCCGGCGCGTGCGCCTCACCCTACGGTGGGCCCCGGACGCGGGTCGGGGCAGCCCGGCGTCGTCACACGGTCGTCACGTGGGCCCCGGCCCCGCGTGCGGCACGGCTGCGGGAGGGACGTCCTTGATGTCGTGGCGAGGGGCGGTCCGGCGGGTGGACGTCACGGGTGCGGTGCGGCCCGCGGTGGCCTGGGAGCGCTACGCCGACCTGGACGCCTGGCCGACCTGGGCACCGCAGATCCGCGACGTGGAGGCCGACGGGAGGCGGCTCGCGGTCGGGCGCCGCGGCGTCGTCCGCGCGCGGGGCGGGCTGCGGGTGCGCTTCGTGGTCACCGCCGTCGACGAGCGGGCGATGCGGTGGAGCTGGATCGCCCGGGTGGGGCCGCTCTCCCTCTCGCTGCACCACGAGGTGGCGCCCGACCCGCGCGGCACCCGCGCCGGGCTCGTCCTCGAGGGCCCGGGGCCGGTCGTCGCCGCGTACGCCCCGCTGACCCGGATCGCGCTCACCCGGCTCGTCGCGCCCTGACCGCACCGCGGGCGTCTCATCTGCTGAACGAACGTCTCAGCATTGCCTCCGTTCCCTGCATTCTCTAGTGCGCCGGTAGGCATAGTGCCGCCGCCTCGACAGAACAGGGCTCGCCATGTCCCCCTCGCTCCTCCGCCGTACGCGCGTCCGCGCGGTCGCCGCCGTGGCCACCGCCGCTGCGTCGACCCTGCTGCTCGCCGGCTGCGTCGGCGGGTCGGCGGCCCCCGCGGGCACCTCCTCCGACGGCTCGGCCGCGGCCTCGTCGGTCATCCACCTGGTCGGCTACTCGGTGCCGAAGGAGGCGAACAAGGCCGTCGAGACGAAGTTCCTCGCCACGCCCGCCGGGCAGGGCGTCAGCTTCGAGGAGGCGTACGGCCCCTCCGGCGACCAGAGCCGCGCCGTGGTCAACGGCCTCCAGGCCGACTACGTCAGCTTCTCCCTCGAGCCCGACGTCACCCGCCTGGTCAAGGCCGGGCTGGTCGACGCGAGCTGGAACAGCGGCGCGACCAAGGGCATGGTCGCCGACTCCGTCGTGGTCATCGCGGTGCGCAAGGGCAACCCGAAGGGCATCAAGGGTTGGGACGACCTGGTCAAGCCGGGGATCAAGATCATCACGCCGAACCCGGCGTCGTCGGGCTCCGCCCGCTGGAACACCCTCGCCGCGTACGAGCACACGATCGCCGAGGGCGGCTCGGAGGCCGACGCGAAGGAGTACCTGACGAAGTTCTTCGGGAACGTGCAGGCGCTGCCGGGCAGCGGCCGCGACGCGACCAACGCCTTCCTCAGCGGTGACGCGGACGCGCTGATCAGCTACGAGAACGAGGCGATCCTCGCGCGGCAGTCCGGCGAGGAGTTCGACTACGTCGTCCCCGACCAGAGCGTGCTCATCGAGAACCCCGCCGCGGTGACCACCAAGGCGACGCCGAAGGCCAAGGACTACCTCGACTACGTGCTGTCGGCCGACGGCCAGGCCGAGTTCGTGAAGAAGGGCTTCCGCCCGGTCGTCGAGGGCACGCCGACCACCGGCGTCGAGGGGGCGAACGACCCGTCGAACCCCTTCCCGACGCCGGCGAAGCTGACGACCATCGCCGACCTCGGCGGCTGGGACGCGGTGAACGAGAAGTTCTTCGCCGACAAGACCGGGATCGTCTCGCAGGTCCAGCAGGCCACGGGCAAGAGCCAGTGACGCTCGCGCCGCACCCGGTCCGGAGGTGGCCGTGACGACGCCGAGCGCGTCGGCCACCTCCGCCCTGGCCGGCCCCGCCGCCGCCGAGGACGACGCGCCCACCCCGGGCCGCGCGCCCTCGGGGCGGCGTCGGCGCACCACCCTGACCCGCGCCTCCGCGCTCGGGCTGGGGGTGGCGATGCTGTGGTTCAGCCTGCTGGTCCTGATCCCGCTCCTCGCGGTGCTCGTGCAGGCGTCGAGCGGCGGCTGGGCCGCCTACGCCGACGCCCTGACCAGCCCGCAGACGGTCGCCGCGCTCGAGCTGACCGTGGGTCACGCCGTGCTGGTGACGCTGGTCGACGTCGTCATGGGCACCGCCATCGCCTGGGTGCTCGTGCGCGACTCGTTCGTGGGCAAGCGCGCGCTCGAGGTCGTCATCGACGTGCCCTTCGCGCTGCCGACGATCGTCGCCGGGCTGGTGCTGCTCAGCCTCTACGGCGCCGGCTCCCCGCTCGGGCTGCAGTGGGCCAACACCCAGCACGCCGTCACGCTCGCCTTCCTGTTCGTGACGCTGCCCTTCGTCGTGCGCACCGTGCAGCCCGTGCTCATGGAGATCGAGCCCGAGGTCGAGGAGGCCGCCGCGTCGCTCGGCGCCGGCCGCTTCACCGTCTTCCGCCTGGTGATCCTGCCGAGCCTGGTGCCGGCGATCACCTCCGGGGCCGCGCTGGCGTTCGCGCGCGCGATCAGCGAGTACGGCTCGCTGGTGCTGCTGTCGGGCAACCTGCCCTACTCCACCGAGGTCGCGAGCGTGCGCATCCTCTCCTTCGTCGAGGGCGACCAGCTGACCGCCGCGGCGGCCGTCGCGTCGGTGCTCCTCCTCGTCGCGCTCGTCGTCATCGTCGGGCTCGAGATCGTCTCGCGGCGGGTGGCCCGGCATGGCTGAGCCCACCACCCCGACGGCGGGACGGACCGGCACGCGCACCCGGACGGTCCGGCAGCCGTCGCTGCTGCGCTGGCCGCTGCGGATCTCGGTGGTCGTCTACCTCGCGCTGCTGGTCGTCTGGCCCGTCGGGATCGTGGCGTTCAAGACCTTCGAGCGCGGCCTCTCACCCGTGCTCGAGGCGCTCGGGCAGCCCGAGGTGATCTTCGCCTTCGAGCTCACGCTGGCCAACGCCGTGTGGGCCGTGGTGATCAACACGGTCTTCGGCGTGGGCATCTCGCTGCTGCTCGTGCGCTACGAGTTCCCGGGGCGGCGCGCGCTCTCGGCGCTCGTGGACCTGCCGCTGTCGGTCTCCCCCGTCGTCGTCGGCCTCGCCCTGCTGCTCGTCTACTCCGGGCGCACCGGCTGGTTCGGCCCGACGCTGGAGCGCCTCGGCGTGCAGGTGATCTACGCGCAGCCCGGCATGATCATGGCGACCGCGTTCGTCAGCCTGCCGCTGGTCATCCGCGAGGTGGTGCCGGTGCTGCACGAGATCGGCACCGACCAGGAGCAGGCGGCCACCAGCCTGGGTGCGTCGGCCTGGCAGACCTTCGGCCGCATCACGCTGCCGGCCATCCGCTGGGCCCTCGTCTACGGCGTCGTGCTCAGCCTCGCCCGCTCGCTCGGCGAGTACGGCGCGGTCAAGGTCGTCTCCGGCGGCGTCGCCCTGCGCACGCAGACCGCGACGCTGCTGGTCGAGGAGCGCTACTCCCAGTTCGGCGCCGACAACACCACGGCGGCGTACGCGGCGGCCTTCGTCCTCGCGCTCCTGGCGGTCGTCGCGCTCGTCGTCGTGTCCGTCCTCCGTCCCTCCGACCACGACCGGTGAACCAGCCATGAGCATCCGCATCGCGGGCGTCAACAAGTCCTTCGGCGACTTCGCGGCGCTGACCGACATCGACCTGGACCTGCCGAGCGGCCAGCTGACCGCTCTGCTCGGGCCGAGCGGGGGCGGCAAGTCCACGTTGCTGCGCATCATCGCCGGGCTCGAGGTCGGCGACACCGGCACCGTCGAGATCGAGGGGGTCGACGCCACGCGGCTGCCCGCCCGCAAGCGCAACGTCGGCTTCGTCTTCCAGCACTACGCCGCCTTCCGGCACATGAGCGTCGCGGACAACGTCGGCTTCGGGCTCAAGATCAGGAAGCGCCCGAAGGCCGAGGTCAAGGCCCGCACCGCCGAGATGCTCGACCTCGTGCACCTGTCGCAGTTCGCCGAGCGGCTGCCCGCCCAGCTCTCCGGCGGGCAGCGCCAGCGAATGGCCCTCGCCCGCGCGCTGGCCATCGAACCCACCGTCCTGCTCCTCGACGAGCCCTTCGGCGCCCTCGACGCCAAGGTCCGCAAGGAGCTGCGCGACTGGCTGCGCCGGCTGCACGACGAGGTCCACGTGACGACGGTCTTCGTCACCCACGACCAGGAGGAGGCCCTCGAGGTCGCCGACCGGATCGTGGTGATCAACGACGGCCGGGTCGAGCAGGAGGGGACGCCGGACGAGCTCTACGACGCCCCGGCGAGCGAGTTCGTGATGGGCTTCCTCGGCCCGGTCACCGCGCTGCAGGGCCACCTCGTCCGGCCCCACGACCTCGAGGTCGAGAGCCACGCCTTCCCCGGGGCCGTCGAGGGCCGGGTCGCCCGCCTCGCCCGCGTCGGGTTCGAGGTGCGCGTGGAGCTGGCCGTGCCGGGCGAGCCCGCGCCGGTGCTCGTCACCCTGACGCGCGCCGAGGCCGCGCACAAGCAGCTCGCGGAGGGCGTCGCCGCCTGGGTCCGGCCGGTCCCTGGTGCCGGCCGGGTCGCGGTTGGCGGGTCGTCCGCGGCGTCCGCCGGGCCGGATCCCTCCACCGGCTCAGGAGTGCCCCTGGTCGCGCCGGGCGCCTGAGGGACCGCGGCGCCGAGCCCCTCGGTAGCGTGCCCGGATGAGCCTGCCCGTCGAGCTCGAGGCGGTCGCGCGGCAGTACCGGGGCTTCGCGGTCGCCACCCGGGGCCAGTCGGCCTGCTTCGAGGAGTGGTCCTCCGGCGTCGCCGGCGACGAGGAGGTGCTGGGCTGGATCGCCGCGCTCCCCCGGGGCAAGCAGCAGCCGAACCTCGTCTTCGCCGCCGCACGCTGGAACGGCGTCGCGGCGCCGGGTCCGTACGCGGGGCTGCGCGCAGCCCTGCTGAGCGACGGCGGCACGATCCGGGCCACGATCCTCGAGCGCCGTACGCAGACCAACGAGGTCGGGCGGCTCGCCACCCTCGTCCCGGCCCTCGCGCGCGTCGCCGCGGAGGCCGGGCCGCTGGCCCTGCTCGAGGTCGGCACGAGCGCCGGGCTCTGCCTCTTCCCGGACCGCTACGACTACGCCTGGCCGCCGCTCGGCACCCTGGCTGGGAGCGGCGGCCCGGTGCTGACCGCGCCGGCGGAAGGCCCGCTGCCCGTCCCGGCGGGCCCGCTGCCGGTCGCCTGGCGTGGCGGGATCGACCTGGCCCCCGTCGACGTCCGCGACGAGCAGGCCGTCGCCTGGCTGGAGACCTGCGTCTGGCCCGAGCAGGACGAGCGCCGCGCGCGGCTGCGTACGGCCGTGGCGATCGCGCGCACGGACCCGCCGCTGATCGCGCAGGGTGACCTCTTCGACCTCCTCGACGAGCGGGTCGCCGAAGCCGGCCGGCACGGCACCGTGGTGGTCTTCCACAGCGCCGTGGCCATGTACCTCGACCGGCCCGGACGCGCCCGGTTCGTCGGGCGCATGCGCGGCCTCGTCGCGGCCGGCCGAGGCCGTTGGGTCAGCAACGAGGGCCGCGACGTCCTGCCGGAGGTGACCGCGACGGTGCCCGCGGAAGGCCCGCAGCCCGACGAACGGCTGTCCTTCGTCCTGGGCCTCGACGGCCGGGCCGTCGCGCTCACCCACCAGCACGGTGCCGGGATCCGCTGGCTCTGAGCGCCGACCACGCCCGAGGACGCACGAGGCCCCGCCCCCGGTACGGGGACGGGGCCTCGACGGCGACCTCAGAGACCGGAGCGGCCTGCCGGCAGCGGCCCGTCGTTCAGCGGCGTGGTCTTGTCGACCTCGACCTGCTTGTTGACCGGGGTGTCGGGGTCGTCGCTCGCGGGCGCGGGCCCGTGGGCCTCGACCGACGGGTCGGCCGCGAGCTCGGCGATGTGGTCGCCGACGGCCTTGTCGATGCTGCGCCAGTAGTCGAAGACGCGCTCCTTGATGTCGGGGCGCACCGTCCCCAGCGTCGACGCGACCGTCTCGGCGAGCCGGTTCCGCTGGTCGGCGTCGAAGACCTGGTTGACCATCGCGTTGGCCTGGCTGAAGTCGTCGTCGTCCTCGCGCAGCGTGTAGGCCTGCCGCACGAACGCGCCGTCGGCCTCCCAGCCGGTGTCGGCGAAGAGGTCGTCCTTCACCTCGGGGCCGCCCACCGTGTTCGGGTAGTAGGTCGGCTGGCCGGGGTTGAAGTCGACGCGCATCGGCCCGTCGAACTCGTAGGTGTTGACCTCCACCTTCGGCCGGTTCACGGGCAGCTGGTGGTAGTTCGCGCCGATGCGGTGCCGGTGCGTGTCGGCGTAGGAGAAGACCCGGCCCAGCAGCATCTTGTCGGGGCTGAAGCCGATGCCCGGGACGAGCGCGCTGGGCTCGAAGGCCGCCTGCTCGATCTGGGCGAAGTGGTTCTCCGGGTTGCGGTTCAAGGTCATGCGACCGACCTCGATCTCCGGGTAGTCCCCGCGCGGCCAGACCTTCGTCAGGTCGAACGGGTTGATCCGGTAGGTCTTCGCGTCCTCGTACGGCATGACCTGGACCTTGAGCGTCCAGCTCGGGAAGTCCCCCGCGGCGATCGAGTCGAAGAGGTCGCGGCGGTGGGCGTCGGGGTCGGTCGCGGCGGTCTGCGCCCCCTCCTCGTTGGAGAGGTTCTCCACGCCCTGGTCGGAGTGGAAGTTGAACTTCACCCAGCTGCGCACGCCCTCGGCGTTCACCCACAGGTAGGTGTGCGAGCCGTAGCCCTGCATGTGCCGCCACGTCCGCGGGATACCGCGGTCGCCCATCAGGTAGGTGACCTGGTGCGCCGACTCGGGGCTGAGGGTCCAGAAGTCCCAGCGCATGTTCCAGTCCTGCAGACCCGAGTCGGGCTGGCGCTTCTGGGTGCGGATGAAGTGCGGGAACTTCATGGGGTCGCGGACGAAGAAGATCGGCGTGTTGTTGCCGACGAGGTCCCAGTTGCCCTCGCTCGTGTAGAACTTCAGCGAGAAGCCGCGGGGGTCGCGGACGGTGTCGGCCGAGCCGATCTCGCCGGCGACGGTCGAGAAGCGGGCCAGCATCTCGGTCTTGACGCCGGGCTGGAACATCGCGGCCTTCGTCAGGTGGCTCACGTCGGCCGTGGTCTCGAAGACGCCGAACGCGCCGCCGCCCTTGGCGTGCACGACGCGCTCGGGGACCCGCTCACGGTCGAAGTGCGCCATCTGGTTGACGAAGTGGAAGTCGTGCAGCAGCAGCGGCCCGTCCGCGCCGACGGACAGCGAGAACTGGTCGCTGGGCGCGGGCGCCCCGGTGTCGGTGGTCGACACCTTCGCGTCCGGGCCGGTCGGCGGTGCCTGGAAGTCGGTGGTCATAGGGGGTCCTCCGTCGGGCGCGGGTGCAGCCCCGCCAAGGGGCGGGTCGGAGGCGGCGGGCCCACGCCGCCTCACCCCATGCTTACCCCGCCGAGCTGGGCGGAACCTGTACGGGTCCAGCGGGCCGGGACCGCGTACGGGCGCCTGCCCGGCGACCGCGCGCCCGGGTCAGTCGTCGTCCCAGGAGTCGGCGGCCTCGTTGCGCTGCTGGACCTTGTCCAGCGCACGCTCGGCGTCCTCCCGCGTGGGGTAGGGCCCGAGCCGGTCGGCCGCCTTGCCGGCCTTGCTGTCCTGCACCGCCTGCTTGGTCTCGAGGTCGAACCACCAGTCGCCGTCGGCCATGTCCGTCTCCTCCTCGCCCGGGCGGCCGTCCACCGCCTCGAGGGCCGACGCTACCGACCCGCCTCCGGGCGCCGCACGTAGCATCGGGCCGTGCCGACCGCCGTCCTGCCCGCCCCGGTCTCGCCGGTGCGAAGCGTGCCCAGCAGCATCCCGCGGCCGGAGTACGTGGGCCACGACGGCCCGCGGCGCTACGAGGGCCCGGACGTCCAGACGCCCGAGACGATCGAGCGGATGCGCGTCGCCGGGCGCATCGCCGCGCAGGCGATGGAGGCGGCCGCGGCGGCGATCGCGCCGGGCGTGACGACGGACGAGCTCGACGCCGTCGTGCACGCGTTCATCCTCGACCACGGCGCGTACCCCTCCACGCTCGGCTACCGGGGCTTCCCCAAGTCCTGCTGCACCTCGGTCAACGAGGTCATCTGCCACGGCATCCCCGACGCCCGCCCGCTCGAGGACGGCGACCTGGTCAAGATCGACGTGACCGCGTACAAGGACGGCGTCCACGGCGACAACTGCGCCACCTACTTCTGCGGCGACGTCGACGAGGACGCCCGGCTGCTCACCGAGCGCACCCGCGAGGCGCTCGCCCGGGCTATCAAGGCCGTGCGCCCCGGACGGCAGGTCAACGTCCTGGGCCGGGTCGTGGAGACGTACGCGAAGCGCTTCGGCTACGGGGTCGTCCGCGAGTACACCGGCCACGGCGTGCACTCGACCTTCCACTCGGGCCTGGTGATCCCGCACTACGACGAGCCGCGCTACGACACGGTGATCGAGCCGGGGATGACCTTCACCATCGAGCCGATGCTCACCCTCGGCAGCGGCGACAACTACATGTGGGACGACGACTGGACCGTGCTGACCAGCGACGGCAGCCGCTGCGCGCAGTTCGAGCACACCCTCGTCGTCACCGACACCGGCGCCGAGGTGCTGACGCTCCCCTGACCTGTCCCGGTCGGCGGTCCGGCACCGGCTGAGAGCGCACCGAGAAGTTGACGAGTGGACGACCCCGGGCCGGTCTGTCGCGCGCGACCGAGTCATGATGGTGGAGGACCGGGACGACCGGTCCTGACGCTCGACTCGGAAGGACACCTGACATGACTGAGGTCACCGCCAACTCCGGCCTGCTCGGCAAGGTCGACCTGCACGTCGAGGACAGCGGCGGCACCGGCCGCCCCGTCGTCCTCATCCACGGCTGGCCGCTCTCGGGCGCGTCCTGGAGCGAGCAGACGGGTGCGCTCAGCGCGGCCGGGTACCGCGTGGTCGCGTACGACCGCCGCGGCTTCGGGCAGAGCGACAAGCCCAAGGGCATCGGGCACGCCGGCTACGACTACGACACCCTGGCCGAGGACCTGCACAACCTGCTCGTCGAGCTCGACCTCAACGACGTCACGCTCGTCGGCTTCTCCATGGGCGGCGGCGAGGTCGCGCGCTACGCGAGCAAGTTCGACCTGGAGCGCGTGCACAGCGTCGTCTTCGCCGCGGCTGTGCCGCCCTTCCTCGCCAAGAGCGACGACAACCCCGAGGGCCCGCTCGACCAGGCCACCGCGGACTCGTTCGAGTCGGGCCTGAAGGACGACCGCGACGCCTTCTTCGACCAGTTCACGACGAACTTCTTCTCGGCCAACGGCGAGCTCAAGGTCACCGAGGCGCAGCGCCTCGAGGCCAAGGCCCTCGCCCAGCAGTCCGACCAGCGCGCCGCGCTCGGGTGCCTGAACTCGTTCGGCACCACCGACTTCCGCGAGGACCTCAAGAGCGTGAACGTCCCGACGCTCGTCATCCACGGGGACGCCGACGGCATCGTGCCCTTCGAGGGCTCGGGCAAGCGGACCCACGAGGCGGTCCCGGCCTCCGAGCTCGTCCTCGTCAAGGACGCGCCGCACGGCTTCAACGTGAGCCACGCCGACGAGTTCAACGCGGCGCTGATCGCCTTCCTCGCCAAGTAGCCCCTCGCCCCTCGCCCGGGGCTCCAGCAGGTGCGCGAACCGCTGACGGACGACCGCCCGACCACCCGGTTCGGTGTCGACCGTCAGCGGTTCGCGCGTGAGGGGGCGGCGGCACTACCCTTCTCGCCGGGACGAGTCGGTCAGGCGGCCGCGGCGTACGCCCTCGGGCACGCGTCGAGGAAAGTCCGGACTCCTCAGAGCACGGTGGTGGGTAACGCCCACCCGGGGTGACCCGCGGGACAGTGCCACAGAAAGCAGACCGCCCGTCGGCCTCGGCCGGCGGGTAAGGGTGAAACGGTGGTGCAAGAGACCACCAGCACCCCTGGTGACAGGGGTGGCTCGGCAAACCCCACCGGGAGCAAGACCAAGAAGGCGCCCTCCTGCGAAGGAGGACGCCGCGGGAGCGTTCGAGGGCTGCTCGCCCGAGCTCCCGGGTAGGTCGCACCAGGCCGCTGGCAACAGCGGTCGCAGATGGATGGCCGCCCCCTCCGCCTCGGCGGAGGGACAGAATCCGGCTTACCGACCGGCTCGTCCCCTCTTCACCGCGGCAGGACGGTGGCGGACGTCGCGACGACGCTCGATCAGGTCGGCGGCTCCGGGGCCGTGAGGAGCGGCGAGAGGATGCTCGGGGGGTCATCCCCTCGCCGCTCTCGAGGGACCCTACGGGATTTTGTCGCCCTTCGTTGCAATCGTGCGACATCCGTTGTCGGACATGTCCCGGAGCGGCTGCGGCCGGCGAGGGCCGCCTGCAGGTGGCTGACGTGGTCAGCGCACCTAGCCGGGATGCGCGTGCCGCGGCGGTCGGGGGACCACAGGCACGCGCACCGGGTCGGACCTCCGTCTCCGGCGACATCGCTAGCGTGGACCCGTGCCCCGGCTGCTGCTGCTCAACGGACCGAACCTCAACCTGCTCGGCACCCGGGAGCCCGCGGTGTACGGGTCGGCGACGCTGGCCGACGTCGAGGAGCTCGTCCGCCGCACCGCCGAGGAGGCCGGGCTCGAGCTGCGGGCCGTGCAGAGCAACTCCGAGGGCGCGCTCGTCGACGCGGTCCAGGCCGCGCGCGAGGACTGCGCGGGCCTCGTCGTCAACGCCGGGGCGTACACGCACACCTCCGTGGCCCTGCGCGACGCGCTCTCGGGCGTGGCGCTGCCCTTCGTGGAGGTGCACATCAGCAACGTGCACGCGCGCGAGGAGTTCCGTCACCACTCCTACCTCGCGCCGATCGCCAGCGCGGTGATCGTCGGCGCCGGGATCCAGGGGTACGCGTTCGCCGTGCAGCGGCTGGCCACGCTGCTCGCGCCCGCCGACGGCTGAGCGCGTCGAGCGGGTCCGCCCGATCCGGCGGAACGGTTCCGTCGGGTCGCCTCCCGTCCTACCGTGGACCGGTGAGCAGCTCCGTCGTGCAGGGCCGGACCTGGCGCCCGCGCTGGCCCACGACCCTGGTGCTCGTCAGCGCCGTGGTCGTCGTCTGCACGATGCTCGTCTCGACCACCGCCCTGCTGCCCATGGGCGTCACCACCGCCCTCGCGGTGGCCGGCGGGACCGGCTTCGTGCTCGGCGTCTCGGCGTCTCGGCGAGCATCAGCGCCTTCCTCGACCGCGACGCGAACGCGGACTCCGACTTCTGGCGCTGACGCTCCTCCAGGCGCTCGGGGGCGGCCGAGGTTCGCGGCCCTTCGACAGGCTCAGGGATCGGGGACGGTTCCGCGACCGGCGCCCTTCGACAGGCTCAGGGATCGTGAACGGCTCGGCGACCCCGTACGCCGAGGGCCGGGTCAGGCCTTCGTCGGGCGCGCCTGGTCGCGGGACCAGAGGTCGATCAGGCCGTGGAAGTGGGCCAGGAACGCGTCGTGCTCGTGCGGCGGGTAGGTCGCGCGGACGGTGTCGAGGAGCATCCGGTCGAAGGCCGGTGACGTCACCCAGTCGTGGACCTGCTCGTCGAGGTGCGGCAGGTTCTCGCTGCACCAGTCGCCGTAGCGCTCCGTCTCGAAGTAGCGGTCGGCGATCGCGAGGTAGGCGTCGATCTTCTCGGTGTAGGAGCGGTCCGGGTCGTCGGCGACGGCGAAGTACTCGCTCGTGCTCAGGTCGACCCCGGCCTTGCGCCCGGTGACCAGGCAGTAGACCGACCAGCGCACCAGGGCGCTGATCGCCCACGGGAAGTAGTAGTGCAGCGAGGTCACGGCCACGTCGGGGCAGGCGTTGGCGTAGTCGATCGGGTAGACCTCGTCGCCCGCCACGAGCATCTCCGCGGAGTTGAACTCCCAGCCGAAGAACGCGTTGACGATGCGGCTGATCGCCACCGCCTCGTGCCCGGCCTGCGGGGACAGGAAGTCGTGGCTGACGGCGTACCGCTGGTGCATCGGCTGGTCGGGCCGGAAGTCCATGACCATCGTCTCGGCCCCGATCGACAGGGCGCGGGCGAACTTGTCGTAGTCCACGGTCGCCTGCAGGTGCATGAGCATCTCGCCCGAGGCGTCGTAGCTGCGGTGCAGGTCGTCGGGGTTCTCGATGCGGGAGACCCCGCGCCACCCGCCGCCGTCGAACGGCTTCATGTAGAGCGGGTAGCCGACCTCCTCGGCCAGCGCGTCGAGGTCGAAGGCCTGGTTGTACTTGGCCGAGGTGTAGGCCCAGCGCACGTTGTCGACCGGGTTCTTGTAGGGCACGAGCACCGTCTTCGGCACCTTGAGCCCGAGGCGCAGCATCGCGCAGTAGGCGCTGTGCTTCTCCATCGACTGGAACGTGAACGGGCTGTTGAGCAGGTAGGTCCCGTTGACCAGCGCGGCCTTCTTGAGCCACTCGCGCGGGTGGTAGTACCAGTACGCGAGCCGGTCGATGACCAGGCCGCTGCGCACCGGGTCGGTGAGGTCGAAGGGCTCGATGGTGAGCCGTTCGCTGCTGAAGGTGTGCTCCTGCCCGCCGCTGCGGAGGGTACCGACCCCCGCGAGAATGCCCTCGAAGGCGGTCGGCCAGTCCTCCTCGGCCCCCAGCAGCAGCCCGATCAGGTGCGACGTCACGTCCCCATGACTAGCAGGGCATGGGCCTGCGTGGGGAGCCCCGGCCCTCGCGTCTCAACGGGCAGGTGCGTCAGCAGAAGCGCGGCAGGTGGTGGGCGATCTGGCGCTGCCACCACACCCAGTCGTGCGAGACGTCGGTGCCCCACAGGTCGAGCTCGCAGTCGATGCCGCGCTCCTGGAGCAGGCCGGCCATGCGCCGCGTCTGCGGCAGCGAACCCGTCGGGTGCGTCTCCCAGGCGCCCTGGCCGACGACGAGGACGACCTCGAGCCGGCTCCGCAGCCAGTCGAGGTGCTCCCCGTGCAGCCCGGGCACGTAGTCGGAGGGGTTCGTGAGGTACGCGGCCTCGCCGCGCTCGCCCCACGCCCGCCAGGTCGACGGGTCGTAGTTGCCGGACAGCCCGATGACGACTCCGAAGAGGTCCGCGCGGCTCAGCCCGAGCTGGAGGGCGTGGTAGGCGCCGAGCGAGCAGCCGGTGACGACGGCGTCGGCGGCACCCGGGGTGTCACGCCCGATGAACGGCACCACCTGGTCGGTGACCCACGACGCGTACGGGGCGTGGCGCCGGGCCCGCTCCTCGCCGCTGATCCACGGGTCGGACCAGCTGACCTCGTCGAAGGAGTCGACGCAGTAGAGCTTGACGCGCCCCTCGTCGAGCAGCGGCCGCAGGGCGTCCACCATCCCGTTGGCCTCGTAGTCCCAGGCCCGCCCGCGCTCGCTGGGGAAGACGACCACCGGGCGGCCCCAGTGGCCGTAGCGGATCACGGTGCCCGGCCGCGGCAGCCCGGGGGCGTCGAGCTCGACCTGCACGCGTTCGGTCACGAGGCGCGCCCGGCGGCGTCGAGGATCGTCACGAGCCAAGGATCGAGCAGGTCGCGCCAGCACGTCCAGGTGTGGCCGTCGCGGACCTCGCCGACGGCGACGTCGAGCCCGAGGCCGCGCAGGGACTCGGCGAGGAGGCGGTTGTTGGCGGCGTTCTCCTCCGCGCTGCCGTGCACGACGCCGACGGGGAGCGCGATCGGCGCCCTCGTCGCGGCGTGGACCTCGGCGACGAAGCCGGTGATGCTCCCCCACCCGCCGTGGTGGTCCTCGTGGCCGTCGAGGTCGGGGGTGAAGAAGGAGCCCGACTGCAGCAGCAGCCCGCCGAACGTGCCCGGGTGGCGCCACTCCGCGTGCAGGGCGGCGACGGCGCCGAGGCTCTGCCCCATGAGGACGGGGCGCCCGACGGTGGGCGTCTGGGCGAGGAGGGCCGGCACGACCGTCCCGCAGAGCGCGTCCGCGTAGGCGTCGTCCGCCGCGTAGCGCTCGTCACGGGGTCCGGGGGCGAGGAGACCGACGCGGACCGGCGGGATCCCCCCGCTGCCCTGCACCTCGTGCAGCGCGGTCATCACCCCGACGAACCGGGTCAGCTCGCCGAGGTGGTCCATCTCGGGGCCGTCGTGGGAGAGCAGGAGCGGCAGCGGTTCGTCCGGGTCGCGGCCGGCCGGGGACCAGAGCTGGACGTGGACCGGCCCGACCGCGGTCTCCACGGCGAGGTCCGCCCGGCTGCCCTCCTCGGCCTGCAGACGCAGCCAGGCCGGTTCGTGGTAGCCGAGCAGGACGACCGAGTGGTCGCCGAACGCCCCGCCCACCTGGTGCGGGTTCGCGGGGTCGGTGCGCATCACCGTGCGGCCGTCACCCGTCTCCTCGAGCAGGTACTCGAGACGGTCGACGGGCGGCAGCCGGTCGCGCCCGACCTCGAGCTCCCACCCGCCCTCGACCCGCGAGAAGTCGGTGCGGCCGAGGTCGAAGTCGGTCCACAGCCGGACCGACCCCAGCCGCCCGTCGGCGTCGTCGACGCGCCACGTGACCGAGTCCTCGGTGACGGACGGGAAGGGCGGACCAGGCATCCCGCGAGCGTAATCGCCGCCGCGGCAGCGCCCTGCGGGCCGAGGTGGACGCTCGTGCGCAGGTCCTCGGCGAGCCCGCCAGACTGGGCGCCGTGCCCGAGCTGCCCGAGGTCGAGAGCGCCCGGTCGACGATCGAGGCGGCCGCGCTGCACCGCCGGATCGTCGCGGTCGACGACACCGACACCTACGAGTGCCGACCGCACCCGCCCGGCGAGATCGCCGCGGCGCTGGTCGGCCGGTCGCTGACCGCGGCGCACCGGCGCGGCAAGAGCATGTGGTGCGACACCTCCGGCGTCGACGGCGACGACACCCCGGGCCCCACGCTCGGCATCCACCTCGGCATGAGCGGGCGGATCCTCGTCACCGGACCCGACGGCACGCTGACCGAGGGCGGGGACTGGCAGGGCGGGCGGTACGGCACCGGCGGCGAGGAGCCGGACCGCAACCCGGTCTGGGACCGCTTCACGATCACGTACGCCGACGGCGGCACGCTGCGCCTGTTCGACAAGCGCCGCCTGGGCCGGGTCCGGCTCGACCCCGACCTCGACCGGCTCGGGCCCGACGCGGAGACGGTCGGCGCCCAGGAGCTCGCGGAGCGGGTCGGGCGCGGCACGGCGCCGGTCAAGGCGAAGCTCCTCGACCAGTCCGTGGTGGCCGGCGTCGGCAACCTGCTGGCCGACGAGACGCTGTGGCAGGCCCACCTGTCCCCGAGGCGCCCCGTCGACCAGCTCCGCCCCGACGAGCTCGTACGCCTCCACGAGGCCCTGCACGCCGCGACAAAGGCGGCCATCCGGAACGGCGGGGTGCACACCGGCGAGGTGATCGAGTTCCGTCGCGCGGGCGCGCACTGCCCCCGCTGCGGGGCCGAGATGACGCGCGCCACGGTCGGCGGCCGGACGACCTGGTGGTGCCCGCAGGAGCAGGTCTGAGGTCCGCCCGAGCCGCAGACACCGACGCCCGGGCCCATTAGTATCCGGTCCAGGCTGAGGGAACCTCAGCGGACGCCGAGGAGTTCCGATGGTCCGAGCCCGACCCGCCCGAGCCCTGGCCTGCGGCCTCCTCGCGGGCCTGCTGTCGTGGGGCCTCGTCGGCCAGGCGGGGGCCGAGACGCCCTCCCCCGCACCCGAACCCTCGGCGACGCCCGCAGTCTCCCCCGCGCCCGCGGAGACGCCGGCGGCTCAGGGCCGGCCGTCCGCGCCGAGCAGCCCGAGCGTCCCGAGCAGCCCGAGCACCCCGGCCAGCCGCGCCGCCGCGGCGGACGACCCCTCGGCGTTCCTCACGCTGGCCGTGGCACCGCGCGGCGGACCCGTGGCCGACGCCTTCTACGAGGACCTCGGCTCGTTCGCCTTCTCCGGCTCGGTGGCGCTCGCCGACGGCTCCCAGGTCCGCGTCGAACGGCGTGACGCGAGCGGCTGGACCGCGGTGGCCACCACCGCGGTGACCGCCGGCGCGTACGCAGTGAGCCTGCCGGTCGAGGCCGCGGGGACCGCGACCTTCCGCGCCCGCGGCGCCGGCACCGAGGGGGCCGACGTCGTCAGCGCCGAGGTCGGCGTGGAGGTGGAGGACTCGCGCATCACGGTCTCGGCGGCGAGCAAGGTCGACTCGCTCAAGTCCCTCACCGTCCGCGGTGCGATCGTCCCGGCCCGCGGCGGGGTGACGGTCCACCTCGACGTGCACGACGGCACGAGGTGGTCGAACTCGGTGAGCACCACGACCGCGGCCGACGGCTCGTACCTGACCTCGGTCTCGACCGGCAAGGGCCGGCTCAAGAAGTACGGGCTGCGCGCGTCGTACCGCGCGACGAACCGGCCGCGCTGGGAGCGGAGCCCGGGGATGCCCTTCACCCGCATCGCGGTTCTCGACGCGGAGGTCGACGACACCACGAGCGCCGACGTGGCCAAGACCTACCGCAAGGGCTGCCCGGTGGGTGCGTCGAAGCTGTCGACCATCCACCTGAACTACCTGGGCTACGACGGGCGCATGCACCGCGGCGTGATCATCATCCGCACCGACCTGCGCCAGGAGATCATCCGCGGCTTCGGCAAGGCGCTCGACAAGCGCTTCCCGATCGCCAAGATGAACAACCCCAACACCTACGGCGGCAACGACCCCAAGCAGATGGCGGCCAACAACACCAGCGGCTTCAACTGCCGCAAGGTCGTCGGCAACCCGTACAAGATGAGCCCGCACTCCTACGGCACCGCCCTCGATGTCAACACCGTGCAGAACCCCTACCGCGACGCCCGCGGGAAGTGGTGGCCGAGCGCCGGCAAGAAGTACCGCGACCGCAGCCCGCTCAAGAAGGGGATGCTCGGCTCGGGCTCGGCGCTCACCACGTCGCTGGCCGGGGACAAGTTCTTCTGGGGCGGGCGGTGGAACCCCGGCCGCGACTACCAGCACTTCGAGTACCGCGGGTGAGCTCGCGCGGACGCCTCGCCGCGCTCGGCGCCCTCGGCGCCACCGCGGCGCTCCTGCTCGGGGCCTGCTCGCCGCCCGGACCCGAGGCCCCGGTGAGCCCGACCGCGTCCGGCCCGGCGACGTCCAGCCCGACAGCGTCGGCCGTCACGCCCGGTCCGGCGGAGCCGACGACGACCAACACCCTGCCGCCGCCCCCGGAACCGTCCGGTCCCGCGCCCTCGACCGCCGGACCGCTGTCGGCGGCTTCGCTGCCGGTGCCGGACGGCTGGCGCACGGTCGAGCCGCCGGGCAACGACGAGATCGGCCAGCCCGGCAACGGGACGTGGGTGCAGGCGCTCGACCCCCGCTACGCCGCGCAGGGAGCGATGGCCGTCGGGTGCGCCGACGTCACGCGCGACGACTACCCCGACCCGGTCGTGGCCCTCGAGGGCGGCTACGAGAGCAGCGCCGGGGACCCCGGGGTCGGGCTCGCGCTCGAGTTCGGCGACGAGGCGCAGGCCCAGCGCTTCTGGCGCACGTACGTGGTCGGCGTCCGGGCCTGCAGCGGCGCGACGGACGGCATCAGCACGTCAGGCGTGCGCGAGCCCGCGACCGCCGGCGGGCAGGGCCTGGTCGACCGGCGTACGGACGAGACCCAGGAGCCGTCCGACTGGAGCGAGGCCGGCACCGTGCGCGGGCGCCGCGTCGTCCTGCTGAACCTCGCCGACCCGGACCACCGGATCGGCGACGGTTCGCTGGAGGCCCTCCTCGCCCGCATCCCCGCGTGAGGCTCAGGCCCGCTCGAAGGTGACCTTCCCCTGCTCGAGGTCGGCGGAGACCAGCCGGACCTGCACCTCGTGGCCCAGCGGGAGCCCGTCACCCTCCACGCGGGCCTCGACGGCCGGGTCCTGGATGACGACGGTGCCGCGGTGCTTCTCCGGCTCGACCTCGACGACGGTGCCGGTGAAGACCTCGCCCACCCGCGGCTGGAGGACGCACGCCTCGACCCAGTCGACGACCGCGCGCTCGTAGCGGTGGGCGGCCTGGTCGGCGCGGGCCATCTCGCCCGGCAGCGCGGGCAGCGCCTCGCGCACCCAGCCGGGCACGGGCTGGTCGGCGCACAGCGCGAGGCAGACCTCGCCGGCGTAGCGGTCCACGAGGCGGCGCAGCGGCGCGGTGACGTGGCTGTAGTCGCTGGCCAGCGCGGCGTGCTCGGGGTCCTCCGGCGTGCTGCCGTCGAAGGCCGCGTAGCCGGCGCCGCGGAAGAGCACGGTGCAGGCGTTGATCATGGCCGCGTCCTGCGGGCGCGACGCGTCGAGCGTCCGGACGAACTCGGGGTAGTCGAGCTCGGCCGGCCAACGGATGCCGAGGGCCCGGGCGACGGCGTGCAGACGGCGCAGGGCCGAGCCGGCCGCGGGCGGCATGGTCCGCACGATGCCGACGCGGGCGTAGAGCATCAGGTGCGCCGCGGCCATGCCGGTGAGCAGGGAGATCTGGGCGTTCCAGCCCTCGACCGGCAGCAGCGCGCGGTAGGTGAGGCCGAAGCCGCCACCCTCGGCCGGCACGACCTCCTGCTCGGGGATGTCGAGGCTGACCCCGCCGCGCTCGCGCTCGCGCTGCTCGCGCAGCGGACCGACCTGGGCGAGCAGGGCCAGCGTGGGTCGCGTGCCGCTAGGGCCGGGGTGGTCGACGTCGTCCTGCGCCTGCTCGTACGTCAGCTGCTCGCGGCTGCGGACCTTGGCCCGCACGACGTCGGCGTCGGTCGTGCGGCCTTGCGCGTCGAGCTGGATCGTCCACAGCAGGGCGGGACGCACCTGGTCGGGCAGCAGGCTCGCGGCGCCCTCGGAGAGGACGGGCGGGTGCAGCGGGGTGCGCTGATCGGGGCCGTAGAAGGTCTCGCCGCGCCGGTGCGCCTCCACGTCGACCGGGTCGCCCGGGCTGACGAAGGCGGCGACGTCGGCGATCGCGTACGAGACGGTCCAGCCGCCGTCGTCGCGCGCGGCGATGTGCAGGGCCTGGTCGAGGTCCTTCGACCCGGGCGGGTCGATGGTCACCAGCTCGAGGTCGGTCCGGTCGAGCTCGGGGAGCCGGGGCGCGGCCGCCGCCCGCTCGGCCGCGGCGAGCACCTCGGCCGGGAAGTCGCCGGGCACCTGCAGCTCGGCCCGGATGTGGTCGAGTCCGCGGGTGACGCCGACCGCCTCGGGCGCGTCGAGCACACGGCGGGGCAGTCGCATCCTGGGGCTGGGCACGCCTCAGCCCTCGAGCAGGGCTCGGCCGGACAGGACGCCGCGGGAGGCGGTCGAGCGGCTCACAGCCCCGACTCCGCCGTGCGCACGAGGATGCGGCCGCACTCCTCGCACCGCAGCACCTGGTCGGGCGGGGTGGAGGCGTACTCCCGCAGCTCGTTGGCGTTGACCTCGAGCTGGCAGCCGGTGCAGCGGCGCTGCCGCAGCTCGGCGGCCCCGACCCCGCCCTTGCTCGCGGCGATCCGCGTGTAGAGGGCGAGCAGGTCGGCCGGCACCTCCGGCGCCAGGCGGTCGCGCTCGGTGCGCTTGTAGCCGGCCTCGTTGACCAGCTTGGCCACCGCGGCGTCGCGCGCCGCGGTGGCCTCGGCGATGTCGGCGGCCAGGGCGTCGACGCGCGCCTGGATCGCGTCACGCTCCGACTGCGCCTGCTCCATCGCCTCCATGACCTCGAGCTCGACGTCCTCGAGGTCGCCGATCCGGCGTCGCAGGTGGGCCACCTCCTCGACCATCGAGCCGAGCGACTTGGCGTCGACGGTCCCGTCGGCGATGCGCTTCTCGTTGCGGGCGAGGCGCTGGCGGACCGGCTCGAGGTCGGCCTCCGCGCGCTCGGTGTCGAGCTCGAGGTCGGAGACGCGCGTCTGGGCGCCCACCAGGTCCTCGGTGACGGCCGCCGACTCGGTGGTCAGGCGGTCGAGCGCCTGCTGCTCGGGCAGCGTGCGCCGCTGCTCGCCGAGCCGGGCGATCGCGGAGTCGACCGCCTGCAGGTCGAGCAGCCTCAGCTGCGCAGTGACGTCGGCTCTGATCGTCCTCACCCTCTCGGCGCGGCGCCGTACGGGCGCCGCACGATCGCATCGGTCACCGAGGGTGACCGGTGGGCCAGCCTACTGAGGGCGGGCGAGACCGCGCCCGGCGCCTGGGTGCGGGCTCAGGCCGGCCGGGCGTTCCACTGGTGCAGGGCGGGACCGCCCTTCGCCTCGCCGAGGATCGAGACGGTGCTCGTGTCGAGGGGGAAGCGGTCCCCCACCGTCAGGTCGAGACCGAGCCAGCACAGCGTGAGGGCGCGCAGCGCGTGCCCGTGGCTGAACACGACCGCCTGCTCGGCCCCGCTGCCCCGGACCCGCTCGACCACGCGCGTCAGCCGCGTACGGACGTCGTCGGCGCTCTCGCCGCCGGGGGTCGGGGCGGTGAAGATCGTCCAGCCCGGGTCCTGCTCGTGGATCTGCGCGCTGGTCAGGCCCTCGTAGTCCCCGTACGCCCACTCGACGAGGTCGTCGTCCACCTCGGGGGTGTGCGGGCCGACGAAGCCGGCCAGCTCCGCGGTGACGCGGGCCCGGTGCCGGGGGCTGGTGAGGACCAGGTCGAACGCGCTCGGCTCGAGGTGGCCGAAGAGCTTCAGGGCCTGGTCGCGACCGTGGTCGGTGAGCGGGAGGTCGGTCACCGACGTGTGCCGCCCGTCGCGGCTCCACTCGGTCTCGCCGTGCCGGACGAGGTAGAGCCGGGTCATGGCGGTCAACCTATCGGGCGCTCGTGCTCGGACTCAGACACCGACCACGGCGTACGGGCGGGCACCTCGCGACGGCGCCGAGGGTTCATCCTGGCGTTGCCGGGCGGTGCGACAATGCCCGACGGACCAGGGGACGGACGAGAGGGAGGGCAGGGACGTGCCTGCGAGCTCAGATCAGACCGAGGCTCAGACCGAGGACCAGGCCGAGGCCCAGGCCGACGCCGGTGCCGTCACGACGAGCGAGGAGCCGCCCCCCAGCAACCGGGGCGTGCCGTTCTCCGAGGCGTTCAAGGCCTTCGTCGCGCAGGGCTGGGCGCCCTACCCCACCGAGCGCCCCGAGCCGCTGCCCGCGACCGCCTGGACCGCCGCCCGCCGGGAGGCGCTGAGCGCGCTCTTCCCGGGCGAGCGCCTGGTGATCGGCGCCGGGGGGCTGGAGGTCCGCTCCAACGACACCGACTACCGCTTCCGCCCGCACTCCGCCTTCGCCCACCTCACCGGGCTGGGCACCGACCGCGAGCCGGACGCCGTCCTCGTCCTCGAACCCACCGACCCCGCGGCCGGCGGCGGCCACGAGCCGACGCTCTACTTCAAGCCGCGTGCGCCGCGGGACTCCTCGGAGTTCTACGCCGACGCCCGTTACGGCGAGATGTGGGTGGGCGTCCGCTTCTCGCTCGAGGAGATGTCGGCCCTGACCGGGCTGCCGACGGCGCCGATCGAGGACCTCGCGGACCACCTGCGCAAGGACGCCGACACCATCGCCGTCCGGGCCAACCGCGCCGACCTGGCCGCCGACGTGCGCGCCGTGCTCGCCGAGGTCGCCCCGGCGGCGACGGCGGGCGAGGAGTCGCAGGCGACCGAGGACCCGACCACGGAGTCCGCGTGCGACGCCGAGCTGATGACCGCGCTCAGCGAGCTGCGCCTGGTCAAGGACGACTTCGAGGCCGAGCAGATGCGCGAGGCCTGCGCACGGACGGCCGAGGGCTTCGAGGCCGTCGTCGCCGACCTGCCGCGGGCCGTCGCCGCCGGCCGCGGCGAGCGCTGGGTCGAGGGCGTCTTCGGCCTGCACGCGCGCCACGTGGGCAACGCGATCGGCTACGACACGATCGCCGCCTCCGGCGACCACGCGTGCACTCTGCACTGGATCCGCAACGACGGCGAGCTGCGCGAGGGCGACCTGCTGCTGCTCGACGCCGGGGTCGAGCTCGACTCCCTCTACACCGCCGACGTGACCCGGACGCTGCCGGTGAACGGCCGCTACAGCGAGGCGCAGCGGCGCGTGTACGAGGCCGTGCTCGCCGCGCAGGAGGCCGGGATCGCGGCGGCCAAGCCCGGCGCGACCTTCTCCGACGTGCACCGCGCGTCGATCCGCGTCGTCGCCGAGCACCTCGACGCGTGGGGCCTGCTGCCCGTGCCGCTGGAGGAGGCGCTCTCCGAGGAGGGCGGCCAGCACCGGCGCTGGATGCCGCACGGCACCTCGCACCACCTCGGCATCGACGTGCACGACTGCTCGCAGGCCCGCCGCGAGAACTACCGGGAGGGCACGCTGGCCCCCGGCATGGTGATCACGGTCGAGCCCGGCATCTACCTCAAGGCCGACGACCAGCTCGTCCCCGAGGAGCTGCGGGGCATCGGCGTCCGCATCGAGGACGACATCCTCATCACCGCCGACGGCAACGAGAACCTCTCCGCCGGGCTCCCCCGTACGGCGGACGACGTCGAGGCGTGGATGGCCGGCATCTGGTCGGGCCGGGACGCCCGGTGACGCCGGAGGAGTGACGACGCCATGACGACGACCCCCCACCGGCGCCACCTGCCGGCGGTCCCCGCGCTCCCGCTGTCCGTCCTCGGTCGGCGGGCGGGCAGCACGGCGGTCACCCCGATCGACGACGACGTGAGCTCCGTCGTGGCCTGGGCCTGGTACGTCGACGGCGTGCGCAAGCCGGCCGAGAGCATGGCCGAGGCCGCCCGGCAGGCGCAGGCCGGCGAGGGGTTCGTCTGGCTGGGGCTCAAGGACCCCGGGGACGCCGACCTCGAGGCGCTCTCCTCGGAGTTCGCGCTGCACCCGCTGGCGATCGAGGACGCGGTCCACGGCCACGACCGCTCCAAGCTGGAGACGTTCGGCGACGACCTCTTCATGGTGATCTCCACGGTCGCGTACGTCGACCACGAGGAGATGACGGAGAACTCCGAGGTGGTCACCACCGGCCAGGTGATGATCTTCCTCGGCGACCACTTCGTGATCACCGTGCGTCGTGGCGAGCACGCGCAGCTGAGCGCGCTGCGGCGGGCGCTCGAGGGCGACCCGGAGCGCCTCGCCCGTGGTCCGTGGGAGGTCCTGTACGCGGTGACCGACAAGATCATCGACGACTACCTCGCGGTGGTCGACGAGATCGAGACCGATGTCGACGAGGTCGAGAGCGCGGTGTTTGCCCGCGGCGGCTCGCACGAGGTGGACCGCGTCTACCAGCTCAAGCGCGAGCTGATCGAGTTCAAGCGCTGCGTGCTGCCGCTCGGCGCTCCCCTGCTGCGCCTGGCGACCCGCGAGCTGCCGGTCGTCCCGCCGCAGGCCCGGGCGTACTTCCGCGAGCTCGCCGACCACCACACCCAGGTGCGCGAGGCGGTCGCGTCCTTCGACGAGGTGCTGAGCTCGATCCTGCAGGCCGGCCTGGCCCGCGCGTCCGTCGCGGACAACGAGGACATGCGCAAGATCTCGGCGTGGGTGGCGATCGTCGCGGTGCCGACCATGATCGCCGGCATCTACGGGATGAACTTCGAGAACATGCCCGAGCTGAAGTGGCACTACGGCTACTACGGCGCCCTCGGGCTGATCGCGGTGGTCATGGTCGCGCTCTACATCGGCTTCAAGCGCAACCGCTGGCTCTAGCACCGCCGAGCGGTAGGTTGCCGCGCGTTTTTCCGTCGGAAAGGCGCGGCAACCTACCTCTCGCGGTCACTCGAACTGCGCGGCGCGGGCGCCCGGGAGGTTCTGCAGCATCTCGCGGGCCTGGACGGCGACCTTGTGCTCGCAGAGGACCTCGTACTTGGTCGCCACCGTCTGGCTGATCGAGGTGAAGTCACGGCGGCCGCGGCTCAGGGCGTAGCCGAGCGCGGCGAAGCCGATGCCCAGCAGGATGCCGATGCCGAGCGCGACGGCGAAGAGCGCGAGGAAGTTCACGCCCGCCGGGGTGAAGATCAGCAGCACGAGGGCCACGAGCAGACCGGTCGAGAGGCCGGACTGGATCCCGCCGGTGATCACGGTGCCCCAGTTGCGGCGGCCCAGCACCCGCTCGACCGACTTGAGGTCGGTGCCGACGATGGCGAGGTTCTGCACCTCGAACTTCTCGTCGGCGAGGTAGTCGACGGCGCGCTGCGCGTCGTCGTAGGTGTTGTAGATGCCCACCGACTGCGGGAACTGGAGCTCGAAGAGCGAGCTGGGCTGCGGACGGGCGAACGACATGCGACCTCCTGGAGACTGGCCTCGATGCTATCGGGGACCGCTGTGCGTCTCCTGTCCGACCACCGGGCGCCCGCTGTTGCGGCGGGCACCCGGCGTACGCGTCCTCGCGGGCGTCCGCAGGGGTCGGCTCAGCCGCGCCAGTTCGCCAGGGCGACGACGACCTCGTTCTCGACCGGCCGGGGCGTCGCGCCGGCGTAGTTGCTGATCAGCGAGAAGGCGTAGCGCCGCCCGTCGCGCCCGGTCACGTAGCCGCTGAGGGCGGTGACCCCGGTCAGCGAACCGGTCTTGGCGTGCGCGTTGCCCGCCGCCCGCGTCCCGGTCATCCGGTGGCGCAGCGTGCCCCCGCCCAGGTGGGTGTTCACCCCGGCGACCGGCAGCCCTGCGTCGAACTGCGACCACCACGGCTCCTCACGCACCTTGACCAGGACGCTCGCCAGGGTGAGCGGGCTGACGCGGTCCTTGCGGCTGACGCCGGACCCGTCGGTGAGGCTGAGCCCGGCCGTCGGCACGCCGAGGCTCTTCACGTACGCGACCGTGCGCGCCGTGCCCGCCGACCAGCTGCCGGGCTTGCCGCCGCGCGCGCCCATCGTCTTGGTGAGCGCCTCGGCGTGCATGTTGTTGGAGAGCTTGAGGAACGGCACGAGCAGCTGGGTGAGCGTGATCGAGCGGTCGCGCGCCACACGGGTCCGCCCCGACGCCGGCGTGGTGCCGAGGGACGTGCCGCCCTTGACCTTGACCTTCTGCTTGTCGAGCTCGGCCCGGAACACCGCGGCCGCGTACAGCTCGGGCTTGTCCACGGTGACCAGGCCCGACCAGCTGCCGCCGCTGCGCACCTGGCCACGCACGGTGATCGTGTTGCCGCCGGCCTTGCGGCTGAGCGACAGGCTCGTCGAGCCCGTCGTGGTGGCGGAGTTGACGAGGCGGACGTACTTCTTCGCCGCGGCCGGGGTGGTGGTCAGCGTCGGCCGCTTGCCCCGGGTGCCGCCCTTGACGTTGACGAGGACGGTGCCGCTGTCGAGGTCGGAGTTCGGGGCCACGGTGAGGGCGGCGGTCTGCGCCGCGTAGTACTCCGAGGCGTACGAGGTGTACCAGCCGGGGTTGTAGCGCTGGCTGTCGAAGAAGCTGCCGTCGGCCACGACCTTGCCGGTGACCGAGGTGATCCCGGCGGCCTTGACGGCCTTGGCCAGCGCGGCGTAGTCGGACTGCCGGCTCGTGGGGTCGCCCTTGCCGATGAGGTAGAGGTCGCCCTTCAGCACCCCGTCGGTCACGGTGCCACGGCGGACGACGTCGGTGGTGAAGCGGTAGTCCGGGCCGAGCTCGTGCATCGCCGCGACCGCGGTCAGGATCTTGTTGTTGGAGGCGGGCATGCCCGCGCTGGTCGCGCGCCGGGCGTAGACCACCGCCCCGGTCTTCGCGTCGAGCACGGAGACGTCGGTCTCGGTCTTGCTGCGCGAGTCGTTCAGGATCGACGACAGGGTGCTCGAGAGCGTGGCGGCCTTCGCCGCGGCCGCCTGCGCCTCGACGGCCGGGGCCTGGGCCGACCCGGTCGCGGCTGTGCCGGCTACCGGGGCGTTCACGACCGGGGCGGCGGACGCGGGCTGGGCGAGGACGGGTCCGGCGCCCAGCGCGAGGGCCAGGCCGGCAGCCAGCGTCGCTCGTCGGAGCGCGTGGCCCCGGGGCTCGGTCGTGGACATGGGCATGCAGGCCTCCGCACGTTTCAGGGTCCCCGAGCGCGAGAACGGTAAGCCGTCCCGCCCCGCTCTGCACACCGGTCGCACGCGCCTCTGAAGTCGCGGTCGAGAGTTCGTGGTCGGGCGCCCCGACCACGAGGCCTGCCCGGGGTCAGCCCTCCTCGGCGTCCTCCGGGGCGAAGACGCAGAACTCGTTGCCCTCGGGATCGGCGAGCACGTCCCAGGAGATCTCGTCGTCGCGGGCGCGCAGCAGCGTGGCGCCGGCGTCGAGGAGCTCGGAGGCCGTTCCGACGACGTCGAAGTGCACCCGGTTCTTGACCCGCTTGCGTTCGGGGACGCCGGCGAAGACCAGCTCCCACGGCAGACCGCTGCCGGCCGCGGGGACGCCGTCGGGACCGCCGGGCAGCCAGACCACCTCCCCGTCGTCCTGCAGCTCCACCCCGAACCGCTCCGCCCACCACGTGCCCAGACCGCGCGGGTCGTCGCAGTCGACGACGAGCTCGTAGAGCCGGTAGGGCCGCAGCCGCTCGGCCGGCCGGACGAAGGCGCACAGCTCGCCGGCCTGGGCCTGCGTCAGCACGGTCCAGGGCTGCGAGGCGTCGAGCACCCGCGCGCCCGCCGCCGTCACGTCCTCGACGGCCGCCACGTCCACGTCCAGGTGCACGCGGTTCTTGGCCGTGCGCGGCTCGCTCACGAGGTTCAGCCAGACGGCGTGGCGCGGTTCGTCGTCACCGAGGAGCAGCACCGCGTCACGCCGCCTCTGCACCTCGAGCCCGAGCAGCGGGCCGAGGAAGGCGGCGCCGGCCTCGAGGTCGGTGACGTCGACGCAGAGGTCCTGGTAGCCGACGCGCGCGACGCCACCATGATCGTCGGACAAGGTCGGTCCCCTCTCATGATCATCAAGTGCGCCGGACGGCGCTGCGACGGAGCGTGTCCAGCCTCGCACGTGCCGTGGCCGGCAGACCCTGCGCCGGGGACGATAATCGCAGGCGTGGCGTCCCCGACCTCGAGCACGATCTTCGTCTCACGCATCCGTGGCCTGCCGGTCCTCGACCTGTCGGGCGACCAGGTGGGACGGCTGCGCGACGTCGTCGTGCAGCGACGGGCGGGCCTGCTCGCACCGCGGGTGAAGGGCCTGGTGGTCGAGCTCTTCGCCCGGCACCGGATCTTCATCCCGATGGTGCGCACGTCGAGCATCGACGCGGTGCAGGTGGTGATCACCGGGGTCGTGAACACCCGCCGCTTCGAGCGGCGCGACTCCGAGACGTTGGTGACCGACGACCTCTTCGACCTGACCGTCGACCGCTTGGACCACAGCGGCAAGGCCGTGATCTTCGACGTCGCCATGCAGCCGGTGCGCTCCCAGGACTGGGAGCTGTCGAAGGTGGCGCTGCGGGCGACCGGCCCGGTCCGGCGCTTCGGCCGCCCCGGTGCGGTGACGATCGTCGACTGGCGCGACATCCGCCTGCCCGGCACGACGGTCGGCCAGGGCACCGAGCAGATGCTGGCCCACCTGGAGGACATGAAGGCCGCCGACGTCGCGCGCGAGCTGCACGAGATGTCGCCCGAGCGCCGGGTCGAGGTCGCCTCCGCCCTCGACGACACCAAGCTGGCCGACGCGATCGAGGAGCTGCCCGAGGACGAGCAGGTCGCGCTGATCAGCTCGCTCGACACCGACCGCGCGGCGGACGTGCTCGAGGAGATGGATCCCGACGACGCGGCGGACCTGATCAACGAGCTGAGCGACGACATGGCCGAGCGGCTGCTGCAGCGGATGGAGCCCGACGAGGCCCGCGACGTGCGCCGGCTGCTCAGCTACAGCGAGTTCACCGCGGGCGGCATGATGACGCCGGAGCCGGTGGTCCTGCCGCCCGACGCGACGGTCGCCGACGCCCTGGCCCGCATCCGCGAGCCCACCCTGACCCCGGCGCTGGCGTGCATGGCGTACGTGTGCCGCGCACCCCTGGAGACGCCGACCGGGCGCTACATCGGCGCCGTCCACTTCCAGCGGCTGCTGCGCGAGCCACCCTCGACGCTGGTGTCCGCGCTGGTGGACACCGACATCGAGCCGGTCAGCGTCGACGCCGGCCTGCACGCGGTCAGCCGCTACTTCGCCACGTACAACCTGGTCAACGCCCCCGTGGTCGACTCCGCGCACCGCCTCATCGGCGCGATCACCGTCGACGACGTCCTCGACCACGCGCTGCCCGCCGACTGGCGGGGCAACCAGCTCGACGCGCCGATCGAGGAGGCCACCGGCATCGGCCAGATCCCGCCCGTCCGCCCGCTCGACGAGGCGGTGAGCCGTGGCCAGGGCTGAGCGCGACGAGCGCGACGCCGGGCCCGCCCGCGACCAGCAGCGGCTGAACACGCCGGGCCGTCGGACCCGGTGGGTCGTCCCGCGCGTGCGCTGGGACCGCGACGCCTTCGGCAAGTTCGCCGAGGGCTTCGCCCGCTTCATGGGCACAGCCCGGTTCCTCGGCGGCATGACGGTCGTCATCGTCGTGTGGGTCCTGTGGAACGTCCCCTACGGGCCCCCGCGGCCGCGCTTCGACGAGTACCCCTTCATCTTCCTGACCCTGGTGCTGTCGCTCCAGGCCTCGTACGCGGCCCCGCTCATCCTGCTCGCGCAGAACCGGCAGGAGGCCCGGGACCGCGTGGCGCTCGAGGCCGACCGCGAGCAGACCGCGCAGAGCCGTGCCGACATGGACTTCCTGGCCCGCGAGATCGCCGGGCTGCGGATGTCGGTCGGCGAGCTGGCCACCCGCGACTTCCTGCGCGGCCAGCTCCGCGGCGAGCTCCGCGCGATCATCGACGAGCTCGACCGCGAGGAGGAGGACGAGCTCGACGTGCTCGGCACCCCGAGCGGGGCGGAGCGCGGCGACCGTCGCGACCGCGGCGAGCGCGCGGAGCAGCCGGTGGCGGCGTCCCCCGGCTCCCGGCGCGACGCGGGCTCGGAGAACGGCCGGCGCGACCGGGGTGCCCGCTCCCGCTGAGCGCGCGAGGGCCTCACCCGGAGCGACCTACCCTTGGGTCATCATGACCTCGACGACGCTCGACCAGACTGACGACACCCGCGAGCACCCGCTCGTCCCTCGCGTCCGCGCCGCCCTCCACGGCGTGAACGACCCCGAGATCCGCCGGCCCATCACCGAGCTCGGGATGGTCGACGCCCTCGACGTCGACGCCGACGGCCGCGCGCGCGTACGCGTCCTGCTCACCGTCTCCGGCTGCCCCATGAAGGACACCCTGACCCGCGACGTCACCGCGGCGGTCTCCGCCGTCGAGGGCATCAGCGGGGTCGAGGTCGACCTCGGGGTCATGAGCGACGAGCAGCGCACGGCCCTGCGCGACGTCCTCAAGGGCGGGACGCCGGAGCGGGAGATCCCCTTCGCCCAGCCCGGTTCGCTGACGAAGGTCATCGCGGTCGCGTCCGGCAAGGGCGGCGTCGGCAAGTCCTCGGTGACGGTCAACCTGGCCCTCGCGCTCGCGCGCCGCGGGCACATGGTCGGCCTTCTCGACGCCGACATCTACGGGCACTCGGTGCCGGCCATGCTCGGCGTGGGCGACGCGAAGCCCACCGCGGTCGAGGACATGATCATGCCCGTCCCCACGCAGGGGCTGAAGGTCATCTCCATCGGCATGCTCAAGCCGCGCCGCGACCAGGTCGTCGCCTGGCGCGGGCCGATCCTCGACCGTGCCCTCACGCAGATGCTCTCCGACGTCTACTGGGGCGACCTCGACTACCTGCTCCTGGACCTGCCGCCCGGCACCGGCGACGTCGCCATCTCGCTGGGCCAGAAGCTGCCGAACGCCGAGGTCCTCGTCGTCACCACGCCGCAGCAGGCGGCAGCCGAGGTCGCCGAGCGCGCCGGGACGATGGCCTCGATGATGAACCAGCGTGTCATCGGCGTCGTGGAGAACATGGCCTACCTCGAGACCACCTGCGCGCACTGCGGCGAGCTGGAGCGGCACGACGTCTTCGGCTCCGGCGGCGGGGAGACCGTCTCCGACGCCCTCACCAGCCGTCTCGGCTACCGCGTCCCGGTGCTCGCCGAGATCCCGCTGGACCCGCGCCTGCGGGCCGGTGGCGACGAGGGCTCCCCGATCGTCGTCGACGCGCCCGAGACGACGGCCGCGAAGGCCCTCCTCGACCTCGCCGACGGCATCGCCGCCCGTGGCCGCAACCTCCTCGGTCGCCAGCTGGGCCTCTCGCCCGTCTGACCCGCGTGGGCCCGTCGGGCTGCGAGACCGGCGGGTCCGAGACGTGGTGGCTCCCCCTCTTCCCCCGAGGTCCGTCGGTGGGCTATGACGGGGGTGCGGGCACCCGGCGCACCGGCGCCGCCCTGGACCCGCCGCCGGACGGAGCGCCCGTGACCACCACACGACCGACCGCACGCCCGGCCGTGAGCCGCCGCACCGTGATCGCCGCCGGCCTCACGGCCGCCGGCAGCGCGGCCCTCACCCCGGTCCGGGCGGACGCCGCGCCCGGTCAGGGCTCGTGGGCCCCGCGGAGCATCCCGCCCGGCTACCAGCAGGTCGACCCGCGGACCGCCGACCGCGTGCCCCTCACCCTGTCGCTGCGCGACGGCGTGCCGCTCTACCCGGGCGACCCCGCCTTCACGTGGGAGGTCGCGGACGACACCCGGACGCCGGCCCACGACGACGGCGGCTACCTCCTGGAGCGCATCACCAGCCTGGGCACCCACACCGCCAGTCACGTCTCCGCCCCGGTGCACTTCATCATCGGCGGCAAGCGCCTCGACCAGCTGGACGAGGACTTCACCCTCATGCCGCTCGCGGTCGTCGACGTCCGCCGCCGCATCGCGACGGACGGCCCCGACTTCCTCGTCGGTCGCGACGACCTGCGCGACTGGGAGCGCCGGCACGGGCGCATCCCGCCGCGCGGGTGCGTGCTCCTGCTCACCGGCTACGCGTCGCTCTTCTCGGAGGGGACCGGTCCGGACTCCCCGTACGTGACGACGCCGGCGCCGGGGTTCTCGGGCGGTGCGGTCGACTGGCTCTTCGACGCCCGCTCGGTCCTGGCCACGGGGGCCGACACCCTCGGTCCTGACGCCACGGCCGACGAGGCCCTGCAGGCCACCACCCGCACCCTGCTCCACGGGGGCGTCACCCTCGAGAACGTCGGGCCCGGGCTCGCGCGCCTGCGCCCGCACGGCGACTGGATCGCCGTCAACGGCAACCGGCCGGCGTTCAGCGGCTTCCAGACCGGCTTCACGGGCTTCACGACCGCTCGGCACCGCTGAGCACCGGCCCCCGGCCGGACGCCCCGCGCTGCGCCGGGTGCGGCGCGCGTCGCGGGTCACGGCCGGGGTGGGGGCTCGCCCCCGTCGGGCTAGGTCGCCTCCGAGTCGTACGGCGTCCGCGCGGGGGTGGCGGCGGCCATGGCGTCCGCCGGGCCGCCCGGGCTCACGTCCTTGGCGCCGTCGATGGACTTGCGCAGCGAGTCCTGCGACTCCGAGAGCGTCTCCCCCACCCCGGCGATCTCGGCCTTGACGTCGGCGACGACGGAGTTGTCGAGCAGGTTCTTCTGGATGAACGAGCGCGGGTTGAGGTCGCGGAAGTCGAGGTTCTGGAACTCGGGGCCGAGCTCCTTGGTCAGCTGCTGCTGGGCGTTGTTGGCGGTGGCGCGCAGGAAGCTCACCAGGCGCGCGGCCTTGCGGGCCAGGTCGGGCAGCCGTTCCGGGCCGAAGAGGATGACCGCGAGGACCAGGAGCAGCGCGAACTCCGGGCCGTTGATGTCGAGCAGCAGTGGGGTCACGTCAGCCCACCTTCCCACCGAGCGTCACGTCGGTCTCGGTCTTGGCCCCGTCGCGCGTGTAGCCGAAGCGCACGACCTCGCCGGGGCGGTGGGTGCGGACCGCGACGACCAGCTCCTCGCGGGTCGTCACGCGCCGCTCGTCGACGCTGGAGACCAGGTCACCGGCGCGCAGGCCCGCCTTGCGCGCGGCGCCGCCGGCCTCGACGCTCGACAGCTCCACGCCGCGCGAGGTCTCGCGCAGCTGCACGCCGACGACGGGGTACGTCGCCCTGCCGTCCTTGACCAGGAGGTCGCCGATGGTGCGGGCCTGGTTGATCGGGATGGCGAAGCCGATGCCGATGTTGCCCGCCTGGCCCTGGCCGGAGCCGAGCGTGAGGATCGCGGAGTTGACGCCGACGACGCGGGCCGAGGCGTCGACGAGCGGACCGCCGGAGTTGCCCGGGTTGATCGGCGCGTCGGTCTGGATGCCGTCGATGTACGCCGTCGGCGCGTCCGCGCTGCCCGACTCGTTCACCGTGACCGGCCGGTCGACCGCGGACACGATCCCCTGCGTGACCGTGCCGGGCAGCCCCAGCGGCGAGCCCACGGCGACCACGGTCGCCCCGACCCGGGCCGACGAGGAGTCGCCGGTCTCGAGGGGGCGGAGGCGCTCGTCGGCGTCGACCTTGATCACGGCGAGGTCGTAGGACGGGCTGCGGCCGACGAGCGTCGCGCTCGTGCGGCGACCGTCGGAGAAGACCACGCGCAGCCGGGCGCCGTCGGCCGCGCCGGCGACCACGTGGTTGTTCGTCATGATGTGCCCCTCGCGGTCGAGCACGAAGCCGGAGCCCGTGCCCTGCTCGCCCGACCCGCGCACCTCGATCATCACCGTGCCCGGCAGCGCGCGGCGGGCGACCTCCACGGTGGTGGTGGTCTCGCCGGACGGTACCGGTGCGGGTGCCGGTTCGGAGGGCGCGGGGTCGCTGACGGACGTCGAGGCCGGGCGCTCGGAGAGCCGGGCCGCGCCGAAGCCGGCACCGCCGCCGACGAGCAGCGCGGTCACCGCGGCCAGGGCGATCACCCCGGCGGTGCCCCCCGCACGGCGACGGGGCGACCGGGGCGGCTCGGGAGCGCTGACGGGTTCGCCGAAGGGCCAGTGGTACGCGGCGGGCGCCTGCTCGGCGGCGTGCGGCGGAGACCAGGGCGTCGCACGGGTGTCCGGGACGCGGGGCGCGCTCGCCCGGTCCGGGGCCGGACCGTCGGCCATCTCAGGCCGTCAGATCGGCGAAGATCCTCGACCAGCCCTCGCGCACGCGGCCCAGGGTAGTCGTCTCGACCGCACCCTCGTGCGGGAAGGCGGAGACCGCCCGGCTCAGGAGCTTGGGCGAGCCGTCGGTGGTGACGGTGTAGACGGTGTCGCCCGACTGCCACGTCGCCCAGCGCACCGCACCGGCGTGGCGCCAGACGCCCATGCCCGCGTCCCAGGTCGCCCCGCCGGGCGCGCCGCTCAGGCGGCCGTGGCGCTGCAGGACGCTCACCGTGCGCGCGCCGTCGCCGTAGACCGCGTGCATCGACCGCGGGTCCGTCGGGGTGTCCGTGCTGACCTGGAGCAGGTCGAGGCCGGCCAGCTCGTCGCTGCAGTCCCACCCGGAGCTGCTCAGCCGCGCGGCGCTCGCCGCGGCCGACGCGGCGGTGATCGACCGCGCACCGGTCCGCACCGTCGCGACGGCCGCGTACGGGGTCACGGAGACCTCGGTGAAGCCGGCGGCGGTGCTGAGGCCCTCGTCGTCGTAGCTCTCCTGCCACAGCAGCACGCCGGTGGCGTCGTCGATCCACCACCGCTTGACGACGTGGCCCTCGCCGTCCTCCGCGGCGACGACGGTCGCTGGGCGGTGCGCCACCTCGACCCCGCGCTGGGCGGACAGCGCGTACGCCCGGGAGATGAGGTCGACCGGGGACGGGGCCCCGGTGGCCGCGACCTGCGGCGGGGCGACCGAGCTCGCCAGCACCGACCCGTCGGGGTCGTAGACGCTGACCAGGGTGCCCTGGCGGCTGCGGGTGTCGACGGCCACCTTGGCGGCGACGACGCGCTTGTCGAGACGGGCGATGACCGCCTGGTCGCCGTCGACGGTCGTGGTCTCGCCGGCACCGACGGCGCGCTCGAGCAGGGCGACCGCGTCGCGCTCGCCCTCGCGGCTGGTCCCCTTCCGCTCGGGCCGGGTGACCCCGGACGCGTCCTGGGTGGCCTCGGGCAGCGAGTCGAGCAGCATCAGGGCGCTGAGCGAGGCCCCGGTGACCGACAGCTCGGCCGCCGCGGCGCCGAACTCGGCCTGCGCCTCGTCGGCCGGGTCGGCCACGGCCCCCAGGCTGCTGGTCGGCGCCGCGAACCAGCCGGTCAGGCCGAGCGCCGTCGCGACGGCGCCGACCGCGATGACCCCGAGCAGCGCGCGGACGCGGGCCCGGTGCCGCTCGGAGGGCAGGGCGAGGGAGCCGCCGCGGTCGAAGGCCTTGGTCCAGGGCCGTGCGGACGCGTCGCCGGCGATGCTCACGAGCCGGTCGGACAGCGGCGAGGGGGCCGCCGTACGGGCGCCGCTGCGGCCCAGCAGGTCACGGACGGCCCGCAGCTCCGCCACGTCGGCGCGGCAGGCGGCGCAGCCGAGCAGGTGGCCGGCGACCCGCTCCCGGTCCTCGGCGGACAGGGCGCCGTCGACGAGACCGGAGCGCAGCTCGGCGAGGTCGTCGCAGGAGCTGCTCACGTGCGCATCACCAGGCGCCCGCCGCAGCCCGCCCGGAGGTGACCTCCTCGTCGGTCACGACGCGCTGGCCGGGCTCGGCGTCGACGCCGAGGTAGCGGGTGTGCTCCAGCGTGGGGCGCCGGTGCGCCAGGGCCTCGCGCAGCCGGGCGCGGCCGCGGTGGATCCGGCTGCGGACCGTGCCGATCTTGAGGTCGAGGACGTCGCTGATCTCCTCGTAGGTGAGCCCCTCGATGTCGCACAGGACGACGGCGGCGCGGAAGGTCGGCGCGAGCGCGGCGAGCGCGGCCGCCACGTCGTGGTCGAGGTCGGCGTCGTCGAGCTGCTGCGAGGGGTTCGGCCAGGAGCTGGCCATGCGGTCGTCGCTGCCCTCGGCGAGCCCGTCGAAACGGATCTTCTGGCGGCGCCGGGCACCGTCCAGGAAGAGGTTCGTGGTGATGCGGTGCAGCCAGCCCTCGAAGGTGCCGGGCTGGAAGCGGTGCAGGGAGCGGAAGACCCGGACGAACACGTCCTGGGTCAGGTCCTCGGCGTCGTGCGCGTTGCCGGTGAGGCGGTAGGCGAGGCGGAAGACGCGGGCGCTGTGGTCGCGGACGATCTCCTCCCAGCTCGGCGGCTGCCACTCCACGGCGGGCTGCTCGGCGGAGCCGGCCGGCGCGGCCGGTGCCGCGTCCTGACCGGGGGTGGTGACGAGCACGGTGCCGGGATCGGTACGCACGGGGGGTGCCTCCTGCTTGGCGAGGGCCCCGGAGCGGCCGGCTCCCTCGGTCGGAGTCTCATCGTCCCGGGACGACCTGTTCAATCCCTTGACCAAACCTGTCAGCAACCTGTGCACCTCCCCTCGTCCTGCGTGGGCCGTTACGCCGTGACCCCCCTCCGGGGAGACGGTTGTACGCGGGGAAGAACGAGCCGCGCCCCGGCGGTGTTCCCGCGCCCCGGAGCCCGGGGTGCGGCGTCAGGAGGCCGGAGCCTCGGGTCCCGACGGCAGCCCGGCCGCGTCGAGCGCCCGGGCGAGGGCCGCCCGCTCCTCGGTGGTCGCCGCGACCATCGGCAGCCGTACGCCGCCGACGCCGCGGCCCTGGAGCTCCAGGCCCGCCTTGACCAGGATCACGCCCTGGGTGGCGAAGATGCCGGTGAGGATCGGCAGCAGCTGCCGGTGCAGGCGCAGCGCCTCGGCGTGGTCGCCGGCCAGGGCGGCATCGATGAGGGCGCGCATCTGCGGGCCGCAGAAGTGGGTCGAGGTGCCCACGACGCCGACCCCGCCCACGGCGAGCATCGGCAGCGTGAGCGCGTCCTCGCCCGAGTAGTACGCGAGGTCGGACTCGGCCATCACCCGCGAGGAGGCGGCCAGGTCGCCCTTGGCGTCCTTGACCGCGACGATGCGCGGGTGCTCGGCGAGGCGCAGCAGGGTGTCGGTGGCGATCGCGGTGCCGGCGCGGTGCGGGATGTCGTAGAGCATCACCGGCACGCCGGTGGCGTCGGCCACGGTGCGGAAGTGCTCGAGGAGCCCGGCCTGCGGGGGCTTGGAGTAGTACGGCGTGACGAGCAGCAGCCCGTCGGCGCCGGCCTTCTCCGCGGCGGCCGCGAGCTCGAGGGTGTGCGCGGTGTCGTTGGTGCCGATGCCGGCCACGACGTGCACCCGGTCGCCGACCGCGTCGACCACGGCCCGGACGAGGTCGGCCTTCTCGGCGTCGGTCGTCGTGGGCGCCTCGCCGCCGGTGCCGTTGACCACGAGCCCGTCGTGGCGGTCGTCGACCAGCCGCTGCGCGAGCGTCGCCGCCGCGTCCAGGTCGACAGAACCGTCCGGCGCGAACGGCGTCACCATCGCGGACAGCAGCCGTCCGAAGGGCGGACCAGCGGGCGCAGCCATGGCCTCAGTCTAGGGACGGGGGCTGCGAAGGGCACCGCGACGGGCCCAGGGCCCGGGCCCGCGTGCCGGGCGGGCGCTCAGGCGGGCGTGATCACGACGAGCGGGTCGCCGTCGTTGACCACGTCGCCGTCCTCGACCACGATCTCGGTGACCGTGCCGGCCACCTCGGCGAGGACGGGGATCTCCATCTTCATCGACTCGAGGATGACCACGGCGTCGTCGGCCGCGACGCTCTGCCCGACCTCGACCTCGACCTTCAGGACGGCCGCGACGAGCTCGGCGACGACGGTGTGGCTCATGGGCCGCATCCTAGGGCGTGGTGATCGATCCCGGCACGTGCCGCGGGGGCGTCCGTGCCCCGTCGGGGCGCTCTCGCCGGGCTCCGGCGGAGGCGGGGGTCACGCGGTTCTCGATACAGTGAGCGCCGTGAGTCCTACGCCCGCGTCCCCCGCGTCCAGCGCCGCCGCGAACCCCGGCATCCCCACCTCTGCGCAGTCGGCGCCCGCGGCCGCCTCCTGGGTGTTCGCCGAGGACTTCGTGCCCGAGGGCGACGCCGCCGCGCAGGCGCGTGTGGAGGCCGAGCCGCTGGGCGTCGAGCCGCTGAGCCGGGGCACCGTGTCGGCCCTGACCTTCCTCGCCGCGGCGGTCCAGGCCCGCGCGGTCGTCGAGATCGGCACCGGCACGGGTCAGTCGGGCCTGGCGCTCTTCGCGGGCATGCAGCCCGACGGCATCCTCACCAGTGTCGACCTCGAGGCCGACCACCAGCGCCAGGCGCGGAGGGCCTTCAGCTCCGTCGGCATCGCCAGCCAGCGGTTCCGGCTGATCGCCGGCGACGCGCTCACCGTCCTGCCCAAGCTGAGCGACGGCGCGTACGACCTCGTCCTGGTCGCGGGCGACACCCTCGAGTACCGCGACTACGTCGAGCAGGGCCTGCGGCTCCTGCGCCACGGCGGGCTGCTCGTCGTCACGCACACGCTGCAGGGCGGGCGTACGGCCGACTCCTCGCAGGACGACGACGACACCCTCGCGGTGCGCTTCGCGCTCGACGCGGTCACCGAGAACGAGGACCTCGTCGCGGCGCTCCTGCCGGTGGGTGACGGCCTGCTCGCCGCGGTCAAGCGCTGACGGCTCCCGCAAGCAGCAGAACGGGGAGGGTTCGGCACCTGTGCGGTGCCGAACCCTCCCCGTTCGTCGTGCTGACGAGGCTGGTGCCTCAGGCGGCCTGGTAGGACAGGCAGTCGGCGCCCGAGGTGCCGGACGGGCCGACCCTGACCGAGGGGGCGCGGCACTCGAGCGACTCGTTGAACCGGCAGTCGCTGCGCTGGCACGCGCCGACCTGGGCGACGACGTCGAGGCCGCCCTTGTCGTTGAGGGAGAGGAACGTCGCGCACCCGGCGTCGGAGTTCATGCTGATGGCGAAGGCGTGGCAGCCGTCGTCGTTGTAGGCGCAGGCCGTCGCCGAGCAGTCGTGGACCTGGGGCATCTCGAGCGTCGTGGTCATCGGGGCCTCCTGGAGGGCGTTCTGCGTGCTGGTGACGCTGACGCTAGACGGCCCGGGCGACGCCCGCCAGCAAGCGGAGGCTCCCCTCAGAGAAGTGAGGGAAGCCTCCCCTGAGCAAGATCAGGAGGGCTGAAAGTCAAGATCAGGAGCCCTTCGAAAAGCTCAGGGATCGTGGGCGCGCATGCCGGTCGACAGGCCAGGGAGCGTGGTCGGGAGCCCTTCGACAAGCTCAGGGATCGTGGCCGGGAAGCCTGACCACGTGGACCGGACCACCGCCGACCGCCGCGCCGACCTCTGGACGACTGGACGATGACGCCGCTTGCGGACCCGAGCAGCGCCTCAGTCGTGCGGCGTCAGCGGGAGGGAGGAAGAGGTCGGACCGGAGCGGCGGGCGCATCCGAACGGAGTGAGGATCATGTGACCGTGATGCCCTTACCGACCACCGTGATCCCGCCGTCGGAGACCGTGTAGCCCCGGGCGAGGTCGTCGGCCTTGTTCACGCCGACGGTGGTGCCGTCGGGCACGATCACGTTCTTGTCGAGGATCGCGTCGCGGACGACCGCCTTGTGCCCCACGCGGACGCCGGTCAGGAGCACCGAGTGGTCGACCTTCGAGCCCTCGTCGACGCGGACGTTCGGCGACAGCACCGAGCTCTCGATCGAGCCGCCCGAGATGATGCAGCCCGGGCTCACGAGCGAGTCGAGCGCGAGGCCGCGGAGGGTGAACTTCGCCGCCGGCTGCTGCACCGGGTAGGTCCAGATGGGCCACTCGGCGTTGTAGAGGTTGAAGATCGGGTCGATCGAGACGAGGTCCATGTGGGCCTCGTGGTAGGCGTCGATGCTCCCGACGTCGCGCCAGTAGGCCTTGTCGCGGTCGGTCGAGCCCGGCACGTTGTTGCCGGTGAAGTCGTAGACCTGCGCCTCGCCGCGACTGACGAAGTCGGGCACGATGTCGCCGCCCATGTCGTGGCGGGAGTCGGCGAGGTCGGCGTCGCTCTCGAGCGCGTCGATCAGGTCGCGCGCGGTGAAGATGTAGTTGCCCATCGAGGCGAAGGACGCGTCGGGGTCGTCGGCGGTCCCGGGCGGGTCGGCCGGCTTCTCGAGGAACTCGGTGATCTTGTTCGACGCGTCGGCGTCGATCACGCCGAACGCCGAGGCCTGCGACCGCGGCACCCGGATGCCCGCGACGGTCAGGCCGAGGCCGCCGTCGATGTGCGCCTCGAGCATCTGCTCGACGTCCATCCGGTAGATGTTGTCGGCACCGAAGACGACGACGTAGTCGGGCTTCTCGTCGCGGATCAGGTTCATCGACTGGTAGATCGCGTCGGCGCTGCCCTGGTACCAGCGGGGCCCGAGGCGCTGCTGCGCGGGCACCGGCGTGACGTAGTTGCCGAGCATGGTCGACATGCGCCAGGTCAGCGAGATGTGGCGGTCGAGCGAGTGCGACTTGTACTGCGTCAGCACCGCGATCTGCCGCATCCCCGCGTTCGCCAGGTTGGACAGCACGAAGTCGATCAGGCGGTAGGTCCCGCCGAAGGGCACGGCCGGCTTGGCCCGGTCCATCGTCAGGGGCATCAACCGCTTGCCCTCGCCGCCAGCGAGGACGATGGACAGGACCTTCGGTGGTGCGGCCATGGACGGAAACCTAGGGCCCCACCTGTGATGCCCGCCACCCGGGGTCGTACGCGTGCTCGCCGACCTGCATCGCAGGCGGGCGACGTCGCTCCAGGGGTGCGTGGGATATTGCGAGCATGAGCCCCGCCGATGACGTCGCCGACGCCGACACGCTCGCCCCGACCGACGGTCCGGCCGCCGACGACCGGCGCCTGTCCGTGTCGGTCCTCACCCGGGAGTACCCGCCAACGATCTACGGCGGCGCCGGGGTCCACGTGGCCCAGCTGGTGCCGCAGCTGCAGAAGCTCGTCGACGTGGACGTGCAGTGCATGGGCGAGCCGCGCGCAGGGGCGACGGCGCACGCCGAGACCTACCCCGAGGGCGCGAACGTGGCCCTGCGCGTCTTCGGCGCCGACCTGTCGATGGTCGCCTCCGTCCCCGAGGTCGACGTCGTGCACTCCCACACCTGGTACGCGAACCTCGGCGGACTGCTCACGGGGCTCTACCAGGACATCCCCCACGTCGTGACCGCGCACTCGCTCGAGCCGCACCGCCCGTGGAAGGCCGAGCAGCTGGGCGGCGGCTACCGGCTCTCGTCGTGGGCCGAGCGGACCGCGTTCGAGGCCGCCGACGCCGTGATCAGCGTCAGCGAGGGCATGAAGACGGGGATCCTCGAGTCGTACACCGACCTGGACCCGGCCAAGCTGCACGTGGTCAAGAACGGCATCGACCCCGAGGAGTTCAAGCCGGACACGGGCACCGACGTCGTCGAGTCGATCGGGATGTCGCTCGACGCGCCCAGCGTGGTCTTCGTCGGCCGCATCACCCGGCAGAAGGGCCTGGTCCACCTCGTCCGGGCGGCCGAGCAGTTCGACGCCGGGACCCAGCTGGTGCTGCTCGCCGGGGCGCCGGACACCCCCGAGATCGCGCGCGAGTTCGAGGACGCGTTCGCCCACCTGCGCTCCAGCCGCGGCAACGTGGTGTGGGTCCAGGAGATGCTTCCCCGCGCCAGCGTGCGGCAGGTCCTCTCGCACGCCACCGTCTTCGCCTGCCCGTCGGTCTACGAGCCGCTCGGCATCGTGAACCTCGAGGCGATGGCCTGCGAGACCGCCGTGGTGGCCAGCGCCGTGGGCGGCATCCCCGAGGTCGTCGTCGACGGCGAGACCGGCTACCTCGTGCCGTACGACCCGGCACGCGCCAACGACCAGGAGTTCGTGCGGAGCTTCGAGGCCGAGTTCGCGGCCAAGGTCAACTCCCTCACCCAGGACCGCGGCCGGGCGGAGGCCTTCGGGCTCGCCGGGCGCCGGCGCTGCGTCGACGAGTTCAGCTGGGCCAAGATCGCCGGCGAGACGGTGGACGTCTACCGCGCCGCGATCGCGGCCCACCAGAGCCGCTGACTCGGCTCGACCCGACGCCGCCCGGACCGGCAGGTCCCGGGAACGCCACAGGCCCCGCGCACGTGTGCGCGGGGCCTGTGGCGTTCGTCGTCGGGCGAGCTCAGCCGATGACGCCCTTCAGGGCCTCGGCCAGGTCCGTCGCCTCGGTCGCGTTGAGCTCGACGACCAGGCGCCCGCCCCCCTCGAGCGGCACCCTCATGACGATCCCGCGACCCTCTTTGGTGACCTCCATCGGTCCGTCACCGGTCCGCGGCTTCATCGCAGCCATCGTGCATCCTCATCTGCTAGGGATCGTGGTCCGCATGATTATCCAGTACGGTGCGGCTCCGGCGCACGCCGGGCGGCAGCGGCGTCCACGGCCGCCCTCAGCGCGTCGCGGTCGGGCACCTCGCAGTCGCTGCGGTGGTCGTCCACCAGCCCGGTCGCCTGCATCAGCGCGTACGCCGTGGTCGGGCCGACGAAGCGGATCCCCTCGGCCTTGAGCGCCTTCGCGAGCGCCGTGGACTCCGGCGTGACGGCCCGGAGCTCGCCGGGCCGGGGCCGCGGTGACGGCGTCCGGAACGACCACACCAGGTCGACGAACCGCTCCCCCAGGACCGCGACGACCCGGGCGTTGGCGATGGCCGCGTCGACCTTCGCGACGTTGCGCACGATGCCGGCGTCGGCCAGCAGGCGTACGCGGTCGTCCTCGCCGAAGCCCGCCACGACCTCGGGGTCGAAGCCGGCGAACGCCGCCCGGAACCCCTCGCGCTTGCGCAGGATGGTGATCCAGGCCAGCCCGGACTGGAAGGCCTCGAGGGTCAGCCGCTCGTAGAGCCCGGCCACGGAGTCGACCGGCCAGCCCCACTCGGTGTCGTGGTAGGCGACGTACTCCGGCGCCGACAGCGACCAGGGGCACCGCACCAGCCCGTCGGGGCCGTGCACGACCTCGGTGCTCATGCGGCGGCGGAGCGGAGTCCCCCGGCGTCGGCGCCCTCCGGCCCCTCGACGATCCCGGCGAGCGTCTCCAGGCTGGCGGCGAAGCCGCGCCGCATGAGCGGGAGCGCGGGGCGGAGCAGGCGCTCGGTCCCGCCCGGGAGGGTGAAGACCTCGGTGCAGACCAGCCGGCACCCGGCCGGGTCGTCGTGGACCTTGAACGAGCCCTCGCCGGTGAAGTAAGGCCCGAGGTGCAGGACGGCGAGCTCCGCCGGCCCGCCGTCGACGGCCTCGACGGGGGGCGTCCAGCCGGTGATGACGAACCGGTCGAGCAGCCCGACCGGGACCGGGCCGAGGCGGAAGCCGCTGAGCGCGGCCACCCGGACGCCGAGCCCGCGCGTCCGGTCGCTGGTGGCGCGGACGTGGGTGAACGGGATCCAGAGGTCCTGGCGCGGCCAGTCGACCAGCTCCGCCCAGACGCGCTGCGGGGCGGCGCGGAGGGTGCGTGACACCTCGAGGCGGAGGCTCACCGGGCCTGCTCCCGGCCAGGCGCCCCGCTCGGGGTGGCCGCGGACCTCCCGGACGCCAGCTGCGCCTCGAGCTCGGCGATCCGGCTGTCGCGCGCCTCCAGGTCGGAGGCGAGGCGGTCGAGCACCGTGTCGACCTGGTCCATCGCGTAGCCGCGCAGCGCGACGCCGAAGCGCAGCCCGCGCACGGCCGGGCCGTCGAACCGGCCCTCCGGCAGCGGGGCTGCGTAGGTATCGCGGACCGGTTCCGAGCTCATCGACCCTCCTCGTCCCGAGGCGACGACCGCGGCCACGCCCAGCGCGACCACGGCGATCGCCGCGATGAACCACTCCATGAGGAGAGTTTGACAGGCCGACCGCGCACCGGGCGCCCGCCGCGGGCGGGGCGGCTACTCCGGGCGCTCGGCCCGGACGGGCTCCGGGTCGCCGACGACGGCGGCGACGGCCTCCGCGACGTCGTCGGTCACCGTGAAGATGTCGAGGTCGCCGGGCGAGACCGTGCCCTGGGCCAGCGCGCTCTCGCGCAGCCAGTCCACGAGCCCGCTCCAGTAGTCGACCCCGAAGAGCACGACCGGGAAGGACGTGACCTTGCGGGTCTGGACGAGGGTCAGCGCCTCGAACAGCTCGTCCAGCGTGCCGAAGCCGCCGGGCAGCACGACGAAGCCCTGCGCGTACTTGACGAACATCGTCTTGCGGGCGAAGAAGTAGCGGAAGTTGATGCCGAGGTTGACGTAGCGGTTGAGCCCGGTCTCGAAGGGCAGCTCGATGCCCAGCCCGACCGACACCCCGCCGGCCCGCGCCGCGCCCTTGTTGGCCGCCTCCATGATCCCGGGGCCGCCGCCGGTGATCACCGCCTGGCCGGCCTCGGCGAGCTTGCTCCCGATCTCCTCCGCGGCGGCGTACAGCGGGTGCGAGGCCGGCGTCCGCGCCGACCCGAAGACGCCGGTCGCCGGGCCGAGCTCGGCCAGCGTCCCGAAGCCCTCGATGAACTCGGACTGGATGCGCAGCACCCGCCAGGGGTCGGTGTGCACCCAGTCGGTCGGCCCGCGGCTCTCCAGCAGCCGCTGGTCGGTCGTCGTCCGCTCGCCGTCGGCGCCCGTCCCGTTGCGGACGCCGGGCCCGCTCCCGTTCGTCTCTGCCACCCCGCGACTCTAGGTCGGCGCGGGGCGTCGCGCCGGGCGTCCGACGAGCCCGGAGAGACCTAGCCGAGCCAGCGCAGCAGCGCGTCGCGGCAGGTGTGCAGGTCGGCGGTCGGGCAGAACTCGTCGTCGGCGTGGGCCTTGCTCGGGTTGCCCGGACCGAAGTTCACGGCCGGGATCCCGAGCGAGGAGAAGCGCGCGACGTCGGTCCAGCCGAACTTCGGCCACGCCTCCCCGCCCACCGCCGCGACGAAGTCGGCCGCGACGGGCCGGTCCAGCCCCGGCCGCGCGCCGACGGCGACGTCGGTGATCGTGACGTCGAAGCCGTGCAGGACCTCGCGCACGTACGCCTCGGCGGCCGCGGCGTCCTTGTCGGGCGCGAAGCGGTAGTTGACCTCGACGACGCAGCGGTCGGGGATGACGTTGCCCGCGATGCCGCCGGAGATCCGGACGGCGTTCAGCCCCTCCCGGTAGACCAGCCCCTCGACCTCGACCTCGGCCGACGTGTGGCCCGAGAGCCGCTCCAGCAGCGGACCGGCCGCGTGCACGGCGTTGCGGCCCATCCACGAGCGGGCGGAGTGCGCGGCCACGCCGGTGAAGGTCACCTCGGCGCGCATGGTGCCCTGGCAGCCGCCCTCGACGCGCGCGTTGGACGGCTCGCCGAGCACGGCGAACGTGGCCTCGAGCAGCTCTGGGCGCTCACGGGCGATCCGGTTGAGGCCGTTGAGCTCGGCCTCGACCTCCTCGTGGTCGTAGAAGATGAACGTGAGGTCGCGCGACGGCGCCGTCAGCGCGGCGGCGACCGCGAGCTGCACGGCCACGCCGCCCTTCATGTCGCAGGCCCCGCGACCGTGCACCACGCGCTCGTCGCCCTCGCCGGTGACGACGGCCGGGACGTTGCCGGCGATGGGCACGGTGTCGGTGTGGCCGGCCAGGACCACCCGCTCCGCGCGGCCGAGCTGCGTACGGGCGAAGAGGACGTCGCCGTCGCGCTCCAGCTCGAGGTGCGCGAGCGGTCGCAGCGCGGCCTCGATCGCGTCGGTGACCCGCCCCTCGTCGCCGCTGACCGACTCGATGTCGACCAGCGCCACCAGCAGGTCGGTGAGGTCGCCGGTGAGGTCGAGCGCGGGCAGGTCCGGTGCGGCTCCGGTCGCAGGTGCAGCCATGCGCGCGACCCTACCGAGGCCGGTGGGCAGGGCGGACCGGGCGCAGGGCGCGGCCCGCGTTCGGCGGCGGGGCCTGTCGGTGCGCCCCGATACGCTCGGGGCATGACCGACGCCGCCGTGGCCGACAAGGCCGACGCCAGTCCACGCAGCGCCTGGGGCTGGGGCCTCGCGACCGTGCACGAGGAGGCGGGCGTCCTCGACGTCGCCTTCCCCTCCCCCGCCCTCGGGGCGGCGAGCGACGAACCCGCCCCCGCGGCCTGGGCCGCCGCCGAGCGCACCGACGAGCTGCGCGGCGTCCGCGTGGAGCTGCTGCGCGCCGAGATCGACCTCGACGCGCCGCCGGCCGACACCGCCGACGCCTACCTGCGACTCCACCTGCTGAGCCACCGCCTGGTCGCCCCGCGCACCGTGAACCTGGACGGCCTGTTCGGCGTGCTCCCGAACGTCGTGTGGACCAGCGCCGGGGCGTGCGCGGTCGCGGGGTTCGAGGAGGTCCGCTGGCGCCTGCGGGCCGCGCTCGGCCACCTGACCGTGCACGGGGTCGACAAGTTCCCGCGGATGGTCGACTACGTCGTGCCGCGCGGCGTCCGCATCGCCGACGCCGACCGCGTACGGCTCGGGGCCCACCTCGCCGAGGGCACGACCGTGATGCAGGAGGGCTTCGTCAACTACAACGCAGGCACCCTCGGGACGTCGATGGTCGAGGGTCGCATCTCGGCGGGGGTCGTCGTCGGGCGCGACTCCGACGTCGGCGGCGGGGCCTCGATCATGGGCACGCTCTCCGGCGGGGGCAAGGAGCAGGTCTCGATCGGCGAGCGCTGCCTGCTCGGCGCCAACTCCGGCGTCGGCATCTCCCTCGGTGACGACTGCGTCGTCGAGGCCGGCCTCTACGTCACCGCGGGCACCAAGGTCACGCTCCCCGACGGGCAGGTCGTCAAGGCCGCGGCGCTGTCGGGCAGCGACGGCCTGCTGTTCCTGCGCAGCTCGCTGACCGGGGCCGTCGAGGTGCGCGCGCGCCAGGGCCGCAGGGTGGAGCTCAACGCGGCCCTGCACAGCAACCAGTAGTGGCCACGGCTGGCCCGGGCCGGAGGCCTCGGGCAGGGAGCACCGCCCGCCGACGGCCCTCGTACGCGCGCCGCCGGGCCCTCGCGCTGGGGGCGGCGCTCGCGGTCCTCGCCCTCGTCGTCGTCGCGGCCGTCGGCCTGCACGGCTGGCTGCGCGGGCGGGGCGTGGTCCCGCCGCTGCCGGGCGAGGAGCGCTGCGTGGCCACCGTCAAGGACCGCAGCGTGGTCCTCGACCCCGACCAGGCGCACTACACCTCGATCGTCGTCGGCCTCTCGGTCCGGCGCGACCTCGCACCCCGAGCCGGCTCGATCGCGATGGCGACCGTCTACCAGGAGACGGGCATCCGCAACCTCGACTACGGCGACCGCGACTCCGTCGGGCTCTTCCAGCAGCGTCCGTCGCAGGGCTGGGGCAGCGAGAAGCAGCTCATGGACCCCTACTACGCGACGACGAAGTTCTACAACGCGCTGGTCCGCGTCCGCGACTGGGAGAACCGGGACATCACCAAGGTCGCCCAGGCCGTCCAGCGCAGCGCCTACCCCGACGCCTACCGCGACCACGAGCCCGACGCGCGGGTGCTGGCCAGCGCCCTCACCGGGCAGACCGCGCGGTCCTTCACCTGCCTCGTGGCCGGCACGCCGGACGGCGACGCGAAGGGCCTGGCGGGCTCGCTCAGCAAGACGTTCCGGGTCGACGTCGAGACCGAGGGCCAGGTCGTCACCGTCAAGGCCAGGAGCGACCGGCTGGCGTGGGCGTACGCGCAGTACGCCGTGGCCAACGCCGGCCGGCACGGGGTCGTCACCGTCGAGGTCGACGACCAGGTGTGGGAGAGCGACGCGTACGCGCTGCCCTCCTGGACCGACGGCGAGGACGTCGGGCGGACGGTCAGGGTGACGGTTCGCTGAGGGACGGACTCAGGCGCGCAGCCGCTCCACCGCCGCGTCGACGCGCTCGTCGGTCGCGGTGAGCGCGAAGCGCACGAACTGCTCCGCCGCCGCGCCGTAGAAGTCGCCCGGGGCGACGAGGATGCCGCGCTCGGCCAGCCACGCCAGGGTGTCGCGGCTGCCCTCGCCGCGCGTGGCCCACAGGTAGAGCCCCGCCTCGGAGTGGTGCACGGTGAAGCCGACCGCCTCCAGGGCCGGGCGCAGCCGGGCCCGGCGGGAGGCGTAGCGCTCGCGCTGCTCCTCCACGTGCGCGGTGTCGGCGAGAACGGCGACCATGACCTCCTGCACCGGCCGCGGCACGAGCATCCCGATGTGCTTGCGCACCTCGAGCAGCTCGGAGACCAGGGCCGGGTCGCCGGCGACGAACCCCGCGCGGTAGCCCGCCAGGTTCGACCGCTTGCTCAGCGAGAACAGCGCCAGGAGCCCGTCGTGGCTGTCGCCGGACACGCTCGGGTGCAGCACCGACACCGGGTCGGCCTCCCACCCGAACTCGCCGTAGCACTCGTCCGAGGCGACGATCGCGCCGTGGGCGCGGGCCCAGGCCACGCGCTCGGCGAGCACCTCGGCCGGGAGCACCTGACCGGTCGGGTTCGAGGGCGAGTTCAGCCAGACCAGGGCCGGGCGGACCCCCTCGGCGTCGAGGCGGGTGAGGTCGTCGCACGCGACCCCCGTGGCGCCGGCGAGCTGGACGCCGGCCGCGTACGTCGGGTAGGCGGCCTCGGGGTAGACGACGACGTCACCGGCACCCAGACCCAGCAGGGTGGGGAGCCAGGCCACCAGCTCCTTGCTGCCGATCACCGGCAGCGTCGCCTCGGGCAGCACGGCGGCGCCCCAGCGACGGTCCAGGTGGTCGGCGAGCGCCTGCCGGAGCGCGGGGGTGCCCGACGTCAGCGGGTAGCCCGGGCTGTCGGCGGCCTCGGTGAGCGCGCGCTGCGCGACCTCGGGCGTCGGGTCGACCGGCGTGCCGATGGAGAGGTCGACGACCCCGCCCGGGTAGGCGTTCGCCGTCGCGCGGGCGCCGGCGAGGGTGTCCCAGGGGAAGTCCGGGAGACCGGCGCCCAGCCCACGGCGCGTCGTGCTGGTGGTGCTCGTGGTGGCACTCACCTCACTCGTCGTGCTCCTGCGGGGGCAGCGCCGCGACGAGGGGGTGGTCGGCGTCGATGACGCCCATCTTGGCCGCACCGCCGGGCGAGCCGAGCTCGGAGAAGAACCCGACGTTGGCGTCGTAGTAGCTCTTCCACTCCTCGGGCGTGTCGTCCTCGTAGAAGATCGCCTCGACCGGGCAGACCGGCTCGCAGGCGCCGCAGTCGACGCACTCGTCGGGGTGGATGTAGAGCATCCGCTTGCCCTCGTAGATGCAGTCGACCGGGCACTCCTCCACGCAGGCGCGGTCCTTGAGGTCGACGCAGGGCTGGGCGATGACGTACGTCACGGAAGAACTCCTCGATGAGGCGGCGGCCGTCGGTCCCGGGAGCGGGGCTGGACGGGCAGCGGGGCATTCGTCTGGGTCGTGCCCCCCTAGTATCGCGCCTGCCCGACCGGTGGCGGCGGGCCGGTCAGCCAGCGGGAGGACGGACGGCGGTGGGAGCTCCCTCGACCCTGCGCTCGGCGCGGCCCGGCGAGCGCTGGGTGGTCCGGGTGCGGAGGCCCGACGGCTCGGCCACCGACCTCGTGGGATGGCTGCTCGACGCCGACGGGCGCACCCTGCGGCTCCAGGGACCGCTGGACCCGACGTCGGACGACGAGGCACCCGTCTGGGCCGTCGCGCTCGACGACGTCGTGGTCGCCCGTCGCGCGCCGCAGGCCCGTGGCGGACCCGCGCCCTCGCGCACCGCGCCCGACCTCCTGGAGCACCTGGCCGTCGAGGCCTGGGCCGTGGACCTCGAGCCCCTCGGCGGGTGGTGGCTGCGCTCGGCGTCGGGGTTCACCGGGCGCGCGAACTCCTGCCTCGCGGTCGGCGACCCCGGCCTGCCCGTGGCTGAGGCCGCCGCACGCGTCCGGGCGTACGCGGCCGCGCACGCCATCCCCCCGCTCGCCCAGGTCGTGACCGGCTCGACCGAGGACGCGGCGCTCCAGGAGCTCGGCTGGCGGGAGACCTACGTCGCCACCGACGTCCTGGCCGTCCGCCTCGCCGACCTGCTCGGCGACCACGAGCCCGACCCGCGCGTGGCGGTCGACGAGGAGCTGACGCCCTCCTGGCGCGCGACCTACGACTCCTACCGTCCGCACGACACCGACCCCGCCCTGGTCACGCGGCTGCTCGAGGGGCGGGCGCCGCGGGCGTACGGCTCGGTGGGCACCGAGGAGGGGCTGGTCGCCGTCGGGCGCGGCCACCTGTCCGGCGGCTGGCTGGGCGTGGCCGCGCTCTGGACCCGGCCCGACCACCGGCGTCAGGGCCTCGCCACCGCGGTGATGTACGGTCTCGGCCGCTGGGCGGCCCGGCGCGACGCGCGCTGGTGCTACCTGCAGGTCGACGCCGCCAACGCGGGTGCGCACGCGGCGTACGAGCGGCTGGGCTTCACGCTGCACCACCGCTACCGCTACCTGGCGCCCGCCGCGGACTGAGCAGCAGCCACCGGACTCGGCCGGCGAGGGGCGTCAGCCCAGGCCGGCGAAGAGGTCGTCGGCCCAGGGGCTGTCGGGCGTGGCGGGGAAGGCCGTGCCCGCGGCGAAGCGGTAGAACTCGTGCGACCACATGCTGTCGACCGACATCTTGCCGCCGGCGAAGAAGGTGCCGTCCGGGAGGATCTGGGTCGCATGCGCACGCATCGCGTCGAGCTTCTGCGCCACGTACGCGGTCCCGTCGACCGCGGCGACGATCTCGGAGTCCGGCGACATCATCGGCATCTCGCCCTCGGCGTCCTCGAAGCCCTTGAAGGTCTCCTCGTCCCCGGCGGCCCGGAGCGCGGCGACGGCCGCCTTCATCCGCGAGGCGCTCATGGTGCTCCAGAGGACGCGCTCGACCGTCCACGGCTCGCCCAGGTCGGTCCGGTAGCCGGGCACGCCCGCCAGCAGGTAGCCGTACATCGCCACCCGGTGCGCCTGCACGTGGTCGGGGTGGCCGTAGCCGCCGATCTCGTTGTACGCGACCAGCACCTGGGGGCGGCGGTCGCGGATCAGCGCGACGAGGTCGTTCGCGGCGGAGAGCAGGTCGGCGGTCCAGAAGATCCCGTCGCGCAGGACGTCGCGGGCGATCGCGCGGCCCTTGTCGTCGTACGCCATCCCCGAGTCGCGGTAGCGGCCGTCGCCGCCGAGGCGGACGAAGTCGGTGACGCCGAGGAGGCGCATGGCCTCGGTCAGCTCGGACAGCCGCTGCGGGGCGAGGTTGTCCTCGTGCTCGGCGTCGAGGTGCACGAGCTCGGGGACGAGGACCTCACCCTCCTCGCCGAGCGTGCAGGTCACGAGCGTCACCTGGCCGCCCTCGGCGACGTGGCGGGCCATGGTCACGCCGTTGCCGATGGTCTCGTCGTCGGGGTGGGCGTGGACGAGCATCAGCCGGCGGTTCGCCTGAGGGATCACGGCGTCCACCCTAGGACGGCCGCGAGCGCGTCCGCCCGTCGAGCACGACGGGCGGACGCAGGGGCTGCAGGCGGCTCAGACGACGACGCGGGGCTCGGCGAAGTGGCACGCCGAGCGGTGGGCGTCGACGCCGTCGGGGCGCGGCTCGAGCGCCGGGTCCTCGACGGAGCAGACGTCCTGCGCCTTCCAGCAGCGCGTGTGGAAGCGGCAGCCCGAGGGCGGGTTGGCCGGGCTCGGCACGTCGCCGGTGAGCATGATCTGCCGCCCGCTGCCGCGCAGCGTCGGGTCGGGCATCGGCACGGCGGAGAGCAGCGCCTGGGTGTACGGGTGCGTGGGCCGGTTGTAGATCTGGTCCTCGTCGCCGATCTCGACCATCCGGCCGAGGTACATGACCCCGACGCGGTCGGAGATGTGGCGCACGACCGAGAGGTCGTGGGCGATGAAGATGTAGGCCAGCCCCAGCTCGGCCTGCAGCTTCTCCAGCAGGTTGACGACCTGTGCCTGGACCGACACGTCGAGCGCGGAGACCGGCTCGTCGCAGATGATCACCTTGGGGTTCAGCGCGACGCCCCGGGCGATGCCGATGCGCTGGCGCTGCCCGCCGGAGAACTGATGCGGGTAGCGGTTGATGTGCTCCGGGTTGAGCCCGACCAGCTCGAGCAGCTCCTGGACGCGCTCGCGCCGCTTGTTGCGCGGCACGACGTCGGGGTGGATCTCGAAGGGCTCCCCCACGATCGACCCGACCGTCTTGCGCGGGTCGAGCGAGGTGTAGGGGTCCTGGAAGACGATCTGGATGTCGCGACGGAGCCGGCGCAGGTCGCCGCCCTTCTGGGCGAAGGCGTCGACGCCGTCGAACATCAGGCTGCCGCCGGTCGGCTCCTCCAGGCTCATCAGCAGCCGGCCGAGCGTCGACTTGCCGCAGCCCGACTCCCCCACGATGCCGAGCGTCTCGCCGCGGTGCAGCTCGAACGACACCCCGTCGACGGCCTTCACGTGCCCGACCGTGCGGCGCAGCACGCCGCGGCGGATCGGGTAGTGCTTCTTGAGGCCCTCGGCCCTCAGGACGACGTCGCTCACTGCCTCAGCTCCCTGCTCTGCTCGACCTGCTCGGCGTCGACGGTGTGCACCGTGTCGTCGAGCGTGCTGCCCTGGCCCTCGTCGTGCTCCATCGCCCGCTGGACCTCGTCCGCCGACTGGGTCACCCGGAGCTCGGGGCTGTCGACGAGCAGGGCCTCGGAGAAGTGGCACGCGGCCAGCCGCCCCGGCTGCACCTCGCGCAGCGGCGGGCGCGGGTCGTGACGGCAGACGTCCTGCACGTAGCGGCACCGCGGGTTGAACGGGCAGCCCGGCGGGATCCGCGTCAGGTTCGGCGGCAGCCCGCCGATGGCGGCGAGGACCTCGCCCTTCTGGTCCAGGCGCGGGATCGACTCCAGGAGGCCCTCGGTGTACGGGTGCGCCGGACGCGCGTACAGGTCGTAGACGTCGGCCTGCTCGACGATCCGGCCCGCGTACATGACGGCGATCCGGTCCGCGACGTCGGCGACGACGCCGAGGTCGTGGGTGATGAGGATCAGGCCCATCTGACGCTCGGCCTGCAGCTCCTGCAGCAGCCCCATGATCTGGGCCTGCACGGTGACGTCGAGGGCGGTGGTGGGCTCGTCGGCGATCAGCACGGCCGGGTCGAGCGCGATGGCCATCGCGATCATGATGCGCTGGCGCATGCCGCCCGAGAACTGGTGCGGGAAGGCCCGCACCCGCTGCCGGGCACCCGGGATCTGCACGCGCTCCATGAGGCGCACGGCCTCCTCGAGCGCGTTGGAGCGGCTCATGCCGCGGTGCACCCGGAACATCTCGGCGATCTGCCAGCCGACCGGGAAGACCGGGTTGAGCGCGCTCAGCGCGTCCTGGAAGACCATCGAGATCTCCGGCCCGCGGATGCCGCGACGCGCCTCCTCCGACATCGTCAGGAGGTCCTGGCCGCAGTAGCGGATCTCGCCGCCCGTGACGTACCCGGGCGGGGAGTCGATGATGCCCATGACCGCCTGCGCGGTCACCGACTTGCCGGAGCCCGACTCCCCGAGCACGGCGAGGGTCTCGCCCTCGCGCAGGTCGAAGGAGACCCCGTTGATGGCACGCGCGACACCCTCGCGCGTGCGGAACTCGACGAACAGGTCGTCGACCTCGAGCAGCAGGCCGTCCTGCGGCACGTACTGCTTCCCGGTCTTGACCGTCTCGCGCTCAGCCACTGATGACACGTCCGTCTCCTAGCGCAGCTTCGGGTCGATGGCGTCACGCACGGCGTCGCCCAGCATGATGAAGGCGAGCACCGTGACGGACAGGAACAGCGACGGGAACAGCAGCATGTTCGGGGCCGCGCGCACCAGGCCGATCGAGGACGCGTTCGAGATGTCGATGCCCCACGACACGGCCGGCGGGCGCAGGCCGATGTTGAGGAACGACAGCGTCGCCTCGACCGAGATGAACACGCCGAGGTTGATGGTCGAGACCACGATCACCGGGGCGATCGCGTTGGGCAGCACGTGCTGGAGGATCAGCCGGCCCGGCGAACCGCCGAGGGCCCGCGCCGCCGTGACGTAGTCGTTCGGCTTGACCTGCAGGACCGAGGACCGCATCAGCCGCGCCACGCTCGGCCAGCCGAAGATCGCGATGACCAGGACGACCTTGCCCACCTGCAGCCAGAACGGGGTGTCCAGGCCGTTGGGGAAGACGTAGAGGAAGAGGATGCCGCCGAGCAGCAGCGGGATGGCGAAGAAGATCTCGCCGACCCGGGAGAGCACGGCGTCCAGCCAGCCGCCGGTGAAGCCCGAGATGAGCCCGACGACGATGCCGATGACCGCGGTCAGGATCGAGGAGCAGAGCCCCACCAGGACCGAGGCCCGCGCCCCGTAGATGGTGCGGGAGTAGACGTCGTAGCCGAGCGCCGTCGTGCCGAAGACGTGCTGGTCCGACGGCCGCTGCCGCGCCTGGGCCAGCGAGGCGTACGTTGGGTCGACGCTGGTGAAGAGGCCCGGCGCGACGGCCATGACGAGCAGCACCAGGATCAGCACGCTCGAGATCCAGAACAGCGGGCTGCGCCGCAGGTCGTACCAGGCGTCGGTCCACAGCGACGCGGGCTTCTCCGCGGTCGTGCCCGCGTCGGTCGGCTGGACGAGCGAGCCGGAGCCGTCGGCGCCGGGCTCGGACGCGGCGATCGTCGTCCGCGTCTGGTCGGTCCTCGTGGTGTCAGTCATTGCTGATCCGTGGGTCCAGGACGCCGTAGAGGACGTCGACGATGAGGTTCACGAGCAGGTAGACGAGGACCAGGCAGGTGATGGTGCCCACCACGATCGAGCCGTCCTTGAGCGTGATCCCCCGGAAGAGGAAGCCGCCGATCCCGTTGACGTTGAAGATGCGCTCGGTGACGATCGCCCCACCCATCAGCGCGCCGACGTCGTAGCCGATGAAGGTGACGACGGGGATGAGCGAGTTGCGCAGCGTGTGGACACCGACGACGCGTCTGGGTGGCAGACCCTTGGCCTTGGCGGTGCGGACGTAGTCGCTGCGCAGGTTCTCCATCAGCGTGGCGCGCATCAGCCGCGCGATGTAGGCCAGTGAGAGGGCCCCCAGCACGAGGCCGGGCAGCACCAGCTGCCCCCAGGTGCCTTGTGTCGAGGTGACCGGGAAGATGCCGAGCCGCAGGCCGAAGATGAGCTGGGCCAGGCCGCCGATCACGAAGACCGGGATCGAGATCACGAGGAGGCTCGACAGCGTCACGAGGTAGTCGAGGAACTTGCCCTTGCGCAGCGCGGCGAGGATGCCGGCGGCGATGCCGACGACGCTCTCGAAGACGACGGCGATCAGGGCGAGCTTGAGCGTGGTGGGCCAGCGCTGGATCAGCTCGGCCCCGACCGAGTTGCCGGCGAAGGTGGTGCCCAGGTCGCCGTGGAGCAGCCGCCCGAGGTAGAGGGCGTACTGCACCGGGATCGGCTGGTCCAGGTGGTTGTCGGCCCGGAACTTGGCCACGTACGCCGGTGGGCAGGCACGCTCCCCGCAGCGCCCGGCGACCGGGTCGCCCAGGGCGAAGACCATCACGAAGATCAGGAACGTCGACCCGATGATCACGGGGATCATCTGCAGCAGACGTCGAACCACGTACGCAGCCATGCGCACCTCCTCCTCCGGCCACCATCATGGCCAGACATGACGCGACCGGCCACGGCGGGGTCTTCCCCCAGCCGCGGCCGGTCGCATCAGCTCACTTGACGGTGATCGAGCTCAGGTCGGGGGTGCCGAACGGCGTGATCTTGACGTTCGAGACCCGGTCGGACCAGCCGAAGTTGGCCTTCTTGTAGTCCAGCGGGGCGGTCGGGAAGTCCGTGCCCAGCTGGGCCTCGGCCTGCTGGTAAAGGGCGTTGGCCTCGTCCGGGGTGGACGCGGCGGCGGCCTTGTTCAGCAGGTCGGCGAAGGTCGGGCTGTCGTACTTGGACCAGTTGCTGTCCGCGCCCTTGGAGTAGATCGGGGCGAGGAAGTTCTCGATCGAGGGGTAGTCCATCTGCCACGCGGACCGCATCATGCCCTTGTACTCACCGGCGTCGATGCCCTTCTGGAACGTCGCGAAGTCGTTCACGCCGTTGAGGACGCAGTCGACACCGAGGGTGTTCTTGATCGAGTTGCAGATCGCGGTGCCCATGTCCGCGTTGCCGGCGCCGTCCACGTTGGCCGTGTAGGTCAGCGTGCCCTTGTAGCCGCCGGCCGCGTCGTAGGCCGCCTTGGCCTTGGCCGCGTCGAAGGTGCACGCGTCACCGCAGGCACCGGCCTTGTAGCCGTCCACGGCCGGGGGGACCCAGCCGGTGGCCGCGCTGCGGGTGCCGTTGAAGACGGTGTTGAGGATGCTCGTGCGGTCGATCGCCATCGACAGCGCCTTGCGCAGCGGCACGTTGTTCTTGAGCTGCGGGTCCTCCGGGGAGAAGGTCACCCAGTCGTTGCCACCGATGTCGCGCTGGCCGAAGCGGTCGGCGAGGTCGGACTGCCACTGGTCACCGATGAGCTGGTCCGGCGGGATCTGGTCGAGCACGTCGAGGTTGTTGGCGACGACGTCGTTGTACGCGGCGCTCGGGTCCTGGTAGACGCGGAACGTCACCTGGTCGACCTGCGCGGGCGCCACGCCCTTGTAGTCGGCCCACTTGCTGAGGACGGTCTCGGTCGAGCCCGTGCTGTCGACCTTGAACGGGCCGGCGCCGACGGGCTTCTGCCCGAAGGTCTCCGGGTTGTCGAAGAAGGCCTGCGGCTGCGGCGCGAAGGCGGAGTAGCCCAGGCGCGTCAGGAGGTTCGAGACCTTGTCCGAGGTCTTGATGGTGAAGGTGGTGTCGTCGACGACCTTCAGGCCCGACATGGTCTCGGCCTTCGGCTTCTGCTTGCAGTCGGCGTCGCCGCACTGCACGTCGGCGAAGCCGTCGAACGGCGTCATGAAGTACGAGCCGGCCTGGCCGTTGGGGCCGTAGGCGGTGTAGTTCCACGCGTCGACGAAGCTCTTCGAGGTCAGCGGGCTGCCGTCCTGGAAGGTGAGGCCCGACTTCAGCTTGACCGTGAAGTTCTGGTTGTCGCTGGTGTCGATCGACTCGGCGAGGTCCATCTCGGGAGCCGCCGTGTCGGAGTTGTAGTGCACGAGCTTGGCCGTGAACGCGTCGACGATGTTGCCGCCGCAGGTCTCGGAGGTGTTCCCGGCGATGAGCGGCGCCTTCGGGGTGCAGCCGTTGACCGTGATCTGGCCCCCGCCTCCGCCCGTGGTGCCCGCGCTGTTCCCGGCGTCCGGGCTGCTGGAGCCGCCGCCGCACGCGGTGGCCAGGAGCGCCAGCGAGGTCACCGCGGCGCCGGCCAGCAAGCGAGTTCTTGCTCGCATGTACTTCCTCCTCAGGAAATTCTGCGTCGAAGGACGCGGTCAGCGCGAAGGCGAGTGGGGTGCTCGACGCGCACGAACGGGGTCATTTCTAGGCGAACGGACAAGTCGTGCACAAGCCAGGGGCATGAACGGCGTGGATCAGCAACATGATTGTGACCTGACGTGAATGCTTCGACCGACTATGCACGCGCGCCCCAACGGCGACCGGAACACGGCTCTGACCAGGGCATTCGCCGGTCGCCCGGCACCGGTCTCACGGCCAGCGCGCGAGCGAGGCGACGGCGCGGCGGATCTTGTCGGTCCCGTCGACCACCGCCCGGCGCACCTGGGCGGCGAGATCGGTCCGCAGCGCCGCGTCCGCAGCCTGCAGCGCCTCCGGGGTCGCGGCGGTGCGCGGGAAGGCCTGCGTCGCCACCTGGCCGAGGGCCCAGCCCTCCCGGAACCGCGCCGTGCCGCCGATCTCGGCGAAGTAGCGCGCCACGTACGGGGTGGTGAGCTCCTCCTGCCCCGCGGTCCAGAACCCGTCGCCGGTGGCGTAGAGCTCGTAGGCGCCGGCCGGTGACGGCTCCACGAGCAGCCGCCAGGCCGCGGCCTTGGCCTCGGCGTCCGGGCGTGCGGCACGGGCGCGCGCGGCGTGGACCTGGCCGGAGGCGGAGGGGTCTCGAGCCAGCGCCTGGTCGAGCAGGCCGGTCCCGGTGCCCAGGGCGCACCAGCGCTCCACCACCGACCAGACCAGCTCGGGGTCGAGGCCCAGCCCGGGCGGCAGGTCGGTCCCGTCGAACCACGCGGCCAGGCGGTCCGGGTCGGTCTCGAGCCGGACGGCCTGCCGGAAGGAGACGAGCTGACGGTCCGAGCGCGGCGCGGCCCCGTCGACCAGGCGCCAGGCGACCTCGCGCACCCGGGCGGCACGCCCCGCCCGCTCCCCCACCGGCGCGTACACCCCGGCCAGCTGGGTCCGGGCGAAGGCGAGCACGGAGTCCCACACGACCTCGGAGCGCTGCTGCGGCAGCGAGGTCGCGACGAGGTCCAGGGCCGCGCGCGGGTCGAGGTCGGCGTCGCGGACCGCGTCGCGCACCGCGTTCCAGATCGCGACCGAGGCGGTCTCGTCCTGCAGCGTCGGCAGGGCGGCGGCCACGCGCTCCCAGCCGTCGGGGCCGAAGCGGACCTTGGCCCAGGCCACGTCGGTGGCGTCGGGGGTGACGAGCACGGCCGGACCGGCCACGGGGACGACCGGTGACGGCTCGCCGCCGACCGTGACCGGGTCGAGCACGGTGAGCGCAAGGGCCTCGTCGACCACCCCGACCTGCACCGTGTGCGGCCGGACCGGGGACCCCTCCGACGGGGTCGCGACCAGGCGCACGCCGGCGTCGGCGTGCTCGACGTCGAGGGTGTCCATGCCGGAGGTGCGCAGCCAGGCCTGCGCCCAGGCCGGCAGGTCCTGCGCCCCGGCCCGCGTCCACGAGCCGACGAGGTCGGCGAAGGTGGCGTTGCCGTACGCGTGGCTGCTGATGTGGTCGCGCAGCCCGTCGAGGAAGACGTCGTCGCCCACGTAGGTCGCGAGCTGGCGCAGCACGGCCGCGCCCTTGGCGTAGGAGATGCCGTCGAAGTTCTGCAGCGCCGCGGCCGCGTCGGGCGCCTCGTTGCCGGCGACCGGGTGGGTCGAGGGCGACTGGTCGGCGACCGAGCCCCAGTCCTTGCGGGCGATGCCGAACTCGGTCCACAGCGCGTACGGGGTCGCCTCGGTGCAGCAGCGGTGCGCCAGGTACTCCGCGAACGACTCGTTGAGCCACAGGTCGTCCCACCAGCGCATGGTCACGAGGTCCCCGAACCACTGGTGGGCCATCTCGTGGGCGATCGTGCCGGCGCGGGTGCCCTGCTCGGCGTGGGTGATGCGACCGCGCGGCACGTAGCTGTCGCGGAAGGTGACGCAGCCCGGGTTCTCCATCGCGCCGGCGTTGAAGTCGGGCACGAAGGCCTGGTGGTACTCCCCGAAGGGGTACCGGATGCCGAAGAGGCGGTGGTAGTAGTCGAACGACGCGGCCGTGACCGCGAGCATGTCGGGCGCCTGCGCCTCGAGCTCCGCACGCAGTGACGCGCGCACGTGCAGCCCGAGCGGGATGCCGTCGTGCTCGCCGTGGACCGACGCGTACGGACCCGCGACCAGCGTCGTGAAGTACGTGGACAGCGGGTGCGCCGAGACGATGCGCCACCGGCCCGGCTCCAGGACCTCCGCCGGACCGTTGCCCAGCACGGTCCAGCCGACGGGCGCGGTGACGTCGAAGGTGCACCGGGTCTTGAGGTCGGGCTGGTCGAAGCAGGCGTACCAGCGCGGCGCCGCGTCGAGGAACGACATCGCGTAGAGGTAGGTGCGCCCGTCGGCGGGGTCGACGTGGCGGTGCAGGCCCTCCCCGTCGCTGGAGTAGCCCATCCGGCCCTCGACCTCGAGCACGTTGTCGGCCTGCAGCCCGGTCAGCGGGATGCGCGCCCGGGACCAGGCGGCGAGGTCGAGCGGGCGACCGTTGAGCACGGCCGCGGTGAGCTCCTCCCCGGCGAAGTCCACGAAGGTCTCGGACGCGGTGCTGGAGAAGCGGATGACGCTGCGCGAGCCGAAGGTCGGTCCCGCCTCGTCGGTGAGGTCGAGGGCCACCTCGACGCTCTGCACCGAGACCGCGCCGGCGCGGACCTCGGCCTCGGCCCGGGTGAGGCTGGTGCGCCCGTCGGCGCCCGCGCTCACGCCTGCACCGCGGCGACCGGCGCCGGCCCGCGGAGCCCCTCGCCGACGGCTCGGTCGTGGGAGGTGCTCGTCCGGGGGGCGGGGGTCGTCATGCCCGGCAGTCTGCCCCGCACCACCGCCCCGGGCGTGGGCGGTCAGGTGTGCTGCTCGGCGCCGAGCGGCGACAGCAGCAGGCTGACCGACGCGCTGGCCGCCTCGCCACGGCCCTCCGGACCGAGCCCGTCGGCAGAGCGCGCCTTCACCGAGACGCGGTCGAGGTCCACGCCGAGGGCGACGGCGAGGTTGGACCGCATGGCCTCCAGGTGGGGCCGGAGGCGCACCGTCCCGAGCACCACGAAGCTGTCGAGGGAGGAGACCATCCAGCCCCGTTCGCGGACCCGTGCGGCGAAGGCGACGACGAAGTCCAGGCTGCGGGCCTCCTCGGCGTCCGGGTCGTCCTCGGGGAAGTGCGTGCCGAGGTCCCCGTCCGCCATCGCCCCGGCGAGGGCGTCGACGACGGCGTGGCTGAGGACGTCGCCGTCGGAGTGGGTGTCGAAGCCCGCGGGCGCCGGCACCTCGACCCCGCCGAGCACCAGGCGCCGGCCCGGGACGAGCCGGTGGATGTCCCAGCCGATGCCGGTGCGCAGGTCGCTCATCCGCGACAGACTAGGCAGCGGCCGCCCCGGGCCTCTGCAGGGCAGGATGGGGCGATGACCACGACGGTGCGGCGGCTCGGACCCGAGGCATCGGCCGCGTCGCAGCGGCTGGGCCACGAGGCGTTCGGCGTGCCGGCGTCCACCACGGGTCCGCCCGCGGAGCCGCGCTCGCTCGATCTGCCGGGCTGGCACTGGTGGGGCGTCACCGAGGGCGACCGGCTGCTGGCGCAGGCGGCCGACCGCGAGTTCGACGGGTGGTTCGGCGGCCGGGTGCTGCCCGTGGCCGGCATCGCCGGGGTCACCGTCGCCGCCGAGGCCCGCGGCCGGGGCGTGCTCGGTCCGGTGCTGCTCGCCCTGCTCGAGGGGGCGCGCGAGCGGGGCGCCGTGGTGTCCACCATGTTCCCCAGCGCGCCCGGCATCTACCGCCGCACCGGCTACGAGTCCATCGCCGGCGTCCGCGTCGTCGACGTCCCCAGCGCCTCGCTCGCCGGCCTGCGACCCGGGGGCGAGGTGACCCTGCGCCGGGCCGAGCCGGTCGACGCCGAGCGCGTCCGGAGGCTCTACGACGCCTGGGCCGCCGGCGTCGACGGCGCGCTGACGCGGCGCGGCGTCTCCTTCACCACGACCGACGAGGAGCTCGTGGGCGGGCCGACCGGGGTCACCCTGGCCGAGGCCCCCGACGGCCGGCTGCTCGGCTACGCCTCCTGGCTGCGCGGCCGCGGCGACGGCAGCGGTCCCGAGCTCGTCGTGGACGACCTGCTCGCGACGGAGGTCGACGCGTACGCCGCCCTGCTCGGCATGCTCGGCAGCTTCGCCAGCGTGGCGTCGACCGTGCGGCTGCGCACGACCGCCGACGACCTCGTCCGCGTGCTCCTCGGATCCCTGGCCTGGACGACGGTGCAGGACGAGCTCTACATGCTCAAGGTGCTCGACGTGGAGGCCGCCTTCACCGGCGCGGCCTGCTCGCCGGCCCTGACCGCCGCGCTCGGCTTCCACCTGAGCGGTGACGTGCTCCCCGGCCTCGACGGGGCGTACGCGGTCACGGCGTCGGGCGGCCTGGTGCACTGCGAGCGGGCCGTCGTGACCGGCGACCGGACGCTCTCGCCGCGCGGGCTCGCCCTGCTCGTCACCGGCGCGCGGCCCTGCCGTGACCTGCGCGCCCTCGGCCTCCTCGTCGGCGGTGACCGGGCCGAGGACGCGACCTGGGACGCGCTGGTCGCCGGTCGCGTGCGCGGGGTCCTGGACCACTTCTGACGCGGACCCGGCCGAGGGACGAGGAGCGAGATGAGCCAGAGCGCGGCAGTCGGCGACGGGCCCGTGGTCGGGGTGGGCCTGGCCGCGGTCGGCCGCCCGGCGTACATCACCCCGGGTCGTGACCGGGACCTCGGCCGCTCGCGCTCGGTCGAGGAGCTGGAGGCCGACGCCCGCTCCGTGCTCGACGCCGCGTACGCCGCCGGGGTCCGCTACGTCGACGCCGCCCGCTCCTACGGGCTCGCCGAGCGGTTCCTCGGCGGCTGGCTCTCGACCCGGGCGGACCGACTGGGGTCGGCCGACGTCACCGTCGCCTCGAAGTGGGGCTACGCCTACGTCGGCGGGTGGCGCCTCGACGCCGAGGTGCATGAGGTCAAGGACCACTCGCTCGACGCCTTCGAGCGCCAGGTGGAGGAGACGCGGGCGGCGTTGGGCCGGCTGCCGGACGTCTACCAGGTCCACTCCCTCACCCCGGACAGCCCGGCGCTGACCGACGCCGCCCTGCACCGCCGGCTGGCCGGCCTGCGCGACGGCGGGACGGCGGTCGGCTTCTCGACCTCCGGGCCACGGCAGGCCGACGTGGTGCGCCGCGCGCTCACCCTCGAGGTCGGCGGCGCCCGTCTCTTCGCCGTCGTGCAGTCGACCTGGAACGTCCTCGAGCCCTCCGCCGGACCGGCGCTGGCCGAGGCCCGGCGCGCCGGCCTGCGGGTGGTGGTCAAGGAGGCGGTGGCCAACGGCCGCCTCGTCGGGGTGGAGGCCGACCCCGCGCCGGGCGTCGCCGCCGTGCTGCGCCTCGCCGGCCAGCTGGGCGTCACGCCCGACCAGGTCGCCGTGGCCGCCGCCCTCGCCCAGCCCTGGGCCTCGGTCGTCCTCTCCGGCGCCGTCACCCCGGACCAGCTGCGGAGCAACCTCGGCGCCGCCCGGGTCGACCTGCCCCCGGGCTGGTTGGACGACGTCCTGGCCGCCCGCGAGCAGCCCGAGGCCTACTGGCGGGAGCGCTCCGCGCGCGCCTGGACCTGAACCGCAACCGTCGGCGCGGGTCGGGAGGTAGAAGCAGCGACGACGAGAGGAGGCCGCTGGTGGCCGACAAGTTGGGCAAGGGCAGCGACACCGCCAAGAAGGCGAACGCCAAGGCGGCGAAGGAGGGCAAGAAGAACCCGCGGAAGTCCTCCGCCGCCCAGGCCGAGCTGGGCAAGAAGGGCGGCAAGGCCAAGAAGGCCAAGAAGGCCAAGAACAAGTAGGACCGCCTCACGCCTCCCGGCGCACGATCAGACGGGGCAGCCGCAGTGCTGCCCGTGCGCGGTTGGGAACCGGCAGCCGAGCGGCACCCCGGGCCGCCACTTCGGCGAACGGGCCTCCGGGTGGCGGTAGCTGCCGTCGGCCGCGATCTTCAGCTCCTTGACGATGCAGACGGGGCACCAGGCCGTCTCGGCGCTGAAGGGCCACTCCTTGCCGGACGTCTCGGTCGAGGTGTCCTCGTCGACGGCCCGGACCCACGCCGCGTCGACCTCCTCGTCGGACAGCGGGACCAACGCGGGGTTGCCCTCGCCGTACTTCTTGAGCGTGCGGCAGGTGGTCAGGTGCAGCTCGCGCTCGGCGCCGACCACGGGCTGGGTGTTCGCGACGACCGATTCGGTGGTGACCCGGTAGACACGACCGCGGAACAGTGCTTCGGCTTCGATGGACATCGGTGGAGAACCTCCGTTTGGGTCGGGCAGGAGCGTGAGGACGCCACTGTCGATCATGAGTGAACCAGGTGCGGACGCATGGCCCGTCCGGATCAGGGGTCGGGGCGCACCCGGGGCCAGAGCTCGGCCACCAGCGCCGCGTAACGCTCGGGCCGTCCGGCGGTGTCGGCGTCGAACCAGCGTACGAACTCCGCGTGCACCAGGGCGAGCAGGTCGGCCTCGGACCGGACCCGCGGGAGCCGCACCACGATGGACTCCGCCTCGCCGCGGTACTCGTCGACGTTGTCCTCGCCCGCGATGCCGATCGGGTCGTGCCGGTAGAGCAGCGCCTCCACCTCGGCCGCGAGCTCCTCGCGCCCGGCCAGCGCGCGACGGCGGGCGAGGCGCACGGCGTCCGCGCGGGACGCGGCGTCGCGCCCCTCGCAGACCCGGACGTCCTCGTCCTCCCCCGGAGCGGCCATCAGACGTTGAAGCGGAACTCCACCACGTCGCCGTCGGCCATCACGTAGTCCTTGCCCTCCAGGCGGACCTGGCCCTTGGCGCGGGCGTTGTTGACCGAGCCGGCGGCGACCAGGTCGTCGTACGACACGATCTCGGCCTTGATGAAGCCCTTCTGGAAGTCGGTGTGGATCACCCCGGCCGCCTCGGGCGCGGTGGCGCCCTGCGGGATCGTCCAGGCACGCGACTCCTTCGGCCCGGCGGTCAGGTAGGTCTGCAGCCCGAGCGTGGCGAACGCGACCCGCGCGAGGTGGTCGAGGCCCGGCTCGTCCATGCCCATCTCGGCGAGGAGCTCGCGCGCCTCGTCGGGCTCCATCTCGACGAGCTCGGACTCGATCTTGGCGTCGAGGAAGATCGCCTCGGCCGGGGCGACGATGCCGCGCAACCGGTCGAGCAGGGCGGTGTCGGCCAGCTCGTCGGAGTCGCAGTTGAAGACGTAGAGGAACGGCTTGGCCGTGAGCAGGAAGAGCTCGCGCAGCGGCTCGCGGTCGAGGCCGGCGGCGAAGACGGTGCGCCCTGAGTCGAGCACCTGCTGCGCCTCCTTGACCGCGGCGATGACGGCGAGCTTGTCCTTGTTGGTCCGCGCCTCCTTCTCCAGCCGCGGCAGGGCGCGCTCGAGGGTCTGCAGGTCGGCCAGGATCAGCTCGGTGTTGATGGTCTCGATGTCGTTGGACGGCTCGACCTCGCCCTCGACGTGGGTGACGTCGGGGTCGGTGAAGACCCGGGTGACCTGGCAGATCGCGTCGGCCTCGCGGATGTGGGACAGGAAGGCATTGCCCATGCCCTCGCCCTGGCTCGCCCCGCGGACGATGCCGGCGATGTCGACGAAGCTGACGGTCGCCGGGACGGTGCGCTCGGAGGAGAACAGCCCACCCAGCACCCCGAGCCGCGGGTCCGGGACCCCGACCACGCCGACGTTGGGCTCGATGGTCGCGAACGGGTAGTTCGCGGCGAGGACGTCGTTGCGGGTCAGGGCGTTGAACAGGGTGGACTTGCCCGCGTTGGGGAGTCCGACGATGCCGATGGTGAGCGCCACGTCGGCCCAGCCTAGTGACTCGCAGGGGTCCCAGCGACCGCGTCGACGGGCCGACGCACCGGACTCCCGGGCGTGGCGTCCCCACGTGGCCTAGCGTCCAGTCATGGCCGACCGACCGCCCCTGCCCCCGTTCACCCGTGAGACCGCCGCCGCGAAGGTCCAGGCCGCGGAGGACGCGTGGAACAGCCGCGACCCGGAGCGGGTCTCGGTCGCGTACACAGGGGACTCGCGCTGGCGCAACCGCGACACCTTCGTCACCGGTCGCGAGGAGATCGTCGCCTTCCTCACCGCGAAGTGGGAGCGCGAGCTCGACTACGCCCTGCGCAAGTCGTTGTGGGCCTTCACCGACGACCGGATCGCGGTGCGCTTCCAGTACGAGTGCCGCGACGCGGACGGGCGCTGGTGGCGCAGCTACGGCAACGAGAACTGGGAGTTCGACGCGCACGGGCTGATGCGGCGCCGCGAGGCGAGCATCGACGACGTCGCGATCGCCGAGGCCGACCGGCGGATCTTCGGCGCCCGGCCCGAGAGCGAGCGCGGGGTCGAGCTCCCCCTCCGGTGACACGACAGCCGCCCAGGTCGGGACCTGGGCGGCTGACGGAGACGTGCGGGACCGCGTGGCGGTCCAGCCGGTGCCTAGAGACCGGCCTCGCGGGCCTCGCGGGCGCGGCGGCGGCGCTTGGCGCCGAACAGCGCCCGGTCGAGGGAGATCTTGCCCGCGCCGGTGACGGCGAGGACGAGGGCGACGACGCCAGTCAGGGCGGCGAACTCGTAGCCGTTGTCGGCGACGAAGAAGCCGTGGGGCAGGTGCACGAGGTAGACGGCCAGGGCCATCGCCGCCGCGTACGCGATCCCGACGACCACGGTGAAGAGCCCGACGACCATCGCGAGCCCGCCGACCAGCTCGAGCACGATGATCAGCACGCCGGCCACCTGCGCGTACGGGACGCCCAGCTGCGCGAAGCCGGACTGGGTCGCGGCGAACGAGCCGCCGCCCTGCAGGAAGAACTTCTGGTAGCCGTGCGCGATCATCACCGCGGCAAGGCCCAGGCGCAGGACGAGCAGGCCGAGGTCGTCGCGGACGTGGCCGCGGGGCCGGACCGGCTTGACGGCGGGGTCACCGAGGCCGTCGCGGGCCTCGGGGCCGGTCGGGCGCGGATCGTCCGTGGCCGTGGGGCGCGAGCCGTCCGTGGCCGTCGTGCCGGTCGCGTACCCGGTGGGCCGGGTCGGCGGGGTGTAGGAGCTGGACACCGTCGGTCCTCCGAGCGTCGTCGGCCCGTGGGGTGGGCCGTGGACGACACACCGTAGGGGTGCGGGCCGCCGATCCCAGGGACGCTCGCCGGGGCCGGGAGGGTTCAGTCGGACCAGTACGCGGTCAGCGCGCGGGCGAGGTCGTGCGGGTCGCGGCTCCCGGTGAGCTCGCGCGCCGAGTGCATGGACAGGGTCGGGATGCCGACGTCGACGACGTCGATGCCCAGCCGGGTGGCGGTCAGCGGCCCGATGGTGGAGCCGCAGGGCATGGCGTTGTTGGAGACGAAGGCCTGCACCCCGACGCCGGCCCGGCGGCAGACCGCGCGCCAGCGGGCCGTGCCGCGGGCCTCGGTCGCGTAGCGCTGGTTGGCGTTGATCTTGAGCAGCGGGCCCGAGTTGAGCAGCGGCCGGTTGGCGGGGTCGTGGCGCTCGGGGTAGTTGGGGTGGACCGCGTGGCCCGCGTCGGCGGACACGCAGAAGGAGCGCGCCCAGGCGCGGTGCTGCTCGTCGGTGCCCGCGCCGAGCGCGGCGCCGGTGCGCGTCAGCACGTCGGCGAGCAGGGGTCCGGAGGCGCCCGAGCGGCTCGCGCTGCCGAGCTCCTCGTGGTCGAAGGCGGCGAGCACGGCGATCTCGTCGCTGTCCCCCGCCGCGAGCAGCGCGGTCACGCTCGCGTGGACGGAGGCGAGGTTGTCCAGGCGCGCGGAGGCGAAGAACTCGCCCTCGGCGCCGAAGACCGCCGGCGACGCGGTGTCGAAGGCCAGCAGGTCGTAGCCGTCGACGTCGGACGCGCTCGCACCGATCCGGCTCGCCACGTGGTCGAGCACCCCGGCGCCGGGCAGGCCCACGCCGAAGACGGGGGCCGTGTGGTGCTGCCGGTCGAGCTTGAGCCCCGTCTCCCCGATCGCGCGGTCGAGGTGGATGGCGAGCTGCGGGATGCGCAGCACCGCGCCGGTGCGGACGAGCTCGGTGCGCCCGTCGCGCAGCACGAGGCGACCGGCGAGGCCGAGCTCGCGGTCGAGCCAGGAGTTGAGCAGCGGCCCGCCGTAGACCTCCCAGCCGAGCTGGTGCCACCCGTACGCCGACAGGTCGGGCCGGGGCTTGAGCTGGAAGGTCGGCGAGTCGGTGTGGGAGCCGACGATGCGGAAGGGCGTCAGCGGCCCTGCACCCTCCGGGACGCGCCAGGCGACGAGCGCGCCGTCGCGCACGAGGAAGTGGCCGCCGGGGCCCGCGTCCCAGGCCTCCGCCTCGTCCTGCTCGACGTAACCGGCCGCGGCCAGGCGGCGCGCGCCCTCGGCCGCGGCGTGGAAGGACGTCGGCGAGGCCCGGACGAAGGCCGCGAGGTCCTCGACGTGGGCGGTGGCGGGGTCGTCGGTGGCGGGCACGCGACCACCGTAGACGCGCGGTCGGACGCCCGACGGGCCGACCACGACGGCCCTCCGGCCCGCGTCACACGCGGCGCGCCGAGCGGCGTCGGCGGTTGTGTCAGTGGCTCCCGGCATGCTCGGACGCATGAACGGGTTGTCGGTGCTCCTGCTGCTGCTGGCGCTGCTGGCCGGCCTCGTCGCCGGGGTGGTCGGCGGCATGACGGTCGGCCGTCGGCTGGCGCGCTCCGAGCTCGACACGGCCGACGCCCACACGTCGGCGGCCCTGGCCGCCGCCCGGGCCGAGGTGGCCGACGCCCAGGCCGGGGCCGCCCAGGCCCGGACCGAGGCGGCCACCGCGCGCGCGGAGGCCGCGAGCGCCCGTGCCGAGATCGGCCAGGCACGCGCCGACGTCGCCGAGGCCAAGGCCGGGGTGTCCGACGCCCGCAGCGAGGCCGCGGCCGCGCAGGCCGAGGCGGCGACCGTCGCCGCGGAGATGGCCGGTGCGGTCGCCCAGCGCGACGCCGCCGTCGCCCGGGCCGCCGAGGTGGCCGCCGACCGCGAGGCGCTGCTCAACCACTTCAAGGTCGTCTCCGCCGAGACCCTCGAGCGCCAGGGCAAGAGCGCCGACGCCGTCCACGAGACCCGGATGAAGGCGACCGCCGAGCTGATGGCGCCCGTGCGCGAGCAGCTCGGGCTGCTCAGCACCCGCCTCACCGAGGTCGAGAAGGAGCGGGTCGCGATGTCGGTCGACCTGCGCGCGCAGGTGCAGACCGTGCGGCAGACGGGCGAGACCCTGCGCCGCGAGACCTCCGCCCTGGTGACCGCGCTGCGCAAGCCGCAGATCCGCGGCTCGTGGGGCGAGACCCAGCTCAAGCGGGTCGCCGAGATCGCCGGGATGCTCGACCGCTGCGACTTCGAGCTCCAGCACACGATGTCGGCCGACGACAAGACGCTCCGCCCAGACATGCGGGTCAACCTCGCCGAGGGCAAGCACGTCTTCGTCGACTCCAAGGTGCCGCTGTCGGCCTTCCTCGAGGCGGCCGAGGCGGAGGACGACGCGGGTCGGGGCGAGGCGCTGGTCCGCTACGGCCGCCACGTGCGCACCCACGTCGACCAGCTCTCGACCAAGCAGTACTGGAAGAGCGGCGAGACGCCGGAGTTCGTGGTGCTCTTCCTGCCCAGCGAGGCGTTCTTCGCCGCGGCGCTCGACCAGGTCCCCGACCTGTACGACTACGCCGCCAGGCGCAACGTCGTCCTGGCGACGCCGACGACGCTCATCGGCCTGCTGCGCGCGGTCGCGTACGGCTGGCGCCAGGCCGCGCTGGCCGAGAGCGCCGCCGAGGTGTTCCGCCTCGGTCGCGAGCTGCACGAGCGCCTCGGCGTCATGGGCAGCCGCCTGGACAAGCTCGGCCGGGCGCTGCAGGGCTCGGTGAAGGCGTACAACGAGACGGTGGCCACGGTCGAGAGCCGGGTGCTCGTGCAGGCCCGACGCTTCTCCGACCTCAAGGTCACCGAGGCCGAGCTCACCGGGCTGACGCAGCTCGAGGCCACCACGCGCCAGATCCAGGCCCCCGAGCTCGTCGAGGACGCCACCCAGGTCGAGCCGATCATCGGGCGCACCAGCAAGCGGCGCGGTCGTGGCTCGACGGCGATGACGCCGGCCATCCCCGAGGTCGACGAGCTCGTCCGTCCCGAGCCCGACCTCTGGGAGCTCGTGGCCGACGAGGCCCCGGCGGACGACGAGCGGGAGGCGCGCTCGTCCTGATCGAGGCGGGTCGCACGCGTACGCCCTGAGCTGCGAAGCCGAAGGACGCTCCCTGAGCCTGTCGAAGGGCCCGGAACGGGTTGGCGTCTCTTCTGCGGACGGGCGAGCACGCCGACCTCTTCGAGGCCCTTCGACAAGCTCAGGGAGCGTTCTCTGCGCTCATCCTCCGAGGAGTTCAGGGAGCTCCTCTGCCGCTGTTGGTCGGGCGGTCAGTCGCCCTTGACGCTGCGCTTGAGACCGCGGCGCAGCTCGGGCGGGAGGGCGAAGACGAGGGACTCCTCGGTCAGCTTCTCCTCGCGGGCGGTCGGGTAGCCCCGCTCGACCAGGAGGTCGAGGACACCCCGGACGAGGTTGTCCGGGACCGACGCGCCGCTGGTCACGCCGACCGAGGCGACGCCGTCGAACCAGGCGAGGTCGACCTCGCCGGCGTTGTCCACGCGGTGCGCAGCCTTGGCGCCCGCCTCGAGCGCGACCTCGACCAGACGTACGGAGTTGGACGAGTTCGCCGAGCCGACGACGATCACCAGGTCGGAGTGCGCGGCGATCTGCTTGACCGCCGCCTGACGATTGGTCGTGGCGTAGCAGATGTCGTCGCTGGGCGGGTCGAGCAGCTGCGGGAACCGCTCGCGGAGCCGGCCCACGGTCTCGAGCGTCTCGTCGACGCTGAGCGTGGTCTGGCTCAGCCACGCGAGGCGGCTGGGGTCCTTCACCTCGAGGGTGTCGACGTCGGCCGGGGACTGCACGAGGGTGGTGCGCTCGGGCGCCTCGCCCATCGTCCCCTCGACCTCCTCGTGGCCGGCGTGGCCGATGAGCAGGATCTCGCGGTCCTCGCGGGCGAAGCGGCGCGCCTCGTGGTGGACCTTGGTCACCAGCGGGCAAGTCGCGTCGATCGCCTGCAGGCCGCGCTCGACCGCCTCGGCCTTGACCGCCGGGGAGACGCCGTGGGCGCTGAACACCACGGTCGAGCCCGGGGGCACCTCGTCGAGCTCCTCGACGAACACCGCCCCGCGCGCCGCGAGGTCCTCGACGACGTGCCGGTTGTGCACGATCTGCTTGCGGACGTAGACGGGGGCGCCGTACGCCTCGAGCGCCTTCTCCACGGTGATGACGGCGCGGTCGACGCCCGCGCAGTAGCCACGGGGTGCCGCGACGACGACCTGCTTCTCCCCCGCGGGCGCCGGCGCGGCGGGCAGCAGGTCGAGGGTGGCGCTCGGGCTCGCTGCGGGGGTCTCGGCCATGTCCTGAGTCTACTGAGCGCGACGCGGACCCCAGGACTGTCGGCCGTGATCACTACAGTTCCCCGCGTGGCCCTCGAGTCGTCGCCGGAGAACCCGCAGCCGCTGCGGCGCGTGGCGCACCTCGTCCGCGGCTGGATCGAGCGGCTCGGGCCGGTCTGGGTCGAGGCCCAGCTCATCGAGGTGAGCCGGGGGCGTGGCCGCACGATCTTCCTCACCCTGCGCGACCGGCTCGCCGAGGTGTCGGTGTCGGCGACGGTCTCGCCGACGACCTTCGACGCCGCCGGTCCGCTCACCGAGGGCTCGACGGTCGTCGCGCGGCTCAAGCCGTCGTACTACGAGCAGTCCGGCCGCCTGACCTTCGCCTGCGACGCGCTGACGCCGGTCGGCGAGGGCCGGCTCCTCGCGCGCCTCGAGCAGACCAAGCGGCTGCTGCAGGCGGAGGGGCTCTTCGACGCCGCCCGCAAGAAGCGGTTGCCGTTCCTCCCCCGCGCCGTCGGGCTGATCACCGGCGCGGGCAGCGCCGCCGAGCGCGACGTCGTCGAGAACGCGCGGCGACGCTGGCCGGGCGTCCAGATCGAGGTCCGCCACGCCCTGGTCCAGGGCGCGCAGGCGGCCGAGCAGGTGATGGCCGCGCTCGACCGGCTCGACGCCCTGCCCGAGGTCGAGGTGATCGTCGTCGCGCGCGGTGGCGGTTCGCTGGAGGACCTGCTCCCCTTCTCCGACGAGGGGCTCGTCCGTGCCGTGTTCGCGGCCCGGACCCCGGTCGTGAGCGCCATCGGCCACGAGAGCGACAACCCGATCCTCGACCTGGTCGCCGACGTGCGCGCCTCGACCCCGACCGACGCGGCCAAGCGTGTGGTGCCCGACGTGACCGAGGAGCGCCAGCGCATCGCCGCGGTCGGCGCCCGGCTCGACCACCTCGTCGACGCCCTGCTGGCCCGCCAGTCCGAGGCCCTGCGTGCCCTCCGGTCCCGACCGGTGCTGGTCGACCCGACCGGCTCGTTCACGGTGCACGACCGGCAGGTCGCCGAGGCGCGCGGGCGCGCCCTGCGCGCGGTCAGCGCGATGGTCGAGCGCGAAACCGTGGCGGTCGGTCACCACCTCGCCCGCGTACGGGCGATGTCACCCAAGGCCACGCTGGAGCGCGGCTACGCCATCGTCGTCGGGCCGGAGGGCCACGCGCTCACCTCGGTGACCGACGTCGACCCCGGCGACGACCTGCTCACCTACCTCGCGGACGGGCAGCTGACCGTCGAGGTCCGAGACGTACGACCGGGACGGAGCGCAGCATGAGCCCAGCCGAGCAGGCCGGCACGCAGCCGGAGCTGACCTACGAGCAGGCCCGCGACGAGCTGCTGACGGTGGTGCAGCGCCTGGAGTCCGGCGGCGTGCCGCTCGACGAGTCGCTGCGGCTGTGGGAGCGCGGCGAGGAGCTGGCCGCGGCCTGCCAGCGGTGGCTCGACGGGGCCCGCGCCCGGGTCGAGGCGGCGCGCCGAGCGCGCACGCCGGACGAGGCCGACTGACCGGCGCCCTCGCGGCTGCGGAGCAGGGGTCAGGAGCCGGAGGTCGAGAGGATCCCGGCGTAGGTCTCCAGGCCCTCGTAGGGGAGGTCGCCGCTGACGATCGTCGTGACCTGCGGTGAGCGCTGGACGAGCGACCGCGTACGCCCGTCGTCGCTGACCAGGCGCTCCCACGTCTGGTCGCCCACGGTGCTCTGCCCGTCGGGGAGGCCCTTGCGCGTCTGGTCGCTGACCAGCTCGTCGGGCTTGAGGTCGCCCTGCGTCAGGGAGATGAAGACGTCGTCGGTGGTGAGGAAGCCGAGCTTCCACAGGTTGCGGACCGACGGGTCGCCGTTCAGGTAGGGCTCGCCCACCTTGACCCAGGTGGCCTGGGTGGCCCGCCACCCCGGCGGCACGTTGACCGGGGCCAGCACGGGGAAGGGCGCCTCGGCCCGCGCCTGCGCCGCGACCGGCTGCCAGTCGACGACCGTCACCGGGGCGTCCTCGAGGTTGCGCGTGAAGAAGAGCGTGACCAGCACGAGCGGGATGATGATGACGACGAGCGACCTGATCAGGTCGCCCATCGTCGCTGGTTTCTTCGCCCGTGCCACGCCGTCATCCTCTCGCACCGCGCCAAGTCACCGGGCACAGTGCGCGCACGGGAGGATGCTCGGCGTGGACGAGGTCGTGGAACTGGGACGCGCCCAGGGCGAGCGCGGCGAGGTCCTGCTGCGCCGTCGTGGGCCAGAGCAGGGCGGGGTCGAGGAGCTCGTCGTCAACGGGGCCTTCGCGATGGACAGCACCGAGACCCACAGCGAGCGCGAGCTAGGGCGGCTCGCCGGCGGGGCACCGCACGTGCTGGTCGGCGGGCTCGGGCTGGGCTACACCGTCGCCGCCGTGCTGGACGAGGCCGACCGGCTCGATGCGGATGTCCGGGTGGACGTCGTCGAGCTGGAACCGGCCCTCGTCGTCTGGGCGAGCGAGGCGCGGACGCGGACGCTGGCGCGGGCGGCGAGCGATCCGCGGGTGAGGCTGCACGTCGGTGACGTTGCCGGCGTGCTTGACGTCGACGGCCGCCAGACCCAGGGCTCGCCGGGGCCGCACGGCCCCTGGGACGCGGTCCTGCTCGACGTCGACAACGGCCCCGACTTCCTCATCCACGCGGCCAACCACGCCCTCTACGCCGAGGCCGGGCTGCGCGCCTCGTACGCGCGCCTCGCCCCCGGCGGCCTGCTGGCGGTCTGGTGCCAGGCCCCGTCTCCCCCGCTGCTGGCCGCCCTGCGGAACCTCCACCCGTCGGCCGCCGAGACCCTGCTCGAGGTGCGGCGCGAGGGCCGGACGTTCACGTACGCGATCGAGACGGTGCGTCGTCCACCCGCCTGAGCGCCCGGCGCGGGTGCGGCAGGATGAGGCCATGGCCAGCGCTGAGACCAGTGAGTTCCGGATCGAGCACGACACGATGGGCGAGGTCCAGGTCCCGCGCGACGCGCTGTGGAAGGCCCAGACCCAGCGCGCGGTCGAGAACTTCCCGATCTCCGGCACCCCGATCGAGCCGGCGCTCGTCGCCGCGCTCGGCCTGATCAAGGGCGCGGCCGCGCGGACCAACGCCCGCCTCGGCCGCCTCGACCAGCCCCGGGCCGACGCCATCGCCGCGGCCGCGGCGCAGGTCGCCGAGGGCGCGCACGACGCCGAGTTCCCCATCGACGTCTTCCAGACCGGCTCGGGCACCTCGAGCAACATGAACGCCAACGAGGTCATCGCGAGCCTGGCCAGCGCGAGCCTCGGTGACGACGTCCACCCGAACGACCACGTCAACGCCTCGCAGTCGAGCAACGACGTCTTCCCGAGCGCGATCCACATCGCCACGACGCAGGGCCTGCTGCAGACGCTCGTCCCGGCGCTCGAGCACCTGGCGACCTCGCTGGAGGGCAAGGCGGCGGAGTTCGCCGAGGTCGTCAAGAGCGGCCGCACCCACCTCATGGACGCGACGCCGGTGACCCTCGGGCAGGAGTTCGGCGGGTACGCCGCGCAGGTCCGCTACGGCGTCGAGCGCGTGCAGGCGGTCGTGCCCCGCGTCGCCGAGCTCCCCCTCGGCGGGACCGCGGTCGGGACGGGCATCAACATGCCACGCGGCTTCGCGGCCGAGGTCATCGGCGACATCGCCGGGCAGACCGGGCTGCCGCTGACCGAGGCGCGCAACCACTTCGAGGCGCAGGGCGCGCGCGACGGGCTCGTCGAGGCCTCCGGCGCGCTCAAGACCATCGCGGTCGGGCTCAACAAGATCGCCAACGACATCCGCTGGATGGGCTCGGGCCCCCGCGCCGGCCTCGGCGAGATCGCCCTGCCCGACCTGCAGCCGGGCAGCTCGATCATGCCGGGCAAGGTCAACCCGGTCCTCTGCGAGGCGATGACCCAGGTCTGCGCGCAGGTGATCGGCAACGACGCGGCCGTGACCTTCTCCGGCGCGGCCGGCGCCTTCGAGCTCAACGTGATGCTCCCGGTCATGGCCCGCAACGTGCTCGAGTCGATCCGCCTGCTCGCCAACATCAGCACGGTCTTCGCCGACCGCTGCGTCGACGGGATCACGGCCAACGTGGAGCACTGCCGCTTCCTCGCCGAGTCGAGCCCCTCGATCGTCACGCCGCTCAACCGCTACATCGGCTACGAGGCGGCGGCGTCGGTCGCGAAGCAGGCGCTCAAGGAGTCGAAGACGATCCGCGAGGTCGTCGTCGAGCGCGGGTTCGTCACCGACGGCAAGCTCACCGAGGACCAGCTCGACGCGGCTCTCGACGTGCTGTCGATGACCCGCCCGCCCGCCTGAGGTTCAGCGGCTCCGCAGCAGGGCGTCGACCTCGGCCCGCGAGGGCATGGCGTCGAGGTCGCCGGCCCGCGTCGTGACCAGCGCGCCCACGGCGGCCGCCCGGTCGAGCCGGTCCTGGAACCCCTCGCCGGCGAGCATCCCGGCGAGGTACCCGGCCGCGAACCCGTCACCGGCGCCGACCGAGTCGACCGGGCGCACCGGGAAGCGGCGCGAGCGGACCACCTCGGCTCCGAGCGACCCTCCTGCGGCGCCCTCGGCACCGAGCTTGACCGCCACCTCGCCCGCCCCGCGACCGCAGTAGAAGGCCATCACCTCCTCGGGGTCGTCGGTACCCGTCAGGAGCCGGGCCTCGGCCGCACCCGGCAGCACCACGTCGGCGCGTGCCGCGACGCCGTTCACCACCTTGCGCATCTCGTCGCGGTCGGGCCACAGGGGCAGCCGGAGGTTGGGGTCGAAGGAGACGGTGCAGCCGGCAGACCGCGCCGCGTCGAGCAGGAGCAGCGTCGCCTCCCTGGTCGCGGCGGAGACGCCGAGCGTGATGCCGGTCAGGTGCACGTGCGCGACCCGCCGCAGCAGGTCGCTCACCTCGGGCACGACCGCGCCGGCGCCGCGCGCGAAGGCGGTGTCGTGGCGGAACTGCAGCACCTCGGGGTCGCCCGTGCCGGCGCCGGCCTTGAACATCACGGCGGTCGGGCCGGGAGCCCGCCGCAGCAGGGCCGGCACCTCGAGCTCGTCGAGGCGGGCGGCCGCGAAGTCACCGTGCGCGTCCTCGCCGAGCACGGTCGCGTACGTCGCGCGGACACCGAGCCGCCCGAGCCCCACGGCGACGTTCAGGTCCGCGCCGCCCAGGAACCGCGTGAACGCGGTCGCCGCCGCGAGGGACGCCTGTCCGGAGGCGTAGCCGACCAGCGCCTCGCCGAAGGTCAGCACCCCGCTCCGCGGCCGCGGTTCCTCACCCATCGGCTCCCCCTCCGTCCGTCCTCGGCCCGCTCAGTCGAAGAAGTCCTGGTCCTCCGGCCGCAGGTAGGCCCGGGTCGCGTCCTCGTCGAAGGTCACGCCCAGCCCGGGCGCGTCCCCGACCGCCACGAACCCGTCCTGCACGATCGGCGTCGGCAGCCCGGTGACGATCTCGTACCACCAGGGGTGCTCGGCGACCGGGTACTCGAAGGCGATGAAGTTGTCGGGCAGGGTCGCGCAGACCTGGACGAGCGCGGCGAGACCGAGCACCCCGTCGAGCACGCCGTGCGGCGCCATCTGCACGCCGTGGAGGTCGGCCAGCTCGGCGACACGCTTGAGCTCGGCGAGCCCGCCGACGTCCATCGGATCGGGCCCGACGACGCGCACGGCTTTCCGCTCGACGAGCTCCTGGAAGTTCTGGCGCAGGTAGATCTGCTCGCCCGTGTGCGTCGGCGTGGTGGTGGCGACCGTGACCTCGCGGTACTGGTCGGCGTGCACCCACGGCACGTAGTCGCCGGTCAGCAGGTCCTCGCCCCAGAGGATCCCCAGCGGCTCGACGGCCCGCATGACGCGGATCGCGTCCGACACCGTCCAGCCCGGACCCATGTCGAGGGCGAGGCCGACCTCGTCGCCGAGGACGTCCTTCATCGCCTCCACGCAGCGGACCGTGTGCTTCAGGCCCTTCTCGGTCAGCGGGCCGCGGTTGGGGTGGCGGGGTCCGGTGCGCTGGTCCCCGAGCATGAAGCCGGCGACGTTCTGGCTCATGAAGCCGTGGAAGCCGACGCCCTCCTTGATGATCGTGAAGCCCTCGGGCGCCGCCTTCATCTCGGCCATCGCCGCGGCGTAGTGCTCGGGCTCGTGGCCCTCGAGGACCGGCCGGACGCCGCCGTTGTAGACGCGGACCCGGTCGCGCACCTTGCCGCCGAGCAGCTTGTGGACGGGGATGCCGTACGCCTTGCCCGTCAGGTCGTGCAGCGCCACCTCGAGGGCGGAGACCACGCTCCCCCACGGCTTGAACGCGGCGAAGCGGCGGATCTTGAGCATGCAGCGCTCGATGTCGGTGGGGTCCTCGCCGAGGAGGAAGGGTTCGTACATCGGCACGACCGTGGCCATGTACGGCTTGGACGACTCGATCTGGCTGTAGCCGTCGACGCCGGCGTCGGTGGCCACGCGGATCACCGGGCTGTCGCCGAGCAGCGCGCAGCGGATGGCCGTGATCTTCATGCCGACGGGCTCCCTCGCTCGTGGTCGGACGCGCCGCCGTCCTCGACGGTCGGCAGGTCGAAACCGGTTTCGGCGACGCTAGCAGAGCGCCTCGCGCGCGCGGGCCGTCACCCCGCCGACTCCCGCACCACGAGCACCGGGTCGGCGAAGGCCGGCGGCTCCTCGACCTGCTCGCCGAGGATCCCGAGCAGCCGGGTCGCGCAGCGCACGCCGAGGCCGAAGACGTCCTGGGAGACGGTGGTCAGCGCCGGGGTGAACCAGCGGCTCACCGACAGGTCGTCGTGCCCGACCACCGCGACGTCGTCGGGGATCCGCAGCCCCGCGGCGTTGATGGCCCGGCAGCCGGCCAGCGCCATCTGGTCGTTGTCGTAGAGGATCGCGGTCGGGGGCTGCGGCTGCGCGAGCAGCGCGGCCGTCGCAGCGAACCCCTCCTCGGCCGACGCGTCGGTCTGGCGGATGCCGACGAGCGCGGTGCCGCAGTCGGCGACCGCCTGCACCAGCGTCCTGGTGCGGTAGACCACGTAGGACCGGCTCGGCGGACCGCAGACGTACGCGATCCGGTCCCGCCCGCGGGCGACGAGGTGGCGGACCGCCTCGTCCATGCCGCCGCCGGGGTGCTCCGGGCCCTCCCAGGGCAGGTCGACCGGCGACCACGGCCGGCTGACCACGACCGCGGGCAGGCCCAGCTCCTTCACCAGGCCGAAGCGGTAGTCGTCGACGCTGGTCTCGGCCACCAGGACGCCGTCGACGCGGTGGGAGTGGGCGAGCTCGCGGTAGGTCGCGGCCTCCTCCTCCGGACTCGCGTGGGTGCCGATACGCAGCAGCAGCCAGTAGCCGTGCCGGGCGAGCACCGACTCGATGCCCGAGACCAGCTCGGCGTGGTATGGGTCGGCGGCGAGCAGGTCGGGGCGCCGGTCGAGGATGAACCCCACCGTTCGCGTGCGCCCGGCCAGCGCGACGGCCCGGGCCGACGGCCGCCAGCCCGCGAGCTCGGCGATCTTGAGGACGCGCTGCCGGGCCTCCTCGGAGATGCCCGGCTGGTTGTTGACGGCCTTGGAGACCGTCGCCTTGGAGCACCCCGCGAGCAGCGCGATGTCGGAGATGGTGACCCGCCGCTGTCCCTCGGCGCTCCTCGTCATGACGACTCCCCTTCGCCGGCCGCCGCGACGCTGCTGCGGGCTCAGTCCTCGCCGAAGTCGACGGGCGGGGTCCCGAGCTGCTCCACAGCATCCCAGAAGCCGTCCGGGATCACGCGCTCCGCGAGCACGCGCGTCTGCTCGACCCGTCCAGGCACCGACGTGCCCACCAGGGTCGTCGAGACGGACGGGTTGCGCAGCGAGAACTGCAGCGCGGCGGCCGGCAGCGGGACGTCCCACTCCCGGCAGACAGCGTCCAGCCGCTCGACGAAGCCGAGCACCTCCGCGGGTGCCGGCTCGTAGGCGTACGTCGACCCGGGGCGCGGGCCCCGGGCGAGCAGCCCGCCGCCGAAGGCCGCGCCGTTGAGCACGCCGAGGCCGCGCTCGGCCCAGGCGTCGATGAGGTCGGCCGCCGAGCGGTTGAGCAGCGTGTAGCGGTTGTGCGTGAGGACCACGTCGAAGACGCCGGTGCCGACGTACGCGTCGACGAGCGAGAGCGGTCCGGCCGCGATGCCGAGGTGCCCGACCGCGCCCTCGTCGCGCAGCCGCACCAGCGCCGACACCGCACCGCCGGGGCCCATGGCGTCGGCGAAGGAGACCGTGTACGGGTCGTGCAGCTGGTAGAGCGGGAAGTGGTCGAGCCCGGTGCGGCGCGTCGACTCCTCGAAGGAGCGCAGCACGCGGTCGTGGTCGAAGGCGCCCGTGGTGAGGTCGCGGTCGGCCTTCGTCGCGAGCAGCTGCCCCTCGGGGAGCGTGCCGCCCAGGGCGGCGAGACCGGCGCCGAGCGCCGCCTCGCTGCGCCCCTGGCCGTAGCTGTTGGAGCTGTCGACGAGGCGGAACGGGCCGGTGAGCATCACCCGCGCGGTCTCGGCGGCCTGCTCGCTCGGCGGCTCGCCCTGCGGCCGGTCCTGGCCGAGCGTCGAGGCGCCGAGCGAGACGGCCGAGACCTGCAGGCCCGTCCGGCCCAGCGGCCGCAGCCCGTCCTGCGTCACCTGTGCCTGCATCGTCGTCCTCCTGGAGCGCGTCACCGAAACCGGTTTCTCACACCCTAGGCGACGATCCGCCACGGAGTGGGCGACCACCACCGGCTGGCGCGCCTCCGCCTGGACTGACGAGGGAGGACGCGCAGCGGGACTCGACCGAGGCGGGAGTCACCGCGTCCGAGCGAGGAGGGAAGGCGGAGGGTTCGAGCGCCAGGCGCGTGCGAGCGGAGCGAGCACAGAGAACTCAGTAGTTCCCCGCCCGCTCCCAGTGCGCCTTGGCGTCGCACGGGCTGCCGTAGCGGCTCTTCATGTAGCTGACGCCCCAGATGATCTGGGTCGCGGGGTTGTCGCGCCAGTCGGACGCGACGCTGGCCATCTTGTCGCCGGGCAGCGACTGCGGCAGCCCGTACGCGCCCGAGCCCGGGTTGGTCGCGTGGACGTTCCAGTTGCTCTCGCGCTTGATGATCCAGTCGAAGCAGGAGAACTCGTCGTCGCCGTAGCTGAACTTGTTCGCCAGGATCTGGCGTGCGATCTCCCGCACGTCGGTCGTGCCGGGCGTGTAGCCCTGGTTGGCGATCGCCGCCTTGCGCGCACGCTCCTGCGCCGCCGCGGCCTCGGCCTCGGCCGCCTCGGCGCGCGCCTTGGCGGCGGCGATCCGGGCCTTGATCGCGGCCTTGTTCTCGGCCGACTGCTTGTCGATGGCGTCGCCCTGCTCACCCAGGCTCAGCGCCCGCTGGTAGGCGGTCTCGGCGGCGACGGCGGCGACGCGGGCACGCTCGGCCTCCTCGTCGTCCCGCGCCGCGGTCGCGGCACGCTCGGCGTCGGCGACGGGGTCCGCGGGCACGTAGGCCACCGGGACGAACTCGCCCGGCGGGGCCGTGCTGGTCACCGGCGGCGGTGCGGCGACGGTCACGTCGTCCGACGACCCGAGGGCGGTGACGCCGGCGGCGACCGTCAGGGCCGCGGCCGCGACCCCGACGAGGCCGTGGCGGAGGGTTCGTCGCACCCACCGAGATTGCCACACCGCAGGGGCGGGCGCGGCCGGTCCGACGTGGCTCGGGGACGGGCCGGGGTCGGCCGGGCCGCTCCCGGCGGACGCGGGCCTAGTAGTTGCCGGCGCTCTGCCAGTGCGACTTGGCGGCGCAGGGGCTGCCGTAGCGGTCCTTCATGTACTTCGCGCCCCAGATGATCTGCGTGGCCGGGTTGTCACGCCAGTCGGACGCGACGCTGGCCATCTTGCTGCCCGGCAGCGACTGCGGCAGCCCGTACGCGCCCGAGCCCGGGTTGGTGGCGTGGACGTTCCAGTTGCTCTCGTGCTTGATGATCCAGTCGAAGCAGGAGAACTGGTCGGAGCCGTAGCCGAACTTGTTGTCGAGGATCTGGCGGGCCATCTCGCGCGGGTCGGTCGTGCCGGCCTCGTAGCCCTGCGCCTTGATCGCGGCCTTGCGTTTCGCCTCGGCGGCCTTGGCGGCGGCCTTCGCCTTGGCGGCGGCCTCGGCCTTCGCCTTGGCCCGCGCCTTCTTGATGCCGTCGGAGGTCTTGTCGATGACGTCGCCCTGGGTGTCGAGGTTCGACGCGCGCTGCGTGGCCGCGGTGGCGACGGACTGGGCGATCCGGGTGCGCTCGGCGTCGCGGTTCTCACGGTCGGCCGCGGCACCGCGCTGGGCCTCGAGGGCCGGGTCGACGGACGCGACGACCGGGGCCGGGGCGAGGGTCGTCGCGGGCTCCGCGAGCGTCGTCGTCGTGGGCGCGCCGAGCGCGGTCACCCCCGCGACGACGGCGAAGGTCGCGGCTCCTATCCCAGCAAGGCCATGACGGACGAGTCGACGCACCGGAAGACCATGCCACAGCGCCGTTATCAAAAGGAAATAATCGGATCTTCCGGTCTCCGGAAGATCACGGGCCGGGTCGGAGCCCCCACACGACCTCCTGCGGGGGGCTCCGACCGGTGCCGTCAGACGCCGAGGTCCTCCAGCATGTCGGTGACGAGCGCCGCGATCGGCGAGCGCTCGGACCGGTGCAGGGTGACGTGGGCGAAGAGCGGGTGGCCCTTGAGCTTCTCGACGACGGCGGCGACGCCGTCGTGGCGGCCCACCCGGAGGTTGTCGCGCTGGGCGACGTCGTGGGTCAGCACGACGCGGGAGTCCTGGCCGATCCGGCTGAGCACGGTGAGGAGCACGTTGCGCTCCAGCGACTGCGCCTCGTCGACGATCACGAAGGCGTCGTGCAGCGAACGGCCGCGGATGTGGGTCAGCGGCAGCACCTCGAGCAGCCCGCGGTCCATGACCTCCTCGATGACGGGCTTGGAGGTGACCGCGCCCAGGGTGTCGAAGACGGCCTGGGCCCAGGGCGCCATCTTCTCGCCCTCCGAGCCCGGCAGGTAGCCGAGGTCCTGCCCGCCCACCGCGTACAGGGGACGGAACACGACGACCTTGGAGTGCTGGCGCCGCTCGAGCACCGACTCGAGCCCGGCGCACAGCGCGAGCGCCGACTTGCCGGTGCCCGCCCGACCGCCGAGCGAGACGATGCCGACGCTCGGGTCCAGCAGCAGGTCGAGCGCCACCCGCTGCTCGGCGGAGCGGCCGTGGACGCCGAACGCGTCGCGGTCCTTGACCAGGCGCAGCTCCTTGTCCGGGGTGACCCGGGCCAGCGCGGTGGAGCTCGAGCCGAGCAGCACGACCCCGGTGTGGCAGGGCAGCGCCCGGGCGGCCTCGAGGTCGAGCGTCCCCGCGTCGTACAGGGCGTCGAGCTCGGCGCTGGTGGCGTCGAGCTCGACCATGCCGGTCCAGCCGCTGCTCACGGTGAGCTCGGCGCGGTACTCCTCGGCGCGCAGCCCGACCGAGGCCGCCTTGACCCGCATCGGCAGGTCCTTGGAGACCAGGGTGACGTCGCGGCCCTCGTTGGCGTAGTTCAGGGCCACGGCGAGGATGCGGGAGTCGTTGTCGCCCAGCCGGAAGCCCGACGGCAGCGCGCTCGGGTCGGTGTGGTTCAGCTCGACGTGGAGCGTGCCGCCCTCGTCGTTGGCCGGGACCGGCGCGTCGAGACGGCCGTGGGCGACGCGCAGGTCGTCGAGGTGACGCAGCGCGGTGCGGGCGAAGTAGCCCAGCTCGGCGTCGTGGCGCTTGCCCTCGAGCTCGGTCACGACGACCAGCGGGAGGACGACGTCGTGCTCGGCGAAGCGCTTGAGGGCGCTCGGGTCCGACAGCAGGACGGAGGTGTCGATCACGTAGGTGATGCGGTCGGTGGTGGTGGTGCCCGAAGCGAGAGACGGTGCGGATGAAGACACGGGTCTGCCCTTCACGGGGGCCGCACGCCATCGCGTCCGGCCCCACGGATCACGTGGTCGGCCGGGTGAGATGACGGACCGCGAGCGGTCCGAGGGTCCTGCCCGTCAGGTGACGGAGCATGCATCGCCTCCCAGGCGGGTCCGCTTCCCCACGGCCCCGCACGGACGACGCTACGTCGCTCAGCAAGGGTTCAGGACCCGCCACGCCGGGCCGGCCGGCGCGCCACCGCGCCTGTCACCGCACGGTCACGTGCCTGTCACCCGTCCGCTCATTTTTCGACCCGAGATCGCGACGCGCGCTGCACCTGCAGCGTGGGCGAGCGGCTCTGCCACCACCTCGGGTCGCCGATCGAGCAGGTCGCCTCGGTGACCGTCTCCACGAACTGCTCCGGACGGTCCTCGAGGAGCCGCCAGGTGAAGCGCAGGACCGTCCAGCCCTCGAGGACGAGGACGTTCTGCCGCAGCCGGTCGCTCTCGAACAGTCCCCGATCGGTCTGGTGGATCCGGCCGTCGATCTCGACCACGAGCTTCAGACCGGGGAAGCCGATGTCCAGGAAGTAGCGCCGTCCGCGGAGCACGACCGGGAGGTTCGCCCTCCAGCCGTCGATGCGCCTGCCGCAGGAGCCGGTGCGCGAGCCGCTCGGCCGCTGACCACGGCTCGTCCCGCGAGTCGAGCAGCAAGGCCCTCCGGTCGGCGTTGCCGCTGCGCGAGGCGGTCAGGCGGAGCGCCTGGTGGAGCTCGTCGAGCGTGGCGGCCCGGGTCCGGAGCACCTGGTCGAGCGCGTCCGCCCCCAGCACACCGCACAGGTCGAGCGCCGTGAGGCTGGGTGCGGTCACCGCCAGCGCGCCGTGCCGGAGCACGAGCTCCGGGTGGATCCGGCGCTTGGCGAAGACGAAGCCGGGCTGCGGCTCCCGGCGTACGGGGACCGCGCACTCGACCACGTCGCCCGGCAGACCGGGCCAGAAGGTCAGCTGAGCGGCCGTCCGTCCGACGAGGACGGCGTCAGGGGTCGACAGCCGCAGGGCGGCGAGGCGGGCGTGGCGGTCATGTGCCGCCCCGGCCGGCGCGTAGACGCCCGGCAGCACGGCGACCAGCTCACCGTCCCTGACCAGCCGGGCGAGGGCCCCGGTCAGGGCCGGGTGGTCCCGGCGGGCCACCACATCCTCGCGTCGGACGATCTCGCGCACCTCGTCGGAGAGCCTCACGCTCCCAGGACGTCAGACCGGTGTTGTCAGAGGTGTTGTCCGGTGGCGTTGTCCACGGGGCTTCGTCAGCGACCGAACCGGCGCTCCCGCTGCCCGTACGCCCGGAGCGCGCGGATGAAGTCGACCTTGCGGAAGTCGGGCCACAGGGCCTCGCAGAAGTAGAACTCGCTGTGCGCCGACTGCCACATGAGGAAGCCGGAGAGCCGCTGCTCCCCGGAGGTCCGGATGATGAGGTCGGGGTCGGGCTGGCCGCGGGTGTAGAGGTGCTCGGCGATGTGCTCGATGTCGAGCGTCTTGGCCAGGGCCTCGATCGGGGTGCCCCGGCGGGCCTCCTCGGCCAGCAGCGACCGGACGGCGTCGCGCAGCTCGTGCCGGCCGCCGTAGGAGACGGCGATGTTGACCACCATCCCGTCGACCTCGGAGGTCTCGGTGTCGACGCTTCGCAGGTGCTCGGCGGTCTCGGGTGGTAGCAGGTCGAGCGCGCCGACGGGGTTGACGTGCCAGCGGCCGGTCTCGGCCAGCTCGTCGACCAGCCCCTCGATGACGGCGAGCAGCGGGCCGAGCTCGGCGTCGTCGGCCCGGCTGAAGTTGTCGGTCGACAGCACCCACAGGGTGACCACCGGGATGCCGATCTCGTCGCACCACTCGACGAAGTCGCGCAGCCGCCGCGCGCCGGCCTTGTAGCCCTCGCTCAGCGGGAGGCCGGGGGCGTTGGCCCGGGCCCAGCGGCGGTTGCCGTCGGCGAGGACCGCGACGTGCTGCGGCAGCCGCTCGGTGTCGAGCTCGGCGACGAGGCGGTGCTCGTAGGTCGCGTAGAGCAGACCGCTGGGGTGGAGGCGGTCGAGGTACTCCCGCCACCGGTCTGCACGCACGCCAGGCAGCGTATAGCCGGACCCTGGCTACCCTGGCGAGGTCGCGGGGACCCGCGCCGGGCCGACGCCGACGCCGGTCCCACCAACAGCTCCGAGCGAGCAGCACAGGGGGACCGACCGATGCCCACGACCCTGCCGAACGCCTCCGCCCGGCCCGGCCGCGACGCGCCGGACGGCGTCGCCGACGTCGTCCGCGAGGTGAAGCCGCGGCTGCGCGGCTGGCTCCACACCGGCATGGCCCCGCTCGCGCTCGCGGCCGGGATCGTCCTGGTCGCCCTCGCCCCGACGACCGCCGGTGTGGTCGGCGGCGCGGTGTTCCTGGCCGCCTCCGTGCTGCTGTTCGGGACGAGCGGGCTCTACCACCGCTTCTACTGGGGCGCCCGTGGCGAGGCCGTGCTGCGGCGGATGGACCACGCGAACATCTACGTCTTCATCGCCGCGACGTACACGCCGCTGGCGCTGCTGCTGCTCGACGGCGGGTCGCGGGTCGCGCTGCTCGTCATGATCTGGACCTCCGCGCTCGGCGGGCTGCTGTTCCGGACGCTGTGGCTCTCGGCGCCCCGCTGGCTCTACACCGCCCTCTACCTGGTGATGGCCTGGGCCGCGGTCGGCTGGATGGGGTCCTTCTACGCCGCCGGCGGCGCGGCCGTGGTGGCGCTCATCCTCGGCGGCGGGGTCTTCTACACCGGCGGGGCGATCGTCTACGGGCGCAAGCGGCCCGACCCGTCACCGCGCTGGTTCGGCTTCCACGAGATCTTCCACGCCTGCACGATCGCGGGCTTCGTCTGCCATTACGTCGCGATCTCCCTGGTCACCTACGCCGCCCGCTGAAGCTCGGCGCCCAGCGCCGCCTCGTCGCTGACGGGGAGCCGGCAGACGAACCCCCGGCAGACGTACGCGGTCGGGCGCCCGTCGCGTGCCGTGCGGTCCTCGAGCAGGGCGAACCCGCCCGACCCCTCCGTCGCAGCCACCACCACCGAACCCGCCGGCGCGAGCCGCCAGGCCAGCCGGGCCATCGCGTCGCGCTCGGGACCCTCGGGGCCGACGACCGCGACCTCGACCGGGGCGGCGGACGGCAGCACCTCGCTGACCGCGTCGGCCCACAGCCAGCCCGCGAACCTCGGCGCGCGGCCCACGAGCGCCCCGACCGTCGCCGCCGCCTCGTCGGCGCGGCGGGCGTACGCGTCCTCGCCGGTGAGCCGCGCCATCAGCCGCAGCGCCCGCAGCGCCGAGCTCAGCCCGGACGGCGTCGCGTTGTCGGTCACCTCGTGGGGGCGGGTGTAGAGCGACTCGGCGTCGGCGGCGGTGTCGAAGTAGCCGCCCTTGCCGTCACCGAACTGCTCCTCGACGAGCGCGAGCAGCGTGCGCGACCGTTCGACCCAGACCGGGTCGCCGGTCGCGCAGGCGAGCCGGACGTACGCCGCCGCCAGCGCGCCGTGGTCCTCGAGGATCCCGGTCGCGGTGCCCGCCCGCCCGTCGCGCGACGTGCGCCGCAGGCGCCCGTCCACGAGGTGCAGGTCCCACAGGGTCTGCGCGGCGACCCGCGCGGCCTCCAGCCAGTCCGGCCGGTCGAGGACGACGGCCGCCTCGGCCAGGGCGTCGACGAGCCACCCGTTCCAGGCGGCCACCACCTTGTCGTCGCGGCCCGGCCGCGGGCGCCGCGCGCGGGCCTCGGCGAGCCGCGCGCGCACCGACACCAGCCGCTCGACCTCGCCCTCCCCGGCCCCGAGGCGCTGCAGCGTCGAGGCCCCGTGCTCGAACGTCCCCGCCGTCGTCACCGTGAAGACCTCCGCGGCCCACGCCCCGTCGTGCTCCCCCAGCACCTCGACGAGCTGGTCCGGCGTCCAGGCGTAGTACGCGCCCTCGTGCAGGTGGCCGGCCTCGTCGAGGGAGTCGGCGTCCAGGCTCGCCGCGAACGCGCCCTCCGGCGTCCGCAGCTCGCGCAGCAGCCAGTCGACGGTCTCCTCCACGACCCGCGCGGCGAGCGCGTCGCCCGTGCGCCGCCACAGGTGCGTGTAGACGCCCAGCAGCAGGGCGTTGTCGTACAGCATCTTCTCGAAGTGCGGCACGACCCAGTGCGCGTCGACGCTATAGCGCGCGAAGCCGCCGGCGAGCTGGTCGTAGATCCCGCCGCGGGCCATCGCCGTGCAGGTCCGGTGGGCCATGGCCAGCGTGTCCTCGGAACCGTCACGCAGCAGCGCCTCCAGCACCATCGACGGTGGGAACTTCGGTGCCCGCCCGAAGCCCCCGTACGTCGCGTCGAAGTCCCGCGCGAGCGTGGTGCGGGCGGCCTCGAGCTCGGCCTCGCCCACCGCGCCCGGGGCCGCGATCAGGGCCTGCTCGGCGAGCTGGGTGGCGATGCCGCCCGCGCTCGCCACGACCTCGTCGCGCCGGTCGCGCCAGGCCGAGCCCACCGCGTCGAGGACCTGGACGAAGGCGGGCATGCCCTGCCGCGGCGTGGGCGGGAAGTACGTGCCGGCGTAGAAGGGCCGCCGGTCGGGGGTGAGGAAGACCGTCATCGGCCAGCCGCCCTGCCCGGTCAGCGCCTGCGTCGCCGCCATGTAGACGGTGTCGACGTCGGGCCGCTCCTCGCGGTCGACCTTGACGTTGACGAAGTCGCGGTTCATCCGCGCGGCCGTGGCCTCGTCCTCGAACGACTCGTGCGCCATCACGTGGCACCAGTGGCAGGCGGCGTAGCCGACGCTCAGCAGGACCGGACGGCCGCTCCGCTCGGCCTCGGCGAAGGCGTCGTCGCCCCACTCCCACCACTCGACCGGGTTGCCGGCGTGCTGGAGCAGGTAGGGACTGGTGGCGTGGGCCAACCGGTTCGGCACAGGAGCCTCTCGGGGTCGTCCGGCAGGGCCCCGGTGCGAGGCCCGCCCCTCGGTTCTACCCGCTCGGACGGCCCGTACGCCCCTCGGCCAGGGCCGCGTCTCTCTATTCCGCCGGAACGGAGAGACGACCTAGCCCCCGACCGTCGTCCCCAGCAGCGAGCCGATGGCGAACGTCGCGGCCAGCGCGACCGCACCGCCGACCACGAGCCGCAGCGTGGGCCGCAGGGTCGGGGTCTCGTTGAAGCGGGCGCTGGCGAAACCCGTGACGCCCAGCGCGAGCAGCACCGCCACGAAGGTCAGCGGGACCGCGACCGCGTCGGGCAGCAGCACGATCGCGAGGAAGGGCAGCAGGCCGCCGGTCAGGAAGGCCGCGGCCGACGCGGCCGCCGCCTGCCCCGCACTGACCACGTCGTCCTCGCTGAGGTTCAGCTCGGCCGACAGGTGGGCGCCCAGCGCGTCGTGCGCGGTCAGCTCCACCGCGACCTGGCGGGCGGTCTCGTACGACAGCCCCCGCTCCTGGTAGAGGCCGGTCAGCTCGTCCAGCTCCGCCTCGGGCTCGGCGGCCAGCTCGGCGCGCTCCTTGGCGATGAGCGTGGTCTGGGCGTCGCGCTGGCTGCTGACGGAGACGTACTCGCCGAGCGCCATCGACAGGGCGCCGCCCACGAGGGCGGCCGTCCCCGAGGCGACCAGGGTGTGCGTCGACGCCCCCGCGCCGGCCACCCCGATGACCACGGCGGCGACGGAGACGATGCCGTCGTTGGCGCCCAGGACGCCCGCGCGGAGCCAGTTCAGCTGGCGGGAGAGCCCGGAGGTGGCGTGCGGCTCGTCCTCGTGCGCGCCGGGGACGGCTGACCCGGACGCCGCGTCGATCTCGGTCAGGTCGTCAGGCCTTCGGGCTCGCCGGCTCGCTCGGCGTCGCCGCCGTCTCGCCGCCGGCAGCGGGCGCCTCGGGCATCGGGAACGTCTTCTCGATCTTGCGGAACTGCTTGCGCAGGCTGAAGTAGAGCAGGACGATCGCGGCGCCCAGGACGATCGTGATGATCAGCGGGGTCCACCCCGGCTTCACGATGTTCGGGTCCAGGTCGAGCAGGGTCAGCACGTCGGGCACCTCCTCACGGTGTGGTCTACCTGATGAGCCTACGCGCGCGGGCGCACCCGCCCGGCCCGCGCGGCGGGACGCTCAGCCGGCGACCGGGACCGCGATCCCCGCGAACAGGTCGTCCTCGGGCAGCCGCGTGGCGACCGTGGTCCGGACGAGCTCCCAGTCCTCGGTCGGCCAGGCCTCCTGCTGCAGCTCGAGCGGCACCTGGAAGAAGAAGCCCTCCGGGTCGATCTGCGTCGCGTGCGCGATCAGCGCCCGGTCGCGGACCTCGAAGTACTCCCCGCACGGCACCCGCGTGGTGATGCGGTTCTCCATCTCCGGGTCAGGCTTCCAGTCGCGCAACCGCTCCTCGTACGGCGACTTCAGCCCGCGCGACGTCATGGCCCCGTGAATGGCCGTCGTCTTGTCGAGGTGGAAGCCGAAGGAGTAGTAGAGCTTGGGCACCTGCCAGGCCGCCCCGAGCTCGGGGTGGAAGTCCGGGTCGGCGGCGTGCTCGTACGCGGCCACGCTGATCCGGTTGCACATGATGTGGTCGGGGTGCGGGTAGCCGCCGCGCTCGTCGTAGGTGGTCATGACGTGCGGGCGGAAGCGGCGCACGACCTCGACGAGCGGAAGGCAGGCCTCCTCGGGGTCGAGCGTGCCGAAGCTGCCCTCGGGCAGCGGCGGGAGCGGGTCGCCCTCGGGCAGGCCCGAGTCGACGAACCCCAGCCAGACCTGCTCGATGCCGAGGATGCGGCGGGCGGCGTCCATCTCCTGCCGGCGGATCTCGGCGATGTTGGCCAGCACGTCCGGGCGGTCCATGTTCGGGTTGAGGATCGAGCCGCGCTCTCCCCCGGTGCAGGTCGCCACCATGACCTCCGCGCCCTCGGCCACGTAGCGCGCGGTCGTCGCGGCGCCCTTGCTGGACTCGTCGTCGGGGTGGGCATGCACGTGCAGGAGCCGCAGCCGTTCGCCGCGGTCGTCCGCACGCAGGGCGGGCTGGATCACGCCGGTCATCGTCCCACGGCTACCGAGGCCGTCTCACGTCCGAAGGCCTTACCGGGGGCGGGGGATGATGGTCGCGTGACCGTGCCGACGACGCTGGACCCGGCGGCCGCCGAGCGCCTGGCCCGCCGCTACCCGCCGCCGCGGGTCAACCGGCGCACCAAGGCCCTGATGGTGGCCGTCGCGACGCTCGTCGCGCTCGGCTGGCTCGTCTGGGCGGCCCTGCTGCACGCCGAGCCCGCGGTGACCGGCCAGGTCGCGTCGTACAAGGTCCTGTCCGACACCTCCATCCAGGTGGAGGTCACCGTGCAGCGCCGCGACCCGTCCAAGCCGGCGAGCTGCCGGCTGCTGGTGCAGTCGACGGACTTCCAGCCGGTCGCCGAGCAGTCCGTCGAGGTCGGGCCGAGCCAGTTCAAGGTCGTGGACACGAACGTCACGCTCACCACGCTGCGCCGGGCGACGGCGCCCTCGATCAAGAGCTGCACCTCGTCCTGAGCCGCGGGGTCCTGAGACGCGGCGTCCTGAGGCGTGGCCGCGAGGCGTGGGCGCACGCGCCCCGCGTTGCTATCCTCGTCCGATGTCCGAGGCCACACAGACCATCTGGTTGACCCAGGATGCGTACGACAAGCTGCAGGCGGAGCTCGAGCAGCTGTCGGGCCCTGGGCGCGCCGACGTGAGCGCGCGCATCGCCGCCGCCCGTGAGGAGGGCGACCTCCGCGAGAACGGTGGCTACCACGCGGCGCGCGAGCAGCAGGGCCAGCAGGAGGCCCGCATCCGTCAGCTCACCGACATGCTCCGCCGCGCCGAGGTCGGCGAGGCCCCGTCGAACAGCGACGAGGTCGCCCCCGGCACGCTCGTGACCATCGCCTTCGACGGCGACGAGAGCGACACCGACACCTTCCTGCTCGGCTCGCGCGAGGTCCTCGGCCTCGACGACGTCGACACCAACGTCTACAGCCCGCAGTCGCCGCTGGGCTCCGCGATCCTCGGGAAGTCCAAGGGCGACGAGGCGTCGTACGAGGCCCCGAACGGCAAGAAGATCAACGTGACGATCGTGAAGGTCCAGCCGTACGGCGTCTGATTGCCTCCGCTCCGCTCCGGCGCGGAGCGCGCTCTGGTCCTCCGCCTTCCTCCCTCCGGGTGACGCCGACGAAGAACGTGTCGACGTCACCCTCCGGTCGTCCAGGCGGAGGCGCGCGCTCCGGCGACGGTCGCTGACCGCAGACCTCTGGGTTCGTCAGAGCTGGGCGAGCAGTGTGGCGGCCTCATCGGGGCTGAGGGCGCCGGAGGCGACCTCGGAGAGGATCTGGTCGCGGTTCGGGGCGCTCGGCGCCTCCTCCGCGCCCGCCAGACCGAGCTTGCGCAGCAGGTCGTTGAACCTCGCCCGTGCGGTCGGGTAGGAGACGCCGAGGTGCTTCTCGACCTCGCGCAGGTTGCCGCGCGAGGCGAGGAAGACGCGCAGCATCTCGCTCTCGCGGTCGTCGAGCGCGCAGTAGTCGCAGGGTGCGAAGAGCCCGGCGAGCTCGGTGCCGCACGTGCCGCAGCCGAGCCGGGTCACGGCCAGCCGGTCGCCGCAGACCGGGCAGGCGCTCGGCGCCCGGTGCTCGTGCTGGGGTCCGGCGGCCCGGACGCGCTCGCTCACTCGGAGTCCTTGGCGCTCGCGGCGTCGGAGCCGACGCGCACCTGCGCGTGCCCCATGACGACCTCGACGTCGAGCCGGGCGTTGCCGTGGCCCATCACGACCTCGTCGCCCGCGCCGCTGTGGCCGCCGGCCCAGCTGACCCGGCCGAGCTGGGCGTCGCTCTTGACCGTGACGTTGGAGTCGTCGCCGAGGGTGATGGACAGCGAACCCGACTCCGCCCGGACGCGGTGCCGCCCCTGGGTGATCGTGCCCTTGATGGTGGCCGAGCCCGCCTGCACGAGCACGTCGTGCACCTCGGTCACGTCGAGGAGCTTGGCCCCGCCGGCCGTCACCCGGATCTTGCCGAGGTGCGGCACGCGCTCGGTGCTCAGCTGGCCGGCCGTGACCTCCACGTCGACGGCGAGCGCCGGGTTGACGCGGAGCAGCAGCTCCTTGCCCAGCCCGAGCGCCCGGAAGTCCTCGAGGCTGCGCGGCACGCCCCGCAGGATGCTGAAGCCGTCGAGGCTCGGGCCGATCTCGCCGTCGCTCGACACCTCGAGGGTGGAGCCGTTGCGGCGCAGCACGTGCGGCCCGTCGGCGGAGAGGGTGGCCACCGAGGTCTCCCCCACGATGCGCACCCGGCGACCGACGACGCGGACCGTGATCCGGTCGACGCCGTTGGTGCCCTTGGTGCGGGGCCCCTTGCCGTCCGTGGCGGCCGGCTCCGGGACCTCGACGGTCTCCACCGGCTCCGGCTGGACGTCGCGCGGGGCGCCGACGGTCTCCCGGGCGAAGGTGGCGTGCTGCGGACGGTCGGTGGCCAGGGCCCACGGGTCGCCCGCGGGCTCGTCGCCCGTACCGGGAGCGGCGGGCGGCGGGCTCGGCACGGCGGTGGGCTCGGACCGGTCTTCCGCCGTCGGGGCGGCGGGTGGGGCCGGCGGGGCCGGCGGAGCGGCCTTGAGGCCGTCGATCCGCCGGGCCGCCTCGGAGGCGTCGATGCGCCCCGCGGCCAGCTCGTTGAGGATCGCGGACATCAGCGGATCAGTGCTCATGACCAGAATGTAAAACCCAGCTTTCCATTCCGGAAGGTCTGACGGCGAAGTCCAGGGGTTCCCCTGAGGAGGACGGGGTGCCGAGGCGATTTTCCCTTTGTTTGCATGAGTCAAGCACCTGTACGTATGCTTGCGACATGCAACCGAACGCGGCTCCTGGGGCCGCCGGCCAGGAGGCGACGGGCCACGTCGTCGACTCTGTCCTCCACACCACCATGAGCATCGGCCGCCTGATGCGCCAGCGCGTCGTGGGCGACCAGCTGGAGCCCGCGGCCTACTGGGTGCTCAAGCACCTCGACCACGGGTCGCTCAGGATCACCGAGCTGGCGAGCAGCGTCCAGCTCGACACCTCCACCGCCTCGCGCCACGTCAGCCAGCTCGAGCGGGTCGGCCTGGTGGAGCGGAGCCAGGACCCCGACGACGGCCGGGCGCAGCGCATCGACCTCACCCCCGAGGGCCGGGCCCAGCTGCACGCCTCGCTCACGCGCCGGCGCGACGCGCTGACCAGTGCCTTCGCGACCTGGGACGCCGCCGACATGGCTGACCTCGACCGCCTCCTCTCCCGCCTCGCCGCCGACATCGAGGCCCGCACTCCCTAGGACGCGCCGGAGAACGACCTCCCCGCGCCCCGTCCCGCAGCACCCACACCACGCACCACCAGAGCAGACAGAGACCCACCATGAGCACGTACGAACCACGCCGCGCCCTCGTCGAGGACCCGGCCGCACCGCACCCGGAGGCCGCGCCCTCCGGCCACCCCGCCCGCGCCGCCCGGGAGGCCCTGGAGGCGACCGCCGCGCAGGCCGGCGGCACCCCGGGCACCAGCACGGCGCCCCAGGCGCCGGCGACGGGCACGGGCACGGGCGACGGCGGCTACCTCAGCCACCGCCAGATCCTCGTCGTCATCGGCGGCCTGATGGCCGGCATGTTCCTGGCCGCGCTCGACCAGAGCATCGTCGGCGTCGCGCTGCCCAAGATCACCTCCGAGCTCGGCGGCCTCGACAAGCTCTCCTGGGTCGTCACCGCGTACCTGCTGACCTCGACCGCGGCGACGCCCCTGTGGGGCAAGATCTCCGACCTGCGCGGGCGCCGTCCCGTCTTCCAGGCCGCGATCCTGGTCTTCCTCGTCGGGTCCGTGATCTGCGGCTTCGCCCTGCCGATCTCGAACGCGCTCGGCCTCTCGGGCATCGACGTGATGATCATCGGGCGCGCGGTCCAGGGCCTCGGCGGCGGCGGGCTCATGTCGCTCGCGCTCGCCGTCATCGGCGACGTCATCCCGCCGCGCGAGCGCGGCAAGTACCAGGGCCTCTTCGGTGCCGTCTTCGGCGTCTCCTCGGTCGCGGGCCCGCTGCTGGGCGGCCTGTTCACCGACCACCTCGGCTGGGAGTGGATCTTCTTCATCAACCTGCCGATCGGCGCCGCGGCCCTGGTCGTCACCTCGATCGCGCTCAAGCTCCCGCACGTCCAGCGCGACGCGTCGGTGGACTACCTGGGCGCGGCGACCATCGTCGGCTCGGTGACGAGCCTGGTGCTCTACCTGAGCTGGGCCGGCCCGGACCGCGGGTGGACCTCGGCGGTCGGCCTCGGCCTGCTCGCCGCGGTCGTCGTCCTCGGCGCGCTCTTCGTCGCGGTGGAGCGCCGCGCCGAGGAGCCGATCATCCCGCTCGAGCTCTTCCGCTCCTGGACCTTCGTGTCCAACATCAGCTTCGCCATGATCATGGGCGTCGCCATGTTCGGCGGCCTGATCTACCTGCCCATCTACCTGCAGGCGGTCAAGGGCATGAGCGCCACCGAGTCCGGCCTGGCCATGCTGCCGCTCGTCCTCGGCATCTTCTCCACCTCGATCTCCGGCGGCCAGATCATGAGCCGCACGGGGCGCTACAAGTGGATGCCGATCACCGGCGCGATCGTCGTCGGCGTCGCCTTCGTCGGTCTCTCGCGGATCGCGGTGGACACGTCGTACGGGCTGATCGCCGTGCTGATGTTCGTCTTCGGCGCGGGCCTCGGCCTCACCATGCAGGTCGTCGTCACCGCCGTGCAGAACAGCGTCGACCGCAGGCACATGGGCGTCGCCACGGCGGCGGTGACCTTCTTCCGCTCGATGGGCGGCGCGGTCGGGACGGCGCTGTTCGGCGCGATCCTCAACACCCGGCTGGCCCACCACCTCGCCACGGTGATCCCGGCCGGGGCGGGCGGCCAGGCCGGAGCGGCCACCGGCGCGGTGAACGACGTGACCGCGATCCGCGCCCTCCCGGAGCCGGTCCGCACCTGGGTGCTGACGGCCTTCACCCAGGCCATGGACGACGTCTTCCTCGTCGCCGTGCCCTTCCTGGCCGTGGCGCTGGTGATCGCGGTCCTCATGCGCGAGAAGGTGCTGGGCGGCCGGGAGCCGTCGGCGCCGACCGGCTCCGCCGAGCGCGAGGAGCAGCTGGTGGCCGTCGGCCACTGACCTCGGACGACCCCGTGGGACCCGCCGCGCGGCGGGTCCCGCGGGCCGGCCGACACCGCGGCGTCACCATTCCGACGGCCGCCGTAGAAGTACGCAACGGTCTCGTCTCGAGGTCGAGAACGATTAGGAATTGGCCCACCCGGATGGCACATTGGGAGCGCGGGTGGGCGGGCACCTTAGCGGAGCCTGAGGTGACGTGCCCACACCGACCACGGACGCCCCGACCGCAGGGCCGACGGCGAGACCGAGTCCAGCCCGTACGCAGCCTCGAGGAGACGAGCACCGAATGCCGACCCGACGACACCTGGCCGCTGGTGGCCTGGCCTCCGCCGTCCTGCTCCTGGCCGTGAGCGCCGGCTGCGGCACCGTGCCCGACGCGCAGGGCTCGACCGGTGGCGCCTCAACCCCCGCAGGCAGCTCGCAGCCGAGCAACAGCTCCTCCCCCAGCCCCTCGGCGACGCCGACCACGCCGGCGGTCGAGCTGTCCTCGAACGTCGACGACGGCGCCAAGGGCGTCCAGGTCTCGACCCTCGTGACCGCCAAGGCGAGCCAGGGCCAGCTGTCCAAGGTCGCGGTCGACTACACGTACACCGACACCAAGGGCAAGGCCCAGGAGGGCACCCTCAAGGGGTCGATGAACAAGGCGAAGACGAGCTGGACCGCGGGCGACCGCCTGGAGCCGTCGGGCACCTACACGATGACCGTCACCGGCAAGAACACCGCCGGGGACAAGTCGACGCAGAAGACGACGTTCAAGACCCAGCAGCTCGCCCTCAGCGACCAGGTCTTCCCCGAGCTCTACCCGCTGCCCGGCAGCAAGGTCGGCGTCGGGATGCCGGCGGTCGTGCGCTTCGACACCCCGGTCACCGACCGCAAGTCCTTCGAGAAGAACCTGCACGTCACGACGGTCCCCAAGCAGACCGGCAGCTGGCACTGGTACAGCAACCAGGAGGTGCACTGGCGCCCGAAGTCGTACTGGAAGCCGGGCACCAAGGTGAGCGTCGAGGCCGACGTCAACGGCGTGCCGGCCGGCAACGGCAACTACGGGCAGAAGTCGTCGAAGACGAACTTCACCATCGGGCGTGAGTTCGTCATGAAGGTCAACCTCAAGTCGCACTACCTGACGGCGTACAAGGACGGCAAGAAGGTCCGCAGCATCCCGGTCACGGGCGGCAAGCCGGGCTGGACGACCCGCAGCGGCACCAAGCTGATCATGGCCAAGGAGTACGACAAGGTCATGACCAACGAGCAGATCGGCGCCGAGGAGGAGTACAGCCTCAAGGCGGCGTACGCGATGCGGCTCACCAACTCCGGGGAGTTCCTGCACTCCGCCCCGTGGAGCGTCGGCAGCCAGGGCCGCGCGAACGTCAGCCACGGCTGCGTCGGCATGAGCATCGCCGACTCGCGCTGGCTCAGCGAGCAGACCCTGATCGGCGACCCGGTCGTCACCACCGGCACCAATCGCGGGATCGAGCCGGGCAACGGCTACTCCGACTGGAACGCGTCCTTCAAGGAGTACGCGAAGGGTTCCGCCCTCTGAGGGTGAGCACCCCCTGAACGACACCGAGGGCGGGTCCGGCTGAGGCCGGGCCCGCCCTCGTGCTGTGCGTGGACGAGAGGGCTCGGGTACGGCGAGCGTGACGACACACCGGGTGACCGTTCCGAGGTTGTCCCGAGGTCGTCCGCGCGTCGTCACTCTCGACGCGGCGGCCTCCGGGCCGAACGTTCTAGCGGGCGACCTGGTTGGTGCTCGGGTCGGGGACCTCGTCGGAGAGGTGCTGCACGAACGTCTTGACGAAGGCGAGCATCGGGACGGCGAACAGCGCGCCGACGATGCCGCCGAGGATGATGCCGATCGCGATGGCGAGCAGCACGGCGAGCGGGTGCAGCTTGACGGCGCGCCCGAGCAGGAACGGCTGCAGCAGGTGGCCCTCGACCTGCATCACCACGATGATCGCGCCCAGCATGAACAGGGCCTGCACCCAGCCGAGGGCGACGAGCGCCACGAGGACGGCGACGAAGCCCGAGACGAAGGCGCCGACGATCGGCACGAAGGCGCCGATGAAGACGAGCGCCGCGAGCGCGGGGGCAGCTGGCACGCCGATGATGAGCGCCGCGATCAGCACGCCCAGACCGTCGGCGAGCGCGACGACGATCGTCGCGCGCACGTACGACGACAGCGACTGCCAGCCGTTGAGGGCGGCGCCGTCGACCCGGCGGCGCGAACGACGGGGGAAGAAGCGCATGCAGAAGGTGAAGATCTCGCGCCCGTTGTGCAGGAAGTAGAACAGCGAGAAGAGGGTCAGCGCCGTCCCGGCGAGGAAGTGGCCGACCGACGAGCCGATCTCGGCCGCGTACGTGGTGATCGTGTCCTGGCTGGCGGTGACCCAGCTGGTGATCCGCGTGACCCACTCGTCGGGGTTGAAGTAGGTCGCGCTCACGTGCAGCGGGCCGTTCTGCAACCAGTTGGAGAGCTGCTTGAAGCCGGTGGTCACGTTCGTGCCCAGGGTGGACGACTGCGACACGATCGAGCTGACGATCAGGTAGAGCACGCCGGCGATGACGGCGATCCCGCCCAGGACGGTGATGGCGGTGGCCAGCCCCAGGTTGACCCCCCAGGAGTGCAGCCGCTTGGTGACCGGCAGCAGCAGGGCGGTCAGGAGCACGGCCACGAGCAGCGGGATCGTCACCTCGGAGAGGTACGCGAGCGCGTACGCGATCCCGGCGGCCATGATCGCGACGACGATCACCCGCCAGCCCCAGGCGGCCGCGACGTGCAGGCCGTCGGGTACGGCCTGGTCGTAGACCGAGTTCTTCTCCTCGACGTGCACGTGCATCTCCGGGACCGCCGACTCGGGCGCGGCGACGGTCGCGCCGTCGGCCGCGGGTGCGGTCGGTCCTGCGGGCAGCGCCCGGGTGTCCGCGCGGGCGCGGGCCTCAGCGGTCCTGGCCCGGAGACGGTCGGCCCCACGCCGGAGCTGCTGGGAAATGGTCATGCGCCTGCTCTCTCCTCCGCCCGACGCAACGTGCCGGGCTCTCCAACGGTAGTGGTCCGGGCCGCTCCCGCCCGCCCACGCGGGGCACACTGTGCCGGTGCCTCGCCAGCGTCCCGCCTTCCTGCCCGGAGCGGGACGGCGCCAGCCCCTCCCCCGCGAGGTCTACGTCCTCGGGTTGATCGCCTTCTGCGTGGCCGTCGGCTTCGGCGTCCTGGTGCCGGTGCTGCCGGTCTTCGCCCGCAGCTTCGGGGTCGACAACTTCCAGGTCGGCGCCGTGGTGTCGGCCTTCGCGCTGATGCGGCTGGCCTGCAGCCCCTTCTGCGGCCGCCTCATCGCCCTCTTCGGCGAGCGCCTGGTCCTGGCCGTCGGCATCTACGTGGTCGCGGTCTCGAGCGGGCTCGCCGGCATCTCGACGAGCTACGGCCAGCTGCTGGTGCTGCGCGGTCTCGGCGGGATCGGCTCGGCGATGTTCACGGTGTCGGCCACGACGCTGCTGCTGACGAGCGTGCGCCACGAGCTCCGCGGCCGCGCCGCCGGCTTCTTCCAGGCGGGCTTCCTCATCGGCGGGATGGCCGGGCCCGCGATCGGCGGGCTGCTGTCGGCCATCAGCATCACCGCGCCCTTCTTCTTCTACGCCGCCACGCTCGCCGTCGCCGGCACCGTCGGACTCCTGCTGCTGCGGACGCGGTCGGCCCGCGACGACGACGCGCCTGCGCTGCCCGTCCGCCCGCTGCGCGAGGTCCTGCGCGACCGGCGCTTCCAGGCCGCCTGCCTGGTCAACCTCGGGCAGGGCTGGTCGTCGTTCGGGGTCCGCTCGGCCCTCGTGCCGGTGCTCGTCGTCGAGGTCCTGGGGCGCGACACCTCCTGGACCGGCATCGCCTTCACCTGCGCGGCCGTCGTGCAGACCGTCGCCGTCGGGCCGGCGGGACGGTTCGTCGACACGGTCGGGCGCCGCCCGGCGATGGTGCTCGGCACCGCGCTCGCGGCCGGCTCGATCCTGGCCGTCGCCTTCGCCCCGAACGTCTACGTCCTCATCGCCGTGCTCTGCGTCTACGGGGTGTCCGCGGCCTTCCTCGGCACGGCACCGGCCGCCTCCGTCGGCGACGCGGCCGGCGCACGCGGCGGCACCCCGGTCGCGATCTTCTCGATGTCGTCGGACGTGGGCGCGATCCTCGGCCCGCTCGTGGCCGGCTTCCTCGCCGACCAGGTCGGCTACCCGGTCGCCTTCGCGGTGGGGGCGGCGCTGCTGCTGGTCGGGACGTTCGCCTCGGCCCGGATGCCGCGCGAGAGGCCGCGCCCCACCCCCGTCGAGGTCCGCGACCCGGAGGGCAGCGATGAGCCGACCCGCGTGGACTGAGCAGCTCGCGCCCGACTGGGCCGAGGCGCTGCGCCCCGCCGAGGCCGCGCTCGCCCGCGCCGAGGCGTTCTGCGACGCCGAGGACGCGGCGGGTCGGGTCTACCTGCCGTTGCGCGACCGCGTGCTGCGCGCGTTCGGACGCCCGCTCGCCGACGTCCGCGTGCTCGTCGTCGGGCAGGACCCCTACCCCAACCCCGGGCACCCCGTCGGGCTCGCCTTCTCCGTGGCGCCCGACGTCCGCCCGCTGCCGCGCTCGCTGGCGAACGTCTACCGCGAGCTCGAGGCCGACCTCGGCATCGCCCCGGCGGCGCACGGCGACCTCTCGGCGTGGTTCGAGCAGGGCGTCCTGCTCCTCAACCGCGTCCTCACCGTCGCGCCGGGCCAGTCCGGCTCGCACCGCCGCAAGGGCTGGGAGCAGGTCACCCAGCGCGCGATCGAGGCGCTCGTCGAGCGCGGCGGACCGCTCGTCGCCGTGCTGTGGGGTGGCGACGCGCGCAAGCTCGCGCCTCTCCTCGGCGACGTCCCCGTCGTCGAGAGCGCCCACCCGTCGCCGCTCTCGGCGCGCTACGGCTTCTTCGGCTCGCGTCCCTTCAGCCGGGTCAACGAGCTCCTCGCGGCCCAGGGCGCGGAGCCGATCGACTGGCGCCTTCCCACGGTCTGAGTGCTCCCGGCACCTCGGGGCCGTGCCTCCAGCCTCTCGAGCACGGGAGCAATCTAGGCTCGGCGGACGCGACGAGAGGAACGCCGCATGTCCCGCAGGAGGACGCCGGCCCCGAGGCGGGCACCCCGGCCGGCCACGAGGGTCGTCCCTCGCCGGCCACCCCGGCTGACCGGGGACGCCTTCCGCGCCTGGTTCGCCCTGGGCCTGACCGTCCCGATCGCGGCGGCAGTCGGCCTGGCCGCGTCGCCGGACCTCGGCGAGGACGGCCGCGCCGCCTTCGTCCGCGACCAGCTGGTCGTCGGGCTGGCGAGCCTCGTTGCCTACTTCGTCCTCTACGCGGTCCTCACCTGGTCGACGTTCCGGTCCTCCGAGCGTCCCGAGCTGGAGCGGGTGCTTCGGGCGACCCGACCCCGGGAGCGGTCGGCCCGGGTCGCCCTCGCGCTCAGCGGCGGTGGCGCGACGAGCTGGTCGGTGTCGGCGGGGCTCTTCTCGCTGGCCGTGGTCGTGCTCGTGGCCGTCCAGCCCGTCCTGCGTGCCGACGCCATGGTGCTCGTGGCGAGCGGCCTCGCCGTGATCGCGAGCTGGCTGGTCGTGGTGGTCACCTTCGCGGTGCAGTACATGCGCACCGACGTCGAGTCGGGCGGGCTCGCCTTCCCGGGCGAGGAGCGCCCCGTCTTCGACGACTACGCCTACCTCGCGCTGCAGATCAGCACGACCTACTCCTCCTCCGACGTCGAGGTGACGACCCGGGCGATGCGGCGTCGCGTCGGGCGCCACACGCTCGTGGCCTTCGTCTTCAACTCGGTGATCGTCGCTCTGCTGGTCAGCGCGCTCCTGGCCGGCGTCTCGGGCTGAGCACCGTGAAGGGTCCGCAACGGGTGGGCGTGTCCAGCTGCTGCTCAGGCTGAGAGGGGACGCCGACCTTGTCGAGGCCCTTCGACAGGCTCAGGGAGCGTCCCTCGGCCCAGCTCAGCCGGCGAGCGCCTGCTCGAGGTCGGCGACGAGGTCGTCCGCGTCCTCGATGCCCACGCTGATCCGGACGAGGTCAGCCGGCACCTCGAGCCGGGTGCCCGCGACGGAGGCGTGCGTCATGCGGCCGGGGTGCTCGATGAGGGACTCCACCCCGCCGAGCGACTCGCCGAGGATGATCACCTTCGTGCGCCCGCACACGGCGACCGCCTCCTCCTCGCCGCCGTGGACGCGGAAGCTCACCATCCCGCCGAAGCGGCGCATCTGACGCGCGGCCAGGTCGTGACCGGCGTGCGACTCCAGGCCGGGGTAGATCACCTCGGCGACCTTGGGGTGGCCCTCGAGGAACTGCGCCACGCGCTCGGCGTTGTCGCAGTGGCGCTCCATGCGGACGGCGAGCGTACGGATCCCGCGCAGCGTGAGCCAGGCGTCGAACGGACCGGCCACCGCGCCCATCGCGTTCTGGTGGAACCGCAGCTTCTCGGCCAGCGCGTCGTCGGAGACGACCAGCGCGCCGCCGACGACGTCGGAGTGCCCGCCGACGTACTTGGTCGTCGAGTGCACGACGATGTCGGCGCCGAGCGCGAGCGGCTGCTGCAGGTAGGGGCTCGCGAAGGTGTTGTCGACCACGAGCAGCGCCCCGGCGGCGTGCGCGAGCTCGGCGATGCCGGCGATGTCGGCGACGCTCAGCAGCGGGTTGGTCGGCGTCTCGACCCACACGATCGTCGTGCGCTCCGGCACGATCGCGGCGCGCACGGCGTCGAGGTCGGTGAGGTCGACCGGCGAGACCTGCAGGCCCCACCCGTCGTACACGCGGGCGAACAGGCGGTAGGTGCCGCCGTACGCGTCGTGCGGGATCACGGCGTGGCCGTCGGGCCCGGTGAACGCGCGCAGCACCGCGTCCTCGGCGGCGAGGCCGCTGGCGAAGGCGAGCCCGTGCCGGCCGCCCTCGAGCGAGGCGAGCGTCTGCTCCAGCACGGTCCGCGTCGGGTTGCCCGAGCGCGAGTACTCGTAGCCGCCCTTGAGCCCGCCGACGCCGTCCTGGGAGTAGGTCGACGTCGCGTAGATCGGCGGCGTCACCGCCCCGTACGCCGGGTCCGCCTCCGGGCCGGCGTGGATGGCGCGCGTGCTGAAACCCTGCTGTTCGCTCACGGGCCCGAGGCTACGCGGGGCCCTCCGCCCGGTTCAGGGAACGCGGCGCCCCCGGAACATCGGGTCGTGCGCGACGGTTGCACCTCCTGCCGGGCCATCCAGGTCCGCGCAGAGAGGCAGACTCGTACCCATGTTCTTCTCGAAGATGAAGTCGACGCTCGTCGAGCCGGAGCAGGCCCTTCCCGGTCGCGGCCGCTCGGTGCTGGTCGACCCCACGTTCCACGAGATCTTCGGCATCCCGGTCCAGCAGGTCCCGACGGGCTCCGATGTCGTCTACCTCGCCCTCGGCTGCTTCTGGGGCGCGGAGAAGCTCTACTGGCAGGCCCCCGGCGTCACGAACACCGCGGCCGGCTACCAGGGCGGCTACACACCCAACCCCTCGTACGAGGAGGTCTGCAGCGCCCGCACCGGGCACACCGAGATCGTCAAGGTCAGCTACGACCCGCAGAAGACGAGCTTCGAGCAGCTGCTCAAGATCTTCTTCGAGAACCACGACCCGACCCAGGGCATGCGCCAGGGCAACGACGTGGGCACGCAGTACCGCTCGGCGATCTACACCACCACGCCCGAGCAGCTGGAGACGGCCGAGCGTGTCCGCGACGAGTACCAGGTGCAGTTCACCCGCTCGGGCTACGGGCAGATCACCACCGAGATCAAGTCCGCGCCGGACTTCTACTACGCCGAGGACTACCACCAGCAGTACCTCGACAAGAACCCGTTCGGCTACTGCCCCGTCCACGCCACCGGCGTGACCTGCAACTGATCACCAGGGGCTGATGTACGCCCCCTGAGCTTGTCGAAGGGCCTCGGAGAGGTCGGCGTGCTCCTCTCGCCAGGAGGACGCCGACCCCTTCGGGGCTCTTCGACAGGCTCAGGGGGCGGTCCTCGTCCGAGCCCTCCACCGTAAATCTGGTCGCACGACAGCGACCACGTCCGTAAGTTGGTCCCCCGTGTCCGCCACCCTCGTCGCCCGTGACCTCAGCGCCGGGCACGGGGCGCGCGTCCTGTTCTCCGGCCTGGACCTCACCGTCGCCCCCGGCGACGTCACCGGGCTGGTCGGCGCGAACGGCGCCGGCAAGTCCACGCTCCTCGGCCTGCTCGCCGGGCTCGGTCGGCCCGAGGCGGGGACCATCGCGCTGAGCCCGCCGAGCGCCACCGTCGGTCTGCTGCCGCAGGAGCCCGAACGTCGAGGAGACGAGGACGTGACCGCGTACGTCGCCCGGCGTACGGGGGTCGCCGACGCCCAGCGCGACCTCGACGCGGCGACCGAGGCGCTGTCGCGCGAGGACGCCGGCTCCGACGACTGGTACGCGGTCGCCTTCGACCGCTGGCTCGCCCTGGGCGGCGCCGACCTCGAGGAGCGCACGGCCGAGCAGGCCGCCGACCTGGGTCTCACCGTCCCGCTCGACGCGGCGATGACCAGCCTGTCCGGCGGCGAGGCGGCCCGCGTGGGCCTGCTCGCGCTGCTGCTGTCGCGCTTCGACGTGCTGCTGCTCGACGAGCCGACCAACGACCTCGACCTCGACGGGCTCGACCGGCTCGAGCGCTTCGTGCAGACCCTCCGCGTCGGCGCGGTCGTCGTGAGCCACGACCGCGAGTTCCTGCGGCGCTGCGTGACGACGGTCGTCGAGCTCGACCTAGCGCAGCAGAAGGTCGAGGTCTTCGGCGGCGGCTACGAGGCCTACCTCCACGAGCGCGAGGTCCGCCGCCAGCACGCGCGCGAGGCGTACGAGGAGTACTCCGAGACCAGGGCCGACCTCACGCAGCGGATGCGGGCGCAGCGCGCCTGGGCCGTGCAGGGGGTGACCAAGGAGAAGAAGAACCCGAAGGACAACGACAAGGCGCAGCGCGACTTCCGGATCAACCGCACGGAGAAGCAGGCCTCCAAGGTGCGGGCCACCGAGCGCCTGATCGAGCGGCTCGACGAGGTCGAGGAGCCGCGCAAGGAGTGGCAGCTGCAGATGGAGATCGCGGCCGCCCCGCGCTCGGGCAGCGTCGTCGCCACCCTGAACCGCGCCGTCGTGCACCGCGGGACCTTCACCCTCGGGCCGGTCGACCTGACCCTCTCCTACGGCGACCGCGTCGCCGTCCTCGGCCCGAACGGGGCCGGCAAGACCACGCTCATCCGCCTCCTGCTGGGTCGCACGGCGCCCGACGAGGGGCTCGCCTCCCTCGGCGCATCTGTCCGCGTCGGCGAGGTCGACCAGGCCCGCGACCTCGTCGACGGGCCCGACCTGCTCGTCGACGTCATGGAGCGGGAGCTGCCCGACCTCAGCCCCGCCGACGTGCGGACGCTCCTGGCCAAGTTCGGGCTGCGGGCCGACCACGTCCGCCGCGCCGCCTCCTCGCTCTCCCCCGGCGAACGGACTCGGGCCGCACTGGCCCTGCTGCAGTCGCGCGGGACCAACCTGCTCGTCCTCGACGAGCCGACCAACCACCTCGACCTCCCGGCGATCGAGCAGCTGGAGAGCGCGCTCGCCTCGTACGCGGGGACGCTCGTCCTGGTCAGCCACGACCGACGGATGCTCGAGGCCGTGCACGTCACCCGCCGCCTGCACGTGGAGCGCGGCGTCGTGGAGGAGCGCCCCGTCTGAGCACTGGAGCCCCGGGTGCGGCGCCGCCCACTACGGTCGGCACATGAGCAACGACACCCCGGAGACCCCGGACCTGCAGGAGATCGACGTCCACAACAACCGGGAGTCGCGCGCCTACGCCGCGGAGTCGACCCAGCGCGTGTCCCGGGCGAGCGACGGCGGTGCCCCGCCGCACGAGGCGACGCCCGCCGGCGAGCTGCCCGAGCGCGGCGACCAGGGCACGGCCGGCGGCAACCCGGTGGCCGGGCTGGAGATCAGCCACGCCGAGGCCGAGGACGCCGCGGTCCCGGACGACCGCCCGCAGGAGGTCGACGGCCCCGCAACCGGGCACGCCTGAGCCGAGCGTCATCGGGTGACTTCCTGCACCGTGACGGTGCAGGAAGTCACCCGTTGTTCGTCCCTGGGCCCGATTGACGGGCACTCCGAACAGGCCGTGCCGTGGGAGGGTTGAGGTCCCTGGTCAGCGGAGACCTCGTGCCCGTGCCCCACCCGAGGAACCGCTGATGACCACCACCACGCCTGCGCCTGCCGCCACGCCTCCCGTCGCGACGACGTCCGCGCCCGCTCCCCTCCGCTTCGGCTCGCTCGGCGGCGACCGCCCCGCCAGGGCCGGCTGGGCGCTCTTCGCCCTCGCCGTCGGCGGCTTCGCGATCGGCACGACCGAGTTCGCCTCCATGGGCCTGCTGCCCCAGATCGCCGCGGGCGTCGGCGTCTCCATCCCGACCGCCGGCAGCCTGATCTCCGCGTACGCGCTCGGCGTCGTCGTCGGCGCCCCGCTCATCGCCGTCCTCGCCGCGCGGATCCCGCGCCGCCGCCTGCTGCTGGCGCTGATGCTCGTCTTCGCGCTCGGCAACGCCGCCTCGGCCGCCGCGTCCTCGTTCGGCTTCCTGCTCGTCGCGCGGTTCGTCGCCGGCCTGCCGCACGGCGCGTACTTCGGCGTCGCCTCGCTCGTCGCCGCCGCCCTCGTCGCCCCGAACCGGCGCGCCTCGGCCGTGGCCCGCGTCATGCTCGGGCTGACCGTGGCCAACGTCGTCGGTGTTCCTCTCGCCACCTGGGCCGGTCAGCACCTCGGCTGGCCGGCGCTCTACGTCGCCGTCGCCGTCCTCGCGGTCCTCTGCCTCGTCGCGATGGCGTCGTTCGTGCCGCCCGTCCGGGTCGGCCCCGCCGACGCGGTCGCGAGCGTGCGTACGGAGCTCGGCGCGCTCGCGCGTCCGCAGGTCTGGTTCGCCCTGGTCACGGGCATGGTGAGCTTCGGCGGCATGTTCGCGACCTACTCCTACATCTCCCCGACCGTCATGACGCTCGCCGGCCTGAGCGAGGGCGGCGTGGTGTGGATCCTCGCGATGTTCGGCATCGGCTCGACCGTCGGCACGCTGCTCGGCGGCCGCCTCGCGGACCGGGCGCTGGTCCCGACGCTGCTCGGCGGGCTGGTCGGGATCGGGGTCGTGCTGGCCACGTTCGGCCTGCTGGCCACGACGCCCGTCGGCGCGTTCGTGGCGGTGTTCCTGCTCGGCGCCTCCGGCAGCCTGATGCTCCCGGCGCTGCAGACCCGGCTGATGGACGCCGCCGCCGGCGGCCAGTCGCTCGCCGCGGCCCTCAACCACGCCACCCTGAACATCGCCAACGCGCTCGGCGCCTGGCTCGGCGGCGCGGTCCTCGCCGCCGGCTACTCGTACGCCTGGCCGAGCCGGGTGTCCGTCGTGCTGCCGGTCCTCGGCCTGATCGTCTTCAGCGTGGGCCTGGCCCTGCAGCGACGCGAGCGGGCGGCGACGAGCGGCTGAGCCCTCGGCTCAGATCCCCGCACCGAGCTCCTGGGACAGGACGAGGCCCGCCCCACCGAGCAGGGCGATCTGGTCGCCGCTGTCGCCCAGCACCACGGACGGCGGGGTACCTCTCCGTGGGCTGAAGCTGGTGAGCCAGTGCTCGAGCCGGCTCTTCATCAGCTCTCCCCCGGCGGCGGCGTCGCCGTGGACGACGTAGGTGCCCGACGCGAGCATCTGCTCGTTGTTCGCCATGCCGATCGCGAGGTTGCGGGCGTAGAGGTCCAGCAGCTCCTTCGCCGTCTGATCACCCGCAGCCGCAGATCCGGCCAGCGCGGCGGCGCCCACGGCGCCCGCGTCCTCGACACCTCGACGCTCGGCCTCGCGCCGGAGCCAGAGCACGCTCGCGACCATCTCCCAGCAGCCACGGCGGCCGCACAGGCAACGCTCGCCGCCCATGTCCACGACGATGTGCCCGTACTCACCGCCGGCGCCGGCAGGCCCGGCGATGATGCGGCCCTCGTGCACGATGCCCATGCCCAGGGCCTCGCCCGTGTAGACCGACGCGAAGCTCGACAGGTGCCGGCCGTGCCCGAACCACTTGTCCCCCAGCGCCCGGACCCTCGGGTGGTGGTCGACGGCCACCGGTACGCCGAACCTCTCGGCCAGCACCCGGCCCAACGGGTAGTCGTTCAGGACCGGCGCCAGGTGGAGCGAGATGATCGTCCCCGTCGTCGTGTCGACCATCCCCGACGCCGCCACCCCGATGCCGAGGAGCGCCTGGCCGTCGAAGCAGCGGGCTGCGAGCGCGAGCACCGCCTCCTGCACCTGGTCGATCCCGTGCTCGGGCTCGATGGTGGCCTGCGCCTGGACGCGGACGGTGCCGTCCATGCCGATGCGCGCCGCAGCGACGGTGCGGTCCGCGAGTCGCATGCCTCCCAGCTCGAGGCCGTCCGCGTCGAACCACAGCGGTCGCGCGGGCTTCCCGCCGTTGGGCGAGGCGGCCACCTGCTCACCCTCGACCAGCGTGTTGTTGTCGATGAGCGGCTGGAGGATCGAGGCGATCGTCGCCCGGTTCACGTTCAGCGCCCTGGCCAGCTGAGCCCGGCTCGACGGACCATTCTGGTGGAGCAGCTCGAGCACGCGTGACCTGTTGACCTGGCCGATGCTCGCGGGGTTCAGCAGTCCGACGTCGCGCTTGACCGTCGACTCCGTCAAGGCGGGCCCCCTGGATGAGGCGCTGAGGCCCCTCGACTTGTTCACAGCACCGTAATCCCGGCCCCTAGACAGTGTGATGCGGGTATGTAAGAGTTTAAAACATACTTCGTGCTGCTCGCTCGGTCCGTCTGCAGCCCCTCCCTGACGAAAGTGGTTCGCCCATGGTCGCCTCCGTTCCCCAGGTCGTCGTGGTCGGCGGTGGCATCCGGGGCTCGATGTTCGCAGCGACGGTGCAGCAGCACCCGGACGCAGCCCTTGTCGCCCTCTGCGACCCCTCCCCCTCGGTGCGGGAGCGGAACGCGGAGACCCTTGGCGTACCCGTCTACGCCGACCTGCACGCCATGCTCGCCGCGCACCCCGAGGCCACGGCCGCCATCATCGCCACCCCGGACTTCGCGCACCGGGACGCGGCCGTGGACTGCGCGTCGCGCGGGCTCGACCTTCTCGTGGAGAAGCCGCTCGCGACCACCAGCGACGACGCCGAAGCCATCAGGGCCGCCGCAGACGCGGCGGGCTCGCGAGTGGTCGTCGGGTTCGAGAACCGGTGGAACCAGAAGTTCATCGAGGTCCGCGACCAGCTGTCGCAGGGGACCGCCGGTCGCACGGTGACCCAGGTCGTCAACCTCAACGACACCCGCTGGGTGCCGACCAGCATGTTGAGCTGGGCCGCGCACAGCTCCCCCGCCTGGTTCCTGATGCCGCACAGCCTGGACCTCACCATGTGGCTGACGGGGACCACACCCGTCGAGGTCTTCGCCCGCGGGACACGACGGATCCTGCCCGGGCTCGGGGTCGACACCTGGGACGCCGTCAGTGCGTCGTTCCTGATGTCCGACGGGTCCACGGTCGTCCTCAACTCGTCGTGGGTCCTGCCCGAGTCGGCGCCCTCGGTCTTCGACTTCCGCTACGAGCTGCAGGCCGAGCACACGGCCTACCACCTGGACATCTCCTACGACGGCGTCACCCGGTACGACCCGGACGGCGTCAGCTGGCTGCAGTTCGGCGTCCACGAGCGGCACGGCCGCCTGGAGGGGATCCCCATCGACATGGCTCGCGACTTCATCGCCGCCCTCAACGGCGAACCGCGCGACCTGCCCGACGCCGCCCACGGCTGCCTCGTCACCGCCGCCATCGAGGGCGTCCACACCAGCCTCGCCGCAGGACTTCCGCACACCCTCTGACCGCCCACCGAACCAAGGACACGCCCATGCCCGGAACCGCCCTCACCCGCCGTCGCCTGCTCTCGCTGAGCGGGCTCGCCCTCGGCGGCGTCGCCCTCAGCGGCTGCGTCAGCGCCAACGACCCTGCGAGCAGCGGCGCGTCGGGCGGCACGTCGGAGGCACCGCTCAAGCCGGGGAGCGCTCCCTCCGGGGAGATCACGATCGTCGACGACAACACGAACAAGCTGTTCCAGTCGTCGACCATCGCGGCCTTCGAGGCCGCGACCGGCATCAAGGTGAAGTCGTACTCCCAGGGCAACTTCAACGACCTGCACGACCGCTACGCCACCCTGTTCGCCGCCCAGGACAGCAGCGTCGACGTGGTGATGACCTGGGCGGGCTGGTCGGCAGAGTTCGGCCAGGCGGGCTGGCTGCAGGAGCTGGACACCTCTGCCGTCCCGACCGACCTGATCAAGCCCGCCCTCGACGCGGTCTCCTGGCAGGGCAAGGTCTACGGGCTGCCGAAGTTCTCGAGCGTGCAGACGATGTTCTGGTCCAAGCCGCTCTTCGAGCAGGCCGGCGTCGATCCCTCCGCGGCGCCGGCGACCTGGGACGAGTTCGTCAGCACCGCCAAGTCCCTCACCTCCGGCGACCGCTACGGCTACGCGTGCGACATCGGCAACGCGGCCGGCGCGTACCAGAACTTCCTCCGGGTGCTGCTGCTGAACGGCGGCGACATGTACGACGCCGACTACAAGCCGATCTTCAACAGCGAGCAGGGTGTGCAGGCCCTCTCCAACTTCGTCGACCTGCTGCAGGTGCACAAGGTCATGGACCCGTCGTCGCTCCAGATCACCAACGCCTCCGACCTCGGTGACCTCTTCGCGAAGGGCGGCACGGGGATGGTCTTCAACTGGCCGTTCCAGTACGCCGTCGCCACCGGTTCGGGGTCGAAGCTGGACGCGAGCACGGTCGGGAACGGCCTCATCCCCGGGATGAGCGTCCGCTCGGCGTCCATCGACGGCTCCGAGGGATTCGCCATCAACAAGTTCAGCAAGAACAAGGAGGCCGCGCTCGCGTGGCTGCAGTTCGTCGCGACCGAGGGCGTGCAGAAGCAGATCGTGAGCCAGGAGGGTTGGTTCCCGGTCTCGGAGCCCGTGCTGACCGACCCCGCGAGCGTGAAGGCGCTGCCGGTCCTCACGACCTACCAGGAGTCGACCCAGTACGCGACGAAGCGCTGGGGCACCCCGTGGTCGAGCGAGCTCGACCAGCTGATGTCGGTCCAGATCATCAACGCGATGAACAAGAAGACGACGCCCAAGGAGGCGCTGGACACGCTGGCCACCCAGACGCAGGCGCTCGTCGACAAGTACCTGAAGCGCTGAGGTCGGCGATGAGCAGCACCGAGCCCGGGAGGACGTCATGAGCACCGTGAGCAGGGCCGACCTGCGGCGGCGTCGGGACCTGCGTTTCGGCGTGGGCCTGTCGCTGCCGGCCGTCGCCGTCGTGGTGCTGCTCCTCGGCTACCCGATGGGCTACGCGCTCTACATGTCCGGCTTCTCCTGGAACGACAAGCTCGGGTCCTACCACCCGTTCGTCGGCCTGGGGAACTACCGCGACCTCCTCGTGGACCCGGCGGTGCACCGGGCCATGGGCCGCACGCTCTACTTCTCCGTGTTCACGGTGCTCGGCGGCGTCGCGCTCGCGGTCCTGATCGCGGTGCTGCTCAACGTCGAGTTCCGCGGCCGCACCCTGGTGCGCGTGCTGCTCCTGGTGCCCTGGGCCGTCCCGCCGGTGGTGAACGGGATCATGTGGAAGCTGATCTTCGACGGGTCGAGCGGGATCATGAACACGATCCTGCTGGGGACCGGCCTGGTCGACGAGCGCGTGCAGTGGCTCGCCGACCCGGGCCTGACCATGAACGTGCTCGTCTTCGCCGAGCTGTGGAAGCTGCTGCCGTTCCTCTGCCTGCTGATGCTCGCCGGTCTGCAGGGGATCCCGACGAACATCTACAAGGCGGCGCGCATCGACGGGGCCAACGGCTGGCAGCGCTTCCGGCGGATCACTCTGCCGAACCTCCGGGGGCCGATCATGTTCGCTCTGATCGTCCAGTCGATGTGGTCGCTGAAGGTCTTCGACACCATCTACGTCCTCACCGGGGGTTCCGGCGGGCCCGCGGAGGGCACGACGACGATCAACTTCCTCGCCTACCTCACGACCTTCAGCAACCTCGACCGGGGCTACGGGGCGAGCCTGGCCGTGGCGGCCATGGTCCTCATCGTCCTCGTCACCCTGATGTGGGTCCTGCTGCTCGGGCGTCGACGCGAGGACCGGGAGGAGGCTCGATGAGCGCCACGACCGCCCCGCGCGTCGACACGTCGGCGGGCAGCCCCAGGCCGCCAGGACCGCGGCCCCGACGGCTCGGCACGGTGGGTCACCGGGTGCTCGTCGCACTCCTGCTCGTGTACCTGCTGGCGCCCTTCGTCTGGATGCTGGTCTACAGCCTCTACCCGTCCTCGGCCCTCCAGCAGGCCCGGCCCGACCTCGACCCGTCGCTGCTGACGGGCGCCTCGTACGCCCGCCTGCTCTCCGACACCTCGTTCCTGGTGCCGATGGCCAACTCGGCCGTGGTCGGGATCTCGACCACGATCATCTGCATGGTGCTGGGCTCGGCGTGCGCGTACGCCTTCGCCCGCTACCGGTTCCGCGGTCGGAGCACGCTGCTCCTCGGGATGCTGACGGTCCAGGCGATCCCCGTGATCGTCCTGGCGGTGCCCCTGTTCATCCTGCTGCGCGCGTTCGGGCTGTACGACCGGCTCCCCGGGCTGATCGTCACGTACACGGCCTTCATCCTCCCGCTGGTCGTCTGGATGCTCGTCGGCTTCTTCGACGAGATCCCGCCGAGCCTGGAGCGGGCCGCGCGGATCGACGGGTGCAACCGGCTGCAGATCATGGTCAAGATCGCGTTCCCGCTCGCCGCCCCCGGTCTGGCCGCGACCGCGATCCTCGCCTTCATCACCAGCTGGAGCGACTTCTTCCTGGCCAAGGTCCTGACGTCGACCTCGGCGTCGACGTTGCCGGTCAAGACCGCGGCGTTCCAGGGGTTGTTCGCGATGGACTACACGTCGGCGGCGACGGCAGGCGTCATCACGGCGGTGCCGGTGCTCGTGCTCGCCCTCGTGGCTCAGAAGTGGATCATCCGCGGTCTCGTCGAGGGCGCGGTGAAGGGGTAGTCATGGCAGAGATCGAGCTGGTGAACGTGCAGAAGACCTACCCGGGCCGGAAGGAGGGCCCACCGGCGGTCGACGACCTCAGCTACACGATCGGGGACGGGCAGTTCGTCTCCCTGCTCGGGCCGTCGGGCTGCGGGAAGTCCACCACCCTGAACATGATCGCCGGGCTGGAGGACGTGACCTCCGGGGAGATCCTGATCGACGGCCAGCGCGTCGACGACCTCGACGCGGACAAGCGCGACCTCGCCTTCGTCTTCCAGGACTACGCGCTCTACCCGCACATGAACGTCTACGAGAACATCGCCTTCGGCCTGCGCATGCGCAAGGTGCCCAAGCCCGAGATCGACCAGCGCGTCCACGACGCCGCACGCCGTCTGGACATCGAGCACGTGCTGCGGGACAAGCCCCGCCGGCTCTCCGGCGGCCAGCGGCAACGGGTCGCGCTCGCCCGCGCCATCGCGCGCCGCCCGGCGGTCTTCCTCTTCGACGAGCCTCTCTCGAACCTCGACGCCCTGCTCCGGGACCAGACCCGCAGCGAGCTCAAGCTGCTGCACGCCGAGCTCGGGGCGACGAGCGTCTACGTGACCCACGACCAGGAGGAGGCGATGACGCTCTCGGACCGCATCGTCGTGATGAGCCGGGGCAAGCTCGAGCAGTACGGGACGCCGTACGAGATCTACCACCGGCCGGCCACGGACTTCGTCGCCTCCTTCGTCGGCAAGCCGCGCATGAACCTCCTCCCCGCACGGCGTGGCGGCGCCGGGCGGTACGACGTCGCCGGGTCGGGCCTGGGGGTCGAGCTCCCGCTCTCCCAGCCCGAGGTGCGGGTCGGGCTCCGACCGGAGGAGTGCGCGCTGCGGGACGCGGCGCCGGGCGAGGCCCACGGCACCGTCAAGGTCATCGAACCGCTGGGCAACGCCTCCGACGTCATCGTCGACCTCGGGCAGGCCCTGTTCACCGTCCGCGTCCCCGGCTTCAGCAGCGTGCGCGTCGGCGACACGGTGCAGGTCGACACCTCGTCCGCCCGCCTGCACGCCTTCGACGTCGCGACGGGACGTCGGCTGGTGGACTAGCTGGTGGGCTTGCTCGTCCAGGAGCCGTCGAGCCCGTCGGCGCCGGCGCTGGTCCTGCGCAGGCGGCGAAGGAGCCTCAGACCGCGCCCCGGGCGAACGTGTCGCAGGAGGCCGGGTCGCCGGAGGTGAAGCCGGTGGTCAGCCACTTCTGACGGTTCGCCGCCGAGCCGTGGGTCCAGGACTCCGGGTTCACCTGGCCCTGCATCTTCTTCTGGATCCGGTCGTCGCCGACGGCGGCGGCCGCGTCGAGCGCGTCGTCCAGGTCGGCCTGCGTGACCTCGCTGATCGGCGACTGCGGGTCGTTCGTCGCGTGGTTGAACCACACCCCGGCGTAGCAGTCGGCCTGCAGCTCGAGGCGTACGCCCGGCGACGTCGGCCCGGTCCCGCCCGAGCCCCCCTGGACCCGCGCCAGCGTGCCCTCGAGGTCCTGGACGTGGTGGCCGAACTCGTGGGCGAGCACGTACGCCTCCGCCGCGTCGCCGCCCTGCGCGCCGAGCCTGGTCGTCAGCTCGTCGAAGAAGCCGAGGTCGAGGTAGACCGCGGTGTCGCCCGAGCAGTAGAAGGGCCCGACCTCGGAGGTCGCCGTCCCGCAGGCCGTGGAGATCTGCCCGGTGAAGGTGTTGACCTTGATCACCTGGTAGTCCTGCAGCTCCTGGCCCCAGTAGTCCTGGATCGAGTTCGTGTACGCCACGAAGCGGCAGTTCCGGTCCTTGCCGATGTCGCTGCCGCGCGTGCACTGCGCGAAGGGCGACGCCGGCGCCTGGCTCGACTGGGTGCCGGGCTCGGCGGACGACCCGAGCACGTCGCCGGGGTTGACCCCGAGCAGCAGGGCGATGATCAGGACGACCACGCCGGCACCGCCGCCGATCGCGACCTTGCCGCCGCTGCCGCCGCGGCTGCCGACCTGGGACGGGTCGAGGTTCGCGCCCTCGTTGTACTTCACGCGCCCAGTCTGGCGGAACGCGGTGCGCGCACCGCGCAGGTCTAGGGTCGTGCCGACGACGACGGCGACAGCGGAGACGACGGCGCCGGGTGCGGGCGACGGGTCGACCAGGGCGGAGGACGGGTGACGCTGACGATCGCCGGGCTGCAGCACCCCGGCCACCCCGGCGACGTCGAGGCCAACCTCGCGGTGGTCGCCGAGGCCGCCCGTGCCGCGAGGGCCCGCGGGGCCGACCTGCTCGTGACGCCGGAGATGTTCGTCACCGGCTACAACATCGGGGACCGGGTCGCCGAGCTCGCCGCCCGGCCCCTCGTCGACGAGGTCGCCCGGATCGCCGCGAACGAGGGGATCGCGGTCGTCGCCGGGCTGCCCGAGCGGCTGCCCGACGGGTCCGTCGCCAACACCGCGGTGCTCGTGGATGCCTCCGGCACCGAGCTCACCCGCTACCGCAAGACGCACCTGTTCTCCGACCTCGACCGCGCCCTGTTCGTCGAGGGCACCGAGCGCAGCCGGGTGGTCGAGCTGCACGGCGTCCGGCTGGCCCTGCTGATCTGCTACGACGTGGAGTTCCCCGAGCCGGTCCGGGCCGCGGCCCGCGAGGGCGCGCACCTGGTCGTCGTCCCGACCGCGCAGATGGAGCCCTTCGCCTTCGTCGCCGAGCGGCTGATCGGCGTCCGCGCCTGGGAGAACCAGGTCTACGTCGCGTACGTGAACCGCAGCGGCGCGGAGGGCGACCTGGCCTACGTCGGGCGCAGCTCGGTCGCGGCCCCCTCCGGCGAGGTCCTCGACGCGCTCGCGCCCGACGATGGCACCGGGCTGGTGCTGGCGAGCATCGACCCCGCCGTCGTCGAGGCCGCGCAGCGCGACAACCCCTACCTCGACGACCTGCGCCTCGACCTCTACCCGTCCTGAACCCCGACCCCACGACGAGGACCACCGTGACCGCACCGACCTCCACCGGCGTCGACGACAGCCCCGCAAAGCCCGCCCGCCTCACCGGCCAGCTCGGCGTCGGCGCCATCGTCTTCATGGTCATCGCGGCCGCGGCACCGCTCACCGTGATCGGCGGCAACGTGCCGCTGGCCGTCGCCGGCGGCAACGGCGTCGGCGCCCCGGTCGGCTTCCTGCTCGCGGCCACGGTGCTGCTGGTCTTCGCCGTCGGGTTCGTGACCATGACGCCCCACGTGCGCGAGGCGGGCGCCTTCTTCTCCTACGTGACGACCGGACTGGGGTCCCGGGCCGGGCTGGGGGCCGCGTTCGTGGCGCTGGTCGCGTACACGGCGGTCCAGGTCGGTGTGTACGGCTACATGGGCTGGGCCGCGAACGACCTGGTCACCTTCTTCGGCGGCCCGTCGGTGCCGTGGCCGGTCTACTCCTTCCTGACCATGGCCGTCGTGGCCGTGCTCGGCTACCGCCACATCGAGCTGAGCGCCAAGGTCCTGGGCGTCGCGCTGGTGCTCGAGATCGCCGTCATGGTCGCCCTCGACGTCGCGGTCTTCGCCACGGGCGGGGCGGCCGGCCCGGTGTGGTCGACCTTCACGCCGTCGAACGTCCTCAGCCCCGGCCTCGGCGTCGCCGTGCTCTTCGCGCTGACCGGCTTCATCGGCTTCGAGGCGACGGCGGTGTTCCGCGACGAGGCCCGTACGCCGGAGCGCACGATCCCACGCGCCACCTACCTCGCCGTGACGATCATCGGCGTCTTCTACGCCCTGTCCTGCTGGGCGCTGGTCACCGCGGCGGGCGCCGCCGACGCCGTGCCCGTGGCGCAGCGCACCCTCGACGGCGAGGGCAACATGATGCTCGACACCGCCCGCGCCTACCTCGGCACGGGGCTGCGCGACGTCATGAACGTCCTGCTGATCACGAGCCTCTTCGCCTGCGTCCTCAGCTTCCACAACGTGCTCGCGCGCTACCAGTTCACGCTGGCGCACAAGGGCGTGCTGCCCGCCCGCCTCGGCCGGACCAACCCGCGCCACCACGCCCCGTCGACCGCCTCGCTGGTGCAGACCGCGACCGCGGCGGTCGTCCTGCTGGTCCTCGCGCTGGTGGGGCTCGACCCTCTCGTCGGCGTCTTCGGCTCGATGGCCGGGGTCAGCACGATCGGCATGGTGCTGCTGATGACCGTGACGTCGGTCGCGGTGGTCGTCTACTTCTCGCGCCACCCGCGGGCCGCCCGCGGCCGCGTGCTGCCGACCCGCGTGGCCCCCGTCGTCGCGATCCTCGGGCTGCTGGCCTGCGCCTGGCTGGTCGTCTCCAACTTCACGCTCGTGACCGGTGGGAGCGTCGCGGTGAGCACCGTGCTCGCGCTGGTCCCGCCGGCGGCCTTCGTGCTCGGGCTCGTGCTCGGCGGGCGCTACTCGCTGCTCGAGGACGCCGAGGAGTCCGGGGCCGACGTCGTCGGCTGAGGACGGGTGCGCCGCAGCCACAGCAGGCCGAGGACCGGCAGCACCAGCGGCACGAAGCCGTAGCCGCTGCCGTACGCCGACCAGACCGTCGCGCGCGGGAACGCCTCGGGGTCGACCAGGCTCAGGGTGCCGACGCTGAGGACGCCGACCAGCTCGACGCTGACCGCGACGAGCGCGACGCGGCGCGAGGTCGCCGTGCCGCGGGCCAGGGTCACCGTTGCGACGATGTAGACGATCCCGGCGACGAGGCTCAGCACGTACGCGAGCGGCGCCTCCGCGTACTGCGTGACCAGCTGCGTCACCCCGCGGGCCGTGGCGGCGAGGGCGAAGAGCCCGTAGACCGCGACGAGCGCGCGGCCGGGGCCGGAGCTCGTGCGCGGGGCCGCCGGCTGCGGCTCGCGGGCGGTGCTCACCGCGCCACCCAGAGCACGAGCAGGCGGAAGGTCATGGCGGCGACGGCCGCGGCGGCCACCGCGAGCACGACGCCGGAGAAGCGGGTGCGCTCGCTGTTGGCCCATAACCAGGCGACCGGCAGCAGCACCACGATCCCGACCAGGTAGCCGATGGTCGTCGCCAGCTCGACCGGCCGGAAGCCGGCGCCGAGACGGACGAGGGCGATGACCGACTGAACCAGGACGACGACCTCGAGCCCAGCCGCGTACAGCAGCTGGGCCTTGCCCGGCGGCTTGTCGAGCACCGCGGTCACCAGGCCCCAGCCCATGCTGACCAGCGCGAGGGCGCACACGCTGTAGGCCAGTGCGGCGATCACGCGGCTGCTCCTCGAGGCTGGGACGCCTGTCGGGGTGGGGCGGCACGACCAGGCACGAGGCCCCAGGCTACGGCGTGGCCGGAAGGGCTCGAGGAGTCCGCCACTAGATTGGGGCGATGCCATCCCCCACCAGGTCCGCGACGCGCTAGATGCGGGTGGTCGGGGTCGCCGCACGGCACCGTCAGGTCTTCGACCGGCGGCTCGAGCACGGGGTCGACCCGCGGGTGCTCGCGTACGAGGCCGGCTGGGTCGTGCTGCGGCCCGTCGAGGCCGACCTCGACGCCGACGGCGAGCTGCGCCTCGTGCTCAAGGTGCGCCACCGGCGCGAGGGCGACGGGCACCCGCGCACGCGCAAGCCGGGCCGCGACCGCGGGCTCCGCAGCGCGCCCGACGAGCAGCCGGTCGTCCGCCAGCGCTTCGCCGCGTACGCGGTCGTGAAGTCCGAGCGCGGGCTGCTGGCCACGGAGTACTCCGACCTCACCGCGGTCAACGGCCGCTGGGGCATGCCCGGCGGCGGGCTCGACGAGGGCGAGGAGCCGGTGCACGCCGTCGAGCGCGAGGTCGACGAGGAGACCGGCCAGGTCGTCGAGATCGGCGAGCTGGTGCTCGTGCAGAGCTCGCACTGGGTCGGCCGCAGCCCGCACGGCGGGATCGAGGACTTCCACGCGGTCCGCCTGATCTACCGCGCCACCTGCCCCGAGCCGACCGACCCGGTCGTCCACGACCAGGGCGGCACCACCGCCTCGGCCCGCTGGGTCCCTCTCGACGCCTGGGCCGACACCCCCTGGACCGCCAACTGGCGCCAGGCGCTCAAGCGCCTGCTGCGCTGAGCTGCCTCCGGCGGACCTCGCGCCGCAGACGAGCGACGTTCGCTCGACGCGTCGACACCTCGGTGCGCCGCCGGCGGGAACGTATGCGCGCACAGGTTCCGCTCACTGAGCCCACGATGCAGCCTGGGCTCGGTGCCGGGAACCTGTGCGCGCACAGGTTCCCGACCACGGGCGCAGTCGTCGGGTCCGCGGTCGGGTCGGAACGCGTGGTGCGCCTAGGCGGAGCGGAGGCAATCAGACACAGCTTCAGCCGATGTCGCCCAGGAGGTCCTGGCGGGTGAGCACGCCCGCGGGACGGCCGTCGTCGAGGACGAGGAGGGCGTCGCCGTCGACGAGGAGCTCGACGGCCCGGGTGACCGGCTCGGTCGCGCCCAGCGTGGGGAGCGGGGCCTCCATGGCGCGCTCGACGGGGTCGGCCGGCCGGACGTGCTGGCCGAACAGCGCCCCGAGGAGCCCGCGCTCGCTCACCGAACCGACGACCTCCGCGGCCATCACCGGCGGCTCCGCGCGCACGACGGGCATCTGCGAGACGCCGTACTCGCGCAGGATCTCGACGGCCTGGGCGACGGTCTCGTTCGGGTGGGTGTGGACGAGGTCGGGCAGGCCGCCGGACTTCTCGCGCAGCACGTCGCCGACCACGCGGACCCCGGCGTCCGGGCGTGGCGCGAAGCCGTAGCGGGCGAGCCAGGCGTCGTCGAAGATCTTGGTGAGGTAGCCGCGCCCGGAGTCGGGCAGCAGCACGACGATCACCGCGTCCGGGTCCTGCAGCTCGGCCGCCAGCCGCACCGCGGCGACGGTCGCCATGCCGCACGAACCGCCGACGAGCAGCGCCTCGGTACGGGCCAGCCGCCGGGTCATGGCGAAGGAGTCGCCGTCGGACACCTCGATCACGCGGTCGCAGACCGTGCGGTCGTAGGTCGAGGGCCAGAAGTCCTCCCCGACGCCCTCGACGAGGTAGGGCCGGCCGTCGCCGCCGGAGTAGACCGAACCGGCCGGGTCGGCACCGATCACCTGCACGCGCCCGCCCGAGACCTCCTTGAGGTAGCGCCCGGCGCCGCTGATCGTGCCGCCGGTGCCCATGCCCGTGACGAAGTGCGTGATGCGGCCGTCGGTCTGCGCCCAGATCTCCGGGCCGGTGGTCTCGTAGTGGCTCAGCGGGTTCTGCAGGTTGCTGTACTGGTCCGGCTTCCAGGCCCCGGGGATCTCGCGCACGAGCCGGTCGGAGACGGAGTAGTAGGACTTCGGGTCGTCGGGGTCGACCGCGGTCGGGCAGACCACGACCTGCGCCCCGTACGCGGCGAGGACGTTGCGCTTGTCCTCGCTGACCTTGTCGGGGCAGACGAACACGCACGAGTAGCCCTTGGCCTGCGCCACGATGGCCAGCCCGACGCCGGTGTTGCCGCTGGTCGGCTCGACGATCGTCCCGCCCGGCTTCAGCGAACCGTCCCGCTCCGCCGCCTCGACCATCCGCACGGCGATGCGGTCCTTCACCGAGCCGCCGGGGTTGAGGTACTCGACCTTGGCCAGCACGAGGCCGGGCGCGCCGTCGGTGACCTTGGACAGCTGGACCAGCGGGGTGTTGCCGACGAGGTCGATGACGTTGGTGACGTACTCCACGCAGAGACTCTACGGAGCCTGCCCCTGCCCCGCGGTCAGCGCGCAGCCAGGATCGCGTCGGCGGCCCGTCGTCCGGACACCAGCGCGCCCTGGATCGAGGCGATGTCGCGGTGGTCGCCGGCCACGTGGACCCCGCCTCCCACGGTCACCGGCTGGCGGTCGTCCAGGGGCGGCGGCTGCGCGGGCAGCGCCTCGGCCACGACGTGGGTGGTGACGAGCTCCCACGTGGCCGTGCCCGTGCCGTAGACCAGGCCGGCCTGCTCCCGGGCGGCGCGCTCGACCTCGGCGGAACCGTCGGCCCCGAGCACGGTGGTCGCAACGAGCACCCGGCCGGCCGGCGCGTACGACCCGGCGACGTTCGTCATGACGGCGGTGTTGACCATCGGCCCGCGGTGGTCGGCGTCGAGGTGCAGCAGCGGCCGGGTCGTCGGCGGCTCGTCGGTGGTGTGCCAGAAGGTCGTGAGCGCCTTCATCCGCGGCGCGACCGCCCCGGTCAGCGAACCCGCCGTGCTCGGATCCGTTGCCACGACCACGGCCCGTGCGGTCAGCTCGCCGTCGTCGGTGCGGACCGACGAGGCCGTGACGCCGTGGGCCCGGACGCCCAGGCGGACCGTTCCGGCGGGCAGCGTCGCCGCGACCACCGCAGGGAAGTGCCCCATCCCGAGCGCGGGGATCGAGGGCGAGCCGAGCACGAACGAGCGGACGAGCATCCGCACGAGGTGCGCCGAGCTCGACCCGTCGTCCTCGGCCAGCACGCCGGTCAGGAACGGGTCGACCACCCCGGCGCGGAGCCGGCCCGTGATGCCCCAGGCGTCGAGCTCCTCGGCGCGGCTCCGGTCGGGTGCGGCGAGCTGGCGCCGTACGGGGGTCAACGTCGAGGCCGCCCAGGCGGCGAAGCGGACCTTCTCGGCGAACGTCCCGACGGGTGCCCGGAGCGAGGCGGCGACGTAGCGCGGCACGCGGCGCGGGTCGGCCAGCACCGAGCGGCTGCGGCCGTGCCCGACCACCGTCCCGGCCTGGAAGGGCTGCAGGTCGAGCGCCCTCGTGCCGGCCTCGCCGAGGACCGGTCCGAGGGCCGGGTAGGAGGGGTTCAGGAGCTGGAAGCCGCGGTCGCAGCGGTAGCCGTCGACCACGTCGGTCCGCACCCGGCCCCCGACCCCGTCGGACGCCTCGAGCACGACGACCTCGACCCCGGCCCGGCTCAGCCGCTGCGCGCAGGCCAGCCCGGCCAGCCCCGCGCCGACGACGATCACGGGGGCGTCGGTGCTCATGCCCCCATCCTGCCCGGGCCGGGTGGTGGTCGGCGCCCAGGAACGCCGACGGGCCGCGCCTCCCGGAGGAGACACGGCCCGTGGGTGCTTCGAGGAGCGCTCAGCGGCGGATGTAGGAGATCAGCCGGAGCATCTCGATGTAGAGCCAGACCATCGTGACGGTGAGGCCGAAGGCCGCGCGCCAGGACTCCTTGGCCGGTGCGCCCATCTCGACGCCGCGCTCGACGTAGTCGAAGTCGAGCACCAGGTTGAGCACCGCGAGGACGATCGCGACTGCCGAGACCAGGACGGACAGGCCGCTCACCGGGCCGGTGATGCCGCTGCGCAGGCCGCCGCTGCCGGTGACCAGCGAGAAGATGAAGTTGATCAGCATCAGGCCGGCGAAAGCCGCGGTCGAGATGAAGACGATCTTGGTGAACTTCGCCGTCACGCGGATGTTGAAGAACTTGTACGCCGCGAGCGTCACGCCCGCCGCCACGAACGTGGCCACGACCGCCTGGGCGACGATGCCGGTGTAGACCGACTCGAAGACCTTGCTGATCATGCCGATGAAGATGCCCTCGATCGCGGCATACGCGATGACGAGCGGTGGCGAGACGACCCGGCGGAAGGAGACCAGCAGCACGACGACGAAGCCGACGAGCGCCGACAGGACCATCGCCGGGAAGTACAGGGACTGCGGGACGAAGTTCCACGCGAGCGCGGCGGTCAGCACCAGGATGCCGATGGTCACGGCGGTCTTGGTGATGACGTCGTCCAGCGTCATCCGGCCCTGGCCGGCCTGCTGGTTCGGCGTCGGGGCGTTGCTCCACGGGTCCTGCGGACCGCGGCCACCACCCTGCACGGGGTAGCCCTGCTGCCCGTAGCCCTGGCCGTACGGCTGCTGGCCGTACTGGGGTGCTGCGGGGGTGAACGCGTCCTTCTTGGAGAGGATCGGGTTCGAGCTGCGCAACATGAGTGGGGTTCCTCCTGGTGAGGCGCTCTGGAGCCCTCCGGGGAGGAGAACCCGCGCGCCGTGCTTCCAGTGTAGACAACGAACGGGTGCCACCTGCGTGTTCCCCTGGCCCGGCGTCCCTGGGAAACCCCTGGTCAGACGCATGTTCGGGCTATACGACCGGCGCCGCGCCGACCCAGCGGGGCGCCGGCGCCGCAGGTGTCGGAGCGGTTGCCTACCGTGGACCGTGACGAGGTCGGGCGGCTCGGGGAGGTTCGGGTGGTGGATCTCACCTGGCTCGACGTGCCCTTCTCGGAGAAGGACGCGGCCAAGGCGGCCGGGGCCCGTTGGGACGCCGCCGCCAAGCGGTGGTACGCGCCGCAGGCCAGCGTCGAGGCCCTCGGGCGGTGGACCGCGGCCGCACCGGTCCCCGACCTGCTACCCGGGGAGGACCGGTCCCTGGGCACCGGTCTCTTCGTCGACCTCGTGCCGTCGAGCTGCTGGTTCACCAACGTGCGCTCCTGCGTCTCGCAGCGCGACTGGGAGCGTCTGCGTCGCATGGTTACGGGGCGTGCGGCGCACCGGTGCGAGATCTGCGGCGCCGGCGAGGACCGCGACCGGCACCGGTGGCTCGAGGCGCACGAGCGCTGGACCTACGACGAGGCCGCCGCCCGCCAGACCCTGCGCAGGATCATCTGCCTCTGCACGGACTGCCACACCGTGACGCACTTCGGCCTCGCCACGCTGCGGGGCGACGACGCCGCGGCGTTCGCCCACCTCATGAGCGTGACCGGCATGTCGCCGGCCCAGGCCCAGACCCACGTCCGGGAGGCGTTCCGGACCTGGCAGGCCCGGTCGGCCAGGACCTGGGAGCTCGACCTGACCATGCTGACCGGCGCCGGGATCGCGGTCCGTCCGCCGCCGGACGCCGACCGGCGGGCGGGGCTGGCGTCCGGGGGCGGGTGACGCCGCGTCGTCCGGGCTGCCGCGGTGCGGTGCCCCCGGCGGGATTCGAACCCGCACTCGGGCGGGTTTAAGCCGCCTGCCTCTGCCGTTGGGCTACGGGGGCTCGACGCGTACGCCGGCGGCGTGAGCCTAGACCGATGACGCTCCCTGAGCCTGTCGAAGGGCCTGGTGGGTTCTCGTGATCGTCGCAACGCTCTTCGAGGTGGAGGTCGTTGATGGTGTTTGCGGTGGGGGTTCGTCAGCAGGTCTTCGCGTTGCTGGGTGCGGGGTGGTCGCAGAAGCAGACCGCGTTGGTGACGGGTGTGTCGGCGCGGGCGATCGGTCGATGGCGGGCCGAGGTTGGCGGGGTGCAGTTCGAACCGTGCCAGGTCCAGCGCTACCTCAGCCGTGACGAGCGCTACGAGATCGCCCGGTTGCACGACAGCGGGCTCGGGGTGCGCGAGATCGGGCGCCGGCTGGGCCGCTCGGGTTCGACGATCAGCCGCGAGCTACGCCGTCCCGAGCGTGATGCGGGGGTGCCGGGGCGTCCGAGCGGGCGCACGCCGGGCTACCAGCCCGAGGCCTGCCACCAGGCCGCGGTCCGGGCCCGGAACCGGCCACGGGCCTCGAGGTTGGCCAGCGACGCGCGGCTGCGGGTGTGGGTCCAGGCCAGGCTGGACCTCGGCTTGTCTCCCGAGCAGATCAGCGGACGGCTGCGCGTGGAGTTCGAGGATGATGAGCAGATGCGGATCAGCCACGAGGCGATCTACCGCGCGATCTACGTCCTGCCTCGAGGTGAGCTGCGTCGCGAGCTCCGCGCCCACCTGCGCACCGGCCGGTCTCAACGCAAGACCCGTCAGAGCCGGACCCCGCGCAACCGGCCGGGCCAGATCGTGGGCGCGGTCTCGATCCACGAGCGGCCCGAGGAGGTCGAGGGCCGCCTCGTGCCCGGTCACCACGAGGGCGACCTGGTCTGCGGCCCGGCCGGGACGACGGCGGCGATCGGCACGCTGGTCGAGCGGACCAGCGGGTTCTTGACCGCGTTCTTGCTGCCCGAACGTCACACCGCCGAGGCGACCCTGGCCGGGCTCAGCGAGGCTGTGAACCGGACCGGGTGGCCGATGGCCTCGCTGACCTGGGACCGCGGCTCGGAGATGGCCCGCCACGCCGAGTTCAGCACAGCGACCGGGATCCAGGTCTACTTCGCCGACCCGCACGCCCCCTTGGCAGCGCGGCTCGAACGAGAGCACGAACGGCTTGCTGCGCGAGTACGTCCCCAAAGGACGCGACATCGCCACCGTCACCGACAACGAACTCCAACACGCCGTCGAGCTGCTCAACAACCGGCCCCGCAAACGCCACAGCTTCCTCACACCCACCGAAGTCCTCGCCGCCATACTCAAAGACCAAACCGGTGTTGCGACCACCCCATGAATCTGGGCCCGGAACGGGTTGGCGTCCGTCGTGGAGCCGTAGGGGTGCCGAGGACGCCGACCTCTTCGAGGCCCTTCGACAGGCTCAGGGAGCGTCTCGGCCCAGCTGGGTCAGCGCTGGCTCTCCTGCGGCGTCGGCGACGGGCTCGCCCCGGTCAGCCGTCGGCGGGTCTCCTCGGGCAGGCCCGCGAGGTCGCCGGTGTCGGTGCGCGGGTCGATGACCACCTCGCCGTCCGGCTCGAGGTGCACGGCCTGGACGCCGGTGACCAGCCCGGTCGCGTCGTCGCGGAAGTAGAAGTAGGAGTCGGCGCGCACCAGCGGCGGGCTGAACGGGGTGCTGAACGACGCCAGCGTCGGCTGCTTCACCCCGCCCGACGTGCCCTGCTGCATCCCGACGGTCCAGGTGCCGTCGGCGTGCGTGACCACGGTCGGCCCGACCTGGGCGTGCATGTGGCCCCAGAGCACCAGCCGGGCGGGCGGGTCGTCGGCCTCCATCACCTGCTGCGCGGCCGTCGGCTGGTGCAGCAGGATCGCGTCGACGGGGCGTGGGCGCGCGACGGAGACCATCCGCTGCCCGAGCTGGGCCTCGTCCTCCGGCCGGTCGAGCGTGCGCTCGACGCTGAAGGGCACCTGGCGCTCGGGGTCGTCGTCACCCAGGACGTCCCAGCCGGCCGCCTCGACCGTCGTCCCGTCGAGCACCGTGGCCCCCGCCGCCCGCAGCTGGGCCTCGGTGACGTCGGAGTCGTGGTTGCCGGTCGCGACCACGAACGGCCGGCCGCCGGGGATGCCGACCTCGCGCCGGATGCAGCCGCGCTCGGCGGCCGTGCCGTTGACCGTGTCGTCGCCGGAGTCGAGGACCACCGCGGGTTCGCTGACGGCGACCAGGCGGGACATCAGCTCGGTCGTCGCCTGGTTGCAGTGCAGGTCGCTGAACCCGTACGCCATCGACTCCCCCGCGCGCGGCCGCGGGAGGGCCTCGAGCTGAGCGGACAGGCTCTTCGTCGCCTCGTCCTCCCACGCCCGGACCGCGGCCTGCTGCCGGGAGGACAGGATGCGGATGCCCGAGACGCCGCGACCGAGCAGGTCGGCGAGCAACGGGCTGTCGACGCTGATCGTCGGGCTGCGGTCGGGCAGCGGCAGGTCGATCGGGATCCGCGGCCCGTCGGGCCGGGCGGGCACGAGGATCCCGCCGACGAGGACCGACACCACACCGAGGTAGACCGCGAGCGTCCGCCGGCGCGTCACCCGCCGCACCACCCAGGGGGCGAGGAGCCGCGAGCGCAGGCTCCACAGCGCGAAGCCGACCAGCAGCACCGTCTCGGCCACCGCGGTCCGCTCGAGGGCGTCGCGCTGGAGCCGCTCGACGACGCCGCGGACCGCCTCCTCGGGGTCGGTGTAGAGGGCGGTGTAGGCCGACAGCGTCTCGCTGGAGAACAGCGACCCGAGCGTCGAGCCCGACTCCCCGACCCCTCCGACGGTCGCGCGGAGGCCGACGGGCGCGTACGGGCTGTCGAGGTACGCCCGCCCGAGCGGTCCCAGGTCGATCTCGATCTCGCCGCTGTAGTCCGCGGCCAGCGCGACCCGGTTGGGCCCCAGGTAGTCGTCGACGCGGGCGTGCCCGACGCCCCACGCCGCGGCCAGCGGCAGCGCGAGCACGGCCGCCACGAGCGTCACGGCCAGGGCGCGACCGGTGCTGACCAGGAGCGTGCGTCGCGAGCGCACCCGCGCGGCGTGCCGCGCGAGCACGCTGCCGAGCCGCTGCGTACGCACGGCACCAGTCTGCGGAAGCCGCGTTGCGAGGGAGGGTCTTCCGTGAGACGGCCGTGTGCCCCTGCCCCCGGCGGGACGGTCGCCAGCGGTCAGGAGGCGGGGTCCGCCGGCGCGTCGAGGTAGACCTGGCGGGCGTGCAGGGCGTGCGCGCCGGCGACGCGGTCGAGGAAGAGCAGGCCGGCGCAGTGGTCGATCTCGTGCTGCAGGGCGCGGGCCTCGAAGGCGTCGGTGACGAGGTCGACCTCCTCGCCGCTGACCGGGAGCTGGCCGCGGACCGTCACCCGCGTCGCCCGCTTCACGTCGCCGGTGAGGTCGGGCACCGACATGCAGCCCTCGCGGGCGCGTTCGTTGCGGCTGGACTCGACCACGCGCGCGTTCACCAGCACGACCAGGCCGTGCCTCGTCCGCGTCTTGGGGTGGTCGGTCACGTCGACGCAGAAGGCCTGGGCCGAGACGCCGACCTGGGGCGCGGCGAGCCCCACGCAGCCGGGCGAGACCCGCATCGTCGCCACGAGGTCGGCGCAGAGCTGCACGACCTCGGGGTCGGTGGGGTCGACGTCCGGGCCGGCGGTCGCGAGGACGTGCGCGGGCGCGCGCACCACCTCACGCACCCGGCCCGGCGGCAGGGTGGACTCGTCGAAGCTCACAGCTCGTCGTTCTCCACCGGACGCAGGGTCACCTCGACGCCGAGCTCGGCCGCGACCTGCTCGAGCCGGGTCCGCAGGCCGTCCGCGTCGGCGCCCGCGGGCAGCGCGGCCTCGGCCAGCAGCACGTAGAGCTCTCCGGAGAGCCGCGTCGTCAGGTCGGTGACGTTGCCGCCGGCCTCCGACACCACGCCGACGAGCCGGGCGACGATCCCGAGCCGGTCGGCGCCGTAGACGGTGACCAGGTGCGTCGCCGTGGCGGCGGGCACGTCGGGGTCGGGCACGACCTCGCGGACGGCGACGTCCAGCCCGGACGCTTCGAGGGGTCCGAGCGCGGCGCGGACGGCCTCGACCGAGGCGTCGCCCGCGCAGACCAGCGTCATGGCGAAGTGGCCGCGCAGCAGGGTCATCGAGGAGTCCTCGAGGTTCATCCCGCAGGTGGCGAGGGCGTCGGCCGCCGCGGCGATGATGCCGGGGCGGTCGTGCCCGACGACGGTCACGGCCAGGGAGCTCACGGGCGTCATCCTGCCAGCCCGGGCGCCCGCGCCCACCGGACCGACCGGCCCGCTGGGCGCGTCGGCATGATGGCCGGGTGCTGCCCACCCACGGCCGGTTCGGCCACTCCGCCATCACCGAGCGCCCGGACTTCGACTGGCCGGGCGGCGCGCGCCTGGCCGTCTACGTCGCGGTCAACTGCGAGCACTACGCCTACGACGACGGCGAGACCGACCTCGGCTGGACGCCCGGGCTCGACCAGCCCGACTCGTACAACTACGGCTGGCGGGAGTACGGGAACCGCGTCGGCGCCTTCCGCGTCGCGCAGACCCTGGAGCGCGTCGGCATCCGCCCGACCGTGCTGGTCAACAGCGAGGTGTACGAGCACGCGCCCTCCGTCCCCGCGGCCTTCCGGGCGCTCGGGGCCGAGTTCGTCGCGCACGGTGCCACGAACTCGATGCAGCCCGACGAGCAGACCGAGGACGAGGAGCGCGCCACCATCGAGCGCGTCCGCCGCGTCGTCGCGGAGCACGAGGGGGCTGCGCCGCGGGGGTGGATGAGCCCGGGGGCCAACCCGAGCCGCGTCACCGAGGACCTGCTGGCCGAGGCCGGGTTCGCGTACACGCTCGACTGGCCGGTCGACGACCAGCCGCTGTGGATGACCACCCGGGGCGGGCCGCTGCTGTCGGTCCCCTACCCCCACGAGGTCAACGACCTGCCCGCCTTCGTGCACCACCACCAGACCGCGGAGACCTTCGCGTCGATGATCGTCGACTCGTTCGCCGAGCTGCGCGAGGACGCGGAGCGCCAGCCGCTGGTGCTCTCGGTCTCGCTGCACACGTTCCTGGCCGGGCAGCCCTACCGGCTGCGGCGGGTGCGCGAGGCGCTCCAGCACCTGCGCGAGAACGGCGACGGGGTGTGGTTCACCACGCCCGGCGCCATCGCCGAGCACTACGCCTCGGTGGTGCCGGCCCCGTCCTGAGCCCTCGGGCCCGGAGGGCTACCTGCCCTGCCGGAGCAGCTGGAGGGCGATGCCGTCGAGGATGTCGGACTCGCTGACGACGAGCTCGTCCACGCGCATCCGGGCGGCGACGCGCGAGGCGATCAGCGCGCCGGCGGTCACGACGTCGGCCCGGCCGGGGTGCATCGACGGCAGCGCCCTGATCTGCCCCACGTCCATCCGGCTGAGCAGGAAGGCCAGCTCGTCGAGCTTGGTCAGCGGGATCGTGGAGCCGTGCACCGCCGCCCGGTCGTACGCCTCGAGCTGCAGGTGGACGCCGGCCAGCGTCGTGGCCGTGCCGGCGACGCCGACCCAGGTCCTGACGGAGGCGAAGTCGACGCCCGAGGTGTCGAGGAGCCCGTCGACGTGCTCGCGGGCGACCTCGAGGGCCGCGGGGGTGGGCGGCCCGGCGCCGAGGAAGCGTTCCGTGAGGCGCACCGAGCCGATGTCGAGCGAGATCGCCGAGGAGACCTTCCCCTCGGCGTCGCCGACGATGAGCTCGGTCGAGCCGCCGCCGATGTCCATGACGAGCACCGGGCCGCCGTCGGGGCGGATGCGGCTCAGGGCGCCGGCGAAGGAGAGGCGGGCCTCCTCGTCACCGCTGATGACGTCGGGCCGCACGCCCAGGAGCTCCTCGATGCCGGCGAAGAACGCCTCGCGGTTGCGGGCGTCGCGGGAGGCGGAGGTGGCGACGAACCGCGTGCGCTCCGGCGGCACCCCGGCGGCCCGGACCCGCTCGGCGTAGCGGCGGGTCACGGCGAAGGTGCGCTCCAGCGCCTCGGGCGCGAACTCGCCGGTCGCGTCGACGCCCTGGCCCAGCCGCACGATCTCGGTCTGCCGGTCGAGGTCGGTCAGCGCGGAGCCGTCCGTGCCCGGGTCGGCCAGCAGCAGGCGGATCGAGTTCGTGCCGCAGTCGACGGCGGCGACCGTTCGGCTCACGCGTCCTCCTCGTCCCTCGTCGGTGCCGTCACGCGGTCCGGCAGGCAGGGGCGTGACCACCACTCCCCCACGCGCGCCAGCGTCTCATCCCCGAGCGGGTTGACCCCGGGACCGGCGGCGAGGGCGTGGCCGAGCAGCGCGTGCAGGCACTTCACCCGCTCGGGCATGCCGCCCGCGCTGACGCCGTCGATCTCGGGCACGTCGCCGTCCCCGGTCTCCTCGCCCAGGGCACGGCGGTCGGCGAGGTAGGCCTCGTGGGCGCCGGCGTACGCGTCCGCGAGCGCCGGGTCCTCGCCCAGGCGGGCCTGCATCTCGGCCATCACGCCGTTCGACTCGAGCGTCGAGCAGGCCGAGGACGCCCGCGGGCACGTCAGGTAGTAGGTCGTCGGGAAGGGCGACCCGCCCGGCAGCCGGGGCCGGGTGGCGACGACGTCGGGCCGTCCGCAGGGGCAGCGGTGGGCAACGCGGACGGCGCCGCGGGTGGGGCGGCCCAGCTGGGCCTCCACGGTCGCGGCGTCCTCCTCGCTCAGCGAGGGCACCTGGTCCACGGCCACGGCTCAGGCCCGCCGTTCGGTGCCGGGGAGGGCGAGCGTACGGATCGCGGGCGAGACCCAGGTGATGACCACGGCCACCATGATGAAGCCGCCGCCGAACAGGAACGCGCTGGAGGCGCCCAGCACCTGCGAGGTGATGCCGGTCAGGGAGAAGCTGACGGGGTCGCCGACGTAGCCGGCGAGCGCCGCGACGGCCATCACCCGGCCGAGCTGGCGCACCGGGGTCGAGATGACCAGCGAGGCGTTGATGAGGGTGCCGAAGAGCCCGGTGCCGACCCCGGCCAGCGCGCCGCAGACCCCCGCCAGCACCACCTCGTCACCGGGGGCGAGGCCGGCGAGGTCCACCAGGCCGAGCGCCAGCAGCCCGAGGCTCATCAGGGTGAGGCCAGTCGCCGCGACCACGCCGGCCCGGACCGTCGGTCGGCGCCAGGTCAGCAGGACCGCGGTGACGACGGCTCCCACGCCGAAGCCGCCCAGGACCCAGCCGATCCCCCCGGCCCCCCAGCCGCGCTCGGCCGCCAGCAGCGGCACGCCGGCGGTCATGGGACCGGCGAAGCCGAAGTCGAGGACGGCCAGCACGACCACGGTGACCAGCAGCCGGCGGTCCCGCGAGACGAGGCGCAGGCCGTCACGGATCTCGGCGACGACGCCCTGCGCGGACCCGGCCGACCCGCTCGGGTCGTCCTCCTCGGGCCTGGGCCTGGTCATCCGCGTGAGCGCCAGCGCGACGACGGACGCGGCGAACATGAAGGCCGCGACGCCGAAGGCCGCGACGGCCCCGTACGCGACCAGGAGCGCGCTGGCCAGCGGGGCGCCGACCATGGGCGCCCCGCGGTAGACCACGGTGCGCAGCGCCTGGAGCCGGGTCTGGGCCTCGAGCGTCGCCACGAAGGCGGGGGCGGCGCCGACCGCGGGCAGGAAGAAGCCGTCGACCACCCCGAACACCGCCGCGAGCGCGCCGATCAGCAGGGTGCCGTTGGCCCCGATCCCGGAGAGCACGGCCGCGGCCACCATGACCAGGGTCCGCAGGACGTCGGAGACGATGATGACCCGCTTGGGGCCGATCCGGTCGACGAAGACGCCGCCCGCCAGCAGCACGACGGCCCGCGGCAGGGAGCCGAGCACGAGCACGAGGCCGACCTCGGCCGGGGACATGATCGTCACCGCGACCCAGGTCAGCGCGACGTAGAAGATCTGGTCGCCGACGAGCGAGTGGGCGTAGCCGAACAGCCACCAGCCGGAGTCGCGGGGACGCGGGAGCGCGCGGCGGGGAGCCGTCGGGCGACGCTCCGGCCGCACGGACCTCGTCGGGCTGCCCACGCTCCGGGTCTTCTCCGTCCTGCGCGCGACGAGGCGCGCGCCGTTGGTGCCCGGGCCCCACCGGGGCGACCCGGGGTCCCGCGTGGCCGCCGTCCGGCGACCGACGCCCACCGTAGCGGTGTCCGTCGCTACGCTGCGGGACATGGTGGCGACGGCGGCTTCTGCACGCGCGGGCTCGGGACCGGGCGCGGTCGTGGTGGTCGGCAGCATCAACATCGACCTCACCGTCGCGGCCTCGCCGCTCCCCCGGCCCGGGGAGACGCTGACGGGCAGCTCGTTCTCCACCGGTCTCGGCGGCAAGGGCGCCAACCAGGCGGTCGCCGCCGCCCGAGCCGGCGCCACGACCACGATGGTCGGCGCCGTGGGGACCGACGCCTTCGGCTCGCTCGCCCTGGACGCCCTGCGGGCGGACGGCGTCGACGTGGGGCGGGTCCAGCAGGTCGAGGGGGCGACCGGGATCGCGCACATCCGGGTCGACGCGAGGACCGGCGAGAACACCATCGTCATCGTCCCCGAGGCCAACGGTGCGCTGACCGGTCCGCAGGTCGAGGAGGCGCTCCGGGCCCTCGCCCCGTCCTCCCCGGTCGTGCTGCTGCAGCTGGAGACGCCCCTCGAGGTGACCCTGGCCACCGCGCGCGCCTGCGAGGAGCTGGGGCTGCGCCTCGTGCTCGACCCCGCGCCCGCCGCGCCCCTGCCCGACGAGGTCTGGGCCGGCGTGTGGCTGGCCTGCCCCAACGAGACCGAGGCCGAGCTCCTCACCGGCGTCAAGGTCACCGACGTGCGCTCGGCCGAGCGAGCGGCCCGCTGGTTCTCCGAGCGCGGCGTACGGCAGGTCGTCGTGACCCGTGGCGGGCGCGGGACGGTCGTCGTCGGTCCCGGCGGCACCAGCGACATCCCCGCCTTCGGCGTGACCCCGATCGACACCACCGCCGCGGGCGACTCCTTCGCCGGCGCGCTCGGTGCGGCCGTCGCCGCCGGGCTCGCCTGGCCGGTCGCGCTCCGCCGCGCCGCGGCTGCCGGTGCCCTGGCCACGACCAGGGTCGGCGCCAGCCCGAGCATCCCGACCGCCGCCGAGGTGGACACCTACCTCAGGGGACGCTGACGCGCCGCTCCGTCGCCGGGCGGGGGCGCCAGAACGGATCGAGGGCCGCCGGCGCTCGACTCACCTCGGCTTGGAGTCCTCGGACACGGGGGCGCGCTTGCCGGGGTCGGCCTTCTTGGCGGCCGGCCGGTCGGCGGCCTTGACCGAGCCCCACATGCGGTCGTACCAGGTCGTCTGCTTCTGGCCGGGCTCGTCGGCCTCGGACGAGTCGAGCGTCAGCCCGCCCCCGAGCGGCTTGCCGTCGGCCCCCACGACCGTGTAGCCCGTCTCCCCGGGCACGAGCCAGCCGAGGCGCTCACGGGCCTGGGCGGAGACGTAGGCGGGGTCGTCCCAGCGGGAGATCTGGCTCTGCAGGTCGGCGATCGTCGCCTGGCTGTCGGCGATCTGCGCCTTCGTGGAGGCGATCTCGTGGGCCTGGGAGAAGTAGATGCGCAGCGAGGTCGCGTACGAGATGGTCAGGACGAGCACCACGACGACCAGGGCGAGCGCCCGGGCCGTGAGGTTGGCCCGGACCGCGCGCTGCAGCACCGCGGCACCGGCGCCGGCCCGGCCCGCCGCCTCAGCCGTACGCCGGCGGGTCGGGGCCGTCGAGCCGCTCCGGGCGGCGGAGGCACGGGTCCTGGCGGTGCCGCGCGACGAGGCACCGCCCGCCCGGCCGCTCCGGGATGCCTTGGCCGACGAGACCTCGGGCGGCGCCGTCGCCCCCGCGTCGAGGGCGATGGTGGGCTCGTCGGCCCCGTCCGCCGGGACGACCCGGTCGCGCGACGCCGGCCGCGGGCGCGGCTTGCCCCGGCCGGGACCTGCACCCGGCCGGGCGGTCGGACGAGGTCCCGACGGCGGCACTGCTGCGACCTACTTGGCGGTGAAGCGCGGGAAGGCGGAGGCGCCGGCGTAGCGCGCGGCGTCGTCGAGGTCCTCCTCGATGCGCAGCAGCTGGTTGTACTTCGCCACGCGGTCGGTGCGCGCGGGGGCGCCCGACTTGATCTGGCCGCAGTTGGTGGCGACCGCCAGGTCGGCGATCGTCGTGTCCTCGGTCTCGCCCGAGCGGTGGCTCATCATGCAGCGGAAGCCGTTGCGGTGCGCGAGGTCGACGGCGTCGAGGGTCTCGGTCAGCGAACCGATCTGGTTGACCTTGACCAGGAGCGCGGAGGCCGCCTTCTCGCTGATGCCGCGCTGGAGGCGGGTGACGTTGGTGACGAAGAGGTCGTCGCCGACGACCTGCACCTGGTCGCCGATGCTGGCGACGAGCGAGCTCCAGCCGGACCAGTCGTCCTCGGCCAGCGGGTCCTCGAGCGAGACGATCGGGAAGTCACGCACCCACTGGGCGTAGATCTCGGTCATCTCGTCGGCGGACTTGGTGCCGCCCTCCCAGCGGTAGACCCCGTCGGCGAAGAACTCGCTGCTGGCCGCGTCCAGGGCCAGCGCGATGTCGCTGCCGAGCGTGAGCCCGGTGGCCTCGACGGCGGTGGAGATCAGCTCGAGCGCCGCGACGTTGGCCGGCAGGTTGGGCGCGAAGCCGCCCTCGTCGCCCAGACCGGTCGACAGGCCCTGCTTCTTGAGCACGGACTTGAGCGAGTGGTAGACGCCGGCGCCCATCTCGAGCGCCTCCTTGAAGGTGGCCGCCCCGATCGGCGCGATCATGAACTCCTGGATGTCCACGTCGGAGTCGGCGTGCGAGCCGCCGTTGACGATGTTCATCATCGGCACGGGCAGAACGTGGGCGTTGGGGCCGCCGACGTAGCGGTACAGCGGGAGGTCGGCCGAGTTGGCCGCCGCGTGCGCCACGGCGAGGGAGACGCCGAGGATGGCGTTCGCGCCGAGGGAGCTCTTGTTGTCGGTGCCGTCGAGGTCGAGCATCGTCTGGTCGATCAGGCGCTGCTCGCTCGCCTCGAAGCCGATGAGCTCCGGCCCGAGCTGGTCGACCACGCCGAGGACGGCCTTGGTCACGCCCTTGCCGCCGTAGCGGGAGCCGCCGTCGCGGAGCTCGACCGCCTCGAACGCACCGGTGGAGGCGCCCGACGGCACGGCCGCCCGCCCCTCGGACGCGTCGTCGAGGATGACCTCGACCTCGACCGTCGGGTTGCCCCGGGAGTCGAGGATCTCGCGCGCCCCGATGAACTCGATACTCGCCACGAACTGCTGCCTCTCGCTTGCGCCCAGGCGTCAACGACAGGGACGACCTGGTGTCGTCACCACCCTAACGGCGTCGGGGCGCGCGGCCCCGACGCCACCACGGTCAGCGCGTCAGCAGTCGTCAGCAGTCCTGGGGCACCGGCAGCCGCACGAAGGCGTCGAGGTCGTCCTCGTCGACGGGGAAGGGCGAGGCCAGCTGCTCGAACCGGTTGGCGGGGTCGACCTGCTCGGCGAAGGCGAGGACGACCGCCTCGCGCTGCGTCCACGCGACCGTCGCGCTCGCGCGACCCGCGAGGGTCCGCTCCTGCAGCTGGTCGCTCTCGGGGTCGTCGCCCAGGTCGACATCGGGGTCCTCGAACAGCGCGGGGTCGAGGACGACCAGCCCGACGGCGACGTCGTTGGGGTTGGTGAGGTCGAGCGCCCGGCACACGGGCGTCACCTCGACGCAGCGGAGCACGGTGAAGGTGGTCTCCTCGAAGGGCTGCACGTTCTTGTTCGCGTACGCGCGGTAGGTGTAGGTGCCGGCCGGCAGGGGCACCGTCCGCGGCTTGCCCCGGGTCCACGAGCCCTGGGCGACGACGGTCCCGGTGGCGTCGACGACCCCGTACGACCGGTTCTTCAGGCTCTTCTGCGCGACCCAGTCGAAGGTGACGGGACCCGTGGCGGCGCCCGCCCCGCAGCCGACGAGGGCGTTGGTCTGCACGGCGTTCTGCGTCGGCGTGGCCACCTTGGCCTTGCAGGACTGGTCCACCTTGAGGGTGCCGCGACCCAGGTTCACCGGGGCCGGCCCGTCGAGCTCGTCCTCCTGCTCGGCGGGCGTGGCGTCGGGGTCCTCCGGCGTGACGGCCCACGCCGAGAAGAAGATCAACTTGTCGTCGACCCGCACGGTCCGGACCTCGCCGGGCGCGAGCGTCAGGTCGAACGACTGCTCGTCGTCGGCCCCGTACGAGAGATCGGCCGCCGGGTTGGAGGCCGGGTTGGTGAACCGCACGGCGTGGCAGCTCGTCTTCACCTGGAGGCACAGCCTGACCTCGAAGGTGTCGTCGGACACCGGCGCCGAGGCACCCCGCTCGGTCACGGCGATCCGGTAGCTGCCCAGGCGGAGGCTCGGCAGCTTGAGGGCGACGATCCCGTCGCGCTTGACCTTCGCCGAGCCGGTCTTCCGGTAGCCCGAGGTCGAGGTCAGGACCCAGTCGAAGGTCGCCTTGTGCGTGGAGAACACGACGCCGTCGGGCTTGGCCGACTTCTTCGCGCTCGGGGCGCAGGAGCCCAGCACGGAGACGAAGACCTCCTCGTCCGCCTCCTCGGCCGCACGAGCGAGGTTCGCCCGGTCCGTCGCGCGGTGGGCCTGCACCCGCCCGCCCTGCGCTCCGTCCACGAGCCGCGCCACCGGCGAGGGGGCCGACGCCTGCACGGGGGCCGCCTCCGCGCCGGCCAGCCCGGTGGCGGCGAAGGTCAGGGTGAGGAGCGCCCCGACGAGGGCCCTGCCCACCACTCGTCGTGTCCTGCCTGCGTGCATGTCCGAACCCCGTCCCAGGTCCCGCGAACCCGACCATCGGGCAGGTGGAGCGTAGGGAGAGAAGGAGCCCGGCGTGCGGTCGTGGCCTGATCGTGACCTGGGCGCGGCTCAGCCAGCGCGGGGCGGGCCGGGAGGACGGCGGGCGCCGCCCTGCTGCTCCCAGTTCCGGTTGGTCTCGGCGATGCGGCGCGCGGTCCGGCGGCGGCGCTCGACCCGCGAGGCCACCCACCAGCCCAGCACGGCCAGGGCGAAGGTCGCCAGGATCGCCCCGAGGGCGAACGGCAGGAGCGGGACCTCCACGCGGACCTCCTCGTCGACGGCGTGCGCGGCACCGGGGTGCCCGGGGCCGAGTCTCCCACCCGCCCTGCGGGAGGGCGCTGGCGCTTCACGGGGTGGCGTACGGGTAACGCAGACCCATGAGCGACCAGCAGACCCCAGAGACCGTGCAGCCCGACGCCCGCCCCTTCGCCCTCGTCACCGGGGCCTCGAGCGGGATCGGCCTCGAGCTGGCGCGCCAGCTCGCCGGGCACGGCCACGACCTCCTCGTCACCGCCGAGGACGCCGCGATCGAGGGCGTGGCGGGCGAGCTGCGCGCGCTCGGGGCGGACGTGACGACCTTCGTCGCCGACCTGCGCACCGGTGAGGGCGTCGAGGCGCTCTACGCCGCCACGGTGGCGCGCGGCCGCACGCTCGCCGTCGCCGCGCTCAACGCCGGCATCGGACGCGGCGGCGCCTTCGTCGACAACAGCCTCGACGACGAGCTCGACGTCATCCGCCTGAACGTGCTCGGCACCGTCCACCTGGCCAAGCTCGTCCTCGACGACATGGTCCTGGCCAACGCCGGCCGCATCCTCGTGACCTCCTCGATCGCCTCGGAGATGCCGGGTCCCTTCCAGTCGACCTACAACGCGTCGAAGTCCTTCCTGCAGTCCTTCACCCAGGCGCTGCAGGCCGAGCTGGCCGAGACCGAGGTGACCCTGACCGCGCTCATGCCCGGCCCGACGGACACGCCCTTCTGGGAGCGGGCCGGCGTCGAGGACACCGCGCTCGGGCAGGGCCCGATGGACGACCCGGCCGAGGTCGCACGCCAGGGGTTCGACGCGCTGATGGCCGGCAAGGCCAAGGTCGCCGCCTCCTCCCCCATGACCAAGGCGACCGCGGCCGCGGCCGCGGTGATCCCGGACAAGGTCAAGGCCCTGCTGCACCGCGTGGCCGCCAAGCCGCGCGGCGAGGACGCCGACCAGGCGGGCGGCGCGACCGGGTCCGGCGGGGCCGTCGACTGACACCCGGGCGTACGGGTAAGGATCAGGTCATGGAATACCGCACTCTCGGGCGCAGCGGATGCGCCGTCTCCTCCCTGTGCCTCGGCACGATGACCTTCGGCAACGAGACCGACGAGGCCGGCTCGCACGAGCAGCTCGACACCTTCCTCGAGGCCGGCGGCACCTTCGTCGACACCGCGAACGTGTACACCCGCGGCGTCTCGGAGGAGATCATCGGGCGCTGGTTCGCGAACCGTCCGAGCGACGTGACCGACCGCGTCTTGCTGGCGACCAAGGGCCGCTTCCCGATGGGCGACGGCCCCAACGCCTCCGGCCTCTCCCGCCGCCAGCTCACGCGGGCGCTCGACGCCTCGCTGACCCGGCTCGGGCTCGACCACGTCGACCTCTACCAGGTGCACGCCTTCGACGCGCTGACTCCCCTGGATGAGACCCTCCGGACGCTCGACGGCTTCGTGCGCGAGGGCAAGATCGGCTACTACGGCCTGTCGAACTTCACCGGCTGGCAGCTGACCAAGGCCGTGCACACCGCCCGGGCGCTGGGGCTGAACGAGCCCGTCACGCTGCAGCCGCAGTACAGCCTCGTCGTGCGCGAGATCGAGTGGGAGATCGTGCCCGCCGCCCTCGACGTCGGCATGGGCCTGCTGCCGTGGAGCCCGCTCGGCGGCGGCTGGCTGTCGGGCAAGTACAAGCGCGACGAGCGCCCGACCGGCGACACCCGTCTCGGCGACAACATCAACCGCGGCATGGAGGCCTGGGACCGGCGCGGCACCGAGCGCACCTGGAACACCATCGACGCCGTGCAGAAGATCGCCGAGGACCGCGGCATCTCCATGGCCGAGGTCGCGCTGTCGTGGGTGACCGACCGCCCGTCCGTCACGTCGACGATCCTCGGCGCCCGGACGACGCAGCAGCTCGAGACCAACCTCAAGGCCGCCGGGCTGCACCTCACGGCCGACGAGACCGCCGCGCTGGACGAGGCGAGCGATCTGAAGGCCGCCGACTACCCGTACGGCGAGCTCGGCGTCGGGCAGCGCAACCGCAACATCGACGGCTGACCCCGGCCCTCACCCTGCTCGGCCACGATCGCCGAGCCCGCGCCACGATCCCTGAGCCTGTCGAAGGGCACTCCTCGACAGGCTCAGGGCACGTCCGGGGCTCTCAGCGCCGGCGGCGGGCACCCCAGACGGCGGCGACGTTCACGCCGACGATGCCGGCCCAGGCGATCGCGAGACCGAGTCCGCCGGGCTCGACCTGCGTCGCCGCGATGCCGCTGATCGGGATGCCGCCGCCGATCGAGATGATGCCCAGCACGAAGCGCTGCGTACGGCTCGAGCGCTCGTCCTCGCGGTCGGCCCGACGTTCGGAGACCTCGCCCCGCTGGTCGGCGATCCGGACCGCGACGAGCTCGTCGATGCGGTCGGCGAGGCCGGCGGCGACCTGGTCGTCGTACTCCGGGCCGAGCTCCCGGCGCGCGGCGAGCGCCGCCTCGACGTCCCGACGCATCTGCGGATCGGCCATGGGCCGAGCCTAACGAGCAGCGGCCTCCGCGTCGCGCACCTGAACCTCGAGACGGCGTACGGCCGAGCGCGCGGACTGCTCGGCGTCCAGGCCGGACGCCTGCGCCCGGCGGACGAGCTGCACCAGGGCCTCGCCCAGCTCCTGCTCGTCGATGGGTTCCACCGCCTCGGGCTCGGCCAGCGGGACCCGCCGCGAGCGGGCCCGCGAGAGGATCTTGGCCGCCCGCGCGAGGGCCGAGAGCCGCTCGGGGATGCCGTCGAGCGCCGAGGCGCGGTTCTTCTCGACGGCCTTGCGCTGCTCCCAGGTGGCGTGCAGGTCCTCCGGGACGTCGGCCGTCTCGAAGACGTGCGGGTGCCTTGAGACGAGCTTGTCGGCGATCCCCGCGGCGACGTCGCCGAGGTCGAAGGCGCCCTCCTCGGACGCCAGCTCCGCGTGGAAGACCACCTGCAGCAGCAGGTCGCCGAGCTCCTCGCGCTGGTCGGCGGTGGTGCCGTCCTCCAGCGCCTCGACGACCTCGCAGGCCTCCTCGACGAGGTAGGGCACGAGGGACGCGTGCGTCTGCTCCGCGTCCCAGGGGCAGTCGGCGCGCAGCCGGTGCATCACCGCGACGAGGCGGTCGACCTCCCGCACGCGGTCCCCCGCGTCCGGGGCGGACGAGCCGTTCAGGGCGTGGGCGTCGGGCTGGGGCTGGCCGGCCGGGCCAGCGAACCGGACTTCTCGCCGTCGATGAGCTTCTGCTGCTCGTCGAGCACGCCGTAGCGGGGGTTGATCGTCACCTGCTGCTCGCCGATCTGCTGCAGGTACGGCTCCGAGCCCACCTTCTGCGCGACGATCTGCTGGTCGGCGATGTCGTACGCGACCTCCTTGGCGGCCGGGATCGGGAGCAGCGGCTCCAGGTTCGAGCCCTTGAGCACCGCGTCGCGGTCGGCGTCGGTCACCGTGATGCCGTTCTTCGCCGCGATGTCCTCGGCGATCGCCCCGTGGACCATGGCGTTGAGCACGGCCTGCGGGGAGACCTGCTGACCCTCCTGCACGGTCTGCTGCACCCCGGCGACGGCGGCGTCGAGCTGCGTCTGCGTGATGCGGGTCCCGTCGACGTACGCGGCGACGGCCGGGTTGGCGTTCGCGCAGCCGGCGAGGGCGCCGGCCCCGACCAGCATGGCCGCGGCGGCGGCGGTCCGGGAGCGGCGCGATGCGGTGGACCAGGGACGCATGGGACCTTCCAGTCGTACGACGAGGTCCGGGCTCAGCACCGAACCTCCGCGATCCTAGCCCGCGCCGAGGTCCGCCCCGCCGAACCCGTCGCGCCACGCCCGACCGTCCTCCGACCGTCCACCCGGTGACGCCGTCCGGTTACCTGGGCGGTCTCCACGAGTGGTCGGGAACCTGTGCGCGCTGAGGTTGCTGACACCGAGCCCAGGTTGCAACCTGCGCTCGGTGCACGGAACCTGTGCGCGCACAGGTTCCCGACCGGCCGACCAGCGGACGGGCCAGCAGCCTGGGCAGCCGCGCGGGTCAGCTCAGGAAGATCTCGCGCACGACCTTGGCGCACCAGCGCAGCAGCTCGAGGTCGGTGACCGCCGGCCCGCCGATCGTCTCGGCGAGGGGACGCGGCACGAGGATGTGCTGCGCCGACTGCTTGACCACGCTGCGCGGGTAGAGCCGCTTGAGCCGCAGCTGCTTGGACTCGAGCAGGTCGGCCGGGCCGAAGCGGATGTAGTTGCCCTGCGACACGACCTCGGAGATCCCGCCCTCGCGCGCCAGGAGACGGAACCTCGCCACCTCGAGCAGGTTCAGCGAGGGCTGCGGCGGCGTGCCGTAGCGGTCGTGCAGCTCGGCCTCGATCGCCTTGACGTCGGCCTCGCTCTTCACCTCGGCCAGGCGCTTGTACATCTCGAGGCGGAGCCGCTCCGACTCGACGTAGTCGGTCGGCAGGTGCGCGTCGATCGGCAGCTCGATCCGCATCTCGGGCTCGGGCTCGGAGTCGTCGCCGCGGTACTCCGCGACCGCCTCCCCCACCAGCCGGATGTAGAGGTCGAAGCCGACGTCGGCGATGTGGCCCGACTGCTCGCCGCCGAGCATGTTGCCGGCACCGCGGATCTCGAGGTCCTTCATGGCCACGGCCATGCCCGCGCCGAGGTCGGTGTGCGCCGCGATGGTGGCCAGCCGGTCGTACGCCGTCTGGGTCAGCGGCTTCTCCGGCGGGTAGAGGAAGTACGCGTACCCGCGCTCGCGGCCCCGGCCGACGCGCCCGCGGATCTGGTGCAGCTGCGAGAGCCCGAGCTGGTCGGAGCGGTCGACGATCAAGGTGTTGGCCGTGTTGATGTCGAGGCCGGCCTCGACGATCGTGGTGCAGACCAGGACGTCGGCGCGGCGCTCCCAGAAGTCGACCATGACCTGCTCGAGGCGCTGCTCGCCCATCTGGCCGTGCGCGGTGACGACCCGCGCCTCGGGCACGAGCTCGTTGATCCGCGCCGCGGTCTTGTCGATGCTCTGCACCCGGTTGTGCACGAAGAAGACCTGGCCCTCGCGGCTCAGCTCGCGCCGGATCGCCGCGGTCACCTGCGCCTCGTCGTACGGGCCGGCGAAGGTCAGCACCGGGTGGCGCTCCTCCGGCGGCGTCGCGATCGTGCTCATCTCGCGGATGCCGGTGATCGCCATCTCGAGCGTGCGCGGGATCGGCGTCGCCGACATGGCGAGCACGTCGACGCTGGTGCGCAGCCGCTTGAGCTGCTCCTTGTGCTCGACGCCGAAGCGCTGCTCCTCGTCGATGATCACCAGGCCGAGGTCCTTGAACTTGATCTCCCCGCCCAGCAGGCGGTGGGTGCCGATGACGACGTCGACCTTGCCCTCGGCGACGCCCTCGATCGTCGCCTTGACCTCGGCGTTGGACTGGAAGCGGCTGATCGGGGCGACGTTGACCGGGAAGCCGGAGTAGCGGTCCGCGAAGGTCCCGTGGTGCTGCTGCACGAGCAGCGTCGTGGGCACCAGGACGGCGACCTGCTTGCCGTCCTGCACGGCCTTGAACGCCGCGCGCACGGCGATCTCGGTCTTGCCGTAGCCGACGTCGCCGCAGATGAGGCGGTCCATGGGCACGACCTGCTCCATGTCGCGCTTGGTCTCCTCGACCGCGGCGAGCTGGTCGGGCGTCTCGACGAACCCGAACGCGTCCTCGAGCTCGCGCTGCCAGGCCGTGTCGGGGCCGAAGGCGTGGCCCTGGGTCGCCTGCCGGGCCGCGTACAGCTTGATCAGCTCACCGGCGATCTCGCGAACGGCCTTGCGGGCGCGCGTCTTGCGCTTGGCCCAGTCGCCGCCGCCCATCTTGTCCAGCGTCGGGTTCTCCCCGCCGACGTAGCGGGTGACCTGGTCGAGGGCGTCCATCGGCACGTAGAGCCGGTCGCCCGGCTGGCCGCGCTTGCTCGGCGCGTACTCGATGACGAGGTACTCGCGCACGGAGTCCTTGCCGACGCTGCGCTGCACCATCTCGACGTAGCGCCCGACCCCGTGCTGGGCGTGCACGACGGCGTCGCCGCCGCTCAGCTCGAGCGGGTCGATGGTCTGCTTGCGCCGCGCGGGCATCTTGCGGCTCGACTTGTCGGCCGCCTGGCGCTGCCCGGACAGGTCACGGGCGGTGAGGACGAGCAGGTCGAGCGCGCTCGCCACGAAGCCGTGGGTCAGCTCGCCGCAGACGACCGTGGCGATGCCGGGGGCGGGTTCGTCGTCGAGCGCCTCGACCCGGCGCACGGGCAGGTCGGCGCTGGTCAGCACCTCGGCGAGGCGGTCGGAGATGCCCTTGCCCTCGGCCATCAGGAGCACGCGCCAGCCGTCGCGGATGCGGGCGGTGACCTCCTTGAGCGCCGCGTCGGTGTCGCCGCGGTAGGCCTCGACCGGGTGCCCGGCGACGGTCCGGCTGACGACGCCGGCCTCGCGGGCGACGGAGCTGAGGTCGACGACCTCGCCGTCCTCGGTGCGGACCACGCCCCCTGAGCCTGTCGAAGGGGCCGCGCTCTCGCCGGGGCCCGCGCTGAACGGCGACAGCGTCCACCACGACAGGCCGCGGGCGAGCGCGGTCGCGCGCACCTCGGCCAGCGGCCGGTAGGAGGACTCGCCCAGGTCGATCGGCGCCTGGCCACCGCCGGCCGCCGCGGCCCAGGACGCGTGCAGGAACTCCTCGCTGGTCCGCACCAGGTCGATCGCGCGGCCGCGGACGAGCTCGGGGTCGCAGACCAGCACCTGCGTGCCCTCGGGCATGAGCTCGACGAGCAGCTCCATGCCGTCGACGAGCACGGGCGAGAGCGCCTCCATGCCGTCGACCGCGTGGCCCTGCGCGATCTTGTCGAGCATCTCGACCAGCTCGGGGTGCTCCTGCGACAGGGCGAAGGCGCGGCTGCGGACCTCGTCGGTGAGCAGCAGCTCGCGGCAGGGCGACGCCACGACCTCGCGCACCGTGATGTCGGTCGACCGCTGGTCGGCGACGGTGAAGTAGCGGATGTCCTCGACGGTGTCGCCGAAGAAGTCGATGCGGAGCGGGTGCTCCTCGGTCGGGGGAAGACGTCGACGATCCCGCCGCGGACGGCGAACTCCCCGCGCCGCTCGACGAGGTCCACGCGGTTGTACGCCGCCCCGACCAGCGCGACCGCCAGGTCGGACGTGTCGAAGTCCTCGCCGACGACCAGCCGTACGGGCGTCAGGTCGGCCAGGCCCTTGACCTGCGGCTGCAGGATGCTGCGGACCGGGGCGACGACCACGCGCGGCGGGGGCAGCTCGTCGCGCCCGGCGAGGCGGCGCAGCACCGCGAGCCGGCGCCCGACCGTGTCGGAGCGGGGGCTGAGCCGCTCGTGCGGCAGCGTCTCCCAGGCCGGGTAGTACGCGACGGCCTCGGTCCCGAGCAGCGACTGGCAGGCGGCGCTCAGGTCCTCGGCCTCGCGGTAGGTCGAGGTGACGAGCAGGACGGGACGGTCGGCGCCGCCCTCGTCGCGCGCGGCCGACAGGGCCGCGGCGATCAGCGGCCGCATGGAGGGCGGGGCCGTCAGGTCGAGCGCTGGGCGCGTGCGTGAACGCGCGTCACCGACGGTCTCGGCGACGGTGGGATCGGTGCAGAACAGGCGCACCAGGCCAGCCAGACTCACTGGTCAGACTGTACTGATCGGAGCCAACCGTCGCGCGGGCGGCGGACCCCTCGGTCGGTGGAGCCACCACCGAGAAATCCGCCACGCGGCCCGGTGCTCCGTGGAACGCTTCCGCCATGGTCAGCGCGCACCCCGGGCTCGTCGTCGACGGGGTCCAGGTCGTCCACGTCCCCCTCGACGACGACGTCACCCACGTCCGGCTCTGCTTCGCGGTCGGCTCGAGGGACGAGACGCTCCGCGAGCAGGGCGTGCTCCACATGCTCGAGCACCTGGCCATGCACGCCGTGACGGGCGACAGCGTCATCGACGCGAACGCCTCGACCGGACCGAGCCGCACCGAGTTCTCGGCCTCCGGTCCACCCCGGCTGGTGGCCGACCACCTGGAGCGGTTGTGCCGGGCACTCGCGCACCCGAAGGTGGCGCGGATGGCCGACGAGGCCCCCGTGGTGGCGGCGGAGATCGACGGCGACGACGGCCCCCACCACGCGTTGCTGGCCGCTCGCTACGGGTTCGTCGACCTGGGCAGCGGGAGCGTCGTCGGTCCAGGACCGGACGGGCTCACGCCCGAGCAGGTCCGCGCTGCAGCGGCCCGGTGGTTCGTCCGGCAGAACGCGGTGCTCCTGGTGGAGGGATCGATGCCGACCGACCTCCGGCTGCCCCTGGCCGACGGGCCGGTGCCGACCCACGTGCGCGTGGCCCCGCGTCGTCGCCCCGGACCGGCGGCCCTCCTGCTGGACGGTCCGGCCTGCCTCGTGAGCCTCCTGCTCCCCCCACCGGACCCGCAGCGGCTCGACGAGCTTGCCGTCGAGCTCGTGCGCCAGCGTCTGCTCGACGTCGTGCGTCACGAGAAGGGCCTGACCTACGCGCTGGACGACGAGCACTTCGTCGACGTGCCCCACGCGTCGGGAGGACGGGGCAGCGACTTCATGATCGGGGCCGACCCGCTCGAGGCGCGCCTGGTGCCCGCCGTGCAGGCCTTCGTCCGCACCGTGCTCGCGCTCCTGGGGCACGGGCCCCGGCCGGAGGAGCTGCGCAGGGCTCGCGAACGGCTCGCGCTGTCGGCCGAGGGCCGGCGGGCTTCGCTCGAGCGGGACCTGGACCAGGCCCTCGACCGCGTGGCCGGGAGAGGCCTCGCGGTCGGCGACCGTCGTACGGTCGCGGACGAGGAGGGCACGGTCACGGCGTACCTCCGGCGCCTGACCGGGGACGCGCTGTTCGCGCTGCCCGACCACCCGGAGCTCGACCTGGCGGAGCTGGGGCTGCAGCCGGCCTCGGTAGAGCCGCTCGGCCCGGGTCCCCTTCCTCCGGGACGACGGTTCCGTCCTCCGCTCCTGGCCCGCGCGATCAGCTCGAGCGCCCGGAAGGCCGAGCTGTGCCTGACCGACGACGGCCTGCACGTGATGCTCGAGGGCGAGGTGCAGTCAGTTCGCTGGACCGACGTCGTCGGCGTGCTCGAGGAGGACGAGCACGGGCACGAGCTGGCCGTGTTCGGCGCTCAAGGGTCCACGGTGATGATCGGGACCAAGGTCTGGCGTGGCGCCGAGGGCGTCACCACGGCACTCCGCGCGGCCGTCCCGGCCGACCTCTTCTACCGCCGCTCCAGGTTGCTCAGCGGACCTGAGGAGTGAGGGACGCCGACGATCAGGAGTTGAACGCGCTCTGCGTGCGCTCAAGGCCCTGCTCCACGAGGGACTCGACCGCGTCAGCGGCGCGCTGGACCTCGATCTCGACGTCCGTCCGTGCCGAGGCGGCGAAGTTGCTCAGCAGGAAGTCGGCCGGGTCCTGCCGACCGGGAGGGCGGCCGACGCCGATCCGTACGCGGTAGTAGTCGCCGGTGCCGATCGAGCGGCGGATCGACTTGAGCCCGTTGTGCCCGTTGTCCCCGCCGCCGTGCTTGACCCGCAGCTGCGTCGGGTCGATGTCCAGCTCGTCGTGCACGACGACCAGGGCCGACGGCTCGATCTTGTAGTAGGACAGCAGGCCCGAGACGGGCCCGCCCGTCTCGTTCATGTAGGTGCGCGACTTGGCCAGGACGAGCCGGTGCTGGTCGGGCCCGGGAGGGCCGACGCGCACGTCGGCCGTCTCGGCCCGGATGCCCTTCGCAGCGGCGAAGCGAGCGCCGCCACGGCGCGCCAGCTCGTCGACGACCATGAAGCCGACGTTGTGGCGGTGGCCGGCGTAGGTCGGGCCCGGGTTGCCGAGCCCGACCACCAGCCAGAGCATGCTGCCTCCGTCAGGCAGGTCAGGCGTTCGCGGAGCCCTCGGAGTCGCCGTCGGCGGACTCCGGCTGCTCCGGGGCGTCGCCCTCGGCCTCGGTGCCCTCGGCCAGCGTCGGCTCGATGCCGACCTCGGCCTCGGCCTCGGCCAGGTCGGCCTCGATGTCCGCCGCGGTCGGGGCCGCGGTGACGTTGACGATCAGCGACTCGGGGTCGAGCCCGGACAGGGTCGAGCCCTCCGGCAGCTGCAGGTCGGCGGCGGTGATCTGGGTGCCGACCTCGGCGCCCTCGATCGACACGGCGATCTGCGTGGGGATGTGCGTGGCCTCGGCCTCGAGCGGCACCGAGTTGGCGACGAGGTCGACCAGGGCGCCCGGCGTGGCCTCGCCCTCGAGGACGACCGCGACGTCGACGGTGACCTTCTCGCCGCGACGGACGAGCACCAGGTCGACGTGCTCGATGGTGCGCTTGATCGGGTCGCGCTGGACCTGCTTGGGCAGGGCGAGCTGCGAGCTGCCGTCGAGCGAGATGGAGAGAAGCGCGTTGGCCGTGCGCAGCGCCAGCAGGGTCTCGTGACCCGGCAGCGTGATGTGGACGGGATCGGTGCCGTGCCCGTACAGGACGGCGGGGATCTTGTCGGCACGACGGATCCGGCGGGCGGCACCCTTGCCGAACTCGGTGCGCGCCTCGGCGACGATCGTGACCTCGGGCACTAGGACCTACTCCTTGCATATGCGACGAACGGTGGGATGGAGCTCGGGTGTCGCCACCGGCGTGGAGCAGCGTGCGACCGCAGACCGGCCCTTGGGAGAACCGGTGCCCTGTCGATCACGGTCAGCGACCCTCGCCGAGGCAACCGGGGAAGCCTAGCCGACGCCTGGGCGTACGCCCGAATCCGTCCGTCTGTCCACAGGAGACCGCGTCCCGGGCGGCACGGACCCGGGGTTCTCCTTACAACTCCGACGTGGACCCGCGACTGCTCGACTCCTGCGCCCGGGCACGCTACCGCGCCTCGGCCGACGCGGTCCTGACCGGCGTGACCGCCCTCCACCTGCTGGGGGTCGAGGTCGGCGACCCCCTGCCCGTACGGCTCGCGACCGCGGGTGCGGCGCAGACCCGGGACCGTACGGTCCGGCTGCACCGGCTCCGCGACCTCCCGAACTCTGCAGGCGGCGTCGCCCTGCCTGCTGACGCCTGGCTGGCCGCGGCGTCCGACCTCGACCTGCTGGACCTGGTGACGGCCGGCGACACGCTCGGCCGGCTCGGCCGCTCCACCCCGGCCGAGCTCCAAGGGCTCGCCAGCGCACGACGAGGACGGTCCTGCCGTCATGCCCGGCGGGCGGCCGGGCTCGTCCGCGACCGGGTCGACTCCGTGCGCGAGACGTGGCTGAGGCTGTGCCTCGTGCTCGTCGGCCTCCCCGAACCCCGGACCAACGTGGTGCTCGGCCACGGTGAGCGCCTGATCGGCCGCGTGGACCTGCTCCTGGACGAGTTCGGCCTGGTGATCGAGTACGACGGCGACCAGCACCGTGACCGGGGCCAGTGGAACACCGACCTCGACCGCGACGACGCCTTCGCCGAGGCGGGCTTCACCACGATCCGCGTCACCCGCGACCGAGCCCGCCGGCCCCGCCGGCTGGTCGAGAAGGTGCACGCTCGCCTGGTCCAGCGGGGCTATGCCGGGCCGGCACCCACCTTCACGCCCGAGTGGGTCGAGCTCTTCGAGCGCCGAGTGTGACGACACCCCGGACGAATCCGATTCTCGAGCCGGACATCACCGGCGTGTCGTCACACTCGGCGCCCCTACCGACGGATCCGCTTCGGTGCAGAGGGACGAGCGGTCAGCTCTGCCCGTCGAACAGGCTCGTCACCGAACCGTCCTCGAAGACCTCCCGGATCGCGCGGGCGACCAGCGGGGCGATCGAGAGGACGGTCAGCTTGTCGAGGCGGCGGTCCTCGGGGATGGGCAGCGTGTTGGTCACGATGACCTCCTCGAACGCCGAGCTGGTCAGCCGCTCCGTCGCCGGGCCGGACAGCACCGGGTGCGTCGCGGCGGCGATGACCTTCTTGGCCCCGCGGGCGACGAGCGCCTCGGCCGCCTGGCAGATGGTGCCGGCGGTGTCGATCATGTCGTCGACGAGCAGGCAGACGCGGCCCTCGACCTCGCCGACCACCTCGTGCACGGCGACGGTGTTGGCGACGTCGGGGTCGCGGCGCTTGTGGATGATCGCCAGCGGCACGTTGAGCCGGTCGCTCCACATGTCGGCGAGGCGTACGCGACCGGCGTCGGGCGAGACGACGGTCATCTCGGACTTGTCGTAGCGGCTCTCGACGTAGTCGGCGAGCACCGGCAGCGACCACAGGTGGTCGACGGGGCCGTCGAAGAAGCCCTGGATCTGCGCGGCGTGCAGGTCGACCGACATCAGGCGGTTGGCGCCGGCGGTCTTGAACAGGTCGGCGACCAGACGGGCCGAGATCGGCTCGCGGCCGCGGTGCTTCTTGTCCTGGCGCGCGTACGGGTAGAAGGGCGCGACGACGGTGATCCGCTTGGCCGAGGCGCGCTTGAGCGCGTCGACCATGATCAGCTGCTCCATCAGCCACTCGTTGACCGGGGCCGCGTGGCTCTGCAGGACGTAGGCGTCGCTGCCGCGCACCGACTCCTCGAAGCGGACGTAGATCTCGGAGTTGGCGTAGCTGATCGCCCGCGTGGGCACGATGTCGACGTCGAGGATCTGCGAGACCTCCTGCGCCAGCTCGGGGTAGGCACGCCCCGAGAACAGCATCAGGTGCTTGACGTTCGGCCGCTTGAAGCCGGTCACGACTCCCTCTCGGTGTCAGGTTGGGGGTCTGCCGGGTGGCCGACGACCTCTTGGTCGCTCAGGGGTGCGTGGACGACGTGCTGCTCGACCTCGGGCGGTTCGGAAGCGCCGTCGGGCTCGTCGTGGGCGGCGTCGCCGGCCCGGGCGGCCGTGGCCGCCTCGGCCGCCGCGGCGGTCTTGGTGCCGGCGCGCTTGCGGGCGACCCAGCCGGCGACGTTGCGCTGGCGGGCGCGGCTGACCGCGAGCTCGCCGGCGCCGACGTCGCCGGTCACGGTCGACCCGGCGCCGACGTAGGCGCCGTCGGCGACCGTCACCGGGGCGACGAGGGTCGAGTCGCTGCCGACGAAGCTGGCGCGCCCGACGCGGGTCCGCGACTTGGTGACGCCGTCGTAGTTGGCGAAGATCACGCCCGCGCCGATGTTGGCGTCCTCGCCGACCTCGACGTCGCCGGCGTAGGTCAGGTGCGGGACCTTGGCCCGGTCGCCGATGCGCGCGTTCTTGGTCTCGACGAAGGTGCCGATCTTGCCGCGCTCCCCCAGCACGGTGCCGGGCCGGAGGTAGGCGTACGGGCCGACGCTGGCGCCGGCGCCGATCACCGCGAGCGAGCCGTGGGTGCGCACGACGGTGGCGCCCGGACCGACCTCGACGTCGACGAGCGTCGTCTCCGGCCCGATCGTCGCGCCCGCGGCGACGGAGGTGGCGCCCTCCAGGGAGGTGCCGGGCAGCAGCGTGACGTCCTCGCCGAGGTCGACCGAGGCGTGCACCCACGTCGACGCCGGGTCGACGACCGTCACGCCAGCGCGCATCCAGCGCTCGAGCGCGCGACGGTTGACCTCGGCGTTCATCCGGGCGAGCTGCACGCGGTCGTTGACGCCCTCGGTCTGCCAGGCGTCGGTCGTCACGTGAGCCCCGACCAGCCGGCCGGACTCGCGGGCGGAGCCGACGACGTCGGTCAGGTAGAGCTCGCCCTGCGCGTTCGTCGGGCGCAGCGCTGCCAGCCCCTCGCGCAGGGTCTCGGCCTCGAAGACGTAGATGCCCGAGTTGATCTCGTCGATGCGCCGCTGCTCCTCGCTGGCGTCGCGGTGCTCGACGATCGCGAGGACCTCCTCGCCCGCGCCGCGCACGACCCGCCCGTAGCCGGTGGGGTCCTCGACCCGGGCGGTGAGGACCGAGACGGCGGTGCCGGCGGACCGGTGCTCCGTGACCAGGGCGGCGAGGGTGTCGGCGGTCAGCATGGGCACGTCGCCGTAGGTCACGAGGACGTCGCCGTGCAGCTCCGGCAGCGCGGCCAGCGCCACCTGCACCGCGTGGCCGGTGCCGCGCTGCTCGGTCTGGACCACGGTCGTGACGTGGGGGGCGATCTCGTCGAGGTGCGCCTCGACCTGCTCGCGGAGGTGGCCGACCACGACGACGACGTGCTCGGGCTCGAGCGCGGTCGCGGCGTCCACGGCGTAGCTGAGCATCGAGTGCCCGGCGATCTCGTGGAGGAGCTTGGAGCGCGAGGAGCGCATGCGCTTGCCCTCGCCCGCGGCCAGGATCACCACCGCGGAGACCGGCCCGCCCTCGAGGGCGGGGGTCTGCGGGCCCGTCGGCGCCGCGCTGCTCACACGCTCGTCCTGTCTGTCGATCCGTCCGACGGTCGGTGCCGCTCCCGGACGTCGGCGCAGGACGGCGCCGCGAGGCACCGCGCTGCTCCCCGGGTAGGAGTCGAACCTACGTCGCTTGTCCTGATTCAAAGTCAGGCGGGCCCTGCCGGCAGACCAACCGGGGATCGCCTCGTGCTGAGTGCCCCCGTCGTCACCAGACCGACCGGGACCGGCCCGGCCCAGCGTACGCAGGACAGCGCCCCGCGTCATTCCGAGCGCCCGGGTGCGGACGCCCGGAGCCGCTCCCGCCGAGCCGGCGGACCTCCCTCGGACGGCCCCTCGAGGTCGCCGCCCGAGCCCGTCCGGAGGCGTCCTCCGCCGCCGCCGGGACCAGTCCCCTTAGCCTGACCGCATGGGTGACGGGGCGGACGAGGTCGACGACCTCGTCGCGGCCTGGCGCCGGGAGCGGCCCGACGTCGACACCTCACCGATGGAGGTCCTCTCGCGCGTGGACCGGCTGGCCCGCCACGTGGACCGTGCCCGGGCCGCCGCCTTCAGCCGCCACGACCTCGAGGGCTGGGAGTTCGACGTGCTGGCGGTCCTGCGCCGCTCGGGCGAGCCCTACCGCGCCTCGGCCGGCGCCCTGGTCCGCGCCACGGGCGTGACCTCGGGGACCATGACGAACCGCGTGGACCGCCTCGTCTCGCGCGGCCTGGTGCGCCGCGGGAGCGACCCGGACGACCGGCGCTCGGTGCTCGTCGAGCTGACCCCCGAGGGCCGCACGGCCGTCGACGGCGCCCTGGTCGACCTCCTCGAGGCCGAGCGCGAGCTGCTCGCCGCCCTCGACGAGCCGGGCCGGCGCACGCTCGCCGCCGCCCTGCGCGGCCTGCTCGCGTCGTACGCCGCCCCGGCCTCAGCCGGCTGAGGCCCTCCGCGCCGCCAGGCGGGTCTCCACCACGACGAGGGCCGCCAGCACCGCCCCCGTGACGAGCTCGGAGACCGGCAGCGGGGTGCTGGCCAGCACGAGCGCGGCGGCGCCGACGAAGGGCACCGCGGTCCGCCAGGAGCGGTCGTGCAGGCGCAGGTGGACCACCCACATCGCGAGCAGCAGCACGGCGACCGGCACCGTCACGGCCGCGGAGGTGACGAGGTCGAGGTGGCGCCCCTCGGGGTGCGCGACCGCCTCGGTCCGCGCCGCCAGCCCCGCGCCGACGCCGGCCGCGGCGGCGTAGATGACGTAGTGGCCGAAGCCGAACAGGTACTGCGCGTGGGTGCCGTCGCGCCGCGCGCGCTCGAGGACCTCCGCCGCCTCGCGGGAGAAGTAGAGCCACCACAGGCTGAAGACGACGAGGACCCCGCCGAGCGTGACGCCGGCGACGGCGACCCGGTGCTCGGTCTCGCCGGTGAACGCCTCCTGCACGGCCAGCGTCGCCGACAGGATCGTCTCCCCGAGCACGATGATGAAGAAGAGGCCGTAGCGCTCGGCGATGTGGTGCGGGTGCCAGCTCGTCTCCCCCGTCCGCTCGGCCCACGCGGGCACGAGCAGCTCGCAGGCGACGAGCGCCGCGAACAGCGGCACCACGAGGCCCGGGACGTGGCTGGCCAGGTAGAACGCCACCCACCCCAGCTGCACGACGACGATCCCCAGGGCGTAGCGCAGGCAGGTCCGCCGCCGGGCCGGGTCGTTGCGGGCGGCCCGCAGCCACTGCAGCACGAGCCCGACACGCATGACCACGTAGCCGACGACGACCAGCCCGAAGTGCCCCTCGCGCTCCTCGACGCCCTCGGCCAGCGTCATGATCCCGGCCGCCAGGGTGAGCACGCCGACGATCTGCAGGATGGTGAGCAGGCGGTAGCCGACGTCGTCGTTGTCGTAGGCGGAGGAGAACCAGCTGAAGTTCAGCCAGGCCCACCAGATGGCGAAGAAGGCCATGGCGTAGCCGAGCACCGCCGGTCCGACGAGCCCGGCGACCAGTCCGTGGTGCAGGGCCGCGGCCGCCTGGGCGACCGCGACGACGAAGCACAGGTCGGTGAGGAGCTCGAGCTCGGAGGCGACGCGCCCCTGCTCGTCGGGGTCGCGGGGCCGCAGGGGCCGGACGAGGCGGGCGGTGACGGCGGGCGCGCTCACGCCTGGGAACACTAGGCCGTCGTCGGCGCGGCCGCCTCAGCCGACGACGCGCGCCCCGACGACCGGCCCGCCGGCCCGCATCACCTTGCGCGCCACGCCCTCCGCGCTGAGCGCGATGCTGAGGTCGACGGCGTCCTCCTCGTCCTCGACGAGGAAGGCGCAGGTCGGCCCGGAGCCCGAGACCACGGCACCGACGGCCCCCAGGTCGAGGCCGGCGTCGAGGACGCGGCGCAGCTGTGGGCGCAGCGTGAGCGCGGCCGGCTGCAGGTCGTTGACCAGGGCGGCGCCGAGCTCGTACGGGTCGCCGCCGCGCAGGGCGTTCATCAGGTCGGCCGGGACCTCGGGCGGCTCGGGCGAGGGGTTCAGCTCGTCGAAGCGGCGGTAGACCGCCGGCGTCGAGAGCCCCTCCTGCCCGAAGGCCAGCACCCAGTGGTAGCTGCCGCGGGCGAGCGCCGGGGCCACGTCCTCCCCCCGACCGCTGCCGACGGCGGTGCCGCCCATCAGCGAGAAGGGGACGTCGCTGCCCAGCTCGGCGCCCAGGTGGCGCAGCACCTCCGGGGCCAGGTCGATGTCCCAGAGCGTCGCGCAGGCGAGCAGCGCCGCGGCCCCGTCCGCGGAGCCGCCGGCGAGCCCGCCCGCGACCGGGATGTTCTTGCGGATCGTCAGGTGCACGCCGAGCCGGTCGCCACCACCGTGGGTCCGGGCGAGCAGCCGGGCGGCGCGCAGGGCCAGGTTGCTGTCGTCGAGGGGCACCTGCTCGACGCCCTCCCCGCTGGCCTCGAGCTCGAACTCGTCGGGCTCGGCCCACTCCGCGTGGACGTCGTCGTAGAGGGAGACCGCGTGGTAGACCGTCGCGAGCGGGTGGTAGCCGTCGGGACGCGGCGCGCCGACCTTGAGGGCGAGGTTGATCTTGGCGGGCGCCCGGACGTGCACGCCGACCGGGGCGGGCGGCAGGGGCGAGGCCATTCCCGGAACCCTACGCAGCCGGTCCGGGGAGCCGTTCGGCGACCCGGGCGAAGGCGGCCACGTCGAGCACCTCGCCGCGTGCCTGGGGGTCGACCCCGGCGGCCACGAGCGCCTCCGACGCCGCGGCCGACGAGCCCGCCATGCCGGAGAGCGACGAGCGCAGCATCTTGCGCCGCTGCCCGAACGCGGCGTCGACCACCGCGAAGACCCGCTCGCGGGTCGCCCCGGTGGCCGGGGGCTCGCGGCGCCGCAGCGCCACCAGGCCGGAGTCGACGTTGGGCACGGGCCAGAAGACGCTCGGCGACACCGAGCCGGCCCGCCAGGACTCCGCGTACCAGGCCGTCTTCACCGAGGGCACGCCGTAGACCTTGCTGCCGGGCGGGGCGGCGATGCGGTCGGCCACCTCGGCCTGGACCATGACGAGCCCGCGCTGCCACTCCGGGAAGGTGGCGAGCAGGTGCAGCAGCACGGGCACGGCGACGTTGTACGGCAGGTTGGCCACGACGGCGGTCGGCGTCGCGGGGAGCTCGGTGACCCGCATCGCGTCGGCCGTGACCACGTCCAGGCGGTCCGCCCGCTCGGGCAGCCGCTCGGCCACGGTGCGGGGCAGCTCGCCGGCCAGCAGCTCGTCGATCTCGACCGCCACCACGCGGTCGGCGACCTCGAGCAGGCCCAGCGTCAGCGAACCCAGCCCCGGACCGACCTCCAGCACCACGTCGTCGGCCCCGACGCCCGAGGCGGCGACGATGCGCCGGACGGTGTTGGCGTCGACGACGAAGTTCTGCCCGCGCTGCTTGGTCGGCCGCAGGTCGAGCCGGGCGGCGATCTCACGGATCGAGCGGGGGTCCAGCAGGCTCACCGGGCACCCCGCCCGTCGTGGTGCGTCAGGCGCAGGACCAGGCGCTGAGGCCCGAAGCCTTGCGGACACGCTCGGCCACGGCGATCTGCGCGGCCTTGCTCTGCTGGTCGGGGCGACCCGTGCCGCCGTAGGCACGCCAGGTCTGCAGGTTGAACTGCAGCCCGCCGTAGTAGCCGTTGCCGGTGTTGATCGACCAGTTGCCGCCGGACTCGCACGCAGCGATCTTGTCCCACAGACCGACGTTCGCCACACCGGCGCTGGAGGTCGAGACCTTCTTGGGCGCCGGCGCCTTGGTGCCGACGACGACCACGCGGGTCACGGGCTTGCGGTTCACGACGGTCTTGGTCGCCTTGCGGCTGACCTCCTTGCCGTCGTGGGAGACGACCCGGTAGGTCGTGGTCTTGGAGCCGACCTTGCCGGCGGTCTCGGTGCGCGTCTTGCCGCGTTCGAGCTTCGACGACTTCTTCGACACCGTCGCGTACCCCACGTCGCTGCGCTTGGTCTTCGACGCGACGTCGACGCGGACGAAGGTGACCTTGGTGCCGTCGGTGAGCTTGGCGCCGACCGGCTTGCTCAGCTCGTCGTCGGAGTCGGGCTTGACCCCGGCCGCCTCCAGCGCGTCGCCGACGGTGGCACCGGTCGTCGTGAGGGTCTTCTTCTTGCCCGCGACCGTGACGGTCACCTTCTTGGGCATGGCCAGCGAGACGGTGAGGCCCTCGCGGCCCACGGGCGTGCTGCGGCTGGTCGAGAGGTCGGCACCGCTGGTGTCGAGCCCCAGGGCGGTGATCGCGCTGCCGACGTCGGTGGCCGTGGTCCACAGGGTCTGCGGGGCGCCGTCGACGTCCACGGTGACCTGGCGCCCGAAGCGCACCGACACCTGGGTGCCGTCGTGCAGCTCGGTGGCCGCGGAGGGCGCGACCACGTCGTGCGGGCCGACGACGATGTCCTGGGCGGTCAGCAGGTCGCCGACGGTCTGGGCGCTGGTGGTGACCTGGCTCGAGTGGCCGTCGACGGCGAGGTCGACGTCGGACCGCAGGCCGGCGTAGGCGAGGGAGCTGCCGCCGACGGCGAGGACGGCCGCTCCGGCGATCACGGGGACGATGGCGCGCACGATGCTCCTGGCTGGCCGGGGCAGGCCGGTCGGGGTCAAGCGGCCGCTCCGGCCGCAAAGGTCACGGAACCATAACGAGCACCTGAGAGGTCGTCAAAATCGCAACGGTCCGGCCACGGGCGCGAGCAGGTCTGCCACCGCCTCGAGCGGCTCACCAGCGACCGCGGTGCACGACCTCCGCGGCGGGCTTGCGCGGTCGTCGTGCGGGCGACCCGCGGCTGCCGCGCTCCCCCGTCGCCGGCGCGTGGCCGAGGCTCACGACGCCCACGCCGAGCTGGTCGGCGGGCACCCCGAAGGCCGCGTGGACGGCGTCCGCCCGCTCGGGCGGGACGCCGAAGAAGCAGGCCCCGAGCCCGAGGTCGACGGCCCGCAGCAGCATGGCCATCGCGGCCATCCCGGCGTCGACGAACCAGTACGGCGCCGACCACCGCCCCTCGTCGCGGTCGGTCCAGCCCTTGTCAGGCTCCGCGTAGCGGTCGAGGTAGGCCTCCCGGTCGGTCAGCACGAGCACGAGCACCGGCGCGGTCCGCATGCCGTCGAGCCAGCGGTTCGACGCGCCCGGCCGGGTTTCCGGAGCGCCAGCGACGGGAACTCCTTGCGGGGGGTGTGGGGGGTCGTCCCCCCTCAGGACGGTGGCGGACCAGAACCGTCGCACGTCCTGGGGTGCGTCGAGCACGAGGAGCGAGACCCCCTGGGTGAAGCCGGCCGACGGCGCCCGGAGGGCCGCGGCGACGACCGCCTCGACCGCGTCCGCGGGCACCGGGGCGTCGGGGTCGTAGCGCCGGACCATGCGGCGTCGGGCGAGGGCGTCGGCGAGCTCCACGTCAGGCGTCGGCGTCCGCGTACGCGGGCCAGCTCCCGCCGAGCGCGACGTCGGCGTTCGCGTCGAGCACGCGGCAGAGCTCCTCGAGCGGGAGCTGGCGGACCTCGGCCATGACCCGCGCGGTGTGCGGGACGAGGTAGGAGGCGTTCGGGCGTCCGCGCACCGGCATCGGCGTGAGGAAGGGCGCGTCGGTCTCGACCAGCACCCGGTCGAGCGGGGCGACGGCGAGGGCCCGGCGCAGGTGCACGTTCGCCTTGAACGTCACCGTCCCCGCGAAGGACAGGTGCGCCCCGCGGTCCAGGCACGCCCGCGCGAAGGCCTCGTCGCCGCTGAAGCAGTGCATGACCACGCGGTCGGGCACCCCCTCCGCGTCGAGGACGTCGAGCACCGCGTCGTGGGCGTCGCGGTCGTGGATCATCAGCGTGCGGTCGTACGCCTTGGCGAACGCGATGTGCGCGGCGAAGGACTCGCGCTGCAGCGCCTGGCCCTCGGCGCTGGGCGTGCGAAAGAAGTCGAGCCCGGTCTCCCCCACGACCCGGACCTCCGTGTCGCCCGCGAGCGACTCGACGACGGCGAGCCCGTCGGCCAGCGCCGTCCGCGACTCGGCGCCGAGCCGGGCGGCGTCGTTCGGGTGCAGGGCGACCCCGGCGACGACCGACGGGTGCCGCCGCGCGAAGTCCACGGCCCAGCGCGACTGCTCCACGTCGCACCCGATCTGCGCGAGGCGGGTGATCCCCACCGCCGCCGCCCGGGCCAGCGCGTCGTCCGGGTCGAGCCCCGACAGCTCCGCGGTGATGTCCAGGTGGCAGTGCGTGTCGACCACCGGCCCCGGCAGCCCCTCGGGCGCCGGCGGCAGGTCGGTCCAGTCGGTCCGTGAGCTCACGCTCCCGATCCTTCCTCAGCGAGCCGCAGCCACCCCTTCGGGCCCTTCGACAGGCTCAGGGAGCGTCCTCGAGACGGGCGCCCGGAGACGGAAGACGCTCCCTGAGCTTGTCGAAGGGCCTCGAAGAGGTCGGCGTCCTCCGCTCCTGGAGAGATGGATGTGAACCCCTTCGACAGGCTCAGGGAGCGGTCTTGCGCTGCCTCGTCAGCTCGAGGGCAGCCGCGTACAGGGCGTTGCGGGGGACCCCGGAACGTTCGGCGACCTCGGCGACGGCGGGCTTGAGGCGCGCGCCGGCGGCGACGAGCGTCGCGACCTCGGCCGCCGCGCCCTCGAGGTCGGCGACCTGCTCGGCGGCGCCGGAGACCACGAGGGTGACCTCGCCGCGGACCTCCTCGGCGGCCCAGGCGGCCAGCTCGGACAGCGGCCCGCGCACGACCTGCTCGTAGGTCTTGGTCAGCTCGCGGCAGACCGCGCCCGCCCGCTGCGGCCCGAACGCCTCGACCATCGCGGCCAGCGTCTCGGCCGTGCGGTGCGGGGCCTCGAAGAAGACCATCGTGCGGGGCTCACCGGCCAGGCGGGCGAGCTGGCGCGAACGCTCCCCCGCCTTGCGCGAGAGGAAGCCCTCGAAGCAGAAGCGGTCGACCGGCAGGGCCGACAGCGCCAGCGCGGTGAGGACCGCGGACGGGCCGGGCGCGCTCGTCACGGTGACGCCGGCCGCGACCGCAGCGGCCACGAGGCGGTAGCCCGGGTCCGACACCGAGGGCATCCCGGCGTCGGTCGCCACGACGACACGCGCCCCGTCGAGCAGCGTCGCCACCAGCTCCTCGGTCCGCGCCGCCTCGTTGCCCTCGAAGTAGGAGACGACGCGGGCCGAAGTCGTCACGCCCATCCGCTGCAGCAGCGCCCGCAGCCGGCGGGTGTCCTCGGCGGCGATCACGTCGGCGCCGGCGAGCTCGGCACGCAGCCGCGGCGAGGCGTCCTCGGCGTGCCCGATGGGCGTCCCGGCGAGCACGAGCACGCCCGCGCCGTCCGCTGCGGCTTGCTCTGGGGGCTGGTGCACCTGGTCAGGATGGCACCTCGTCACAGGTTGGCCTGGTTACTCTTCTTCGCGTGACGCGGCCGGTGCTCGAGCGCGGGCCGGCGTTCGACGCGGAGCCCGAGGACGAGCGCCCGGCACGCGCCGTCGCCGCCACGCCCGCGCTGCGCACGCCCGTCGACCGCCTGCGCGACCCGATGCCGGCCGACCGCCTGCGCGGCTGGGTCGTCACCCTCGTCATCAGTGCGATCGCCTTCGTGCTGCGGCTGCCCGGGCTCGCATACCCGAACAAGCTCGTCTTCGACGAGACGTACTACGCCAAGGACGCGTACTCGCTTCTGACGTTCGGCTACGAGCGCAACTGGCCGGAGAACGCCAACGAGCAGATCACCAGCGGCAACGTCGACGTCATGCAGCGCACGGCGGAGTTCGTCGTGCACCCCCCGGTCGGCAAGTGGCTGATCGCCTTCGGCGAGCACCTCTTCGGGATGAACTCGTTCGGCTGGCGCTTCGCCCCGCTGGTCTTCGGCGTGCTGCTCGTGCTCGTGACGATCCGCCTGGTCCGCCGCGTCTCGCGCTCGACGCTGGTCGGCGGGCTCGCGGGGCTGCTGCTCGCGGTCGACGGGCTGGCCTTCGTGATGTCCCGGACGGCACTGCTGGACGTCTTCGTCGCCTTCTTCACCGTGGCCGCCGTCGCCTGCCTGGCCGCCGACCGGGACTGGTTCCGGAACCGGCTGGCCGACCACGTCGTACGCCTGGGTCGGCTCGACCTGGACCGCGCCTTCGGCCCGGCGCTGGCCCTGCGGCCGTGGCGGATCGCCTCCGGCGTCTGCTGGGGCCTGGCCCTGGGCACCAAGTGGAACGCCCTCTACGTGCTCGCGGCGTTCGCGCTGCTGAGCGTGGCCTGGGACGTCGGCGCCCGCCGGCTGGCCGGGGCCGGGCGCCGAGCCAACCTCGCGCTGCTGCGCGACGGGATCCCCGCCTTCGTCTCCCTCGTCGTCGTCGCCCTCGGCGTCTACGTCGCGACGTGGGCCGGCTGGTTCGCGACCTCGGGCGGCTACGACCGCGACTGGGGCACCAAGCACCCCGAGGCGACCACGACCAAGGTCTTCGGCGAGACGCTCGCGTCGTGGTTCCAGTACCAGCGCGACATCTGGAACTTCCACACCGGCGACTTCATCAACCACGCCGAGCACGCCTACCGCGCCGACCCGTGGGGCTGGCTGCTGGTCGCGCGCCCGATCGGGATCGACGCGGTCAACAACATCGCGCCGGGCACCGACGGCTGCGCCGGCCCGGACAACTGCATCCGCGTCATCAGCGGCATCGGCACCCCCATCCTGTGGTGGGTCGCGATCCCCTGCCTCGTCGTGGCGCTGCTGCTGTGGGTCGGGGGCCGGGACTGGCGGTTCGGGATCCCGGTCGTCGGGGTCGCGGCCGGGTGGCTGCCGTGGTTCCAGTACGACTCGCGGCCTCTGTTCTTCTTCTACGCGATCATGATCATCCCGTTCTCGGTGATGGCCGTGTCGCTCGTCGCCGGGCGCCTGCTGGGCGACGCGAGATCGGGTGACCGACGCCTGCTTGCGGGGATCGTCGTCGGCGTCTTCGTCGCGGTGGTGATCGCGAACTTCGCCTACCTCTACCCGATCCTCACCGACACCCTGCTGCCCTACCCGAGCTGGCTGACCCGGATGTGGTTCCGCAGCTGGATCTAGCCCGACTGCATTTTCTAGCGCCAGTCGAGCGGCGGGTCGGCCGCCCACGCTCGTGCGGCTCCAGGCAGCGCGACTAGCGCTAGAAAGTGCAGTGCGTCAGCCGACGAGCTCGACGCCGTTCGCCCGGGCGGCGGCGAACTGCTCGCCCACCTCGCGCGCGATCTCGACGAGCTCCGGCGCGATGTGCGGCACGTCCTCGGTGCGCACGCGGCTGCTCGGGCCGGAGACGGAGATCGCGGCCCGGAACGGCAGCCCCTTCAGGGGCACGGAGACGCAGCGGACGCCGAGCTCCTGCTCCCCGTCGTCGAGCACGTAGCCGTCACGCCTGCCGAGCGCGAGCCGCTCGAGCATCGCCGGCACCGTGGTGATCGTGCGCTCGGTGCGCGCCGGCATCCCGGTCCGCTCGAGCATCGCCGTGACCTCCTCGTCGTCGAGCTCGGAGAGGATCGCCTTGCCGACACCGGTGGAGTGCAGCATCACCACGCGCCCGACCTCGGTGAACATCCGCACCGACCGCGGCGACGGCACCTGGGCGACGTAGACGCAGGCGTCGCCCTCGAGCAGGGCCAGGTTCGCGGTCTCGCCGAAGAGGTCGACGAGCCGCGCGAGGTACGGCGTGATCCAGGGGCCCAGCCCCCGGCTCGCGCTCTGGCCCAGCCGGATCATCCGCAGGCCGAGGGCGTAGCGCTTGGCGCGGTCCTGGCGGGCGTAGCCCTGGCTGGTCAGGAAGCGCAGCAGCCGGTGGACCGTCGGCATCGGCAGCGAGGTCGCCTCCGCCAGCTGCGACAGCGTCATCGGGCCGTCGGCCAGCTGCTCGAGCAGGCTGAAGGTGCGGTCCAGCGACTGCACCCGCTCCGGGCTCCGGGCCCCTGCTTCCGCCATGCGGAAAACCTACCCCGCAGGGCAGGGGCGAGCGGCGGCCGAGCACCGGGCTCCGGTGCGTCCGTGGCGACGGGTCTGCTGGACTGGTCGCGTGGAGCCGGTGCGGGTGGTGGTCGCCCCCGACAAGTTCAAGGGCTGCTTGCCCGCGGCCGGGGTCGCCGAGGCGCTGGCCGACGGGATCCGCTCCGTCCGCCCGGACGTGGAGCTCCTGCTGCTGCCCGTCGCGGACGGCGGCGACGGAACCGTCACCGCGGCGCTCGCCGCCGGCTTCCGCGAGGTCGTGGTCACCATCGAGGGCCCGACGGGCGAGCCGGTGCGCGCGCCGTACGGGGTCCGCGGCGACCGGGCCGTGATCGAGCTGGCCGCGGCCTGCGGGCTCGACCTGCTGCCCGGCGGCCGGCCCGCGCCGCTGTCCGCCTCGACGTACGGGCTGGGCCAGGTGCTCCGGCACGCGCTCGAGCACGGCGTACACCACGTCGTCCTCGGCCTCGGCGGCAGCGCCTCGACCGACGGTGGCGCCGGGATGGTCCAGGCGCTGGGTGCTCGACTCCTCGACGGCGCCGGTCTCGAGCTCGGCCGGGGCGGCGCCGCACTCACCGACCTCGCGACCCTCGACCTCGACGACCTCGTGGCCCTCGAGGGCGTACGGGTCGTGGTCGCGAGCGACGTCGACCACCCGCTGCTCGGGACGTACGGGGCCGCAGCGGTCTTCGGGCCGCAGAAGGGCGCCGGACCCGACGAGGTGCGGCTCCTCGACGACGCGCTCACCCGCTGGGCCGACGTCGTCGCGGCGGCTACCGGGCAGGACCGGCGCGACCTCCCCGGAGCCGGGGCCGCGGGCGGGACCGGGTTCGCCGCGCTCGCGCTGCTCGGGGCCTCCCTCCGCCCGGGGATCGACCTGGTGCTCGAGCTCGTGGGGTTCGACGCCGCGGTGCGCGGTGCGTCGCTCGTCGTGACGGGTGAGGGTTCGGTGGACGCGCAGTCGCTGGCCGGCAAGGCGCCCGTCGGCGTCGCCGCGGCCGCCGCACGGGCCGGCGTCCCGACCGTCGCCGTCGCCGGCCGGAGCCTCCTCGCGCCCGGGCTCGCCGAGGCCGCGGGGATCGGCGCGGTCCACCCGCTCTCCGACCTGGAGGCCGACCCAGCACGCAGCATCGCGGACGCCGTCCCCCTGCTGCGCCGCGTGGGCGCGAGGATCGCCACCCAGCACCTGGGCCCGAGGGCACCTGGACCGGAGCAGGCCATGAGCAAGGAGGAACGGTGACGGACGAGGACGGCCAGCAGGAGCCGGGAGCGGACGTCGACGACAGCCGTACCGTCGCCGACCGCGTCAACGACCCCGAGCGCATCCGCGGCCTGATCGCCGCGTACCGGCAGGAGCACGGCGTGCCGGACGACCGCGTTGCGGTGACCCGGCCCGCCCGCTCGCAGGGCTCGCCGGGCGGGCCCGAGCTGGACCTCGTGCTCCGCGGCCGGCGGGTGCTCACCACCGCGGGCGTCGTCGCCCGCGAGGTCGGGGTGCGCGACGGGACCGTCGTGGCCCTCGAGCCGCTCGGCGCGGGTCTCCAGGCCCGCCAGGTCGTGGAGCTGGCCGACGACGAGGTGCTGCTGCCCGGCCTCGTCGACACCCACGTCCACGTCAACGAGCCCGGGCGGACGAGCTGGGAGGGGTTCGCGTCGGCGACGCGCGCGGCCGCAGCGGGGGGCGTGACGACGCTGCTCGACATGCCGCTGAACTCGGTCCCGGCCACGGTCAACGCCCCCGCGCTGGAGTACAAGCGACTCTTCGCCGACGGGCAGGTGTTCGTCGACGTCGGCTTCTGGGGCGGAGCCGTGCCGGGCAACGCCCCGCACCTGCGCGCGCTGCACGACGACGGCGTCTTCGGCTTCAAGTGCTTCCTGCTGCACTCCGGCGTCGACGAGTTCCCGCACCTCGAGGCCGACGAGCTCGAGGCCGACCTCGCGGTGCTCAGGACCTTCGACTCGCTGATGATCGTGCACGCCGAGGACTCGCGGGCGATCGACCGCGCGCCGCGCCCGGACGGTGCGGCGTACGCGTCGTTCCTCGCCTCACGCCCCCGCGGTGCGGAGAACCTCGCCATCGCCGAGGTCATCGAGCGAGCCCGCTGGACCGGCGCCCGGGCGCACCTGCTGCACCTGTCGTCCTCCGACGCGCTGCCCATGATCGCCTCGGCCAAGCGTGACGGCGTCGACCTCACGGTGGAGACGTGCCCGCACTACCTGACGCTGCTCGCGGAGGAGATCCCCGACGGGGCCACGGCCTTCAAGTGCTGCCCGCCGGTGCGCGAGGCGAGCAACCGCGAGGCGCTGTGGGAGGGCCTGGTCGACGGGACGATCGACTTCATCGTGTCCGACCACTCCCCCTCGACCCTCGACCTCAAGGACCTCGAGAACGGTGACTTCGGCGTCGCCTGGGGCGGCATCTCCTCGCTCCAGCTCGGGCTGTCGCTGATCTGGACCGAGGCCCGCCGCCGCGGCATCGGCCTCGAGCGCGTGGTCGAGTGGATGGCCACGCGACCCGCGCAGCGCGTCGGGCTCCGGTCCAAGGGGGCCCTCGCCCTCGGCTTCGACGCCGACCTGGCCGTCTTCGCCCCCGACGACGCCTTCGTCGTCGACGCCGGGCGCCTCCACCACCGCAACCCGATCACGCCCTACCAGGGCCGCGCGCTGTCGGGCCGCGTCCGCCGTACCTACCTCCGCGGCGAGCCCGTCGACCTCGAGGGCACGCCCACGGGCCGGCTCCTGCGCCGCGGCGAGGCCTGAACCTCGACTGCGCGCACTCCCCCGGCCCCCCGGTGCTCGGTTCCGTGGTGTCGGCAACCTGTGCGCGCATAGCTTCCGCTCACCGAGCCCACGCTGCATCCTGGGCTCGGTGTCGGGAACGTATGCGCGCACAGGTTCCCGACACCGGGCTCCCCACCGCCTCGTCCGGCCGCGACCCGACCGTGGAGCAGGGGCCGACCGCAGCGCCGCGAGCTCAGGCGTCGGCGAGACCCCGCGTACGGGCGGTGTAGATCGGGTTCGCGTCGGCGACGAGGTCGTCGAAGCGGTGCCCGGCGATGTTCGCGATCTCGATCAGGGCGAGCGCGTGCTCCTGGGTCGGGGAGTTGTCCAGGCGGTGGCGGCCGTGCTCGAGGATCTGCTCGAACGAGGACCGGTCGCGCACGGAGATGATCAGCGGGAAGCCGAACCGCTCCTCGTACGCGTCGGCCAGCGCGGCGAGCTCTCCGTGCGCCTCGTCGTCGAGCCGGGTGAGCCCGAGCGCCGACTGGTCGCCGAACGAGCCCGCGCCGGCCTCGCCGGAGGCGACCGCGTCCGAGCCCAGCTCGGGGTAGGCCGCGAAGAGCTCGCGCTGCTCGTCCTTGCTCGCCACCAGCAGCGCGTCCTGGAACGCCCGCCGCAGCTCACGGGTGTCGGCGTACGGGCGCTCGTCGTACGCGCGCTCGACCACCCAGCGCGGGCCCTGGAAGAGCCCGCCGAACGTCTCGACGAACTCCTCGCGGCTCATCTGGTTCACGTCGTTGAGCCCGACCAGGCTGCGCCCCGGCACGCCGGCCACGGCGGCACCGCGGCTGCGGCCGACGTGGTGGAAGAGCAGGTTGAGCCCGATGGCCACGATGCTGCCGAGCGTGATGCCCGAGCCGAAGATGATCTGCGCCCACGACGGCACGGCCTTGGCCACGTCGGGCTGCACGGTGACGAACACCGCCAGCCCGATCGCGGTGGAGACGATGACGACGTTGCGGTGGTCGTGGAAGTCGACCCGCGACAGCGTCTGGATGCCGACGACGGCGACGGTCGCGAACATCGCCAGCGCGGCCCCGCCGAGCACCGGGTGCGGGATGCCGGCGACCAGCGCGCCGGCCTTGGGGATCAGGCCGAGCACGATCATGATCGCGCCGGCGGTGGCGACGACGTATCGGCTCTTGACCCGGGTCAGGCGCACGAGGCCGACGTTCTCGGCGAAGCAGGTGTAGGGGAACGAGTTGAAGACGCCGCCGATCGTCGTGGCGAGGCCGTCGGCCCGGAGCGCACGGGCGATGTCGTCGCGCTTGATCCGCTTCTCGACGATCTCGCCGGTGGCGAAGACGTCACCGGTCGTCTCGACGGCGGTGATCAGCATGACGACGATCATCGAGATGATCGCGGCGACCGAGAACTTCGGCCAGCCGAAGTAGAACGGCGTGGTCAGCCCGACCCAGCTCGAGTCGGCGACGCCGCTGAAGCTCGCGTCGCCCAGCAGCCAGGCGACGAGCGTGCCCACGACCAGGCCGACCAACACAGCGACCGTAGCGAGGAAGCCGCGGAAGATGCGCTGGATCGCCACGATCAGCGCGAGGGTGCCGAGCGCGTACGCGAGGTACTTGGGGTTGGTCGGGTCCGACGTCGGCCCGGCCCCGCCGGTCGCGTCCCCTGCGGCGACGGGCAGCAGGGCGATGCCGATGATCAGGATCACCGAGCCGGTGACGACGGGCGGGAAGAACCTGATCAGGCGGCTGAAGTACGGCGCCATCAGGAAGGTGAAGATCCCGGCGACGATCACCGCGCCGTAGATCACCAGCAGGCCCTGGGTGCCGCCGCCGGCGGCGAGCGCGATGGCGATCATCGGCGACACGGCGGTGAAGGTCACGCCCTGGAGCAACGGCAGCCGGACCCCGACCTTCCAGAATCCGATCGACTGGACGATCGAGGCGATGCCGCAGGTGAACAGGTCGGCGTTGATCAGGTGGATCAGCTCGCGCTCCGACAGCCCGATGGCGCTGGCCAGGAGGATCGGGACGACGACCGCGCCGGCGTAGAAGGCGAGGACGTGCTGGAAGCCGTAGACCGCCAGCTTGCCGGCGGGCAGCACCTCGTCGACGGGGTGCTTCGCGCGGCGCGCGGGTCGCTCGGGGAGAGCGGCAGTGGTGGCCATCGGGTGCCCCTTCCGCCGGGCTCTCGCCTTCCGTCGCACGGAAGCGCCGTACCGGTCGCCGGACGAGGCTAGGACCGCACCACACACGCGTCAAGGACTGCGCGCCGGGACGTGTGAGGTCGTCTGGTTTCGCTGGGTGGAACCCTGCTTCCGTCCAGTGGCAGCGTCAGCGCAGGTTCCAGTTACGCTACGAGGCACGGCCCGCTGTCGTTGCGCATGGATAACCGGCGTCGGACCAGCCAGAATCGACACCAACCATGCGACGACGCCGACGCCCGGAGCCGGGCGGACGCGTCGTCGCAGCACGGGACGGAGCTGGCTGACCATGGCGGTGCCCACTGTCGACGCCCCCGCGGGCGTGCCCGACGACGCGGCGTCCGAGGTGACCGTTGCGCCCTCGATCGTCGTGAACGGTCGCGAACGGCGCCTCGGCGAGGTGGGCGGGCACGTGACCCTGCTCGACTGGCTGCGCACCGAGGGGCTGACCGGCTCCAAGGAGGGCTGCGCCGAGGGCGAGTGCGGCGCCTGCGCCGTCATGGTGCTGCGGCCGGACTCCTCGATCGACGGCGCCACCGGCCCGGGCGCGAGCACCTGGGTCTCGATCAACGCCTGTCTCGCCCCGGCCGCCGCGCTCGACGGCCAGGAGGTCCGGACCGCGGAGGGCCTCGGCCGGCCCGACGCCCTGCACCCCGTGCAGCGGGAGATGGCCGACCGGGGCGGCTCGCAGTGCGGCTACTGCACGCCCGGCTTCGTCTGCTCCATGGCCGCCGAGTACTACCGGGCCGGCCGCTCCCCCGTCGTCGACGGGCAGGAACCGGCGCACGAGCACGGCCCGAACGGTTTCGACCTCCACGCGCTCAGCGGCAACCTGTGCCGCTGCACGGGCTACCGCCCGATCCGCGACGCCGCGTACGCGCTCGGCGCCCCGGACGACGACGACGCGCTGCTGGCGCGCACCCGGACCGCGGCTCCCGCACCTCGTCCGACCCGGACCTCCAGCCCGCTGGGCTCGTTCGTCCGGCCGGCGTCGCTGGACGAGGCGCTGGCGCTGCTGGCCGCGGAGCCCGACGCGCGGCTGCTCGCCGGCTCGACGGACTGGGGCGTCGAGCTCAACCTGCGGCACAGCCGGACGCGCCTCACCGTCGCGCTCGACCGGCTGCCGGAGCTGCGGACGCTCGCCGAGACCGACGAGGCCTTCGAGATCGGGGCCTCGCTCACGCTGAGCGAGGTCGAGCGCGGGCTCGACGGACGAGTGCCGCTGCTGGCGGAGCTCTTCCCCCAGTTCGCGTCGCGGCTGATCCGCAACGCGGCCACGTTCGGCGGCAACCTCGGCACCGCGAGCCCGATCGGCGACAGCATGCCCGTGCTGCTCGCGCTCGACGCCCGGCTCGTGCTGGCCTCCGCCGCCGGCGAGCGCACCGTCGGCCTGGCCGACTACTTCACCGGCTACCGCGCTTCGGTCCGCCGACCCGACGAGCTCATCCGGACCGTCGTCGTGCCCAAGCCGCTTGCCCCGCTGGTCGGGTTCCACAAGATCGCCAAGCGACGGTTCGACGACATCTCGAGCGTGTCCGTGGCGTTCGCGCTGACGCTCGACGGCCCTTCGACAGGCTCAGGGAGCGTGGTCGCCCAGGCGCGCATCGGTCTCGGCGGCGTGGCCGCGACGCCGGTCCGGGCGCTGATGGCCGAGCAGGCGCTCGTCGGGCGGCCGTTCACGGCCGAGGGCGTGGCCGAGGCGGCCGAGGCGCTCGGGAGTGAGGGCACGCCCCTCGACGACCACCGGGCGTCAGCCCGCTACCGGAGGGCGATGCTGCGCCAGAGCCTGCTCAAGCTGGTGGAGGAGTCCCGATGAGCACCCTCGCCGAACGTCCCGTCAACCCCAAGGTCGGGCTCGAGGTCTCGCACGAGAGCGCGCCGCTGCACGTCACCGGGGCCGCTCTCTACACCGACGACCTCGCCGTGCGGATGAGCGGCGTCCTCACCGCGTGGCCGGTGCAGGCCCCGCACGCCCACGCGAGGATCACCCGCCTCGACGTCGAACCGGCGTACGCGGTCCCCGGCGTCGTGCGGGTGCTCACCGCCGCCGACGTCCCCGGGGTGAACGACGCCGGCGTCAAGCACGACGAGCCGCTCTTCGGTGACGAGGTCATGTTCTACGGCCACGCGGTCTGCTACGTCCTCGGCGAGTCCGACGAGGCGGCCCGGCGGGGTGCCGAGGCGGTCGTGGTCGCGTACGAGCCGCTGCCCTCCATCCTCACGCTGCACGAGGCGATCGAGGCCGAGAGCTTCCAGGGCCACCAGCGCACCCTGTCGCGCGGCGACGCCGAGGCCGGGCTGGCGGGCGCCGCGCACCGCTTCTCCGGCGAGCTCGAGCTCGGCGGGCAGGAGCACTTCTACCTGGAGACGCACGCCGCGCTCGCGCACGTCGACGAGGGCGGGCAGGTCTTCGTGCAGTCGAGCACGCAGCACCCGAGCGAGACGCAGGAGATCGTCGCGCACGTGCTCGGCCTGGCCAGCCACGCGGTCACGGTCCAGTGCCTGCGGATGGGCGGCGGGTTCGGCGGCAAGGAGATGCAGCCGCACGGCTTCGCGGCGGTCGCCGCGCTCGGCGCGGTCCTCACCGGACGCCCGGTCCGCCTCCGCCTGAACCGCACCCAGGACCTGACGATGTCGGGCAAGCGGCACCCCTTCCACGCGAGCTGGGAGGTCGGCTTCGACGCGGAGAACCGCCTGTGCGGGCTGCGCGCCACGCTGACCAGCGACGGCGGCTGGAGCCTCGACCTCTCCGAGCCGGTGCTCGCGCGGGCGCTGTGCCACGTCGACAACGCCTACTGGGTCCCCGACATCGAGGTCCTCGGGCGCGTCGCGAAGACGAACAAGACGTCGCAGACCGCGTTCCGCGGGTTCGGCGGGCCGCAGGGCATGATCGTCGTCGAGGACATCCTCGGGCGCTGCGCTCCCCTGCTCGGCGTCAGCGCCGAGGAGCTGCGTCGGACGAACCTCTACCTGCCCGGCCAGGCCACCCCGTACGGGCAGCCGGTCCGGCACGCCGAGCGGCTCCGGGACATCTGGCAGATCCTGCTGGAGCGCTCGGACTTCGCTACACGGACGGCCGAGGTCGAGGCGTTCAACGCGGCGCACCTCCACACCAAGCGCGGGCTCGCGATCACGCCGGTGAAGTTCGGGATCTCGTTCAACCTCACCGCCTTCAACCAGGCCGGCGCGCTCGTGCACGTCTACAAGGACGGCTCGGTGCTGATCAACCACGGCGGCACCGAGATGGGCCAGGGCCTGCACACGAAGATGATCCAGGTCGCGGCGACCGCGCTCGGCGTCCCGCTGAGCCACGTCCGCCTCGCCCCGACGCGCACGGACAAGGTCCCGAACACCTCCGCCACCGCGGCCAGCTCCGGCGCCGACCTCAACGGCGGCGCGATCCGCAACGCCTGCGAGCAGATCCGCGAGCGCCTGGCCGACGTGGCCGCGCGCCACCTGAACATCCACCCCAACGACGTGCGGTTCGTCGACGGCGTCGTCACCGGCATCGGCTTCCACGACCGCGAGATCGCCTGGTCCGAGCTGACCCAGGCGGCCTACTTCCAGCGGGTGTCGCTGTGGGCCGCCGGCTTCTACCGGACCGAGGGCCTGCACTGGGACGCCGAGCGCATGCAGGGCGAGCCGTTCAAGTACTTCGCGTACGGGGCGTCGGTCAGCGAGGTCGAGGTCGACGGGTTCACCGGGACCTACCGGACGCGGCGCGTCGACATCGTCCACGACGTCGGCGACAGCCTGTCGCCGCTGATCGACGTCGGGCAGATCGAGGGCGGGTTCGTCCAGGGCGCCGGCTGGCTGACGCTGGAGGAGCTGCGCTGGGACACGACCGACGGCCCGCACCGCGGGCGGCTCTCGACGCAGTCGGCGAGCACGTACAAGCTGCCGAGCTTCTCCGAGATGCCCGAGGACTTCCGCGTGCACCTCTTCGAGCGCGCGACGGAGTCGGGCGTCGTCTACGGCTCCAAGGCCGTCGGCGAGCCGCCGCTGATGCTCGCCTTCTCCGTCCGCGAGGCGCTGCGCCAGGCGGCGGCCGCCTTCGGGCCCGGGGGCATGGAGGTCGACCTGGGGAGCCCGGCGACGCCCGAGGCCGTCTACTGGGCGGTCGAGGCGGCGCGGTCCGGCCGGGCCGAACCTGCCCTGGCGACCTCGGCCGCGAGCGAGGCGTACGCGGCCGGCGAGCACTCCGGCGCCGTCGCGACCGAGCACGCGGTCAGCGAGTCCGCCTCGACCTCTCCGTCCCTGGCGCAGGCATGACCATGGCTTGTCCGGAGGTTCCAGGGGGTCGTCCCCCTGAGGCAGCGGGTGGGGACTGGCTGGGCGCGGTCCAGCAGCTGCGGGCTGACGGTGAGGCCGGCGTCCTCGTCACCGTGACCGCCGTGCGCGGGCACGCCCCGCGCGACGCCGGCGCCAAGATGGTCGTCAGCGCGGTGCGGACCTGGGGCAGCGTCGGCGGCGGCAACCTCGAGCAGACCGCGGTCGACCGGGCGCGGGCGCTCCTCGTCACCGGCGCGACGACCCCCGAGTCGCTCGAGCTGCGCCTGAACGACCACGCCCGCACCGAGCACGGCCGGCAGTGCTGCGGCGGCGAGGTCGCCCTGCTCCTCGAACCCCTCCCCGTACGCCCCACCGTCGCGATCTTCGGCGTCGGGCACGTCGGCTACGAGCTCGCGCGCATCCTGTCGCGGCTCGAGGTCTCGCTGCACCTCGTCGACTCCCGCGCCGCCGAGCTCGACCCGCTGCGTCTCGCCGACGTGACCGAGGGCGTCGCGGACGTGACCGTGCACCGGAGGCTCGTCGGCGAGACCGTCCTCGAACGCCTACCCCGCGGCGCGCACGTGCTCGTGATGACCCACGACCACGCGGAGGACTTCGCGCTCTGCGACGCTGCGCTCCGGCTGCTCGAGGAGAAGGACAGCCTGGGCAGCGTCGGCCTGATCGGCTCGAGCGCGAAGTGGTCGAGGTTCCGTCAGAACCTCCGCGCCGAGGGTCACGACGACGCGACCCTCGACCGCATCACCTCCCCGATCGGCCTGCCCACGATCACCGGCAAGGACCCCGCCGTCATCGCCGTCAGCGTCGCCGCCGCCCTCCTCGAGACCCTGATCGCACGGCCGCTGACCCAGCCACGATCCCTGAGCCTGTCGAAGGGCTCCGAAGGAACGGGAAGCGAAGCACGCAGGCAGACCGGATCACGATCCCTGAGCCTTTCGAAGGGCACGGAAGGCGCCCAGGCCGACCAGGTCGACGCATGACCCTCTACCGCGCTCTCGTCGTCGACGTCGCAGCGAACCCCTTCACGACCGACCCCACCGCTGCGCTCCGCGCCGACGACGACTGCGGCCTGCTGGTCCGCGACGGCCGCGTCGTGGCGCGCGCCCCGTACGCCGACCTCGTCCGCGACCACCCTGACGAGGAGACGGTCGACCTCCGCGAGGGCGTGCTGCTGCCCGGGTTCGTCGACACGCACGTGCACTACCCGCAGGTCCGCGCGATCGGCGGGCTGGGGATGCCGCTGCTCGACTGGCTGCGCGACTGCGCGCTGCCCGAGGAGGCCCGGCTCGCCGACCACGCGTACGCGGCCGTGGTCGCCGAGGAGTTCCTCGACGGGCTGGTCGCGGCCGGGACGACGACCGCCCTCGTCTTCGGGTCGCACTTCGCCGACGCGGTCGACACGCTCTTCACCGCGGCCGAGCACCGGGGCCTGCGCATCACCGCGGGCCAGGTCGTGAGCGACCGCATCCTGCGCGGCGAGCTGCTGACCGCGCCCGAGGTCGCCTTGTCGGAGGGGCGCAAGCTGATCGAGCGCTGGCACGGTGCCGGGTCGGGCCGGCTGCGCTACGCGGTGACGCCGCGCTTCTCGCTCTCGGCGTCCGAGCCGATGCTCGACGTCTGCGCCGAGCTGCTCGGCCTGACCGACGGCGCCTGGCTGACCTCGCACGTCAACGAGAACGGCGTGGAGGTCGAGGAGGTCCGCGCGCTCTTCCCCGACCGTCGCGACTACCTCGACACGTACGCCCACCACGGCCTCGTCGGACCGCGGACCGTCCTCGCGCACAACGTGCACCCGACCGACCACGAGCTCGACGTCCTGGCCGACGCCCGCGCCTGGGTCGCGCACTGCCCCACCAGCAACGCGGCGCTCGGCAGCGGGCTCTTCCCCCTGCGCCGTCACCTCGAGCGCGGCGTCGGTGTGGCGTTGGGCAGCGACGTCGGAGCAGGGACCGGCTTCTCGCTGGTCAAGGAGGGGCTGCAGGCCTACTTCGTGCAGCAGCTGCTCGGTCCCGCGGGCGTCCCGCTGTCGCCGGTGCACCTGCTGCACCTGGCCACGCGGGCCGGCGCCGAGGCGCTCGGCCTGTCCGACCGCGTGGGCGACCTGGCCGCGGGGAAGGACTTCGACGCCGTCTGGCTCCGGCCGGCAGCGGGCAGCACCCTGGCGGTCAACGTGGCCCACGCCAAGGACGCGAGCGACCTCCTGGCCCGGGTCTTCGCCCTGGCCACCCCGGCCGATGTGGCGGGCGTCTGGGCCGCAGATCGCCCGTTGCGTGCGTCGACCAGCCTCGCGTCCGGCTCCTCCGGCGGACCGTACTGATCGTCCGGCCCTCGAGTCATCCGTCCCCGGACGCAGCGCGGCGCTCCCCGATCGTGGCCGCACCGGTCCCTCCTCCGTCCTCCGGCCCTTCGTGCGTGCCCTCCGACAGGACGCCCTGAGCCGGTGGACCGGGCTCAGCTGTTCTGGGCCTCCCAGGTGAAGCCGACGGCGGCGGTGCCGCCCTGGGTGTCGTTCGTGGTCTCGGTGCGGACGCTGTAGGTCAGCTGGTAGGTGCGGGTCTCGGGGTTGGCGACCGTGCCGGCGCCGGTGGTGTTCCAGGCGCCGAGGCCGTTGGAGAAGTTCGTGGCGGCGGAGGAGAAGCCGGCGAGCGTGCCGCTGTAGACCGCGGAGTTCTTGGGGAGCGGGGTGTAGCCGGTGCAGTCGCCGAACGAGCCGCCGGTGCCCTGGGTGATGGTGAGGTTGATGTCGCTGGCGAGGGCCTTGGTGGTGGCCGCGCCGGTGCCGTAGAGCTTGACCGCCGAGGGCAGCGAGCCGGTGGAGGACACCACGATGCAGCGGCTGCCGGTGGAGCCGGGCTTGAGGTTGGAGGCCGTGAAGGCGGCGGTGTTGTTGTCGTCGTCGCTGAGGGCGACGGTGCCGGTGGCCCAGTTGCTCGTCGGGTTGGCGGTGGTGGCGGAGTAGGCCGAGTAGGAGGACTGGGCCACGACGAGGCCGGAGGCGGCGAGGGCGACCGGGACGGCGATGAGGCTGACGATCGTGGCGACCTTGCGCGACGGGCGGCGGGCGGAGGTGGCGGAGGTGGTGTTCATGGCGGGGGTCTCCTGACGAGGTCTTGGTGTCCTTCGAGCCAGCCCCCGCTTGCTCCCCGGCCCCTCCGGGCTGGTGAGAAGAACTCTGCCGCCCGGACCTCTACGCTCCCTCTGCCCGACTGACATCGTTTCCTCAGGAGCGTCGAAGGATTGAGCCATCAACCGTTCTGGCTCAAGAACGGCTCAGGAGGGGCTCGGCGCACCTCAGGGACAGGCCCTCGGGTGCGACGTGAGCTGCGTCGCGACCGTGAGCGCCGGGGTCTCAACGCGGCGGGACCCCGGACGCCTGGTGAGGCCCGAGCGGCAGGTTGACGATCGCCCGGCTGAGCGCCTCGATGGGTTCGCGCGCGGCGAGCGGGTTGTCGACCAGCGCCATCTCGACGTCGGGCAGAGCGGGGAGATCGAAGCGGCCGGAGAGGATGCGCAGGTCGCCGGGCACGCGGCTCTGGGCGAGCACGCAGATGCCGATGCCGGCCCGTGTCGCGGCGAGGACGCCGTTGATCTCGCGGGTGTTGCAGGTGATCCGCCAGGTGCGGCCGGCCTGGTCGAGCGAGTCGATCGCGGCCGAGCGGCTGAGGCTCGGCGCGTGGTACGTGATCACCGGGACCGGTTGGTCGGCCGCCAGCTGCAGCCGCTCGGTCCCCACCCAGACGAGCCGGTCGCGGCGCACGAGGGTCCCGCGGCCGAGGTCGGCCTCCTGGTTGATGAAGATCAGGTCGAGGTGGTTGGCCGACAGGCGGCGGTAGAGGGTGCCGCTCTGGGTGACCGTCAGCTCCAGGTTGATCCGCGGGTAGAGCTCCCGGAACTGGCGCAGGATCGTCGGCAGCTCGCTCAGCGCGAGCTCGTCCGCCGCCCCGAACCGCAGCCGCCCGCTCATGGCCGAGCCCGTGAAGTACGCGACCGCCTCGTCGTTGGCCGCGAGGATCGTCCGCGCGAAGCCGGCCATCGCCTGACCGTTGTCGGTGAGCGACACCGAGCGGGTGTCCCGGCGGACGAGCTGGCGCTTGGCCGCCTCCTCGAGGCGCCGGACGTGCTGGGAGACGGTGGGCTGGCTGAGCCCGAGCTGCTCGGCCGCGCGGGTGAAGCTCAGCCCCGTCGCCACCGCGAGGAAGGTGCGCAGCAGCACCGGGTCGAAGCTGACCTCCTGCGCCACGGCCTGCCCCTTCGTCGTCGCCGGCGAGCGACGAAGAGCCACTCATTGCGAAACACAATAGTAGAAATCGCGTGTATTCCTTCGCTCAATCGGGCTCGATCGTTTTAGTTTGGTCCGGTCGGTTCACCGCTGAGCCGAGCCCCGTGAGCCTCACGCTCCGCTCCGCCACGCTCTTCGAATTTGGGTGAACCCTGTGTCCGCGGCTCCCGCCGAACACGCCCTGACGACCTCCGCACCGTCAGCCGCTCCGCCTCCCGACCTTCCCGTCGACCTTCATGTCGACCCCGCCGCCGATCTCGGCGCCACCCGCGTACGCCGCTGGCCGCGCGCCTTCGCCGCCCTCGAGGTGCGCGACTACCGGCTCTTCCTGACCTCGCAGGTCGTCGCCACGACCGGGCTGTGGATGCAGCGCATCGCCCAGGACTGGCTGGTGCTGGAGCTGACGGGCAGCGTCACGGCGGTCGGCATCGCCGTCGCCCTGCAGTTCCTGCCCGTGCTGCTCCTCGGCCTCTTCGGCGGGGTGGTCACCGACCGCTTCCCCAAGCGGCGCATCCTCGTCGTCACCCAGTCGACTGCGGCGCTCGTCGCGGCCACGCTGGGAACCTTGGCCCTGACCGGCACCGTCCAGGCGTGGCACGTCTTCGTGCTCGCCACCGTCCTCGGGCTGGTCACCGTCGTCGACAACCCGACGCGGCAGGTCTTCGTCTCCGAGCTGGTCGGCCCGGCCCACATCCGCAACGCGGTCAGCCTGAACTCCTCGGTCTTCCAGCTCGGCGCGCTGGTCGGCCCGGCGCTGTCCGGCGTGCTCATCCACGCCGTCGGGCAGGGCTGGTCGTTCCTGCTCAACGCGGCCTCGTGCCTGGTCGTCGTGTCGATGGTGCTGGTGATCCGGCCGAAGGCCGCGCTCGTGCCGGAGCGCTCGCGCGGCGGCTCGGGCGAGCTGCGGGCGGCGCTGCGCTACATCGGGCGTACGTCGGAGGTGGCCTGGTCGATTGCCCTCGCCGCGACCATCGGCCTCTTCGGGCTCAACATGCCGGTGATCCTCGCTGCCTTCGCCGACCACGTCTTCACCGCCGGCGTCAGCGGCTACAGCCTCTTCAACTCGTTGAGCGCCGTCGGTGCCCTGACCGGGGCGATCGTCTCGGCCCGCCGCCAGGCGGCGCCCCGGGTGCGGACGCTGACCGCCACCCTCGTCGCGCTCGGCCTGACGCTGATGATCGCCGCGCTCGCGCCGTCGGCCTGGACCTTCGGCATCGCGCTGGTCGCGATCGGCTTCTGCACGCTGCAGTTCCTCACCGGGGCCAACTCGCTGGTGCAGACGACGGCGACGCCCGCGCTGCGCGGCCGGGTCATCGGCGTCTACCTGCTCGTCCTGCTCGGGGGCCAGGCCATCGGCGGACCGGCGGTCGGCTGGCTCATCGACCACGTCGGCGCGCGTCCGAGCATGCTCGGCTGCGGCGCCCTGGTGGCGCTCGTGTCGACCGGCGTCGGGCTCCTCATCGCCCGCCGCTCGCACCTCACGCTCGAGCTCGAGCTGCACGGCCGCTCGCGCCTGCCGCTGCACATCGTGCCCGCGCACCGCTGAGGGCCTGGGCGAGCTCCGGCCCGCACCTCTACGAACCTCCCCCACCGCCCCACGACCCCGCCGAGCGGTAGGTTGCCGCGTTCGAATCGCCTGATCGGGCGCGGCAACCTACCGCTCGGCGGTCTTGAGGAGAGCGGGACCGGGGCTCAGCAGAAGCCGGCGATCCCCACCCAGGCCGCGTCCTTGGTGGGGGTGCCCTCGCGCTGGAAGGTCGCCTCGATGAGGCCGTACGGGCGGTCGGCGGCGTAGAAGACGACGCCGGGGTTGTCGAGCCCGAAGGGCGAGAGGTCGCTCAGGAAGTGGTGCTTGTTCGGGCACGAGAACTTGATCTCGTCGACCACGTCGTGCGCCTCGATCACGGCGGCGGCCATGTCGTGCAGGGTCTGCTGCAGCGCCTTCGAGTAGCCCTTGGTGAAGGTCTCCATGATCGTCGCCTTGATGCTGTCGTACGTCGCGTCGAAGTCGAGGCCCTCGACCGCGTCGGCGGCGTAGCGCCAGCGGGTGGAGACGTCGGTGGCGAGGATGCGGTCCTCGGTCTCGGGCAGCGTCGTGTAGCGGTCGCGGGGGTAGCCGACGAACCCCGACTGCGTCGTCTTCATGACCGTGAGGCCGTGGAACCCGGAGATCAGCGTCGTCGCGTCCCCGTCGCGCACCACCACGGCGGTCCGTGTCTCCGGCGCGCTGCGGTAGAAGGAGTGGTCGTGGTCGCCGATGCGCGACCAGCCGTACTCCTCCGCCGCCCAGCGCCCGCCGCTCACCCACGCGAACTCGGACGTGAAGTGGTCGGCCAGCGAGACCAGGAACTCCTCCGGCGAGCCGATGGGCTCACGCGCGAAGGCGAAGATCGTGTTCTTCTGCGTGTCCGTCGCGACGACGTGGGCGTTGTCGCCCTCGAGGAACGCCGCGTCGAAGTCGCCGCGCAGCTGCGAGGTGACGTTCAGGTCGACGAGGTCGTGCCGGTCGGTGTCCCGGGTGACGCGGACGACGCGGTTCTCGGCCTTGCCGTACTGGTTCGCAGCCAGCCTGATCGGGGTCATGACGGGTTCCTCCCTGTGGTCGTGCCGTGCGTAGGAGTCTGGACGAGCAGCGGCGCGGCGCTCAGCTGCCGCGGTACGTGGTGTACGCGAACGGGCTGAGCAGCAGCGGCACGTGGTAGTGCGCCTGGCCGGCGACCACGCTGAAGACGACCGGAACGTACGGGTGGAAGCACGCGACGCCCTGCGCGGCGAAGTGCTCGCCGGAGGCGAACCGCACCTCGTACGTCCCCGGCTCGAGCGTGTCCGGCCCGAGGTCGGGCACGCGGCCGTCGTCGTCCGTCACGGCCTCGGCGAGCACGGTGCCGGACGCGTCGGACAGCGTCACGCCGACCCCGGCCGCCGGCCGGCCGGCGCTCGCGTCGAGCACGTGCGCGGTGACGAAGCTCATCGCTCCCCCTCCTCTGGTCGGACGAGCACGCGGATCACGGGTTGCCCGCCTGCTGCTTGCCGCGCGCCGTCGGACCCTCCGGGTCAAGCCTGGCCTCGTCCTCCCGGGAGATCGCAGCGGGGGCCGGCCCCTCGGCGAAGAGCGGCCCCTCGCTCGGCGCGGGATCGCGGCCGAGGATGTTGAAGACGACGTTGAGGACCACGGCGGTCAGCGCGGCCGCGGTGATGCCCGAGTCGAAGATGACGGTGAACCACGACGGGAACTCGTCGTAGAAGGTCGGCACCGCGATCGGGATGAGACCCATCCCGATCGAGAAGGCGACGATGACGATGTTCGCGTTGCCGGAGAAGTCGACGCGCGACAGCGTGCGGATGCCGCTCGCGGCGACCGTCCCGAACAGCGCCAGCCCGGCCCCGCCCAGCACCGGCAGCGGGACGAGCGCGACCAGGGCCCCGAGCACCGGGAAGAGGCCGAGGAAGACCAGGATCGCGCCGCTCACCGCGACGACGAAGCGGCTCTTGATGCCGGTGATGGCCACGAGCCCGACGTTCTGGGCGAAGGCGCTGAGCGAGAAGCCGTTGAAGACGCTGGCGAGCGCGGTCGCGCCCATGTCGGCGCGCAGCCCGTTCGTCACCGTCCGCCGGTCGGCGGGCTTGTCGACGACCTGGCCGATGGCCAGGATGTCGGCCGTCGTCTCGGTCATGATCACCAGCATCACGACGAGCATCGAGATCGTCGCGCCGACCGCGAAGATCGGCGTGCCGAAGTGGAAGGGCGTCGGCAGCTGGAAGATCCCGGCGTCGCCGATGCGGGAGAAGTCCGTCAGGCCGAACGGGACGGCGACGACCGTACCGAGGACGAGTCCCAGCAGGATCGCCACGCGACTGAAGAAGGGCGGCGCCAGGCGGTAGATCAGCACGATGATCACCACGGTCAGGAACGCGACCAGGATGTTCACCGGCGCCCCGAACGTCGGCGTCACCCCCGGCGTGCCGCCGCCGGCCCAGCGGATGGCCACGGGCAGCAGCGAGATGCCGATCACCGTGATGACGACCCCGGTGACGACCTCGGGGAAGAAGTGCAACAGCTGGGTGAACACGGGCGCGAGGAGGAAGGCGATCACCCCGGCGAGCAGCAGCGCACCGAAGATCGCCCGCAGCCCGTCGGTGCCGCCGCCCTGGGCCAGCCCGACCGCGAGCATCGTGGACACCGCGGCGAACGACGTGCCCTGGACGATCGGCTGCCGAGCGCCGATCTTCCACAGCCCGAGGGTCTGCAGGAGTGTCGCGACGCCCGACATGAAGAGCCCCGCCGACACCAGGAAGGTGATGTCGGTCGGCGACAGCTTCAGCGCGGTGCCGACGATCAACGGCACGGCGACGACGCCGGCGTACATGCTCAGCACGTGCTGCAGCCCGTAGAGGAGCATCTGCGGCGCCGGCAGCACCGCGTCGACCGGGTGCCGTTCAGGAGCGGTCTGGGTCATGCTCGCCATCGTGCTGACCTCTCGTGACAGGCGGGTGTCGGTGCTGTCGCGGTCCGTGGGCGCCACCTCTCGGGCGCCCGGCCTCAGAGGAACGTGCGCGAGAGCCGCGCGTGGCGGTTCACGTCCTTGTAGAGCAGGTAGCGGAACCGTCCCGGTCCGCCGGCGTAGCAGGCCTGCGGGCAGAAGGCGCGCAGCCACATGAAGTCGCCGGCCTCGACCTCGACCCAGTCGGTGTTGAGCCGGTAGACCGCCTTGCCCTCGAGGACGTAGAGGCCGTGCTCCATGACGTGGGTCTCGGCGAAGGGGATCACGGCGCCCGGCTCGAAGGTGACGACGTTGACGTGCATGTCGTGGCGCAGGTCGCCCGGGTCGACGAACCGCGTCGTCGCCCAACGCCCGTCGGTGCCCGGCATCGGCGTCGGGGCCACCTCGCGGTCGCTGCTGACGAACGCCTCGGGCGCGTCCAGCCCCTCGACGCGCTCGTAGGCCTTGCGGATCCAGTGGAACCCGAGGGTCTCCGGCCCGTCGTTGTGCAGCGTCCAGCGCTGGCCGGGCGGCAGGTAGACGAAGGTGCCCGCCTCGAGACGGTGCTCGGCCCGGTCCTCCTCGGGGCCCAGCGTCAGGCGGCCCTCCCCGCCGACGACGAACAGCACGCCCTCGGCCGCGGCATCCGGCTCCGGGTGGTCGCTGCCGCCGCCGGGAGCGACGTCCATGACGTACTGCGAGAACGTCTCGGCGAACCCCGACAGCGGCCGCGCGAGCACCCAGGCCCGGGTTCCCTCCCAGAAGGGGAGGTAGCTGGCCGTGATGTCACGGATCACGCCGCTGGGGATCACCGCGTACGCCTCGGTGAACATGGCGCGGTCGGTGAGCAGCGCAGTCTGCGGGGGCAGCCCGCCCGGGGGCACGTGGTAGCTGGTGCTGGGCAGCGGACCGCCCGCTGGCCGCAGCGCGGCGGGGTCGGCGCTGACGGTGTCGTGCGTCGTTCCGTCGCTGGTCACGCGTGCTCCTCCTCGGCGCGGGCGGGCGCCCGCAGGCTCTCGGTGTCGGACTTGGGCTGCGCCAGTCGAGCGAGCGTGGCGTGGTCGAGGCCCGTCGCCTCGCGCAGGGTCTCCTCGCCGACCGCGCCGCAGGAGACCCCGCGGTCGACGAAGCGCGCCAGCGCGCGGGCGGTCGCCGGCTCGTCGAGGACGCCGCCCTCGTCGCGCCGCAGGTACGCCCGCAGCCGGCCCGCGGCACGGTCGAACCCGCCGGCGAAGAAGGCGAAGGTCGCGAGGTAGCGCGTCGGCAGCTGGCCGGGGTGCAGGTCCCAGCCCTGGTAGTAGGCGCGCTCCAGGCTGCGGCGCACCAGGTCGTGGTGCAGCCGCCAGGCGTGGCGGACGGCGTCCGCGTCGCCGACGGGCAGGACGTTCGTCGAGCCGTCGGAGAGCTGCACACCGGTCTCGGCCGCCGCGGCCTGCATGACCAGCTTGGCGAAGTCCGCGCCCGGGTGGGCCATCGACTGCTGCTCGGCGGCGACCTCGAGCGAGGCGCTGTAGTCGTACGTGCCGTAGTGCAGGCCGGTGACGCGCCCCGCGCCGACGTGCAGCGCGGCGGCGACCTCGTGGCGGCCGTCGGCGCCGAGGACCAGCGGCGGCGTCTCGACCTGGACCTCGAAGCCGAGCCGACCCTCGGGCAGCCCCGCGGCCTGCTCGATCGCCGCGCACGCGCCGACCATGACCTCGACCTGGCTCGCGGTGCTGACCTTGGGCAGCGTGAGCCGCAGGCCCTCGGGCAGCCCGCCGTGCTCGAGCAGCGTGGACAGGAAGAGGTCGAGCGTCCGCAGGCCGCGGCGCCGGGTGGGCGCCTCGAAGCACTTGAAGCGGATGCCGACGAAGGCGGGCGCACGGCCCTCCGCCATCGCCGAGGCCAGCGCGGACGCGGCCCGGACGACGTCGGCGTCCTCCTGCGCGTCGCCGGGGCGGCCGTAGCCGTCCTCGAAGTCGATCCGCAGGTCCTCGACGGGTTCGCGGCCGAGCTTGGCCACGACCCGCGGCGCGACGGACCCGGCCACCCCGTCGGGCAGCCCGACCAGCGCGCACAGCGCATCGATTCCCCCGTGCGCCTCGAGCAGCGCGGTCGCCTCGGTGCCCCAGCGCTCCGTCAGGTCGGGCGTGTAGCGCTGCCCCGGGACGTACACGGTGTGCACGGGCTGCCGCAGCCCGCGCCCGCCCGGGTAGGCCCGGGCCAGGTGGGCGTCGGTCTCGGCCAGCCGCGCGTCGGCCTCGTCGAGGAAGCCGGCGCCGAGCAGGGTCACGCGATCCGCTCGTACGCCGGCAGCGTCAGGAAGTCGACGAACTCCTCCGAGAGGCACAGGTCGGCGACGAGCGCGTGCGCCGGGCGGTAGTGGGCCTCGAAGGCCTCCTCCCCCACCTGGCCGCGCAGCCGCTCCGACTCCTCGTCGAGGACGCGGGACACGAGCTCGCGGGTCACGGGCTCCCCGGTGTCGGCCAGCACGGTCGCGTTGCGGATCAGCTGCCAGACCTGCGCACGGCTGATCTCCGCGGTCGCCGCGTCCTCCATGAGGTTGTGGATGGCCACCGCGCCGTTGCCCGACAGCCACACGGCGGTGTAGGCCAGGGCGACGTAGAGGTTGTTCCGCAGGCCGGTGAGGGTGTTCGATCCCGAGGCCGACCGCACGTCGAGCAGCTGCTCCGCGCTCACCTCGACGTCGTCACGTCGCCGGTCGACCTGGTTGGGCCTGTCGCCGAGCCGGGCGTCGAAGACCTCCTGGCAGACGGGCACGAGGTCGGGGTGGGCGACCCAGGAGCCGTCGAAGCCGTCGCCGGCCTCGCGCTCCTTGTCGGCCCGCACCTTGGCGAAGGCGGCCGCGTTGACCTCGGGGTCCTTGCGGCTCGGGATCACCGCGGCCATGCCGCCCATCGCGAAGGCGCCGCGGGCGTGGCAGGTCTTCACGAGCAGCTCGGTGTAGGCGCGCATGAAGGGCGCGGTCATGGTGATGTCGGCGCGGTCGACGAGCACGAAGTCCGGCCCGGCGTCACGGAAGAACTTGATGATGCTGAACAGGTAGTCCCAGCGACCGGCGTTGAGCCCGGACGCGTGGTCGCGGAGCTCGTAGAGCAGCTCCTCCATCTCGAAGGCCGCGGGGATCGTCTCGACCAGCATCGTCGCGCGGATGGTCCCGTACGCGACCCCGAGCTCGGCCTGGGCGAAGGTGAAGACGTCGTTCCACAGCCGCGCCTCGAGGTGCGACTCCATCTTGGGCAGGTAGTAGTACGGCCCGTGGCCGTTGTCGAGCAGCAGCCGGGCCAGGTGGAAGAAGTGCAGGCCGAAGTCGACCAGCGCGCCGACGCCGCGGCGGCCGTCGCGCAGCAGGTGGGCCTCGTCGAGGTGCCAGCCGCGGGGACGCATGACGACGACGGCGAGCGGGGCGTCGGTGCGCAGCGCGTACTCCCGGCCGTTCTCGGCGGTGAAGGAGAGCGTGCCGCGGGCGGCGTCGCGCAGGTTCAGGACCGAGCCGACGACGTTGGCCCAGGTCGGGCTGCTGGCGTCCTCCATGTCGGCGAGCCAGACCTTGGCGCCGGAGTTGAGCGCGTTGATCGCCATCTTGGCCGGGGTCGCCGGGCCGGTCATCTCCACGCGGCGGTCCTGCAGCGCCGGCGGGGCGGGCGCGACCTGCCAGTCCGACTCCCGCACCTCGCGCGTCGCGGGCAGGAAGTCGAGCCGCCCGGTGCGGGCCGCCTCCTCGCGCCGGGCACCGCGCGCGGCCAGCAGCTCGTCACGCCGGTCGGCGAAGCGCTCGTGCAACGCCTCGACGAAGGCCAGCGCCTCCGGCGTGAGGATCTCCTCGGCCCGCTCGATCGGGTGCGGGTCGGTCAGCTCGAGCGTCATGCGGGGCGCCTCTCGGTGGTGGAGCGGACGGGCGTCGGTCGGGCTGGGGTCGCGGTGACGAGGTCATCGTGGCAGGTCCGTCAGACAGGACGTGGCACCGGCCCTCGAGGTGTGCCCCAAGGGCTACGCTTCCGCAGAGTGGACTCTAGATTCTGCCACTTGGAAGAGCAAGGTCTGGCCCGGCCTCCTCACGCTCCAGACCTCGTCGCCCTGCCGCCTCGCACGACGCACCGGCACCGAGCCGCCGCAGCGGCTGCCCCACTCCCCTGACCAGTGGTCACCAGTGGCGCCGACACGCCGGGCCCACCGCCCCTAAATGACCACTGGTCACCACACCGCCGAGCCGACCACCCGGACGTGACCAGTGGTCAACCCGGGTGCACCGGTCAGCCGAGCTCGCGGTCCAGGTTGTGGGCCGCGCTGATGAGGGCGAGGTGGGTGAAAGCCTGCGGGAAGTTGCCGAGCTGCTCGCCGTTGAGGCCGATCTGCTCGGCGAAGAGGCCGAGGTGGTTGGCGTACGTCATCATCTTCTCCAGCGCCAGCCGCGCCTCGGCGATGCGGCCGACCCGTGTGAGCGCCTCGACGTACCAGAACGAGCAGAGCGAGAAGGTGCCCTCGCCGCCCGAGACCCCGTCCGAGACGGCCTCGACGTCGTAGCGGAACACCAGGGTGTCGGTGACCAGGCGCTCCTCGATGACCTTGAGCGTGGAGAGGAAGCGCGGGTCCTGCGGCGCCACGAACTTGACCTGCGGCATCAGCAGCAGTCCCGCGTCGACGGTGTCGGAGCCGGTGGCCTGCACGAAGCTCTGCAGGTCGTCGTCCCAGCACTCCTCCATGACGTTGGCGTAGATCTCGTCGCGGACGCGCGACCACTTCGTGATGTCGCCGGGCAGCCCGCGCTGGCGCGCCACCCGCACCGCACGTTCGAGGGCCACCCACTCCATGAGCCGCGAGGTCGTGTGCTGGCGGGGCTCGTCGCGCGACTCCCACATGCCCGCGTCCTTCGCGTCCCAGTGGTCGAGCAGCCAGTCGACGAGGCGGCGCAGGTCCTTCCAGGCGTCGTAGCTGATGCCCGGGCCGTACTTGTTGTAGAGGTAGATCGAGTCGATCAGGTCGCCGTAGATGTCGAGCTGCAGCTGCCCCGCGGCGGCGTTGCCCACCCGGACCGGCTTGGACCCGGCGTAGCCCGACAGGTGGTCGAGCTCCTCCTCGTGGCTCGGGATGTTGCCGTCGAGGTCGTAGAGCACGCGCAGCGGGCCGAGCTCCTCGGTGCTGTCCTGGTCCTGCTGGCCGAGGCGCTCGGAGAGCCACCGGATGAACGCGGCGGCCTCCTCCAGGAAGCCGAGGCGCAGCAGCGCGTAGAGGCTGAAGCCGGCGTCGCGGATCCAGACGTAGCGGTAGTCCCAGTTGCGGCCCCCGCCGATCTCCTCGGGCAGGCTCGTCGTCACCGACGCGACGATCCCGCCGCTGGGCTCGTGGCAGAGCATCTTGAGGGTCAACGCCGAGCGGTTCACGGTCTCGCGCCAGCGGCCCGTGTACGACGACTGACCGATCCAGGCCTGCCAGAAGCGGTTCGTCGCGTCGAAGAGCTCGTCGGCGTCGGTCCCGGTCTCGGGCTCGAACGCGTCCTCGGCGTCGAGGACCTCGAGCACGAGCAGGACACGGTCGCCCTCGGACAGGTGCAGGTCGGCCATGACGTCGTCCCCGTCGACGTGGACCTCGACGGTCGTGCTGAACCCCAGCCGCAGCGAGCTGCTCTCGATGAGCACCCCACCTTCGACCTCGGTCAGCCGCGGACGCTCGCGCGCGTAGTCGGGCCGGGCGGCCAGACGCATCTGCAGGCGGATGTCGCCGCGCACGCACTGCACGCGGCGTACGAGCCGCTGCCGGTGGTCCTCGTCGCCCGACTTGAGCAGCGGCATGAAGTCGTGGACCTCGACCATGCCCTCGTCGGTGAGGAAGCGGGTGTTGAGGATGTTGGAGTCGGGGAAGTAGAACTGGTGCGCCCGCACGTCGCCGTCCACGGGGCGCAGGTCCCACGACCCGCCCTCGTCGGTGTCGAGGATCCGCGCGAAGACGCTGGGCGCGTCGAACCGACCCGGGCAGAACCAGTCGATGCTGCCGTCGGTCGCGACGAGCGCCGCCGTCCGGAGGTCGCCGATCATGCCGTGGTCGGAGATCGTGGGCGGGGGCGGCTGGTCGTCCTGACGGGTCACCCCGCAAGCCTGCCAGGGCAACCCGTACGCCGACGCGTGGTGGTCAGCCAACGGGCTCACCCGTGATCTCGGTCGAGCGGTAGGTTGCGGCGCCTCTCGGCGAGGAAAAGGCGCGGCAACCTACCGCTCGGCGAGGAGAGCTGGGCGCACCGGATCATGCAGAGGCAGAGGGTGCTGGAGAACGCAGAACGCCCGTGACATGGTCACGGGCGCTGGAGGGTGGAGCCTAGGGGATTCGAACCCCTGACCTTCTCATTGCGAACGAGACGCGCTACCAACTGCGCCAAGGCCCCTCGTGGTCGTTCCCGACCGGTGGTGAACATTACCACCGTCGGGAGGCGATCGCCTCCCGACGAGACCCGGGGTCAGGCCGAGGCGGCCTTGGCCCCGCCGTCCTGCTCGTCGATCCCGGTGGTCTCGACGTCCTCGACGACGACCTCCGGGGCGTCGGCGGTGACCGGGACGCTCCGGCGGCCCGAGGAGGTGACGTCGGGGGCGGACAGGTCGATGGTGCGGACCGTGCGCGGGGCCAGCGGCTTGGACACGTACGTCGGCACGGTGATCGGCAGCGGGTCCCACAGGCCCGGCTTGCTGTCGGTCTCGGCGTCCTTCTTGGCGGCCTTGCGGGTCTTGCGGTCGCGGGACTCGACGTCCTTGCGGCTGATGAGGACCGTCTTCTCGTCACTGCCGCGGCTGATGGCGACGTAGCGCGCGTCGAGGTCGCGACGCATCGCGCGGACGCTGACGCGGGAGACGACCACGAAGAGGAGCACCAGACCGCCGGGGACGGCGACGCTCCACCAGGGCAGCCAGCCGACGGAGGCGACGCTGATCACGCCGCACAGGACGGCGAACAGCGCCGACAGCACGCGGCGGCGACGAGAGGCCGCGACCCGCTCGAGACGGCGCAGGTCGGCGACGGCCGCGCGGCGCGTGACGGGGGTCGACACCTCGAACTCACGCAGCTCGGTCAGGTCCTGGTCGAGCAGCGGCGCGGTGCCGTGCCGCAGGATGCGGACGGAGTCGGAGAAGGGGTCGACGTGCTCGCCCTCGACGTCCGGCTCGCCCTCCCGACGGCGCACGAAGTGCGGCACCAGGTAGGCCAGCCAGGCGATCGCGATGGCCGCAAAGATCAGTCCCGTCGTCCCCACGAGCGAACGCTATGGGGTGGGCCGGTGCGGGCAGCCGACCTGCGGGGGTGTGTCGCGTGATCGTCGCGTGACCTCGCCGTCGAGGAGGTCACAGTTCAGTCAGGCGGGCGCCGTCGGGCCCCGCAGGGACTCGTAGCGGCGCACCATGCCCTCGCCCACCTCCTCGGCGTTCAGCGCGAAGACGAGGTGGTCGCGCCAGTCGCCGTCGATGTGGAGGTAGCGCGGACGCAGCCCCTCGGTGCGGAAGCCGAGCTTCTCCACCACGCGCAGGCTCGCCGCGTTCTCGGGGCGGATCGCGATCTCGATGCGGTGCAGCCGCATGACCGAGAAGCAGTAGTCGACGGCCAGCGCCACCGCGGTCGGGATGATGCCGCGCCCGGCGAGACGCTGGTCGACCCAGTAGCCGATCTGGCCCCACGACGCCGACCCGCCGACGATGCCGCTCACCGTGAGCTGGCCGGCGAGCGAGGCCGGTCCCCCGGGCTGCTCGTCGTAGAAGACGAGCCAGGGCAGCATCCGGTCGTCGCGGGCCTGGCGGGTCAGCGAGCGCACCAGCGCGGAGTACGAGGTGGGTCCGGCCGACGACCCCGGCGGCAGGGTCGCCTCCCACGGCTTGAGCCAGGCGGCGTTGCGGCGGCGCACACGCTCCCACGGCAGCTGGTCGCGGCGCCGCATCGGCGAGAGCACGACGCGGTCGTGCCGCAGGCTGACCGGCCAGTGGTGCGTGCCGTAGCTGTACCCGGAGCTCACCGGACGGGCCTCAGTGGTCCCCGCCGCGGAGCTGGGCCACCGCGTGCTGCAGCACCGGCGCCAGCACCGACATCGCGTCGCGGGCGCCGCCCCGGGAGCCGGGCACGTTGACGACGAGCGTCCCGCCCACCGTCCCGGCGACACCACGGCTCAGCACCGCGGTGGGCACCCCGTGCGCGACCCCGTACGCCGCGATCGCCGCGCTCAGCTGCGGCACCTCGCGCTCGAGCACCGCGCGCGTCTGCTCGGGGGTGTGGTCGTCCGGGCTGAGCCCGGTGCCTCCGGTGGTGATCACCACGGCGTGTCCCGCCGCGACGGCCGAGCGCAGCGCCTCGCCGACCTCGTCGCCGTCGGGCACGACGAGCGGGTCGCCCACGTCGAAGCCGACCTCACGGAGACCGGCGACCAGGATCGGGCCGGAGCGGTCCTCGTACACCCCCGCGGAGGCCCGCGTCGACACCGTCACGACGAGAGCGGTGGGACCGGCAGACGGGACCGTCACTTCCCCGCCCTCCGGTAGTCGCCGCTGCGCCCGCCGGACTTGGCGATCACGCGGACGTCGGTGATCACCGCGTCGCGGTCGAGCGCCTTGACCATGTCGACCACGGCCAGACCGGCGACACCGACCGCGGTCAGGGCCTCCATCTCGACCCCGGTGCGCTCGTTGGTCTTGACGGTGGCGCGCAGCTCGACTCCGTCGTCGGTCACCTCTGCGGTCACGTCCACGCCGCTGATCATGAGGGGGTGGCACAGCGGGACGAGCTCGGGGGTCTTCTTGGCCGCCATGATCCCGGCGATCCGGGCGACCGCGAGGGCGTCGCCCTTGGGCACGTCACCCGACCGCAGGGCGGCGACGCACGCGGCGCTGAGGCGTACGCGGCCTGCGGCGGTCGCCGTGCGGATGGTGACCTCTTTGGCCGAGACGTCGACCATCCGGGCCTCCCCGGCGGCGTTGAGATGCGTCAGCCCGCCCGGGCCCGCCGTGTCTCCCGAACCGGTCGCGCTCATCGCGGCTGGTCCAGCAGCCAGACCTCGAGCTCGGTGCCGGCCGGGACGAAGTCGGTGTCGTGGGGCAGCACCACCAGCGCGTCCGCCTTGGACAGGTCGCCCAGCAGGTGCGAGCCGTGCCCCCCGACGAGCTCGACGCTGCGGGCGCCGGTGTCGTCGGCGCGCACCACCCCGCGGGCCAGCTGCGTACGGCCCGGGATCGAGCTCATCGCGTGCGCCGCCGTCGCCCGCACGCCCGGCCGCACGTACGGCGTGACGCCCATCAGCTTGCGGATGACGGGACGCACGAAGGCCTCGAAGGACACGAAGGCGCTCACCGGGTTGCCCGGCAGCATGACGATCGGCGTCCGGTCCTCGCCGATGAGGCCGAAGCCCTGCGGCTTGCCCGGCTGCATCGCCACGGCGGCGAAGTCCGTCGCGCCGAGCTCGGGCATCACGGCCTTGACGATGTCGTAGTCGCCCTGGCTCACCCCGCCGGTGGTGATGATCAGGTCGGCGCGGACGAGCTGGTCGTAGACGAGCTGCTTGAGCGAGGCCGGGTCGTCGCCGACGTGGCCGACGCGGAAGACCTGGGCGCCCGCGTCCTTGGCCGCCGCCGCGAGGAGGTAGGAGTTCGAGTCGTAGATCTGCTCGGGGTCCAGCGGCAGGCCGGGGTCGACGAGCTCGGAGCCCGTGGAGATCACCACGACGCGGGGCCGCGGGCGCACCATCACCTTGTCGATGCCGACGGCGGCGAGCAGGCCGACGTCGCGGACGCCGATCCGTGAGCCGGCGGCGAGCAGCAGGTCGCCGACGCCGATGTCCTCGCCCTGGCGACGGATGTGCTGGCCGGGCGAGCTGGCGCGGTTCACGGTGACGTCGGTGCTGCCGCGGTCGGTCGCCTCGTAGGGGACGATCGCGTCGGCGTCGGCCGGGATCGGCGCGCCCGTCATGATCTTCATCGCCGTGCCGGGCGACAGGCGGTGCGGGGCCGAGGCGCCCGCCGGGACCTCACCGACGACCGGGAGCCGGACGGGGCGCACGTCGGTCGCGTGCTGGACGTCGGCGGCACGGACGGCGTACCCGTCCATCGCCGTGTTGTCGAAGCGCGGCAGGTCGATGCCGGACGTGACGTCCTCGCAGATGCTGAGGCCGAGGGCGTCGAGCACGTGCTGGCCGAAGGGCATGAGCTCCTCGACGCAGGACAGCAGGTAGTCGCGGTGCTGCTCGAGGGTGCGCAGGCCGTCGGGCCCGGTCGCGGGCGGCTCGGGGAGCGTCGCGACCTCGGGGGTGTGCCGCAGCGCCTCGTCGTTCTTCTTGCGGCCGAACAGGGGCATGGTCGGCACCCTACGGGGGCGCGCGGACCGGCCCCAGTACGCGCGCCGCGGCGCGGACCCGGTGCGCCCGCGCGAGAGGCGTCGCGTCCGCGGGCGCCGGGTCCGGTGAAGGATGTCCCAGCGCCTCCTGGGCGCGACGAGGCCCGGCGTCCGCCGGCGAGAGAAGGAGCACCGCGTGCCCGAGGGCCACACGATCCACCGGTTCGCGCGTCTGCACCGGGAGGCGTTCGCCGGGCACGAGGTGGCGGCGTCGAGCCCGCAGGGACGGTTCGCCGAGGGGGCTGCGCTGATCGACGGACGGGTGTTCGAGGGCACGGACGCCTGGGGCAAGCACCTCTTCCACCGCTACTCGGGCGACGTCCTCGTGCACGTGCACCTCGGCCTCTACGGCAAGTTCGCGCAGGGTCCGCTGCCCGCGCCCGAGCCGCGCGGCGCGCTGCGGATGCGCATCGAGGGCAACGGGGAGTACCTCGACCTGCGTGGCGCGACCCGCTGCGAGGTCGTGACGCCGGAGGAGAAGAAGGAGATCACCGCCGGGCTCGGCCCCGACCCGCTGCGGCCGAGGACGGACCCGACGCCCGCCCGCGAGCGGATCGGCCGGTCCCGGGTCGCCATCGGCGCGCTGCTGATGGACCAGAGCGTGCTGGCCGGCATCGGCAACGTCTACCGCGCGGAGATCCTCTACCGCCACGGCGTGAACCCCTACGTCCTCGGCCGCGACCTCGAGCCGGCCGTGTTCGACGACATGTGGGCCGACCTGACCAAGCTGATGCAGGCGGGCGTGCGCGCCGGCCGCATCGTCACGACCGAGCGCGAGGACCGCGTACGCCGCTCCGGCCGCGCCACCCGCGCCGACTCGTTCTACGTCTACCGCCGCACGGGCGAGCCCTGCCGCCGATGCGACACCCCGATCGCCCACGCGGTCATGGTCGCGCGCAACCTCTTCTGGTGCCCGCACTGCCAGCCCGCGCTGTGAGGACGGCCGAGCCCCAGGCGCGGATGTGGCGCTGCCGCTGACCTCGGGCGGGCTTCGTGCACCTGAGCGCCGCACAACGGGGACGATCCGGCACCGCAGCGGTGCCAGATCGTCCCCGTTGTCGCCGGAGCCCGATCAGGCGGTGAACCAGGCGCTCGACTCGCCCGCGAGCCGGCCGTCCTCGACGGGCGCGCTCGCGACGCGGACCTCGCCGGACGGGAGGGCGTACGGCTCCGTGCCGAAGTTGGTGACGCAGTGCCAGCCGTTCGGGCGGACGAAGTGCACGACGTCCTCGCGGCCGGTCTCGACCCAGGCCAGGGACTCCTCGGTCTGCAGCGCACGGCGGGCGTGCAGCGCCGCGCGGTAGAGCTCGAGGGTCGAGGTCGGGTCGCCCACCTGCTCGCCCACGGCGATGCGCGACCACGCGGCCGGCTGCGGGAGCCACGCGTTGCCGGAGCCGAAGCCGTACGTGGCCCCGTCCCGCGTCCACGGCAGCGGCACGCGGGCGCCGTCGCGGCCCTTCTTGGTGTTCTGGGTCCGCAGCCAGATCGGGTCCTGCAGCGCCCCGGCCGGCAGGTCGGCCACCTCGTGCAGACCGATCTCCTCGCCCTGGTAGAGGTACGCCGAGCCGGGCAGCGCGAGCATGAACAGCACCGCGGCGCGCGCCCGGTGCAGGCCCTGCTCGACGTCGAGCACGGTGCCCAGGCCGTCGGTCATCAGCCAGTCGTCGAGGTCGGTGCCGGCGGGCAGCCCGTAGCGCGAGGCGTGGCGCACGACGTCGTGGTTGGACAGCACCCAGGTCGACGACGACCCCGCCTCGGCCGCCTGCGCGAGGCAGAAGTCGACGACCTCACGGAACTGCGCCGCGTCGAAGTCGGCCTTGAGCAGGTCGAAGTTGAACGCCTGGCCCAGCTCGGTCGGACGCGCGTAGAGCGCGCGGCGCTCGGGCGCGGAGAAGGCCTCGGCGACGGCCGTGCGCGGCGGGTCGTAGGAGTCGAAGACCTGGCGCCACTCGGCGTAGATCTCGTGCACCTCGTTGCGGTCGAAGAGCGGGTCGCTGCCGTCGAGCGGCAGCTCGCCGGGCGTCTCGGGCTTGCTGCGTAGCGGCTCGGAGAGGTCCTTGGCCAGCGCGTGCGCGACGTCGACGCGGTAGCCGTCGACACCGCGGTCGGCCCAGAAGCGCAGCGTGGTCAAGAACTCCTCGTGCACCTCACGGTTGTCCCAGTTGAGGTCGGGCTGCTCCGGGGCGAACAGGTGCAGGTACCACTGCTCCGGGTTGCCGTCGGCGTCGACGAGCCGGGTCCAGGCCCGGCCGCCGAAGTGGCTCTGCCAGTCCGAGGGCGGCAGCGAACCGTCCGGGCCCGTGCCGTCGCGGAAGACGTAGCGGGCCCGCTCGGGCGAGCCCGGGCCGGCGGCGAGCGCGGCGAGGAACCAGGCGTGCCGGTTGGAGGTGTGGTTGGGGACGATGTCCACGACGATCTTGATCCCGACGGCGTGCGCGGCCCCGACGAGCGCGTCGAAGTCCGTCAGGGTGCCCAGCTCGGGCGCGACGTCGCGGTAGTCGTCGACGTCGTAGCCCCCGTCGGCGAGCGCAGAGGGGTAGAAGGGGCTGAGCCAGATGGCGTCGACGCCCAGCTCGGCGAGGTAGCCGACGCGCGAGGTGACGCCCGGGATGTCGCCGAGCCCGTCGCCGTCGCTGTCGGCGAAGCTGCGCGGGTAGACCTGGTAGACGACCGCCTGGCGCCACCAGCTCGCGCCGCTGACGTCGGTGAGGCTGGGCTGGGGACTGTCGGTGGGCTGCTCGGGAGCAGGAGAGGGCACGGCTGGTCCTCGCGAGGATCGGTTCGGGAGCGCCGCGGGCGTCCGGTGCCGTCGCGCGCGCCCTCAGCGTAGGGACGACGGGCATTCGTACGCAACGCGTCCGGGGCGGCCTTGTTACCCTCCTCGTCAGGCCGGGTCCCTGCCCGGGCAGGGGGTGCGGTGCCGACGGACAGCCACGCGAGCATGGCCGACGTGGCCCGGTTGGCCGGGGTCTCGGTGGCCACCGTCTCCCGTGCGCTGCGCGGTTCCCCGCTCGTCTCCGCCGAGACCACCGCCCGCGTCACCGCGGCGGCCGATGAGCTCTCCTTCGCCATCTCCCGGGCAGCCTCGGGCCTGGCCCGGGGGCGCCTGGGGCGCATCGGCGTCCTGGTCGGCGCCCCCCTGCGGACGTGGTTCAGCGGCTCGGTCCTCGACGCCGTCTACGCCCGCCTCGCGCAGGCCGACGTAGAGCTGACGATCTTCCGCACGCAGGACGCGGCGGAGCGCGAGGCGTTCTTCACCCGCCTGCCGGCGCGGCGCAACGTCGACGCCCTGATCGTGGCGTCCTTCGAGCTCACCGGCGCCGAGCGGGCCCGGCTGGCGTCGCTCGACCTGCCGCTGGTCTACCTCAACCAGCGCGTGCGCGGCGTGCCGAGCGTCGCGATCGACGACGCCGGCGGGATGCAGGAGGGCGTGCAGAGCCTGCTCGACCACGGGCACCGCCGGATCGGCTTCGTCCGGACCGACCTGCGCCAGCCGGGGTTCGTCTTCAGCTCCGACCGCCGGATCGAGGGCTACCGCCGGGCGATGGCCGCGGCGGGCGTGCCCGAGCAGGACCTGGTCGTGCTGTCGGCCCCGAGCCCTGACGCCGGGGAGCTCGTGGCCCGGAGCTACCGCGCGCTGGCCGACCCGCCCACGGCGCTGGCCGTCGACTCCGACGACCTCGCACTCAGCGTGCTCGTCGAGCTCGACCAGGGCGGGGTCCGCGCCCCGCGCGACATCTCGGTGATCGGCTTCGACGACCACGCGTACGCCGCCCGCATGGGCCTCAGCACCGTGGCCCAGCCCGTGGACGACCTGGGCACCGAGGCGGCCGACCTGGCGCTGATGCTCGCCGCCGGCGAGGTGCCCACGCACCCGGACGTGCTGGTCGCGACCCGCGTCGTCCACCGCCTGACCACCGGCCCCGTGCCGACGCCGGGACCGCGATGACCACCGGGGACGCCGACCAGGCCGCGCTCGCCGGGGCCAAGCGGACGCTGCGGGACGCGGTGCTGCGGCGGCGCGCGTCGCGCCCCGAGCCCGACCGGACCGCGGACGACGAGGCCCGCTTCGCCCTGCTCGCGACGACGCTGGGCGACCGCCTGCCCGACACGGTGGCGGCGTACCTCTCGGTGGGCGACGAGCCGGACACGCTGCGCCTGGTGGCCTGGCTCGACGCCCGGCGGGTGCGGGTGCTGCTGCCGGTGCTCACCGACGGCGCGGGGGCCCGGCTCGACAGGCCTGCGTGGGCGGCGTACGAGGGCCCGGACGCCCTGCGGGCGGGCCCGCTGGGGCTGCTCGAGCCCACCGGCGCGGTGCTGCCCGCCCGTCAGCTGCCCGAGGCCGAGCTCGTGGTGTGCCCGGGCCTGGCCGCGAACCGTCACGGCGACCGGCTGGGACGCGGCGGCGGGTGGTACGACCGCGCGCTCGCCCACGCGGGCCAGGCCTCCCCGGTGCTCGTCCTCCTCAACCGCGACGAGGTGCTCGAGGCCATCCCCGCTCAGCCCTGGGACCGGCGCGTGGACCGCATCGTCACGCCCGACGACGTGCTCGACTGCGACCCGCCGTACTCCTGAGCGCCACCCAGGGGACTCAGCGGACCCGGAACACCTCGTCGCCCTCCGGGGGCACGACGGTCGCGTCGACGACGTCGACGCCGGCCAGGAGCGGCCCACGGTGCATCCAGGTGAGGAGGGCGTCAACCGCGTCCTGCCGGCCCTCCAGCGCCGCCTCGACGGAGCCGTCGGGCAGGTTGCGGACCCAGCCCGCGACGCCGAGCCGCTCGGCCTCGCGGCGGGTGGAGTCGCGGTAGGTCACGTTCTGCACGCGACCGGTGACCCGGACGTGGCGGCGGACCACCGCCACGTCCGGGACGCCCACGCTCAGGACCTGACCTAGATCCCGACCGGGTTGGTGCGCAGGGTGCGCTCCTCCGAGCTATGGCGCACGAGCACCTGCCCGTCGCGCTCGACGGTCTCGTACGCCAGCTGCGGCCGCGTCGCCGGGCCGCGCTCGACGGCACCGTCGAGGGCGAACGCGCTGTCGTGCCACGGGCACACGATGCAGCCGTCCTCGAGCGAGCCCTCGTGCAGCGGTGCGCCGCGGTGGGTGCAGCGGTCGGCCAGGGCGACGACGGTGCCGTCGGTCTGGCGGGTGAGCACCACCGGCACCCCGTTCGCGTCCCCGCCGGTCAGCTCGCCGACGCGGACCTCGCCCGCCGCGGCGGCCGGGGTCCAGTCCTCGTCGGTGTGCTGGAAGGCGGTGGTGTCGATGCCGACGCCGAGCGCGTAGGACATGTGCCCGCCGAGCCAGCCGCCGACCGCCATCGTCGTCGCGCCGACCACGGACCAGGCGATGCCCCGGGCGTCGTTGCCGCGGTGCCGCTCCCACCAGCTGAGGGCGTACGCCCCGAGCGTGGCCGAGTTGGCGCTCGCGTGCACCAGGCCGACGCGCTGCTCCGCGCCGTTGGTGTAGGCCCAGTCGGAGCCGCCGCTGGCCATCGTCGGCAGCGCCCCGAGGATGCCCAGCCCGATCAGGCGCTTGGCGCCCTTGCGGTCACCGACGACGTCGAAGGCGGCGGCCGCGGTCCACGACCCGATCGGCACGGTCACCAGCAGCGGGTGCAGCGGGTGGCCGAGGAAGGTGCCGCTCATCAGGTTCTTCCACCACGGCAGCGTCTCGCCGATCTTCTGCTCGACCGCGGCCACCGGGGCGGCGACCGGGTCGAGGAAGTCCGCGTGCTCGATCGCGCCGACGAGACGGTCCAGCAGCCGGGTGAACGGCGCGGCCGCCGTCAGCGTGCGGGTGCGGCTCACGGGTTGAGCACGATCTTGACGGCGCCGTCTTCCTTGTTCTGGAAGATCTCGTACGCGTGCGCGGCCTCTTCCAGCGACAGGTGGTGCGTCGCGAAGGTGTCGACGCCCAGCGGGTCGTCGTCGGTCAGCAGCGGCAGGATGTCGGGCACCCAGCGCTTGACGTTCGCCTGACCCATCCGCAGCTGGATCTGCTTGTCGAACAGCGTGAGCATCGGCAGCGGGTCGGCCGCCCCGCCGTAGACGCCGCTGAGCGAGATCGTTCCGCCGCGGCGGACGAGCTCGATCGCCGAGTAGAAGGCGGCGAGCTTGTCGACCCCGGAGGTCTTGAGCAGCGGCTCGGCGACGGCGTCGGGCAGCAGCCCGGCCATCGTCTGCACGACCTTGGCCTTGGGCGAGCCGTGGGCGTCGAGGCCGACGGCGTCGATCACCGCGTCCGCGCCGCGACCCCCGGTCAGGCTCTGCACGGCCTCGAGCAGGTTGTCCCCGGCCTCGTTGAGGTCGATGGTGATGACGCCCCGCGCGCGGGCCCGCTCGAGCCGCTCGGGCACCAGGTCGACGCCGATGACGGTGCGGCCCGGGTCGTTGTGCAGCGCGATGCGGCAGGCCATGTCGCCGATCGGGCCGAGGCCCAGGACCAGCAGCGAACCCTCCGGCGGCGCCTCGGCGTACGTCACGGCCTGCCAGGCCGTCGGCAGCACGTCGGAGAGGTAGACGAAGCGGTCGTCCGAGGGGCCCTCGGGGACCTTGATGTGGGTGAACTGCGCCTGCGGCACGCGTAGGTACTCCGCCTGCCCGCCCGGGACCTGCCCGTAGAGCTTGGAGTAGCCGAAGAGCGCGGCGCCGCTGCCCTGGTCGCGGACCTGGGTGGTCTCGCACTGGGTGTAGAGCCCGCGGGTGCACATCCAGCAGTGCCCGCAGGAGATCTGGAACGGGATGACGACGCGGTCGCCGACCTTGAGGTCGCCGACCTCGCTGCCGACCGCCTCGACGATGCCCATCGGCTCGTGGCCGAGGACGTCCCCGCGGTCCATCAGCGGGCCGAGGGTCTCGTAGAGGTGCAGGTCGGACCCGCAGATGTTGGTGCTGGTGATCTTGATGATGGCGTCGGTCGGCTGCTCGATCGTGGGGTCGGGCACCTCCTCGACCGAGACGTTCCGCTTGCCCTGCCAGGTGACGGCGCGCATGGCCGTTCCTTCCGTCGGTGTGTCGGGTGGGACTCACCTGCACCGTCGCACCGCCGGTCAGGCGGTGCGACGGCGGGTGGGCCTGGGTGCTAGGAGCTGATCTCCTTGGTGACGCCGTTCGGGCCACCGAACTCACGGTCGGGCAGGTCGTTCAGGAACGTCATGACCTCGTCGTCCGCGCCGTTGTCCTTGGCGGTGGCGATGAGGTCGTCCTTGCTGGCGGGGTAGTTCGCGCCCTTGAGCGCCTTCTGCAGGTGGATCGGGTTGATGTCAGCCATGCCCTTCCCCTACCCGGCTCGGGTGGGGCGCAATCAGCCCGGCACCGCGCCGGCCCGCCCCGTTCCCGTACGGGGTCGTCACGAGCGGGAGTGACGACGCGCCGACGGCCTCCGCAGAGATCGCCGGTGCGTCGTCACGCTCGGTGGTTCTAGATCCGGCTGAGCGCCAGCCGCACCTGCTGGCCGTCGCCGACGGCCACCCCGGCCGAGCCGTCCGGGACCGCGCCCCCGATCTCGACCGACGCCGCCAGGACCTCGCGGGCCACGAGGTCGCGGTGCTGCTCCAGCGCCCCGCGCACGCGCTCGTCGCCGTCGAGCACGAGGGCGATCCGGTCGCTCACCTGGAGCCCGGCGTCGCGACGCGCCTGCTGGACCGCGCGGACGACGTCGCGCGCCAGGCCCTCGGCCGCCAGCTCCGGGGTGACCGCGGTGTCCAGCACGACGAACCCGCCGCCGGGCAGCATCGAGACCGCCCGCTGGTCGTCGGCGCCGGTCTCGGCGACCTGCGTGAGGAGCGTGTACTCCCCCGCCTGCAGGGCGATGCCGCCCGCGGTAACTCCACCGTCGGCGTCGACCGACCAGTCGCCGCCCTTGCTGCCCTTGATCGCGGTCTGCACCTCGCGTCCCAGACGCGGACCGGCGGCCCGGGCGTTCACCTGGAGCACCTGGCGCACGCCGAAGGAGCCCGCCGCCTCGTCGTCGGCCGCGACCAGGTCGACGGCCCGCACGTTGAGCTCGTCGCGGACGAGGTCCACGAAGGGCTCCAGCGCCGCGGGGTCGTCGGTCACCACCGTGAGGCGCGACAGCGGCAGGCGTACGCGCAGCCCCTCGGCCTTGCGCAGCGCCGAGCCCGTCGAGCAGACCTCGCGGACCCGGTCCATCGCCGCGGTCAGGGACGCGGCGTCCTCCGACGCCTCGCCCACCGTCGGCCAGTCCTCCAGGTGCACCGAACGTCCACCCGTCAGCCCGCGCCACACCTCCTCGCCCACCAGCGGCAGCAGCGGCGCCGCCGCGCGGGTCACGGTCTCGAGCACCGTGTAGAGCGTGTCGAACGCCGCGTGCGAGGCGTCGGAGTCGCCGTCCCAGAAGCGGTCGCGGGAGCGCCGGATGTACCAGTTGCTCAGCACCTCGAGGAAGCCGCGCACCGCGTCGCAGGCGCCCGCGACGTCGAGGGTGTCGAGCCGCGTGGTGAGGTCGGCGACGAGCTCGTCGAGCTTGCCCAGGACGTAGCGGTCGAGCACGTGCTCGGAGTCGCGGCTGATCTTGGCCTCGTAGCCGGCGCCGCCGTTGGCCGCGTTCGCGTACAGGGTGAAGAAGTAGTACGCGTTCCACAGCGGGATGAGCGTCTGGCGCACGCCCTCGCGGATGCCCTGCTCGGTGACGACGAGGTTGCCGCCGCGCAGGATCGGGCTCGACATGAGGAACCAGCGCATCGCGTCGGCCCCGTCGCGGTCGAAGACCTCGCTCACGTCGGGGTAGTTGCGCAGCGACTTGCTCATCTTGGCGCCGTCGCTGCCCAGCACGATGCCGTGGCTGATGCAGCTGGAGAAGGCCGGCCGGTCGAAGAGCGCCGTCGCCAGCACGTGCATCGTGTAGAACCAGCCGCGCGTCTGCCCGATGTACTCGACGATGAAGTCGCCCGGGTAGTGGTGCTCGAACCAGCCCGCGTTCTCGAACGGGTAGTGGACCTGGGCGTAGGGCATCGACCCGGAGTCGAACCACACGTCGAAGACGTCGCCGATCCGGCGCATGGTCGAGCGCCCCGTCGGGTCGTCGGGGTTGGGCCGGGTCAGCTCGTCGATGAACGGGCGGTGCAGGTCGGTGACCTCCACGCCGAAGTCCGCCTCGAGCTGCGCGATCGAGCCGTAGACGTCGGTGCGCGGGTGGGCCGGGTCGTCGGAGACCCAGATCGGGATCGGCGTGCCCCAGTAGCGGTTGCGGCTGATCGACCAGTCGCGCGCGCCGGCCAGCCACTTGCCGAACTGGCCGTCCTTGACGTGCTCGGGCACCCAGGTGATCTGGTCGTTGAGCTCGCCCATGCGGTGCTTGATCTTGGTGACCTCGACGAACCAGCTCGACACGGCCTTGTAGATCAGCGGGTTGCGGCAGCGCCAGCAGTGCGGGTAGGAGTGCGCGTACGACTCCTGGCGCAGCAGCACCGTGCCCGGCGTGACCGAGCCCGCGGCACCGCCCCGGGTGACCGTCTTGAGGTCGTCGATGACGTGCGGGTTCGCGTCGAAGACGAGCATGCCGGCGTACTCCTCGACCGGCCAGGTGAACTTCCCGTCCGGCCCGACCGGCATCACCGCCTCGATGCCCTCGCGGTCGGTGACCTCCTTGTCCTCCTCGCCGAAGGCGCCGGCGCTGTGGACCAGCCCGGTGCCCTCGTCGGTGCTGACGAAGTCGGCGACGACGACGCGGTGCGCACGCGGGTGGCCGGCGTAGTAGGAGAACGGCGGCGCGTACGAGCGGCCGACCAGGTCGGCGCCGGTGAGGCGCTCGACGACGCGGGACTGCCAGTCGAAGCCCTTCTCCTTGGCGGCGTCGCCGAAGAGCTCGCGGGCGTACGCGGCCACGCGCGCCTCGCCGATCACGTAGCGCTCGGTCGTGCCGGTGTAGTCGCTCTCGACGACCACGTAGTCGATCTCCGGGGAGACCATGATCGCCAGGTTGCTCGGCAGGGTCCACGGCGTCGTCGTCCAGATCAGCGCGAGCTCGCCGGTCTCGAGGCGGAAGCCGACGGTGACGGCCGGGTCGTTGCGCACCTGGTAGACGTCGTCGTCCATGCGCAGCTCGTGGCTGGACAGCGGCGTCTCGTCGTTCCAGCAGTAGGGCAGCACGCGCCAGCCCTCGTAGACCAGGCCCTTGTCGTAGAGCGTCTTGAACGCCCACAGCACCGACTCCATGTAGTCGGGCTCGAGGGTCTTGTAGTCGTTGTCGAAGTCGACCCAGCGCGCCTGGCGGGTGACGTAGTCCTGCCACTCGTCGGTGTAGCGCAGCACGGACTCCCGGCACGCGGCGTTGAACTTCTCGACGCCGAGCTCCTCGATGTCGGCCTTGGTCTTCAGCCCGAGCTGACGCATCGCCTCGAGCTCGGCGGGCAGGCCGTGGGTGTCCCAGCCGAAGCGCCGCTCGACGTGGCGCCCGCGCATCGTCTGGTAGCGCGGGACGATGTCCTTGACGTAGCCGGTCAGCAGGTGGCCGTAGTGCGGCAGGCCGTTGGCGAAGGGCGGCCCGTCGTAGAAGACGAACTCGTTGGCGCCGTCCGTGCCCGTCGGGTTCCTCGCGACCGAGGCGCGGAAGGTGTCGTCACCCTTCCAGAACGCGAGGACGCCCTCCTCGATGCGCGGGAAGTCCGGGCTCGCGGGGACGCCGCCCCTGGTCTCCACGTTCCCTGAGCCTGTCGAAGGGCCGGTCTTCTGCTTGGGGTACATCGGCGTGTCTCTCGTGATCGCGTTCGTGCACTGACCACGAGGACGACGGGCCCCCGTCCGAGGACCCACCGCGGTACCACCCCGCTTGACGGCCCACCGGCACGGCCGCCCGCTCGTCCGGGCTGTGTCGGGCCCACCCGTCCGGTTCTACTGAGGCCCCGCTCGCGCTCGGCCCGTTCTTCCGGAGGCTCGCCGGTGATGGCCGGGTCGACGCCTTGTGGACCTCATCCTAGCGACGTGCCCCCGTGGTGGCACCACACTTCACGCCGCGCACGCGGTACGTCCCCTGAGCCTGTCGAAGGGCCTAGCCGTCGGGCGTGAGGACGAGCGTGTGCCGCGTCTGCGCGGCCACGGCGTTGCGCGTGGTGACCATCGGCCACGTGCGGTTCGTCGCCCACAGCTCGGCCTGGTCGGCGTAGTAGGGGCCGAAGGGGTGGCCCGAGGCGCCGCTCTGGTTGACCCAGCGCCCGCCGTCGGGGTCGGCCAGGTCGACCAGCATCCGCATCGTCGGCCCGGCGGTGACGGTGTAGCCGTCGGCGCCGTACGCGAGCGCGTTCACCGTCGCCGGGGCGCCGCCGACGCCGACCGGCTTGCGGTTGAACAGCGCCTCGACGGCCGGGTTGCCGCTCGTGCCGAGCGTCGAGCTCTTCAGCGCGACCGTGTGGATCCGGTCCCACGACCAGCCCGCCGGGTCGCGGGACATGAGCGAGGTCGCCTCCTTGCGCGCCAGCGTCATGGCCGCGAGCAGGACGTCGTCGCGCTTCTCCACGCCCGGCGTCGAGGCGTCGTCCCACCAGGGGTTGTCCGGGTCCTGCAGCAGCGTGTCGAGCACCGCGTACCAGCGGTCCCCGCCGGCCGGCCACAGCGCGGGCGGCAGCTGGTCGCGGAAGACGAGCTTTTCCAGGTCGTGCTCGACGACGGCGAAGTAGGCCGCGGCCGCCGAGCCCGGCTCCATCCGGTAGTCCCACCCGAGCAGGGTCTGCTGGCCCTCGCGCACGAATGCGTCGTCGACGCGCACCTTGAGCAGCGCGGGGACGAGGTCGGCGGCGAACCGCTGCCGGGTGTCGTAGAACAGCGGCTCGGCCGTCGCAGCGGTCAGGCCGCGCGCGTCGGTGAGCCGGTCGAGCAGCTCCTGGCTGCGCCAGCCGTAGGAGTTCGCGGACCCGACGACGTAGGGGTACTGCGACCCGATCACCTGGTTGTTGGCGGCCACCACGACGCCGCTCGACGGGTTCTCCACGAAGGGCAGCTCGGCGAACGGGATCGTGCCCGTCCAGTCGTAGCGGCGGTCCCAGCCCGGCACCGGCACGGTGCCGTCGCCGCGGCCGCGGACCGGCACCAGCCCGGGGAGCTGGTAGCCGATGTTCCCGCGGACGTCGGCGTAGACGAGGTTCTGCGAGGGCACCGTGAGCAGCGAGGCGGCGCTGCGGAAGGAGTCCCAGTCGCTCGCCGCGTCCAGCCCGAGCAGGGCGTCCATGCTGCGGCCCGGCGTCGAGCCGGTCCAGGCGATCGAGACCGCGTACGCCCCGCCCGGCGCGTCGGTGCGGCGGCCGGCGTCGGCGGTGGCCGGGTCGGCGTCGGACAGCAGCGGACCGTGCCGGGTCGAGCGGACCGTGATGGTGCGCGGCTCGTCCTCGCCGGCGACGCGCAGCTCCTCGGTGCGGACGGTCAGGGGCTCGTACGCCTCCCCCACCCGCACGGTGTCGCCGACGACCTGCTCGAGGTAGAGGTCCTGCACGTCGGCGTAGCTGGTGGTCATGCCCCAGGCGATCGAGGCGTTGCGCCCGATCACCACGCCCGGGAGGCCGGTGATCGAGTAGCCGGTGACGTCGAAGGGGCAGTCGCGCCCCACGGTCCCGCAGTGCAGGCCGACCTGGGCGAGCACCGAGGGGATGGAGGCCGCTAGGTGCGGGTCGTTGGACAGCATCGGCTTGCCGCTGGCGGTGTGCGCGCCGCTGACGACCCAGGAGTTGGACCCGATGCCGTCGCCGGAGCCGAAGAGGCCGGTCAGCGTCTCCCGCGCCCGGGCCGAGGCCTCGACCGCGCCCGTCCCCTCGGTCGCGGCCACGGTCCCCGACGGCCCGGCTGACGTCGTCCCCGTGGCGTCGGGGTCGAAGGCCTTCCCGCGGACCGTCCCGGCGGTCACGATCGGGTCGTAGCCCGGCAGCGGGCCCGGGAAGAGGTCGGCGGCGCGGTCGGCACCCACCGCGGCGGTGGCGCGGGCGCGGTAGGTCTCGGCGTCGGCGTTCGAGCCCAGCTGCCAGCCGAAGACCTTGAGGATGGCGAGGGAGTCGACCGCGGTCCACGGCTCCGGCGTCGCGACGCGGCCCGCCAGGTCGAGCACGCTGTACTCCAGCGACAGCTGCCCCGGCGAGCGTCCGCGCAGGTAGGCGTTGACGCCCGAGGCGTACGCGTCCAGGTAGCGCCGGGTCGAGGGCGACAGCAGCGGCAGCTCGGCCTCGGCCGTGCGGTACCAGCCGAGCGTCCGGACGAAGGTGTCGGTGGAGACCTGCGAGGACCCGAACAGCTCCGACAGGCGCCCGGCCGCCGCGTGCCGGCGCACGTCCATCTCGAAGAAGCGGTCGGACGCCGCCACGTAGCCCTGCGCCTCGAAGAGGTCCTCGGGCTCGTCGGCGTAGACCTGCGGCACGCCGTGGTCCTCCCGCAGGACCGTCGCGCGCCCGTTCAGGCCCGGCAGGGTGACCTCCCCCTCGAGCATCGGCAGCGGCCGCCGCACGGTGGCGGCGCCGAGGCTGACCAGCCCGCCGGCGACCAGCACGACCACCACGAGCGCGAAGACGAGCCAGCGGGGGACGAGACGCACGTGCTTGATTGTCCTCGCTCCGCTCGAACGCGGACCGCGCTCTCACCCGGTGTCTTCCTCCTCGTTCGCGAACGAGAAGCGTGTTCGCACTCTCGTCGTCCAGACACCGGCGCGCGGTCCGGTGGTGGTCGACTTGAAGACGTCGAGGTCAGGTCAGAGACGTCGGCGTCGGGCAGGAAGGCGCACGGCTCGTTCCGGCGTCCCGGGAATGGGTTGGCAGTCGATATTCTTGAGTGCTAGCGAGACACGGTCGGCCCGCGGGGCCGGTCACGACGGAGAGAGCACCATGCCTACCTACCAGTACCGCTGCACCGAGTGCGGGCACGACCTCGAGGCCGTGCAGAAGTTCAGCGACGCCGCGCTGACGGAGTGCCCGAACTGCCACGGGCAGCTGCGGAAGATCTACAACGCGGTGGGCGTGGTGTTCAAGGGCTCGGGCTTCTACCGCACGGACTCGCGGCCCAAGGAGGGTTCGTCGAGCGGTTCCGGCTCGTCGGGCTCCTCGGGGTCCTCCGGCTCCGACACCAAGAGCAGCGGGTCCGGCTCCTCCGACAAGTCCGGCGACAGCGGCTCGGGCTCGTCGGGCACCAAGACCGACACCGCCAAGCCGGCCAAGGCCGCCGCCTCCTCGTCCACAGGGTCGGGCTCCGCCGGCTGAGGTCTGTGGACGACCGGCACGTCCGGGCCGACGTCATGAGGGTTGAGGCGTGCGCGCCTCGACCAGCCGACCCGGCATCCCCCACCACCGTCACCACCCGCTGCGCCTCCTGGCGCGGGCGGCGTCCTGGCACCGGCGCAAGCTCGCGGTCGTCGCGGCCGCGGCCGCGGTCCTGACGGGGCTGGCTGCCACCGCGCCACCCGCGCCCGCGACGACGGACGTCGTCCGGGCGCGCAGCGACCTGGTCGGCGGTGCCGTCCTCACCGCGGACGACCTCGAGACGGTCGCCCTGCCCAGCGACGGGCTCCCCGACGGGGCGAGCGCCGACCTCGACGCGCTCGTCGGTCTGCGGCTGGCCGCCCCGGTCCCCCGCCACCAGGTCCTCACCCCCGTCGCGCTCACCGGTCCCGCCGCCGTGGGTCCCGGGCACGTCCTCGCCCCGGTCCGTCTGGCCGACGCCGACGTCGTCGGGCTCCTCCGCCCCGGCGACCTCGTCGACGTCCTCGGCGTCAGCGCGGAGGGCGGTCGTTCGTCGACCGTGGCGCGGCGCGTCCGTGTGGTGACGGTGCCCGCTCGGAGCGAGGACGACCAGGCGACCTCCGCCGGCGCGCTCGTCGTGCTCGACGTCCCCGACACCGACGTCGGAGCGTTGACCCGGGCAGCGGCGGGTGGCAGCCTGACGATCACCTGGACGTGAGTCGCCGACGTGGGCGCACGCGGAAACCAGATCCCGACCACCCCACGGAGGACACGACCTATGAAGAGCCTGACCGGTTTCCGCGACTTCCTGATGCGCGGAAACCTCGTCGACCTGGCCGTCGCCGTCATCATCGGCACGGCGTTCGCCGCCGTGGTGAAGGCGTTCACCGGGATGATCATGGACATCATCGGCAAGTTCGGGGGTGTCCCCGACTTCAGCAGCACCTCGATCTACGGCATCAGCGTCGGCGTCTTCATCACGGCGCTCCTGAGCTTCGTGCTCACGGCCGCCGTCGTGTACTGGCTCGTCGTCATCCCCTTCACCAACATCAGCGCCCGCCTCAAGAAGCAGGAGGAGCAGGTCGAGGCCGCGCCCGCCGTGACCTCCGAGGACCTCCTCACCGAGATCCGCGACCTCCTGCGCCAGCAGGCCGTCGGTAACCCGACGCCCGGCCAGGTCCCCGGCTCCTTCCCTGGCCAGGTCACCGAGCGCTGAGGCCCCACCCGGGTCTTCACACCAGCAGCACGACGAAGCGCCCTCCACCTCGCTGATCGGCGAGGTGGGGGCGCTTCGACATCTGCCGTGACGTCGGCCGAGGGCGTCCCGCATGGAGGTCGTCGCGACGTCGTCCTCAGGAGCCGTGGTGCGGCGGCACGTCCGCGAGCAGCCGACGCTCGTCGGCGTCGGGCGCGCGGTCGACGAGGACCGGGCGCGAGGCTCGGCCGAGCCGGGCGCGCAGCTCGGTCACCGCCGCGGCCATCTGGGCCGCACCGATCCCCTCGCGGAGGTCGGCGGGCACGACGAACGCGCCCCGCGGACGCCCCTCCAGCGCCTCGACCACGGCGTCGAGGTCGGGCGCGACCTGCGCGCCGAGCTCGGGGCGCCGCTCGCCGCAGACCGCGTACGCCAGCGCCTGGTGCCAGGGGCGGAGCGGCAGCCCGGGAGCCTCGTCCACCTCAGGCCTGGTCCCCGCCCAGCACGGTGCCGCTCGGCACGGTGCTCGGCGAGCCCTCGTCGTCGAGCGTCGCGGCACCGGTGACCCGGACGTCGGCCTCGAAGGTCCAGTCGCCGTGCACGGTAAGGCTGCGGGCCTCGCGCAGGGAGGGCACGCCCGCCGGGAAGCGCGCGTCGAACTTCGAGATGGTCTTGTAGTGCTTGGGGTCGAGGTCGACCAGCGGCGCCGGGTCGGTGACGCGGTCCAGCCGCCCCTCGGGCGTGACGTCGTAGACGTCGGAGCGCAGCAGGGCCAGGTCGTTCGTCGTCTTCACGGGCAGGAAGCGCTCGCGCCCGACGCCGATCGCCGTGGCGCCGGGGAAGACCTCGATCGCGGCGCCCATCGCGCTCTCGACCTGCACGACCTCCGGCGAGGAGGAGTCCGACGGGTCGACGTTCTTCACGTTCTTGATCAGCGGCAGCCCGAGGACGGCGTTGCGCTCCTTGAGCACCGTCGAGACCGCGGCCAGGTCGAACCACAGGTTGTTGCAGTGGAAGAACGGGTGGCGGTGCTCGTCGGTGAAGAAGTGCATCTCGTCGGGCGCGGTCTGCGCCGTGTCGCGCAGGATCAGCTGCCCGTCGGACTTCCGGACCGCGAGGTGGCCGCCCTTGCGGTCCGCGGGCGTGCGCCGGCACACCTCGGCCGCGTACGGCGCGCCGGTCGCGGCGAACCACCCCGCGATGCGGGCGTCGGGCGCGGCGCCGAGGTTGTCGGAGTTCGAGACCGAGGCGTAGCGGTAGCCCTGCTCGATCAGCCGGTCGAGGACGCCGGAGCCCTCGAGGGTCGTGTAGAGGTCGCCGTGCCCGGGCGGGCACCACTCCAGGGCCGGATCGGCCGGCCACTCCACCGGGGTCAGGTCCTCGGTGAGGAGCTTGGGCTCCTGGTTCTGCTGGAAGTCGAGGTCGAGGCCGTCGACCGGGAGGTCGGTGTGGCGCGCCAGCGCGGCGAGGGTGTCCTCGCGCGTGCGGAAGCTGTCCATGAACAGCAGCGGGAGCCGGGCGCCGTACGTGGCACGCGCCGCCTGCACCTGCTCGACGATGAGGTCGAGGAACGTCTGGTCCCCGCGCACGGGCAGCAGCGACTTGGCCTTCTCCATGCCCATCGACGTGCCGAGACCGCCGTTGAGCTTGATGATCGCGGTCCGCCCGAGCGCCTCGGCGGCCTGCTCGTCGCTGACCTCGACGTCGACCAGCATCGGCGGGTCGGTCAGCGGCTCGATGCTGTCCTCGGCGATGAGGCCGGTGACGCCCTCCTCCAGCTGGTGGTAGTAGTGCGCGAAGACCTCGATCGCCTGGGGCTGCACCCCCGCGTCGGCCATCTTCGTGCGGGCGGCTTCCAGACCTGCTGCGCTCATGGGTCGATCGTAGGGACGATCCGCCCCGCCCGCGGAACCGCTACTTGGCCTCGGGCGTGATCGCGACCAGCAGGGCGACCGCCGCGGCGGCCACCTGCTCCTGGACCGCGCCGAGGTCGGCGGTCGCCGTGCCGTCGTGGGGCTGGAGGCCGTAGTCGGCGAAGCTCGCGTGCGCGGCGCCGGAGATCACGACGTAGGTGGTCTCGGCCGGCAGGTTCGCCTTGGAGCGCTCGATGTCGGCGGGCGTGGCGAGCCCGTCCTGGCCACCGGAGACCGACGTGACGCGCAGGTCGGTGCGCTCGAGCCGGCTCGCGGGGTAGGAGGCGAGCAGGAGCAGCCCCTGCACGCGCTGGTCGTCCTCGGCGAAGGACGCGGCGACGGTCCCGCCGAGCGAGTGCCCGCCGACAGCCCAGTGGGTGATCTCCGGGTGGTTGGCCAGGATGGTCCCTGCGTGGCCGCCGTCGAAGATCGAGAAGCCGAAGGGCTCCTTGAGCACCACGACGAGGTAGCCGGCCTCGGCCACCCGGCGCAGCTCCGGGGCGTACGAGCGCGGGTCGACCCGGGCGCCGGGCAGGAAGACCAGGCCGGTCGTGGGCCGCACCGTGGCGCCCTTGGCGTCCTCCATGCTCGGCACGAGCTCGTACCAGGTCACCCGGTCGACGACGCGGACGCCGTTCTCGCTGCGCATCGCGGCGAGCGCCGACGGCTGGGCGGCGAAGGGCCTCGAGTAGCCGAGGAGCACGACCGACAGCACGGCGAGCACGAGCAGCGGCACGGCCAGCAGGACCCGCACCTTGGCACGGCGCTCGAGCTGCGCCGGAGTGCGGCGCACGGGGTGCTCGTCGTCGCCCTCGCGGTCCTGCCGGTCGCCCATCACGAGCGTGGCCACCGCCCAGGCCATCGCGACGAAGCCCAGCAGCCCGGTGGCCAGCCCGAGGACGACGGCGGCCGGGTGACCGTTCAGGAGCACGCCGCCGCGCGTCCAGCCGATCCACGCGGTCACGACGACCATCGCGGCGCCGACCACGAGCCAGATCAGGGCCAGCACGGTGCGGCTGAGAGCACCGGGTTGCCGCATGGCGACGAGGGTACGGCGCGACCCCGATGAGTGTTCCGCGACGCGCGGGTCAGGATGGTCGTGCCGAGCGCCCGGCCGGCCGCGAGCAGAGGAGCACCGCCATGCCTTCCCGTCTCAACCCCTACCTGAACTTCCGCGGCCAGGCCCGCGAGGCCCTGGACTTCTACCGGTCGGTCTTCGGAGGCGAGTACACCGTCACGACGTTCGGCGAGTTCGGCGAGACCCCGCCCGGCGTCGAGGGCGACCAGGTCATGCACGGCCAGCTCGAGACGTCGATGGGGTTCACGCTGATGATCTCCGACGTGCCGTCCTCGATGGACCTCACCCCCGGCGACAACATCACGGTGAGCCTCAGCGGCGACGACGTCGACGCGCTGCGCGGCTACTGGGAGCGGCTCTCCGAGGGCGGAACGGTGACCTTCCCCCTCGAGAAGCAGATGTGGGGCGACGAGTACGGGCAGTGCCAGGACCGGTTCGGCATCCCCTGGATGGTCAACATCGCCGGCAGCTGACCCGCCACGTCCCACGGCGTCCAGGATGCGGTTCGACGACCGCCCCGTCCGCCGGGTCGAGGCCCGGGAGCCGGTGCCCGACGACGAGTGGCCGGCCACCGTCCCCGCCGTCGCCCAGGTGCTGCGCGACGGCCTCGACCTGCCGGCCGGGGTGACCTTCCTGGTCGGGGAGAACGGCGCGGGCAAGTCCACGCTCGTGGAGGGCCTGGCCGGTGCGTTCGGCCTGGGCGTCGAGGGTGGCGAGCGCGGCTCGCTGCACGCGACGTACGCCTCCGAGTCGGGACTGGCCGACACGCTGCGCCTCGTGCGCGGCGGCGGTGCCCAGCGCAACGGGTTCTTCCTGCGCGCCGAGACGATGCACGGCTTCTTCACCTACCTGGCCACCGAGGCCGCGGTCGGTCGCTACCACGAGATGAGCCACGGGGAGTCGTTCCTGTCGGCGGTCGAGTGGTACCTCCGCAGGCCCGGCTTCTACTGCCTCGACGAGCCGGAGGCGGCCCTGTCCTTCTCCTCGACGCTCGTGCTGCTCGGCCGCCTGCACGAGCTGGCGCGGACGCCTGGCGCGCAGGTCGTGTGCGCGACCCACTCCCCCGTGCTCGCGGCGCTGCCCGGCGCGACCATCCTCGAGCTGGGCGAGTGGGGCGTGCGCGAGACGACGTGGGACGACCTCGTCCTCGTCGCGAACTGGCGCTCCTACCTGACCGACCCGCGGCACTACCTGCGCCACGTCCTCGACGACTGACGCGCCGAACCGATCTCCTCGACCGGCGCCGGCGTCGTCGGACGACTCAGAGGTGCGTGAGCACCACCGCGAGCACCGCGGCGACGGCCACGAGCGCGAACGCCAGCAGGACGACGTTGATGCGGGCCGCCTGGTCGAACAGCGCGTCCACGGCGGCGCTCTCCTCCGCGGTCGGGGCGCCGGTCGGCTGCGCGAGCGCGAAGGGCGCGGCGACGGCCGGGACGACGGACGCGGCGGCCTCCGGCTCGACGGTCGGGGTGAGCTTGATCGTCCCGCTCAGGGCCTCGGCCTGGCGCTGCTGCGCCGCGGCGTGGTGGCCGGGGGTCCAGCCCGGCGCGCCGACGGTCAGCGCCGCGTCACGGACGAGCGGCGACGCGTCGCCGGCGAGGGCGGACTGCCGGGTCAGGACCTGTGCACCGTCGAGCGCGGAGGGGGTGGGGACGAGGCCTGCACTACGGGGGGACATGCGACTCCCTGGTTCACGGGCTGCGGACAGCCGTTGCGATCAAGCTCTTTCCCCGAGTGCTTCACGCAGGGCACAAGCGTCGGTCCGGCCGCACCCCGGCGGGGGCGATTTCGCACTGTTCCCAGGAAATTCTTGGGAAGGGGTTGACAATCGCTCGATCGTTGTGCTTTCCGCCTCGGAAGTGGTCCTGGGAGGCGATAACACGCCGAGGCGGGACACCGCCCGGAGCAGCGGGAGCCGCGAGGGCGACGGGGCGCCCCCAGCAGGATTCGAACCTGCGACACGAGGTTTAGGAAACCTCTGCTCTATCCCCTGAGCTATGGGGGCCGGCGACCCAGGCTAGTGGCAAGCGGCGTGCCGCGCCTCCGGGTCCGCCCCTCCGGGCCGCGCGCTCCGGCGGCGCCCGCCGCTGCGAGCATGAGGCCCATGGCCCGACCGATCGTGGTGGACGTCGACACCGGCACCGACGACGCGCTCGCCCTGCTCTACGCCGTGGGCTGCACCGACCTCGACCTGCGCGCGGTGACCTGCGTGGCCGGCAACGCCGGTCTGGAGCAGGTCGTCGAGAACACCCTGCGGGTGCTGGAGGCGGCGGGTGCGGGAGACGTCCCCGTCGCCGCCGGCGCGACGAAGCCCCTGATCGAGCGCATGCGGCCCGAGGGGCAGTTCCACGGGGCGGACGGGCTCGCGGGCGTGGAGCTCGCGCCGACGAGCCGTACGGTCGCCGACCAGCCCGCCACCGAGCTGCTGCACGCCGCCATCACGGGGGCGTCCGAACCGGTGACGCTCGTCAGCCTCGCGCCGATGACGAACGTCGCGATGCTGCTCACGCTGCACCCCGACGTCGCCGACCACCTCGAGCGGCTGGTCTTCATGGGCGGCTCCGCGTCGGTGGGCAACGTGACCGCGCTCGCCGAGTTCAACGTCTGGCAGGACCCCGAGGCGGCGACCTGCGTCGTCGAGTCGGGCCTGCCCGTGACGATGTACGGGCTCGACGTCTTCAACCGCCTGGTGATCGAGCAGGAGGTGGCGGACCGCTGGACCCGCTCCGACCACCCGGCGGTCCGGGCGGCCGGGGAGCTGCTGCACCGTCGTGGCACGCGGGCCGCGGGCTTCGAGCAGGACTACGTCGGCGTCCTCGGCGACGCCGGTGCCCTGCTGGTGCTGACGCACCCCGAGCTGTTCACCACCGAGCACCTGCCCGTCCGCGTGAACCTCGAGGGGCTCGGCCGCGGTCAGACGATCGTCGACCGGAGGCCGCACGCGCAGGACCAGCAGGCCCTCGACCGCGACCCGTGGCCGGTGCTGGAGGTCGCCCTCGACGCCGACCTGGCGGCCGCCGCACAGGCCTTCGTCGACGTGGTCGACGCCCTCGAGCGGTAGCCGCTCACCGCGCGACGGCGGCAGGACGCACGAGGACCCGCGCCGGGATGATTCCCGGGCGGGTCCTCCGTGTCTACTGCGGCTCGTTCCGAGCCGGGTCTCACTCGTGCGAGTGGCCCTCGTGCTTGTCCTTGAGCTCGGCGACCTGCTTGTGCACCTCGGCCATGTCGAGGCCCTTGACCGCGTCCACGACCTGCTTCAGCGCCGGGCCCGGCAGCGCGCCGGCCTGGTTGAAGACGAGGACGCCCTCGCGGAAGGCCATCAGCGTCGGGATTCCCTCGATGCCGAGCGAGCCCGAGAGCTGCTGGTTGGCGTCGGTGTCGAGCTTGGCGAAGACGATGTCGCCGTTCTCCTCCGACTCCTTCTCGAAGATCGGGCCGAAACGCTTGCACGGGCCGCACCAGTCGGCCCAGAAGTCGACCAGCACGATGTCGTTGTCGCTGATCGTCTTCTCGAAGTTGTCGGAGTTGATCTCGACCGTCGCCATGCTTCCTGCTCCTCCACGTCGCGTGGTCCGTCCGACGTACGTCGCGGACCTGCACACCAGAACCACACGCCGGCCGGGGCTATTCCGGGCCCCGCCGGAGGTCCGGCTACCTGAGGGCGACGATCCTGCGGACCGGGATCGCGATCTCCACGCCACCCTCGCGCTCGGCCGCCTCCGAGAGGTGGTCGACGGCGGCCGCGACGCGCGCCGGCGACGTGTGCGGCAGGTAGAGCGAGGAGACGAGCAGCCAGGCGTCGTCGGAGGTGCCGACCGTGAACCGGTAGCGCTCGCGCTTGTCCTCCACGACCTGGAGGCCGTGCTCGGCGAGGCCTCGGCGGAAGCCGGCGAGCTCCACCGGTCCGGGGAAGCGCGGGCCGCCGCGCAGGGTCGTGCTGAGTCGTCCGAGCCGGCGCAGGTCGCTCGGCGCGAGCGGCCTGAGGGCGGGGGCGATCGCGGCGAGCACACCACCGGGCCGCAGCACCCGGGCGACCTCGGCCAGGACCTCCCCGAGCGGCTGCACGACGACCAGCCCGAGCGCGCTCGTCACCACGTCCACCGAGGCGTCGCGGAACGGGAGCGTCCTCGCGTCCGCGCGGACCAGCGGTCCGGCCCCACGGCGCGCGGCCAGGCGCAGCTCGTCGGCGGAGAGGTCGAGGCCGACGACCGTACGGCCGGGCCGCGCGAGCTCGCGGGCGACCGGGCCCGAGCCCGACGCCAGGTCGACGACGGTCGTCGCGTCCTCGGAGACGGCCCGGGCGAGCCAGCGGTAGGGCGACTGCCCGGCCCGCGACGCACGCGACAGCACGTCCTCCACCACGCCCGGGCGCTCGGCGTGGAAGCGGGCGAGGTACGCGGGCCAGTCGACCTCGCGACCAGGCACTAGGCCGTGTCCCTCGACCGGTGCTCGTGGCGAGCGGCGTCGAGGTGCGGTGGCGGCACGGCGGAGGAGGAGTCAGCGACCGGACGTCCCTGCGACGACGACGCAGCGGACGCCGTGCGTCGGCGCCGCGCAGCCGAGCAGCGGGCGAGGGGCACGGCCTGTCAGACCCGGGTGACGAAGAGGTGGGTCGACGCCTCGCGGTCGATCTCGCAGCCGGGGTGGCCCTCGGCGTTGAGCCGGACGCCCAGGCCGCCGGCTTCGGCCTCGACCTCCGCGCCCGGGCGGATGCCGGCGACGCGCAGGGTGCCCATCATCTCGACGTCCTTCTGGATCTCCTCGCTCATCCGCTCGATCACGACCCGCACCGGCGCACCGCGCACGGCGTCGGCCAGCTGCTCGTTGCCGTCGCGGAAGCGCCCGGACGTCTCGAGCACGCCGAGCTCGTCGAGCCCGGGGATCGGGTTGCCGTACGGCGACACCTGGGGCTGGCCGAGCAGGTCGACGAGCTTGCGCTCCACGTCCTCGGAGATGACGTGCTCCCAGCGGCAGGCCTCGTCGTGGACGAGCTCCCAGTCCAGGCCGATCACGTCGATGAGCAGGCGCTCGGCGAGGCGGTGCTTGCGCATCACGCGGATCGCCCGGGAGCGGCCCTCGTCGCTCAGCTCCAGGTGGCGGTCGCCCTGCACGCGGACGAGGTTGTCGCGCTCCATGCGGGCGACCGTCTGGGACACCGTCGGACCACTCTGGTGGAGGCGCTCGGCGATGCGCGCGCGGAGGGGGACGATGCCCTCCTCCTCCAGCTCGTAGATCGTCCGGAGATACATCTCCGTGGTGTCGATCAGGTCACTCACGTTCAGCCCTCCGTGGTCGGCCCGCGGGTCCTCCGGAGCAGGACTGCCCCTCTCGCGCACGCGACCCGGGGGCAAGACTAGTGGACGTGCCCGACCCCCACCCGCCGGCGATCTGGTGGCTGCGCCGCGACCTGCGCCTCGCCGACAACCCGGCCCTCCTCGCCGCCCTGGCGGAGGGGCCGGTCCTGCCCCTGTTCGTCAGCGACCCCGTCCTGCGCCAGGGCGCCGGGCGCGCCCGGGCGACGTGGCTCGCCGCCGCGCTCGTCGACCTCGACGGCGAGCTCCGCGAGGCCGGCGGACCGGGACTGAGCGTGGTCGAGGGCCGCCCCGAGGACGTGGTCCGGCGGGTCGCCGCCGAGGTCGGCGCGGGCACCGTGCACGTCAGCGCGGACTTCGGGCCGTACGGGCGCCGGCGTGACACCCGGGTGGCCGAGGCCCTCGCGGCGGACGGGCGCAGCCTGCGGGCGACTGGGTCGCCGTACGCGGTCGCCCCCGGGACGTTGCTCAACCAGTACGGCACGCCCTTCCAGGTGTTCTCGCCCTTCCACCGCGCGTGGTCCGCCCGTGGCGTCCACGGCCCCGCGGAGCCGGTCGACCCCACGGCCGTCACCTGGGTGGCGAGCGAGCAGCGGGTGCCGCTCGAGGACGCCGACGCCGACCTGCTGCCCTTCGTGGGCGAGCGGCACGCCCGCGCCGCCTGGCAGGCGTGGCTCGACCGCGAGGCGGAGGGGCCGGCCGGCTACAAGCGCCTCCACGACCTGCCCGCGCCCGACGCCACCGCCCACGTCTCCAAGGCCCTGCGCTGGGGGCACCTGCACCCCCGCACGCTCCTGGCCGACCTGGCCGGGCTCGACGGCGAGGGGCCGGCCGCCTTCGCCCGCCAGGTCGTCTGGCGCGACTTCTACGCCGACGTGCTGTGGAACCGGCCCGACGCCATCCGCAGCCCCGTCCAGCCGAGGTTCCGCGACTTCGAGCGCGACGACCCGGCCACGTCCGGCGTCGCGGCCGCGCGGCTCGACGCCTGGCAGCAGGGCCGCACGGGCTACCCGCTCGTCGACGCCGGGATGCGCCAGCTGCTCGCCGAGTGCTGGATGCACAACCGCGTACGGCTCGTGGTCGGGTCGTTCCTGGTCAAGGACCTGCACCTGCCGTGGGAGGACGGGGCGGCGTGGTTCATGGAGCACCTGCACGACGGCGACGTGGCCAGCAACCAGCTCAACTGGCAGTGGGTCGCCGGGTGCGGCAACGACCCCTCACCCTTCTACCGGGTCTTCAACCCCACCCTGCAGTCGACGAAGTTCGACCCCGACGGCGCCTACATCCGCCGCTGGGTGCCCGAGCTGGCCGGCGTCAGCGGCAAGCACGTCCACGAGCCGTGGCTCGCCCCCGAGGGCCTGCCACCCGGCTACCCGGCCCCGGTCGTCGACCACAAGGCCGAACGCCTCGAGGCCCTCGAGCGCTACCAGCAGGTCCGCGGCTGAGCGCCTCGCGCGCCCACCTCCCGGTCCGCTCGGGGTTGGCCGCGGAATGCGCTGGAGAAAGTCGTTGACCCCCTTGAAGAGCCGACCTAACGTGGTGGGTACACGGGAAGGAGGTGGTCCGATAAATGAGTGACATACGGACGAGTGAGGTGGCGGCGGCCTAGCCGTTCGACCAGGACGCGGCGTGATCCGCCCGGTCGAGAGGCCGGCTAATCCACAGCCAACACCCGAACCCGCGAGTGCCGGACCGTCCATCCGGCCGACCGCACAGCTCCACCGGAGCCCGGTTGACAAGCTCGCGGGTTTGTCCATGTTTGATGTCCTTCGCTTCGCTCCGGACGCGGATCGGGCTCCAACCCGGTGCCTTCCTCCCTTCGTCGGAAGCCCGCGGGCAACGCCTCCGGTCATGACCGCGCCGCGGAGGCTTCCTCCTCCGGTCGTCCAGGCACCGGCGCCCGATCCGGCGCATCCCGGGCTTCAGGCGCTCCTGCCGCAGCGCGTCCTCGTCTAGTCGGGGTCCTCGTCCTTGTCTCGCTCAGTCGGTAGCACCGGGGCCAGCGCTCTCACGGTCTCCAGCAGGTCGGCCTCGTCGGCCGACTTGTCCTGCCGGTAGCGGAGGACCCTGGCGAAGCGGAGGGCGACGCCGCCCGGGTAGCGGGTGGAGACCTGCAGGCCGTCGATCGCGATCTCGACCACCGTCGTCGGCTCGACGTGCACGACGTGGCGCGTCCGGCTCGTCTCCAGGCCCAGGAAGTGCTCGGTCTGCCAGCGGAGCGTCTCGTCGGTCAGGCCCTTGAACGTCTTGCCGAGCATGACGAAGCCGCGCTCGGGGTCGCGGGCCGCGAGGTGCAGGTTCGACAACCAGCCCTGACGCCGCCCGCTCCCCCACTCCACCGCGACGACGACGAGGTCGAAGGTGTGGCGGGGCTTGAGCTTGACCCAGGCCGAGTCGCGCCGGCCGGCGGCGTACGGGGCGTCGAGCCGCTTGACCACGACCCCCTCGTAGCCCTGCCCGACCCACTCGCCGAACACCCGCTCGACCGTGGCCACGTCGTCGGCGACCACGCGCGGCACCACCTGGTGCGCGGGCAGCAGCGCCTCCATCGCGGCCACCCGTTCGTGCAGGGGAGCGTCGAGGTAGTCGTGCTCGTCGACGCGCAGCACGTCGAAGAAGAAGGGCCGCAGCGGCAGCCGGCGCTGCGCCGACTCGACGTCGGAGCTGCTCATCGTCCGCGAGGCGACGGCCTGGAACACCTCGGGCCGACCGTCCTCGCGCAGGGCGAGCACCTCGCCGTCGAGCACCACCCGCGCGTGCGGCAGCGCACGGACGGCGGCGACCACCTCGGGCAGCCGGGCGGTGATGTCGTCCAGGCTGCGCGTGTAGACGCGCACCTCGTCGCCGTCGCGGTGGACCTGCACCCGGATGCCGTCGAGCTTGGCGTCGACCAGGGCCGGCAGGCCCGTCCGCGCGACGGCGGCGACCGGGTCGGGCTCGCTCGCCGCCAGCATCGGCTGCACCGCGGTCCCCACCTCCAGCCCGACCGCCTCCAGCGCCGCCAGGCCCCCGGTGTGGAGCAGGGCCGCTGCGGCCACCGTCGAGGAGCGCAGCATCGCCGCACGCCGCACGGCGGCGAGCGGGACCCCGTACGTCGTCGCGAGCGCGTCCTGGACCGCCGCCTCCGACGCCCCCTGCCGCAGCTCGCCGAAGACCAGCCCGCGCAGGAAGGGCTGCTCGGCGGCGGTCGCCCGCCCGAACAGCTCGGCCACCGCGTCGGCCCGCGCCGCCACCGAACCCGCACCCGCCAGCCCGGCGATGCGCCCGAACGTCGCGTCGACCTCGGCCACGGTGAGCGACGCGTCGGCGGCGGGTGGCGGCAGCCGCACGAGCGAGCGGGCCCCGACCCCCGTACGCCGTTGCCGCAGCGACCCGATGAGGTAGGCGACGACGGTCTCGAGCTCGTCGTCGGGGCCCACGTCGGCCAGGACGCCCGCGATCAGCTCGCGCTTGGCGATCCGGCTCCGCGTCGCGGCGAGCGCGGACCAGGTCTCGGCCAGGCGCTGGAGCAGCATGGACCGATCATGCCGTCAGGCCCTGACGGTTCCCGCCGGACGGCCGTCGGGACGCCGGAGCCGCAGCACCAGCACGGCGCTCGCGACGAGCGCCGCAGCCAGCGCGACGCCCGACGCGGCCTCGAGCGGCAGCAGGGTGACGCGGGCCAGGTAGGTCCAGTAGGTGCTCAGCGTCGCGACCTGCATGAGGACGGCCACCGCGACGAAGCGCCGGTCGACGAAGGCCGCGAGCACGGCCAGCACCTCGCCGAGGAAGAAGTAGCGCTCGTGCATCTCGGGCAGGAGCAGGGGGACGACGAGGCTCAGGGTCGCGGCGACGAGCAGCACCTCCCCGGGCACCAGCCGGCGGCGCCGGGCCACGAGCCAGACCGCGAAGGCGAGGGCGACGGCCGCCGCGACCCCGAGGCCGACCCACTTCCAGGTGGTGGCGGCGTCACCCGGGAGCCAGGCGTACCAGGTCGGGGCGTTGTCGGTGAAGCTGTGCGCCGTCACGGTCGCCCCGCGGCCGCCACCTCCCCCGCCGAACCCGCCGCCGCCCGGGGCGCGCCCACCGAACCCGCCCCCGCCGACGCCTCCCCCGCCGAAGCCGCCGGTGGGCCGGCCGGCGCCGCCGCCCGCCGTGCCGGAGCCGTCCGTCACCTGCGCCGGGTAGACCGACAGCTGGCTGGCGAAGCCGCGGCCCGCGAACCAGGCGGGCAGCAGCGCGGCGAAGAACGTCACCGGGACGAGGACCAGGCCCCGCAGCCGCCGACGGTCCACGACGAGGAGCACGAGCAGCGCGGGCAGGAGGAAGACCGCCTGGAGCTTGAAGGCGAACGCCAGCCCGAAGGCCGCGCAGGCCAGCGCGGTCCGCCGCCGGAGGAGGAAGAAGAGGCTGCCGAGGCAGAGCGAGGCGTAGACGGAGTCGCACTGGGCCCACCAGGCGCTGTTCAGGACGACGGTCGGCAGCAGGAAGGTCAGCCCGGCGGCGACCACCGGCGACCAGCGCGAGCCGGGCCGGACGCAGCGGACGATCCCGTACGCGAACGCGGCGAGCACCACGTCGAAGACGATCGAGATCGCCTTGATCCCGACCAGCGGGTCGACGGGCAGGTGGGTCAGCGCCGCGAGCAGCACGAGGTAGGGGGTGTTGTAGTTCGAGAACGCGTCGGCGAGCCCGCCGAACCCGCCCGCGTCGAGCAGGTGCTCGTACCAGGGCAGCAGGAACGCCCGGTAGTCCCCCGACTGCTCCGACAGCATCGGCACCCGCACCGCGAGCCCGACCACGAGAAGCGCCGCGAGGACGACGGGGACCGTCCACCGGCGGCGCGGGCCCTGGAGGTCGGCGCCGGCGGGAGGCGTGCGCGGAGCCGCCTCGACGGGGATCGGGGTCGTCGTCACGGCAGGCCCTTCGTACGTGGTCGCCGACCGGACGGCCGGGCGACGACCACCCTCACGGGCGGGGCTGTGGGCGGGCTTTGACCACCGTGTGGTTCCCCCGTCGGACGCGACCGGGGCCTGCGAGCATCGGGGGATGAGCGCGGACGACAAGCCCGGGGTGCTGCTGGACGTCGACGGCACCCTCCTCGACACCAACTACCTGCACGCGCTGGCGTGGTGGCAGGCGTTCCGGGACGCGGGCGTGGCCGGCGTGACCATGGCCGACACCCACCAGGCCGTCGGCATCGCCAGCGCCGGCCTGGTCGACCGGCTCGCCCACGAGGCCGACGAGCGGACCAAGCGCAAGGTGACCAAGCGCCACACCAAGCGCTACGCCAGGCTCCAGGGCGAGGTCGTCTCCTTCGCCGGTGCCGACCACCTGGTGCGCCGGTGCCAGGAGGCGGGCTTCCGGGTCGTCCTGGCCACCAGCGGTCCCCGGAGCGACCTCGACTGGATGCTGCCGGCCATCGGCGTCGGCGAGGGCGTGCTCGCCGGGACGACGACGTCCGACGACGTCGCCGAGGGCAAGCCCGCGCCCGACCTGATGACGACGGCCATCCAGCAGCACGGCCTCGACCCCGCGCGGACCGTCGCCATCGGCGACACGGTGTGGGACGTGCAGGCCGCCCACGCGGCCGGCGTACGCCTGATCGGGCTCACCTGCGGGGGCATCCCCCGCTGCGAGCTCAGCGGCGCCGGGGCGGACGAGATCTTCGACGGACCCGCCGACCTCGTCGACCGCTGGGACGAGTCCATCCTGTCCCGGCTGGCCTGACCTACTCCCGCACGTCCGCCGGGCCCGCGACGAGCGGCAGCCCGGCCGCCAGCCAGCCCTCGACCCCGTCGACGACGTCGGTGGCGTCGACCCCGAGGCCGCGCAGCGAGCGGGCAGCGAGGGAGCTGCTGAAGCCCTGACGGCACACGACCACGACCTGCGGGCGCGCGCCCGCCTCGGGGATCCGTACGGGGCTCGTCGGGTCGAGGCGCCACTCGAGCACGGTGCGGTCGATGACCAGCGCCCCGGGCAGCTCCCCGGTCCGCGCCCGCTGCGCGGCCGTCCGGGTGTCGACGAGGAGCGCGCCGCGGGCCACGGCATCACGGGCCTCGAGGGCGGTGAGGCGCGTCCAGCCCTGCCGGGCCCGGTCGAGCAGCAGGTCGATCGCGGCGGGCGGCGTGGGCACCGGCCGATCATGCACGAACGGCGCCCACCCCGAGGGGTGGACGCCGTTCACGTGGTCGTACGGGCCTTCGTCAGGCCTTCTGCTCGCCCTCGGTCGAGGTCTCGGCCGAGGCCGCCTCCTCGGCGTTGACGTCGTCGCTCGGCTGCTCCTGGGCGGAGGTGGCCTCGTCGCGCTCGTTGGTCTCGGTCACGAGCTCCTCGGCGGGAGTCTCCTCGACCGGGGCCTCCGGGGCGACCTGCTCGTCGGCACCGCCGGCCGCCGGAGCCGCCGCCTTCCGGGCGCCACCACGCTCGGCCGACTTGCGCGCGGCCGGCGCCGGGGCGGCGACCTTGGCGCGGTTCTTGCGGCCGTCCTCGACCGTCTCGGTGAGGATCTCGACCTGCGCCATGGGGGCGTTGTCGCCCTTGCGCGGCCCGACCTTCGTGATGCGGAGGTAGCCGCCGTCACGGTCGGTCAGGGTCGGCGCGATCTCGGTGAAGAGCACGTGCACCACGCCCTTGTCGCGGACGGTCGTCAGCACCTGGCGGCGGGCGTGGATGTCACCGCGCTTCGCCTTGGTGATGAGCTTCTCCGCGAGCGGGCGGAGACGCTTGGCCTTGGCCTCGGTCGTCACGATCTTGCCGTGCTCGAACAGCTGCGTCGCGAGGTTGGCGAGGATGATCCGCTCGTGCGACGGGCTGCCGCCGAGGCGGGCGCCCTTGGTCGGTGTGGGCATGGTGTCCGTTCTCCAGTGTCAGGTGCTTGCTCTGCCTACCCGTGCCCGACCGCCGGGGCGGGCGGGCACGGGGTGCGGGATCAGTACTGCTCGGTCTCGCTGTAGTCGGCCTCGTCGGCCTCGTCGTCGTAGCGGATGGCGCTCAGCGGGTCGAAGCCGGGAGCGCTGTCCTTGAGCGACAGACCCATCTCGTGCAGCTTCAGCTTGACCTCGTCGATGGACTTGGAGCCGAAGTTGCGGATGTCGAGCAGGTCCTGCTCGCTGCGCGAGACGAGCTCGGACACCGTGTGGATGCCCTCGCGCTTGAGGCAGTTGTAGGACCGGACGGTGAGGTTCAGGTCCTCGACCGGCAGGGCCAGGTCGGCGGCCAGCTGCTCGTCGATCGGCGAGGGGCCGATCTCGATGCCCTCGGCCTCGACGTTCAGCTCGCGCGCCAGGCCGAAGAGCTCGGTCAGCGTGCGACCGGCCGACGCGACGGCGTCGCGCGGGCGGATGGCCGGCTTGGTCTCGACGTCCAGGATCAGACGGTCGAAGTCGGTGCGCTGCTCGACGCGGGTGGCCTCGACCTTGTAGGTGACCTTGAGGACCGGGGAGTAGATCGAGTCGACCGGGATGCGGCCGATCTCGGCGTCGATGGACTTGTTCTGCACCGCGGAGACGTAGCCGCGGCCGCGCTCGACCACGAGCTCCATGTCCAGGCGACCGGAGTCGTTGAGCGTGGCGATGTGCAGCTCGGGGTTGTGCACCTCGACACCGGCCGGCGGCGCGATGTCCGCGGCGGTGACCTCACCGGCACCCGACTTGCGCAGGTACATGGTGACGGGCTCGTCCTCCTCGGAGGAGACGACGAGCGCCTTGAGGTTGAGGATGATCTCGGTGATGTCCTCGACCACGCCCTCGATCGTGGAGAACTCGTGGAGGTTGCCCTCGACCTTGATGCTCGTCACGGCCGCGCCCGGGATGGACGACAGCAGCGTGCGGCGCAGGGAGTTGCCGAGGGTGTAGCCGAAACCGGGCTCGAGCGGCTCGATGGCGAACCGCGAGCGGTTCTCGGAGACGGTCTCCTCGGACAGCGTGGGGCGCTGGGCGATCAGCATGGTGCTCTTCCTTCCCCGCACCCCCGTTATTTGACGGTGCGGAACCGGACCCGCATCTGGCGGTCCGGGTGGTGCTCCGTGGCCGGGGCCACTGACGCCCGGACCCGTCGATCGCTCGACGGGCCCGGGGTACGACGGTGAGGACTACTTGGAGTAGAGCTCGACGATCAGCTGCTCCTGGACGTCGATCGCGATCTGCGCACGGCTCGGGAGCTGGTGCACGAAGATGCGGCCGCGCTCGGGGAGCACCTGCAGCCAGGCCGGGACCTCGCGCTCGCCGTGGGTCTCGCGGTTGATGACGTGGGGCGTCTGCTCCAGCGCCTTCGGGGCGAGGTCCACGATGTCGTGCTGGCTCACGCGGTACGACGGGATGTCGACCTTGTGGCCGTTCACGAGGAAGTGGCCGTGCACGACGAACTGGCGGGCCTGCCGACGCGTGCGGGCGAGCCCGGCGCGGTAGACCACGTTGTCGAGGCGGGACTCCAGGATCTGCAGCAGGTTGTCACCCGTCTTGCCCTGGACCCGGTTCGCCTCCTCGTAGTAGAGGCGGAACTGCTTCTCGAGGACGCCGTAGGAGAAACGGGCCTTCTGCTTCTCGCGCATCTGCAGGAGGTACTCGGACTCCTTGATGCGGCCCTTGCCGTGGGCACCGGGCGGGTAGGGGCGCTTCTCGAACGAGCTGTCGCCGCCGACCAGGTCAACACCCAGGCGACGCGACTTCTTGGTCATGGGACCGGTGTAACGAGCCATGTCTGTTCAGCTTTCCTTTCTGGGTGTGAGGGTCAGACCCGGCGCCGCTTGGGAGGGCGGCAGCCGTTGTGCGGGATGGGGGTGACGTCGGCGATCGCGCCGACCTCGAGGCCGACGGCCCCGAGCGAGCGGATCGCGGTCTCGCGGCCCGACCCCGGGCCCTTGACGAAGACGTCGATGCGCTTCATGCCGTGCTCCATGGCGCGGCGGCCGGCGGCCTCGGCGGCCATCTGAGCGGCGTACGGGGTCGACTTGCGCGACCCCTTGAAGCCGACGGTGCCGGCAGAGGCCCAGGCGATGACCGCACCCGTGGGGTCGGTGATCGAGATGACGGTGTTGTTGAACGTGCTCTTGATGTGGGCCTGGCCCGACACCACGTTCTTCTTTTCCTTCTTCCGCACCTTCGTGGCGCGGGTGTTGCGGCCTGCGGTAGCCATCTGTGCTCTGTTCTCCTGGATCTAGGCGCGGGACCCGCGGGGGGTCAGCGCGCCTTCTTCTTGCCGGCGACGGGCTTGCGCGCACCCTTGCGGCCACGGGCGTTCGTCCGGGTGCGCTGACCACGGACGGGCAGACCGGCGCGGTGGCGACGGCCCTGGTAGGAGCCGATCTCGACCTTGCGGCGGATGTCGGCGGCCACCTCGCGACGGAGGTCACCCTCGGTCTGGTAGTGCGCTTCGATCCAGTCACGCAGGGCGACGAGCTGCTCGTCGTTCAGCTGGTGGACACGGGTGTCCCCGCTGATCCCGGTGTTCTCCAGGGTCTCCAGCGCACGGGTGTGACCGACGCCGAAGATGTAGGTGAGGGCGACCTCGAGGCGCTTGTCGCGCGGGAGGTCAACCCCGATCAGGCGAGCCATCAGGCTTACGACCTTTCGTGTGTCGGCGCGCGCCTGTCGGGGCGCTGCGCCGCGGAGGTGTCTGGCGTGACGCGTCCCCGGCTGCCTTGTGGTGGTCCCGGTCTCCGGTCCCACCGCCTGGGCCCCGGCCTCCGACCGGGGGTGTCCCCCGGGCCTCGCGGTCCGGGGGTTGCGATCACACTTTTCTGGGTGCTGCTGTGGTGCTGGTGCTGCTTGTCGTGCTGCTCTGCTCGTGCGCCGGGGCGGGCCCCGGGTCTTTCAGGTGAGGGGTGCGATCAGCCCTGGCGCTGCTTGTGGCGCGGGTTCTCGCAGATCACCATCACGTTGCCGTGACGACGGATCACCTTGCACTTGTCGCAGATCGGCTTGACGCTCGGCTGGACCTTCATCGAGCTTCCTTCTTCGTGCTTCGTTGCCGGACGGGGCGGCCCGTCCGACGGCTGGTGGTGTGCTCAGCTGCCGGCCCGTCGCGAGACGGGCCCGGGGATCACTTGTGCCGGTAGACGATGCGTCCGCGGGTCAGGTCGTACGCCGAGAGCTCGACGACGACGCGGTCGGCCGGGAGGATGCGGATGTAGTGCTGCCGCATCTTGCCACTGATCGTGGCGAGGACCTTGTGACCGTTGGCCAGCTCCACGCGGAACATCGCGTTCGGCAGGGCCTCGACCACGGTGCCCTCCAGCTCGAGCGCGCCTTCTTTCTTCGCCATGACTCCCAATCAACCTGATCGCATGATGCATCGTGTCACCGGCAGGTGACCGACAGGCAATGTTACGTCAGCGCGTCGCGGCCCCCAAATCGTGCGCGGGTGGCGTACAAGGCGCGGGGCGGGAGCGCTGTGGTCGTGCCAACGCCGGGGCCGTGGGCGCCATTCCCCCTGGTGCCCGGTCCCCCGACCGTCGACGCCGGTGCCGCGCAGCTCCGGGGCGCGAGCGCCCGGCTAGCGCCCGACCAGCGAACGGGCGAAGAAGAGCAGGTTGGCCGGGCGCTCGGCGAGGCGGCGCATGAAGTAGCCGTACCACTCGTCGCCGTAGGGGGTGTAGACGCGCACCGTGTGGCCGTCGGCGGCCAGGCGGCGCTGCTCGTCGTCGCGGATGCCGTAGAGCATCTGGAACTCGTAGCCGTCCTTGCCCTTGCCGGTCCGCTCCGCGAGCGCGTGGGCGGTGTCGATCATCGCCGGGTCGTGCGAGGCGACCATCGGGTAGCCCTCACCGGCGAAGAGGACCTCCAGGCAGCGCTGGTAGGAGGCGTCGACCTCCTCGCCGCGCTGGAAGGCGACGTCGGCGGGCTCGGCGTACGCGCCCTTGCAGAGCCGGATCCGCGAACCCGGGCCCGACAGCGCGCGGCAGTCGTCCTCGGTGCGCCGCAGGTAGGCCTGGAGCACGGTCGCCAGCGTCGGGTGGTCGACCCGCAGCTCGCGCACGATCGCCAGCGTGGAGTCGGTCGTCGTGTGGTCCTCGGCGTCGACGTTCACCCAGGCGCCGACCGCCTCGGCCGCGGCGCAGATCCGTCGGGCGTTGGCCAGGGCGATGTCGTGGCCGTCCTGGGGCAGGAACTGCCCGAGCGCGGACAGCTTGAGCGACACCTCGAGCGCGGGCACCGGGAGCCCGGCGGGCACCTCGAGGCGGCCGAAGTCCGCGAGCAGGTCGAGGTAGGCCTGGACGGTCGCCTCCGCCTGGGCGGGGTCGGAGGTGTCCTCGCCGAGGTGGTCGATGCTGATCGCGCGGCCCGAGGCGAGGATCTCGCGGGTCGCGGAGACGACCGCGTCCTGCGCCTCCCCGGGCACGTAGCGCCGGACCATGGAGCGGGTCACCGGCAGCGCCGTGACGGCGCGCTTGAGCCCCGACGAGCGGCCGGCGGCGAGCAGCAGGGGACGCAGCGGGTTGGAGACCGCCGGCAGCCGCTCGCGCAGCTTGGAGAGAGCGCCGCTCGAGGGGTTGAGCCCGGCGCGGGGCGTCGTGGAGGTCGTCACGTCAGGACTCCTGTCCCTGGTGCGGGTAGCGGGGGCTGCGCGGCGGGACGAGGGTCTCCTTCATCGACCGGGCCGACGTCCAGCGCAGCAGGTTCTGCGGGGAGCCGGCCTTGTCGTTGGTGCCGGAGGCCCGGCCCCCGCCGAAGGGCTGCTGGCCGACGACGGCGCCGGTCGGCTTGTCGTTGACGTAGAAGTTGCCGGCGGCGAAGCGCAGGTCCGCGCTCGCCTGGGCGACCGCCGCGCGGTCGTCGGCGATCACCGCACCGGTGAGGGCGTACGGCGTGCCCTGGTCGATCACCTTCATGACGTCGGAGAAGGCCGTCGGCCCGTCCTCGTAGACGTGCACCGACAGGATCGGGCCGAAGTACTCGTCGCAGAAGGCCGCGTCGGTCGGGTCGTCTCCGAGGAGCACGGTCGGCTCCACGAAGTAGCCCTCGGAGTCGTCGGTGCCGCCGCCGGCCGCGACCGTGACGCCGCTGGTGGCCCGGGCGCGGTCGATGGCCGCCTTGTTCTTGTCGTACGCGCGCTGGTCGATGACCGCGCCGCCGAAGTTCGACAGGTCGGTCACGTCGCCGTAGCGCAGCCCGCGGACCTGCTCGAGGAAGTCCTCACCCATCCGCGACCACACCGAGCGCGGCACGAAGGCGCGCGAGGCGGCCGAGCACTTCTGGCCCTGGTAGTCGAAGGCCCCGCGGATCAGCGCGGTGGTGAGGACCTCGGGGTCGGCCGAGGCGTGCGCGAGGACGAAGTCCTTGCCGCCGGTCTCGCCGACGAGGCGCGGGTAGGAGGCGTAGCGCTCGATGTTCGTCCCGACCTCGCGCCACAGGTGCTGGAAGGTCCGGGTGCTGCCGGTGAAGTGGATGCCCGCGAGGCGCGGGTCGGCGAGGGCGACCTCGGAGACGACCGGGCCGTCGCCCAGTACCAGGTTGATGACGCCGGCCGGCAGGCCCGCGGCCTCGAGCAGCTGCATCGTCAGGTACGCCGACAGCGCCTGGGTCGGCGACGGCTTCCAGACCACGACGTTGCCCATCAGCGCCGGGGCCGTCGGGAGGTTGCCGGCGATGGCGGTGAAGTTGAAGGGGGTGATCGCGTAGACGAAGCCCTCGAGCGGGCGGTGGTCGGTGCGGTTCCAGACCCCAGGGCCCGACATCGGCTGCTCGGCGAGGATCTGGCGGGCGAAGCCGACGTTGAAGCGCCAGAAGTCGATGAGCTCGCAGGGGGTGTCGATCTCGGCCTGGTAGGCCGTCTTCGACTGGCCCAGCATGGTCGCGGCGGCCAGCGTCGCGCGCCACGGGCCGGACAGGAGGTCGGCCGCGCGGAGGAAGACCGCGGCGCGGTCGTCGAAGGACAGGGCCTGCCAGCCGGGGGCCGCGGCCTGCGACGCCTCGATGGCCGCGGCGACGTCGGCGTGCGTGCTGCTGGCGTAGCGGCCGACGACTGCGCTGTGGCGGTGCGGCTGCACGACCTCGTACGCGTCGCCCGACGCCGGCTTGTGCTCACCGCCCACGACCTGGCTGATCTCGGTGACCTGGCCGCCCAGCCGGTCGAGCTCGGCGGTCAGCCGGGTCCGTTCCGGGCTGCCCGGTGCGTAGTCGCGCACCGGCTCGTTGGTCGGGGCCGGCACCTGCGTGATCGCGTCCACGTCGCTCCTCGGTCGCTCGACGACGCCGGTCGCGCCACTCGCTCCCGGCACTGCCCATCCCATCGTCCACCGCGGCAGAAGTCACGCGACAGCGGTCGCAGGTCCTGGGTCGGGGTTCGACAGGTGTCGAAGTCCCGCGAGCCGGTCAGGCGTCGAGGTAGACCCGCCGGGCGTTGTCGCGCCCGACCATCGTCGCGACGCGGGCCGCGTCGCCCGCCGACCACTCCCCCTGCTCGACCCAGCCGCCGAGCACGCTCACCACGGCGTTGCGCCACAGCCGTGCCCCGAGGTGGTGCAGCTCGGCGGGCCCGGCGGCGTCGGAGGAGTAGAGCACCTTGTGGAAGGGGGCCAGCTCCAGCGAGCGGGCGACGGCCCCCACGCCGCGCGCGCCCAGGAAGTGGGTGGTCAGCCCGACGTCGAGGTGCACCTCCTCGAAGGCCTGGGCCAGGTAGCCGGCGGCCCGCTCGTAGGGGTAGCAGTGCAGCAGCATGACCGGCACGCCACGGACCTCGTCGCGGCGCAGCAGGCCGGTCAGCAGCAGCGGGTCGACGGCGGCGAGGTCGAGGTCCCGGTCGCCGAAACCCACGTGCAGCTGCAGGGGCCGGCGGGTGCGCAGCGCGGCGTACAGGCCGGCCACGAGGAGCACGGGGTCGTCGAGCCGCGGGGCGCGGCCGTCCACGACGCCGGCGTGCCAGCGCCGGGCCGCCTCGGCGACGGCGCGCGGAGCGGGCGGGGCGAGGTCGACCGCGAACCCGCAGCGGTAGGCGATGACCGACTTGAACCCCACCGAAGTCCGGGCGGCCTCCTCGACCCGGGCGCCGAACGCCTCGGCCCAGGAGCTGGGGTCGTCCAGGGTCGGCAGCAGCTGCTCGGCCAGGGTCTCGAGGCGCACGACCTCGTGGCCCGTGCCGCCGCCGAGCGCCGCCAGCCCGTCGGGGCTCGTGAGCCCGGTGCTCCAGCCCGTGTCGACGAACCACGCGTCGACGTTCGTGGGCCGCAGCAGCCTCCTGGCCACCTCCTCCTCGCCGAGCTCGGCGCGACGGGCGACGTACGCCTCGGGCGCGACGTGCGGCTCGAGGTCCAGCAGCGGCGCGCACCAGCGCCGCACGGCGAAGCCGAGCTGGGTGTCCCAGGCCGTGCGGGGGTCCGCCAGCGGCGCGGTGTCGGCCTCGTTGAGGGCGTTGGCGAGCCGTACGGGGTCGGCGTCGGCCGTCCAGGTCCCGTGGACGTGGTGGTCGACCAGGCCGAGCCGCTCGACGTGCTCGCGCAGCGCCGCGGTGGCGCCGCTCGCGCTCGCGTCCGCGCTCACGCCGACCACGCCAGCCGGAGCCGCCGGGCGACCTCGTCGAGCTCGACGTCGGCGAAGGTCTCGCGCTCGAGCCGGCGCACGGCGACGGTCGCGTCGACGACCGCGTCGCCGAGCAGGCGGCGGACCCGCTCGGAGCGGTCGAGGGTGTCCACGACCGCCGCGAGGTCCGTGGGGAGGATCTCGAGCCCCGCGGCCGCACGGTCGGCCTCGGCGACCACGCTCGGGTCGTCCACGACCTCGGGCGGGAGCTCCGTGCCCTGCTCGATCCCGTCGAGCGCGAGCGCCAGCAGCGCGGCCGAGGCGAGGTAGACGCAGGAGGACGGGTCGACGACCTTCACCTCGACGTTCGCCCCGTGCGGGTTGCCCGTCCCGGCGGCGAGGTAGCGGACCGCGGCCTCCCGGTTCTCGGTGCCCCAGCACCGGAAGGCCCCGGACCAGCCGCCCGGCGCGAGCCGGGTCCCGGACAGCACCGAGCCGCCCAGCAGCGCCTGGACCTCGGGCAGCCCGTCGACGAGCGCGCCCAGCGCCGCCGCGCCGTCGCCGGTGAGCCCGCGCGGCCCGTCGCCGCCGGAGAAGAGCGGGACCCCGTCGCGGGTGAGCGAGAGGTGCTGGTGGGCCCCGCTGCCCACCGTGCCGGGGAACGGGGCGGGCGAGAAGGACGCGCGCACGCCGTGGCGCCGCGCGACCTGGCCGATGACCACCCGGGCGAGCACCACGCCGTCGGCGGCGCGGACCGGGTCCGCGGGCGGCAGGGACAGCTCCAGCTGCTGACGGCCGTACTCGGCGTGGACCTGCTCGAGCGGGATGCCGGCGCGCGCGCAGGAGGACATGAGGTCGTCGACGAACCCGGCGTGGTCGAGCAGCCCGGTGGCGCCGTACGGCACCCACGAGCCGGTCTCGAGCGCCGAGCCGTCCGGGGCCACGAGGACCAGCTCCAGCTCGTGGCCGACGAGCGCCTGCAGCCCGGCCGCGGCGAGCCGGTCGGTCACCGAGCGGAGCGTGGTGCGGGGGCAGCCGGACACCGGTCCGCCGTCCTGCGTCACGAGGTCGAGCGGCCCCCAGGCCAGCCCGTCGCCCAGGTCGGCGAGCCCGTCCGTGTCCAGCCGGAGGCGCCGGTCACCGACCGCGCTGATGGCGTCGGTGAAGGCGATGGCGCCGTCGACGGTGAAGACGTCCCAGACCGGGGCCGCCCCCAGGCCGTGGCGGGCGAAGGCGTCGACCCGCCCCAGCGGCACGGCCTTGGCCAGCAGCAGCCCCGACGCGTTGACCATCGTCCCGAGCACGCGCCGGACACCGGCCGCCTCGAGTTCGCTCCCGATCATGGCCGCAGCCTAGGGCTGGCCCGTGACGGGCGCGTGTCAGGCCGTGGCCGGGCCGAACCCGCGCTCGCGGTAGAGGTCGACGCTCTCGCGGAGCGCGCGCAGGATGTACGGCGGGAAGGGCATGCCCTGGCGGTGCGCCCACAGCAGCCGCTGCTCCACGCGGCCGATCTCGCGGGCGTACCCCTCGAGGTCGGTGTCGATGCCGAGGTCCTCGGCGACGCGACCCATGGCCGCCTTGTGGTCGGCGCGGCCGTTGGTGCCGACCAGGCCGTAGCTGCGCTCGCGCAGCACCCGGGCGAGGAAGAGCTGCCACGGCTTGAGCACGCCGTCGTTGACCATGGCCGACGCCGACATGTTGTAGAAGGCGAAGTGGCCCGGCTCCTGCTGCTTGATGGGGTTGACGATGGTCTCGGCGATCGCCGTCTCCCCCATCTCCTTGAGCCCGGCGCTGATCTGGTTGTACGCGAGCACGGCCTGACGCTCGGTGCTCGCACCGGTCAGGAAGTACATCAGCTTGGCGACCTCCTGGATCGGCTTGAGGTTCGCCAGCGCACCCAAGATCTTGATCTTGAAGGAGACGTCCATGTGGGGCGAGGCCGGCTCGCGCCCGAGGTCCTGCTGGAGCCGGTCGAGGATCAGCCCGTGCTGGATCTCCTGCGGCTGCCAGACGTCGGAGTAGAAGGTCTTGTTGGTGTCGTCGACGTCGGGCAGGAGCACGAGCAGCTCCAGCACGTTGCGGTCGACCTCGAGCTCGACGCGGGCCAGGTAGTCGATCGTGTGGCCGAAGCGGGCCTTGACCGCCTCGGCGTCGTGGATCGTGCGGTCGACGGAGTCGAGCGGGATCGGCGGGTGCTTCTCGCCGAGCCGCTGCACGTGCTCCGCGATCTTCGCGTGCGAGTCCTGCCTGGCCACGGCGGAATCTTAGTGGCGAAAGGAGCTCAGGTGGGCACGATAGAACAGTGGTGTGCGCCACTCTTAGGTTTGCCTAACCAAACGCGGCGTCCGCACCGGCCGTCGACCGCCGTCCGACGGCTCAGCCCAGGCCGACGAGCACCAGGAAGAGGACGGCGATCACGACCAGCACGCCCGCGACGGCCACGACCACGCCCAGCGAGACGCGGCGCACGTCGCGGGCCTCCGACAGCTGCCCGGGCTCCCCGCCGCTCGGCGCCACCATGGCGGGGCTGTCGTAGGTCGTCGCCGGCAGCAGCCCGTCGACGACGGGGACCAGCTGGCCGAGGGTGCTCGCGCCGAACAGCGTGTCCAGCCGGGCCTGGTAGTCGTCGGCGCTCAGGCGGCCGTCGGTGTACGCCGCGTTGAGCCGGGCGTTGAGCTGCTCGCGCTCGGAGTCGGTCACGGGCGCGTCGGGCCGGCTGCGGTAGGGCGAGGAGATCGGCAGCTCGGACACGCTCTCCAGGCTACCCGTGGGAGGTCTCGCCGCTCCCGGCCCGGAGGGCCTGCGCGCGGCCACGGTGCTCCTCGGGGAGCTCCTCGGGCAGGCCGAACCGGGCGAAGAGCGAGGTGTCGAAGAAGGCCGAGACGTGGGTGAAGCCGCCCTCGCCCAGCACCGGCACCTGCAGGTGGAAGGCGCGGTGCACGCCGTCGGCGGGGTCGCGCATGTAGAGCGCGAAGGCCGGGCCACCGTTGGCCGTGGTCTCCACCAGGATCTGGTCCCCCGCGCGCTCCGCGGGGCAGTTCAGCCGGATGAGGTCGCCGATCTCCTCGGCCCCGGAGTACCAGCCGGTGAAGGGCGGCATCTCCCACACCGCGTCGGCGCTGAGAAGCGCCACGATGCGCTCGACGTCGTAGCGCTCGAACGCGTCGACGTACTGCGCGAGCAGCTCCCGCTTACGCTCGTCGTCGGGCTGCCGGGCGCTGTCACGCTCCGACTCGGGGTCGAGCTTGGCCAGGTGGGCCCGGGCCCGCTGCAGGCTGCTGTTCACCGCGGCCACGGTGGTGCCGAGCAGCTCGGCCACCTCGCTCGCCGACATGCTCAGCACGTCGAAGAGCACGACCGCGGCGCGCTGCGGCGGGGTGAGGTGCTGCAGCGCCGCCACGAAGGCCAGCCGGACGCTCTCGTGGTCGAGCGTCGCGGCCTCCGGGTCCTCCGGGCTCCCGCCCCAGATGACCGCGTCGGGCAGGGGCTCGAGCCAGGTCACCTCCGGGCGCGACTCGAGCGTCCCGCGAGGGTCGGAGGCCGGCTGACCCAGCCCGGTCGGCATCGGTCGACGGGCGCGGCCGTCCAGCGCGGTGAGGCACACGTTCGTGGCGATCTTGTACATCCACGTCCGGACCGACGAGCGCCCCTCGAACTTGTCGTACGAGCGCCAGGCGCGGATGAACGTCTCCTGGACCAGGTCCTCCGCGTCGTGGACCGACCCGAGCATCCGGTAGCAGTGCGCGGTCAGCTCGCCGCGCAGCGGCTCGACCAGGGTGGAGAAGACGTCGCCGTCCGTCGCCAGCGTCATGGCGGCAAACTACTAGCGCACGCTGACAATGCGCAGCCCCCTGCGCGAGGTCGCGGCAGCGCTCAGAGCGGGGCGTACGGGGCGCCGAGCGCGGCCAGCGCCGCCTCTCCCCCGTCGTGCGCGGTGAGCACCCACAACCCGGCCGGCGTCAGCGCGACGGTGTGCTCGAAGTGGCAGGCGAGCCCGCCGTCGTCGGTGACGGCGGTCCAGCCGTCGTCGAGCTCGTGCGTCTCCGGCGACCCGAGCGTGAGCATGGGCTCCACGGCGAGGACCGTCCCGGGCACCAGCCGGGGCCCTCGGCCCCGGACCCGCTCGAGCAGCCCGTGCGGGGCACGGTTGGGCACGTCGGGCTCCTGGTGCATCGCCGTGCCGATCCCGTGGCCGACGTAGTCGTCGACGATGCCGTACGGCCCGGCGGCGCGCACGGCCGCCTCGACGGCCCGCCCGACGTCGGCGACCCGTCCATCGGGGCGCAGCGCGGCGATGCCGTGCCACATGGCCGTCCGTGTCGCGTCCAGCAGCCCGGCCACCTCGTGGCGCGGCGGCTCGGGGCCGACGACGACGCTGACCGCGGCGTCGCCGTGCCAGCCGTCGACGACGGCACCGCAGTCGATCGAGAGGAGGTCACCGGCGGCCAGGACACGGTCGCCCGGGATCCCGTGCACGACCTCGTCGTCCACGGAGAGGCAGAGCACGCCCGGGAAGCCGGGGCGGTCCTCCTCGGCGCCGTAGCCGAGGAACGACGGCTGCGCACCGGCCCGCGCCATGACCTCGGCGGCCACGGCGTCGAGCTCACGGGTCGTGGTCCCGGGCCGGACCGCCGCGACGACCGCCTCGAGGGCGTCGGCGACGACGAGCCCGGCGCGGCGCATCAGCCGCACCTGCTCGGGGCTCTTGACCTCGACGCCGGTGCGGCTCACGCCGGTGGGTTCAGGAGCTGGCGACGAGCGCGCCGTCGCCGGCCCGCTGGTCGAGGGCGGCGAAGAGCCGGCGGGTCACGTCGTCGATGTCGCCGAGGCCGTCGACCTCGACGAGGAGGCCGCGCTCCCGGTAGACGTCCAGCAGCGGCGCCGTCTGGTCGGCGTAGACCTGCTGGCGCGTGCGGATGGCCTCGGGCGTGTCGTCGGCGCGGCCGTCGGTCGCCCCACGACGCGTCAGCCGGGCCACCAGCTCGTCGGCGTCGACCGAGAGGGAGATGACCGCGTCGAGCTCGCAGTCGGCCTCCTTCAGCACCCCGTCGAGGAACGACACCTGGTCGAGCGTGCGCGGGTAGCCGTCGAGCAGGAAGCCGTCCGCGCAGTCGTCGGCGACGAGGCGGTCGGCCACGACCGCGTTGGTGACCTCGTCGGGGACGTACGCGCCGGACGTCATGATCTCCTGCACCTGCTTGGCCAGCGGGGTGTCGGAGTCCTTCATCGCGCGGAACATGTCGCCGGTCGAGATCGCCGGGATCGAGTAGTGCCCGCCGATCCGGCTGGCCTGCGTGCCCTTGCCGGCGCCGGGCGGACCCATGATCAACAGATGCATCAGCGGAGGAACCCTTCGTAGTTGCGCTGCTGCAGCTGCGACTCGATCTGCTTCACGGTGTCGAGGCCGACGCCGACGATGATCAGGATCGAGGTTCCACCGAAGGGGAAGTTCTGGTTGGCGTTCAAGAAGATGAACGCGACCGACGGCAGCAGTGCGATCAGTCCGAGGTAGAGGGCGCCCGGCAGGGTCAGCCGCGACAGCACGAACGCGAGGTAGTTCTCGGTCGGCTTGCCGGCGCGGATGCCGGGGATGAAGCCGCCGTACTTCTTCATGTTGTCGGCGACCTCTTCGGGGTTGAAGGTGATCGCGACGTAGAAGTAGGCGAAGAACACGATGAGCAGGAAGAACGTCGCCATGTAGATCGGGTGGTCGCCCTTGACGAAGTTCCCCGAGATCCAGCTCGAGAAGCGGTCCTCCGGCCGGAACTGCGCGTAGAGCGCCGGCAGGTAGAGCAGCGAGCTGGCGAAGATGACGGGGATGACGCCGGCCTGGTTGACCTTGATGGGGATGTAGGTGGTGGTGCCACCGAACATCCGCCGCCCGACCATGCGCTTGGCGTACTGCACCGGGATCCGGCGCTGGGACTGCTCGACGAAGATGACGCCGACCATGACCAGCAGGCCGAGGGCGATGACGAGCAGGAAGACGACCCAGCCCTGCTGGCCCGGGCGGGCGACCTTGAGGCTCCACAGCGCGGAGGGGAAGGTGGCGGCGATCTGGGTGAAGATCAGGACCGACATGCCGTTGCCGACGCCGCGCTCGGTCACGAGCTCACCGAGCCACATGATGACGCTGGTGCCGGCCGTCATCGTCAGGATCATGACGATGACCGGGAAGTAGCCCTTGTCGTAGACGATGCCGGTGCAGCCGGTGAAGAGCCGGTCGTTGACCGCGACGGTGACGAACGCCGTTGAGTTCAGCAGCGCGAGGACCAGGGTCAGGTAGCGCGTGTACTGCGTGATCTTCGTCTGGCCGGACTGGCCCTCCTTCTTGAGGGCCTCCAGCCGCGGGATGACCACGGTCAGCAGCTGCAGGATGATGCTCGCCGTGATGTACGGCATGATCCCGAGCGCGAAGATCGCCAGCTGGAGCAGCGCCCCGCCGGAGAACAGGTTGATCAGCGAGTAGAGCCCCTGCTGGTCACCCGAGGTCGCCTGGCGCAGGCACAGGTTGACCTGGGCCGCGTTGACGTTGGGCGTGGGGATGATCGAGCCGAGCCGGAAGATGGCCAGGATCCCGAGCGTGAAGAGGATCTTCTTGCGCAGGTCCGGCGTACGGAAGGCGTTGGCGAACGCGGAAAGCACTCCGGCCCTCCCTTTCAAGTCGCGAGGCGTCCTGGCGAGGGTACGCGCCGCCTGAGGACCGCCCGAGACTATCAAGCGAATCCGCGTCCGCCGCATCCGTCGGTCGGCGGCTGTCCAGTCGGTGGAGCCCGACCCCGCCCGGCCGGGGCGCCGGCGCCTGGACGACCGAGCGGGCAGGACACGCTTTTCGTCCTGCCCGAGAGGGAGGAGGGCGCCGGACCAGAGCACCGGCCGCGTCCGAGCGCAGCGAGGACAGAAGGAACGTGCGCCGGCGCCTGGACGACCGAGCGGGCAGGACACGCTTTTCGTCCTGCCCGAGAGGGAGGAAGGCGCCGGACCAGAGCACCGGCCGCGTCCGAGCGGAGCGAGGACAGGATGCGCGAGGCGCACCCTCCCCCACCCCGCGCACCCTGCGGGGTGCGCCTCGTGGCGGAGGGTGCGCCTCGTGGCGCCGCTACCGGGTCAGCGGGCGACGCGGTTGATGCTGTACGCCAGCGTGGCCGGGTCCCCCGTGGCGCCGAAGCGGGCGTTGGGCAGGTAGAGGTACCGCCCCGATGCGGCGACGGTGCTGGGCACGTCGAAGGCCGGGCTGGTGATGGTCCGCACCAGGCGGCCCTGCGTGCCCGTCCGGTCCAGGGACACGACGGCGACCTTGTTGAGGCGGTTCTGCACGGCGTACAGCGTCCGGCCCTGCAGGAGGAGCCCGTCGCCGTTCGTCAGGGCGTAGCCGCCGAGGTCGACGAGGCTCGCCCGTCCCGAGGGCTCCACGCGGAACAGCTGGCCGGTGTCGGACTTGACCACGAGCAGCGCGCGGCCGTCGGGCGTACGCGCGATGCCGTTGGCGTTGTTGACCCCGGGCGTCTGGCTCCAGTCCCCGGTCAGCGGGACCGTCTTCACCGCGCGGTCCGGGTGGGCCCGGTCGACGCGGTAGAGCTGGGCCTGCAGCGAGTCGGTGAACCAGACGTAGCGCCCGGCGACCACCTCGTCGTTGACGAAGGTCGAGCCGGCCGGGGCCGACGTGAGCTCGATGCTGGCCCGTACGCGGCCCATCCGGGTGTCGATCACCCGGGCATCCCCGCCCGAGCCTCCGGCGACCCACAGCCGGCGCCCGTCGACCTTGAGGCCCAGGGACGGCGTGCCCGGGCCCGTCGACAGGACGCGGCCCTTGCCGGTGCGCAGGTCGGCCGCGTAGATGTCGCCGCTCACCCGGGAGCCCGAGTAGACGGTCTTCCCGCCGATGGCGATGCCCTCGGGCTGGAACCCGGTCGGCAGCGCGATGCTCGCGGGGCTCTTCGACCCGTGGTCGTGGCGAGGGCCGGCCGAGGCGGCGCCCGCGCCCACGAGGGTCAGCCCGGCACCGAGGCCGAGCGTGGTGACGGTGACGACCGCTCGCCTCAGGCTGCGCGAGAGGCGGGATCGGGTGGCGGGGCGGTGCGTCGGTTCCATGGCGGTCTCCAGTGATCGGCGGGCCTGTGGTTGAGCAGTCAACGTCACCGGGCCGGTCAGGCGGAAGGTCCACCGCCTAGGAACTCGCTGAGACCCCGGACGGATGCAGGGAACGACGAAAGGCCGCCCGCTGGTGCGGGCGGCCTTGCGACGTGCGTGCTCAGAGCTCGGTGGTGCTCCCACCGGCCGCGGCGATCTTCTCCTTGGCGCTGGTGGAGAAGGCGTGCGCGCTGACCTGCACCGCGACGCCGATCTCCCCGTTGCCGAGGACCTTGACCGGCTGGTTGGCGCGGACCGCGCCGGCGGCGACGAGGTCGTCGACGCCCACGGTGCCGCCGCCCGGGAACAGGTTCCCGAGCTTGTCGAGGTTGACGACCTGGAACTCGACGCGGAACGGGTTCTTGAACCCGCGCAGCTTCGGCAGGCGCATCTGCAGCGGCATCTGGCCGCCCTCGAAGTTGGCCGGGGTGCCCTTGCGAGCGCCCGTGCCCTTGGTGCCGCGGCCGGCGGTCTTGCCGCCCTTGCCGCCCTCACCACGACCCACGCGGTGCTTCGCGGTCTTGGCGCCGGGGGCCGGCCTCAGGTGATGGACCTTCAGAGCCATGTCAGCTCACCTCCTCCACGGTCACCAGGTGGGCGACCGTGTTGATCATGCCACGGACCTCGGGACGGTCCTCGCGGACCGACGAGTCCCCGATCTTGCGCAGACCGAGGGTGCGCAGCGTGTCGCGCTGGTTCTGCTTGCCGCCGACGCTGCTGCGGATCTGACGGACGAGGAGCTGCGTCACGACGCGCTCACCGCCTCGCGGGCCCGCAGGATCGCGGCCGGGGTGACCTGCTCGACCGACAGCCCACGACGGCGGGCGACCTGCTCGGGCTGCTCGAGGCTCTGCAGGGCCGCGACCGTCGCGTGGACGACGTTGATCGCGTTGGCCGAGCCGAGCGACTTGGCGAGCACGTCGTGCACGCCGGCGCACTCGAGCACCGCACGGGCCGAACCGCCCGCGATCACACCGGTACCGGGCGACGCCGGACGCAGCATGACCACGCCGGCCGCCTTCTCGCCCTGGACGGGGTGCGGGATGGTGCCCTGGATGCGGGGCACGGCGAAGAAGTGCTTCTTGGCCTCCTCGACACCCTTGGCGATCGCCGCGGGCACCTCCTTGGCCTTGCCGTAGCCGACGCCGACGTTGCCGTCACCGTCGCCCACCACGACCAGCGCGGTGAAGCTGAAGCGACGACCACCCTTCACGACCTTCGCCACCCGGTTGATGGCGACGACGCGCTCGATGTAGTTGCTCTTCTCGGCGGGCCCGCCGCGGCCGCCGTCACGGCCGCCACCGCGACGGTCACCACCTGCGCCGCCTCCGCGGCGCTGGGTTCCACTCATCTGACTTACCTCTTCCTATTCCGGCGCGTCGCGGTCAGAAGCCGAGGCCGGCTTCGCGGGCCGCGTCGGCCAGGGCCGCGATCCGTCCGTGGTACTTGTTGCCGGCCCGGTCGAAGACGACCTGCTCGACCCCGGCGGCCTTGGCGCGGGTGGCGACGAGCTCGCCGACCTGACGCGCCTTGGCCGACTTGTCACCGTCGTTGCCACGGAGGTCGCCCTCCATGGTCGAGGCGTACGCCAGCGTGTGGCCGGCGACGTCGTCGATCACCTGGGCGGTGATGTGACGGGCCGACCGGGTGACGACCAGCCGCGGACGGTCGGGGGCGCCGAAGATCTTCTTGCGACCACGGACCTGACGGCGCAGCCGCGAACGGGTCTTGACCGCGGTGCCCTTGTGCTGCGACAGCGAGACAGCCATCACTTACCAGCCTTTCCAGCCTTCATGCGGACGTGCTCGCCCACGTAACGCACGCCCTTGCCCTTGTAGGGCTCCGGCTTGCGCAGCTTGCGGATGTTCGCGGCGACCTCGCCCACCATCTGCTTGTCGATGCCGATGACCGAGAAACGGGTCGGCGCCTCGACGTTGAACGTGATGCCCTCGGGGGCGGTCACGTGCACGGGGTGGCTGTAGCCGAGCGCGAACTCCAGCTGCGTCGGGCCCTTGGCCACGACGCGGTAGCCGACGCCGCGGATCTCGAGCTTCTTCTCGTAGCCCGTAGTCACGCCGGCGACCATGTTGGCCACCAGGGTGCGGGTCAGGCCGTGGAGCGAGCGGCTGACGCGCTCGTCGTCGGGGCGGTTGACCTCGAGCTCGCCGCTCTCGGCGCGCTCGACGGTGATGGGACGTGCGACGACGTGGCTCAGGGTGCCCTTGGGCCCCTTGACCTCGACGTTCTGCCCGTCGAGCGTCACGGTGACGCCGGCCGGGACGGGAACCGGCAGCCTGCCGATGCGGGACATGTCTTCAGATCCTCTCGGGTGTCCGGGTCACCAGACGTAGGCGACGACTTCGCCACCCACGCCGTTGCGGTGGGCCTGACGGTCGGTCAGGAGCCCCTGGGAGGTCGAGATGATGGCGATGCCGAGGCCGCCGAGGACCTTGGGCAGGCCGGTCGACTTCGCGTAGACGCGCAGGCCGGGCTTCGACACCCGGCGGACGCCGGCGATCGCGCGCTCGCGGTTCGTGCCGTACTTCAGCGTGATCGAGAGGGTCCTGCCCACCTCGCCCTCGCTCGGCTCCTTCACCTCGTAGCCCGCGATGTAGCCCTCGGACGTCAGGATCTCGGCGATGCCGACCTTGATGGTGCTGCTGGGCATGATCGCCTCGTCGTGGAACGCCTGAGAGGCGTTCCGGACGCGGGTCAGCATGTCCGCGATCGGGTCTGTCATGGTCATGGGTGCTGCTTCTTTCTCGCGCGGTTTCCCGTCCCCGGGACCTGCAGCGTGGGATCGGTGGCCTGGGCCCGCTCAGGGGCTCTGGTCACCAGGAGGACTTGGTGATGCCGGGCAGCTCGCCCTTGTGCGCCATGTCGCGGAAGCAGATCCGGCACAGGCCGAACTTGCGGTAGACCGCCTGCGAGCGCCCGCACTTCTGGCAACGGGTGTACGCGCGCACCGCGAACTTGGGCTTGCGGGCCTGCTTGACCTTGAGTGCTGTCTTCGCCATCTGTCGATTCCTCAGTTGGTCCGGAACGGGAAGCCGAGGCCGCGCAGCAGGGCGCGGCCCTGCTCGTCGGTCGTGGCGGTCGTCACGAAGGTGATGTCCATGCCCCGCGTGCGGTCGATCCGGTCCGGGTCGATCTCGTGGAACATGACCTGCTCGTTCAGCCCGAAGGTGTAGTTGCCGTTGCCGTCGAACTGCTTCGGCGACAGCCCCCGGAAGTCACGGATGCGGGGCAGCGCGAGGCTGACCAGACGGTCCGCGAACTCCCACATCCGGTCGCCGCGCAGCGTGACGTGCGCGCCGATCGGCATGCCCTCGCGCAGCTTGAACTGCGCGATCGACTTGCGGGCCTTGGTCACCTGCGGCTTCTGCCCGGTGATCGCCGCCAGGTCCTTGGTCGCCCCGTCGATGAGCTTCGAGTCACGGGCGGCGTCGCCGACACCCATGTTCACGACGACCTTGACCAGGCGCGGGATCTGCATGACGTTCGCGAAGCCGAACTCGGTGTTCAGCGCCGGCGCGATCTCGTCGCGGTAGCGCTGCTTGAGCCGGGGCACGGCCCGCGGCTCGCGGATCGTCGGCTCGGTCTCGGTGGCCGTCATCAGATCTCCTCCCCGGTCACCCGGGCGATCCGCATGCTGCGGGTCGACTTGTACTCGCTGCCGTCGGGACGGCGCTTGGTCACCTCGACGCGCTCGTGGCCCACGCGGGTCACGACCTCGTCGCCCTCGGCGTTCTTCACGACGAGCTGGACGTTGGACGCGTTCACCGGCGCCTCGGACGAGACGATGCCGCCCTTGGTCGTCTGGCGCGACTGCGGCTGCGCCGAGCTGTCCTTGAGGTGGCGCTTGACGATGTTCACGCCGGCGACGGTCACGGTGCCGCGCTCGGGCTGGGTCGCGAGGACCTCACCGACCAGGCCCTTGTCCTTGCCGGCGATGACCTTCACGCGGTCACCCTTGCGGACGTGGAGCTTGACGCTCTTCGTGCTCTTGGTGGACGTACGGGCCATGTCAGATCACCTCCGGGGCGAGCGAGATGATGCGCATGAAGCGCTTCTCGCGGAGCTCACGGCCGACCGGGCCGAAGATGCGGGTGCCGCGGGGCTCCGCGCTGTCGGCGCGGAGGATCACCGCGGCGTTCTCGTCGAACTTGATGTAGGAACCGTCGCCGCGACGGTTCTCCTTGACGGTGCGCACGATCACCGCCTTGACGACGTCGCCCTTCTTGACGTTGCCGCCCGGGATGGCGTCCTTGACGGTGGCGACGATGACGTCGCCGATGCCGGCGTAGCGACGACCGGACCCGCCGAGCACGCGGATGCACAAGATCTCCTTGGCACCCGTGTTGTCGGCGACCTTGAGCCGCGACTCCTGCTGGATCATCTGATGTCTCCTGGTTGTCTCACCGGTTCCCTCACGGGCCTGGTGGAACTGACGTTCCCTGAGCCCGTGGGGCTCCGGGTCTTGCTGAGCCGCCCCGCGACGAGCGCGGGGCAGGCGGGCGTGGTGCTACTTGGCCTTCTCGAGGATCTCCACGACGCGCCAGCGCTTGGTCGCGCTCAGCGGCCGGGTCTCCATGATCCGGACCCGGTCGCCGACACCGGCGGCGTTCTCCTCGTCGTGGGCCTTGAGCCGCGTGCTCTGGCGCAGCACCTTGCCGTACAGGCGGTGCTTGACGCGGTCCTCGACGCTGACCACGACGGTCTTGTCCATCTTGTCGCTGACCACGTAGCCCTCGCGGACCTTGCGCGCGGTGCGCTCGGTCGCGGAGGCCTCGACGGTCTCGTTGGTCGTCTCGCTCATGCGTTCACTTCCTCGGCGTCAGGATCGGTCGTGATCCCGAGCTCGCGCTCGGTCAGCACGGTGTAGATCCGGGCGATGTCCTTGCGCACGGCGCGCAGCCGGCCGTGGCTCTCCAGCTGCCCGGTGGCGTTGGAGAAGCGGAGCCCGAAGAGCTCCTCCTTCAGCTCGCCGACCTTGCGGTCCAGCTCGCTGCGCGACAGGCCGCGCAGCTCAGCGGCGGTCAGTCCCTTGGCCATCAGATGTCACCTGCTTCGCGCTTGATGAAGCGCGCCTTCATGGGCAGCTTGTGGATCGCCAGGCGCATCGCCTCACGAGCCACCTCTTCGTCGACACCGGCGAGCTCGAAGAGCACCCGGCCCGGCTTGATGTTCGCGATCCACCACTCCGGGGAGCCCTTGCCCGAACCCATGCGGGTCTCGGCGGGCTTCTTGGTCAGCGGGCGGTCGGGGTAGACGTTGATCCACACCTTCCCACCGCGCTTGATGTGGCGGGTCATGGCGATACGGGCGGACTCGATCTGACGGTTGGTCAGGTACGAGGCCTCCACGGCCTGGATGCCGAAGTCGCCGAAGGCGAGCGACGTGCCGCCCTTGGCCGCACCGGTCCGCTTGGGGTGGTGCTGCTTGCGGAACTTGACCTTGCGAGGGATCAGCATGCTCAGGCCTCCTGCGTGCTCGGAGCGGTCTCGGTCGCCGCACCGGCGCCGGCCGTGACGGCCTCGGCCGGGGCGTCCTCGCGACGACGGGCGCCGCCGCGCTCGGGACGGTCGCCGCGGGCCGGACGGTCACCACGGGCCGGACGGTCACCACGGCCACCCGGACGGCTGCGACCGCCGGCGGCGTTGCGGGCCGCCTTCTGGGCCGCGCGCTCGGTGCGGGTGCCCGAGACGTCGCCCTTGTAGATCCAGACCTTCACGCCGATGCGGCCGAAGGTCGTCTTGGCCTCGAAGAAGCCGTAGTCGATATCGGCGCGCAGCGTGTGCAGCGGGACCCGACCCTCGCGGTAGAACTCCGAGCGGCTCATCTCGGCGCCACCCAGACGGCCCGAGCACTGGATCCGGATGCCCTTGGCGGCACCGGAGCGCATGGCCGACTGCTGCGCCTTGCGCATTGCGCGACGGAACTGCACGCGCGAGGCGAGCTGCTCGGCCACGCCCTGCGCCACGAGCTGGGCGTCGGTCTCGGGGTTCTTGACCTCGAGGATGTTCAGCTGGACCTGCTTGCCGGTGAGCTTCTCGAGCTCGCCGCGCACGCGCTCGGCCTCGGCGCCGTTGCGGCCGATGACGATGCCCGGACGCGCGGTGTAGATGTCGACGCGGACCCGGTCACGGGTGCGCTCGATCTCCACCGAGGAGATGCCGGCGCGCTCGAGGGTCTTGGTGAGCATCGCGCGGACCTTGATGTCCTCGCCGATGTACTCCTTGTACGCCTTGTCGGTGTACCAGCGGCTCTTGTGGTCGGTGCTGATGCCCAGACGGAAGCCGTACGGCTGGATCTTCTGGCCCATGCTCAGGCCCCCTTCTCGGACGTGCTCTTGGGCTCGACGACGACGGTGATGTGGCTGCTCCGCTTGAGGATGCGGCTCGCGCTCCCCTTGGCCCGCGGGCGGATGCGGCGCATCGTCACGCCCTCGTCCACGAACGCGGCCGAGATGAACAGGTCGTCGCGGCGCAGGTTGTGCGTCTGCTCCGCGTTGGCCGCCGCGCTGGCGACGACCTTGTAGACCGGCTCGCTCGCGGCCTGCGGCGCGAACTTGAGGGTGTCCAGGGCCGCGTTGACGTCCATGCCGCGCACCAGGTCGACGACCCGGCGGCTCTTGGTCGCCGAGATGCGGACCTGCTTCGCGATCGCGAACGACCCGGGACGGTCGCCGAGCAGCGACTTGCGCCGGCTCGGGCGGGAGTCCTTGTCCTTGCTCATGACTTCTCTTCTCCTCTACGCACCACCGCGGTCAGCGGCGGCGCGCCTTCCGGTCGTCCTTGACGTGGCCGCGGAAGGTCCGGGTGGGGGCGAACTCGCCCAGCTTGTGACCGACCATCGACTCGGTGACGAACACCGGGACGTGCTTGCGACCGTCGTGCACCGCGATCGTGTGACCGAGCATGTCCGGCACGATCATCGAGCGACGCGACCACGTGCGGATGACGTTCTTCGTCCCGCGCGTGTTCTGCACCTCGACCTTCTTGGCCAGGTGGTCGTCGACGAACGGGCCCTTCTTCAGGCTGCGTGGCATCTTCTACTCGCTCCTGCTCAGCGCTTCTTGCCGGACTTGCGGCGGCGGACGATCTGGCGGTTGCTCGCCTTGTTGGGGTTGCGGGTGCGGCCCTCGGGCTTGCCCCACGGGGTGACCGGGTGGCGACCACCGGAGGTCTTGCCCTCACCACCACCGTGCGGGTGGTCGATCGGGTTCATCGCGACACCGCGGACGGTCGGGCGCTTGCCCTTCCAGCGGTTGCGACCCGCCTTGCCCCAGTTGATGTTCGACTGCTCGGCGTTGCCGACGGCGCCAACCGTGGCGCGGCACCGCACGTCGACCATCCGCATCTCGCCCGACGGCATGCGCAGCGTGGCGTTCTTGCCCTCGCGGGCGACCAGCTGGATGCTCGCACCGGCCGAGCGGCCGAGCTTGGCCCCACCGCCGGGACGCAGCTCGACGGCGTGGATCGTGGTGCCGACCGGGATGCGCGACAGCGGCAGGTTGTTGCCCGCCTTGATGTCGGCGGCCTCGCCGGCCTCGACCTCGGCGCCCTGGTTCAGCCCGTTCGGCGCGATGATGTAGCGCTTCTCGCCGTCCGCGAAGTGCAGCAGCGCGATGCGCGCCGTGCGGTTCGGGTCGTACTCGATGTGCGCGACCTTGGCCGGCACGCCGTCCTTGTCGTAGCGCTTGAAGTCCACGAGGCGGTAGGCCTGCTTGTGACCGCCACCGATGTGCCGGGTGGTGATCCGGCCGGTGTTGTTGCGGCCACCGGTCTTGGGGCTCGGGACGAGGAGCGACTTCTCCGGCGTCGACCGGGTCAGCTCGACGAAGTCGGCCACGGACGAGCCACGACGGCCCGGGGTGGTCGGCTTGTACTTACGGATACCCATTCGAATCAGTCCTTCGCTCAGCTCGCCGGAGCCGAGAAGATGTCGATGCGCTGGCCGTCGGCCACCGAGACGATGGCGCGCTTGGTGTCGGCGCGCTTGCCCGTGCCCGAGCGGGTGCGCCGCTTCTTGCCGGTGCGGTTCAGCGTGTTGACGCCGGTCACCTTGACGTCGAACACCGACTCGACCGCGATCTTGATCTCGGTCTTGTTGGCGTCCGGCGCGACGAGGAACGTGTACTTGTTCTCGTCCAGCAACGCGTACGACTTCTCGCTCACGACCGGCGCGAGCAGGATGTCGCGGTGGTTCCGGATCTTGATGGTGCTCACTTGGCGTCCTCCTCGGTGACGTCGGTGCTCGGCTCGAGGACCTCGGCGACGCTGGCGGCGGAGGCCGCGAGCTCGGCGTCGGTCGGCTCGGCCGAACCCTCGACCGAGGCGGCGTCCAGCTCGGCCTCGCTGACGCGGGCCGTGGCCTTGGCCGAGCGGCCCGAGACCGGGCCGGCGACGAAGGTGTCGAGCGCGGCGGAGGTGAAGACCACCTCGTCGCAGACGAGCACGTCGTAGGCGTTGAGCTGGTCGACCGTGATCACGTGGACCGTCGGGACGTTGCGCAGGCTGACCCAGGCGAGGTCGTCGTCGCGGTGCAGGACGACGAGCACCTTGTCGGTGGTCGCGACCCGGTCGAGCGAGACGAGCGCGGCCTTGGTCGACGGCACCTCGCCGGCGACGAGGTCGCTGACGACGTGGACGCGGCCGTCGCGGGCCCGGTCGGAGAGCGCACCGCGCAGGGCGGCGGCGATCATCTTCTTGGGCGTGCGCTGCGCGTAGCCGTGCGGGACGGGCCCGTGGGCCACGCCACCGCCGGCGAACTGCGGCGAGCGGGTCGAGCCCTGGCGGGCGCGGCCGGTGCCCTTTTGGCGGTACGGCTTCTTGCCACCGCCGCGGACGTCGCCGCGGGTCTTGGTGGCGTGGGTGCCCTGACGGGCCGCGGCCAGCTGGGCCACCACGACCTGGTGGATCAGCGGGACGTTCGCGGTCACGTCGAAGAGCTCCGCGGGGAGCTCGGCGGTGCCGGCGGTGCTGCCGTCGGCGGCGAGGACGTCAACGGTGCTCACTTGGCGTCTCCCTTCTTGCTCGCGCTGCGCAGGACGACGAGGCCGCCCTTGTTGCCGGGGATGGCGCCCTTGATCAGGACGAGGCCGCGCTCGGCGTCGATCGCGTGCACCTGCAGGTTCTGCACGGTGACGCGCTCGACACCCATGCGGCCGGCCATCTTGAGGCCCTTGAAGACGCGACCGGGGGTCGCGCAGCCGCCGATGGAGCCGGGCGAACGGTGCTTGCGGTGCACACCGTGGCTGGCGCGCAGACCGTGGAACCCGTGGCGCTTCATGACGCCCGCGGTGCCCTTGCCCTTGCTGACGCCGGTCACGTCGATGACCTCGTCGGCGGCGAAGAGCTCGGCCGTGACCTCCTGGCCGAGCGTGTACTCGCTGGCGTCGGCGGTGCGGATCTCGACGAGGTGCTTGCGCGGGGTGACCCCGGCGCGCTCGAAGTGCCCGGCGTCGGGCTTGGTGACCTGCTTGGCCTTCACGGCGCCGTAGCCCAGCTGGACGGCGGAGTAGCCGTCGGAGGCGGGCGTGCGGACCTGGGTCACGACGCAGGGGCCGGCCTGGACGACCGTCACCGGGACGACGCGGTTGTTGGCGTCCCACAGCTGGGTCATGCCGAGCTTCTTGCCCAGCAGGCCCTTGACGGTGCGGCCGCTCGTGGATGTGGCAGTGGTGCTCATGCTGTTCGCGGTCCTCAGAGCTTGATCTCGATGTCGACCCCGGCCGGCAGGTCGAGGCGCATCAGAGAGTCGACGGTCTTCGGGGTCGGGTCGATGATGTCGATGAGGCGCTTGTGCGTGCGCATCTCGAACTGCTCCCGGCTGTCCTTGTACTTGTGCGGGGAGCGGATGACGACGTAGACGTTCTTCTCCGTCGGCAGCGGCACCGGACCGGCGACGCGGGCACCCGTGCGGGTCACCGTGTCGACGATCTTGCGCGCCGAGGAGTCGATGACCTCGTGGTCGTAGGCCTTGAGCCTGATGCGGATCTTCTGTCCCGCCACCGTGTCCTCTTCTCGCTTCACTCGTGCTGTCTGTGTGCGGCGTGGTGCTCGTGCCGCAGTCCTGCTCTCGGTCCTTCTTCTCCGACCCCCGCGGTCGGGCGTGTCGCCCGTCCTCCGGCAAACCACGACTGCTTCTTGCCCTGCCGTGGGATGTGGCCCGGCTGCCCGGACGAGGTCCAGGTGGCCGAGCGAGCGGGATCTCCTGGTGCGGCGGCACCGCTCGGGCCCACGGAAGGACCCCTGAACAGCGCACACCCCGGCGACCTCGTCGGAGCAACCGGACAATCTTGTCAGAAGGGCCCAGACGGATCAAATCCGGCCGCACATCCTTGGACGCGGCTCAGGGTCCGGCGCGGCGATCCGCGGCGGGGCGGGGCCCCTAGGCTGGGTCGGTGCGTCAGCAAACCGCCGCCCAGCGGCTCCGTCGGTGAGCGTACCCGTCGGGGTCGCCGCCGGGCACGAGGCGACCGTGGAGGCCGGGCGCGTCGTCCTCGAGGGCGGCGGCGGGGCCGTCGACGCGGGCGTGGCCATGATGCTCGTGAGCTGCGCGGCCGAGACGATCTTCACCGGCCTGGCCGGGGGCGGCTTCGCCACGGTCTACGAGGCGGCGACCCGCACGGTGACCTGCGTCGACTTCTTCGTCGCCGTCCCCGGTCTGGGCGAGCGGCGGGCCGGGCCGGGCACGGCCATCGAGATCACCTTCGTCGGCCAGCGCGTCCCCTACGAGATCGGGCCCGCGACGGTGGCCGTCCCCGGCGTCCCGGCCGGCGCGCGGCACCTGTGGTCGCGCTGGGGCCGGCTGCCCTGGGCCGACGTCGTCGCGCCCGGGCTCGCCGCCTCGTACGGCACCCCGTTCCCCCGCACCCACGCCGAGCTGCTCCCCCGCGTCGCGCCGGCGATGTGCGTGGGCGAGGGCGACCTCGTCTACCGCCACGGTGACGGTTCGCTGCTGGAGGCGGGCGACCCGCTGCGCCACCCCGACCACCACCGCGCGTACGAGCTGCTCGCCCGCGACCCCGACGCCTTCTACTCCGGCGAGTTCGCCGACGCCCTCCTCGAGGCCCTGGCCGACGGCTCCGCGCTGTCGCAGGCCGACCTCGACGCGTACGCGGTCGTCGAGAGCCGACCCTCCGTGGCCCGCTTCGACGACCTGACCGTGCACGCGCGCGGTGACGACCTCGACGACGTCCTCGGCACGCTGCAGGCGGCGGGCCTGGCCGTGCCCGGCGACCCCCACCACGACGTCGCCTCGACGCTGGGGCTCGTCGCCGCGCTCCGGGCGCCCGACCGCCGCGCCGAGACGACCAACCTCGTCGCGGTCGACGAGCGCGGCGACGCCTGCGTGATCACGACCAGCCTCGGCCTCGGCTCGGGGGTGTGGGTGCCCGGCTTCGGCGTGCACCTCAACTCCATGCTCGGCGAGGGCGAGCTGATCCGCGCCGAGCTCGACCCCGGCGTGCGGATGGGCTCGATGATGTCGCCGCTCGTGGCGCTGGACGCCGACGGCGCCCTCGTCGCGGCCGCCGGTGCCGCGGGCGGCAGCCGCATCCGGCCCGCGCTCGTGCAGACCCTGCTGCGGGTCCTGCGCGGCACCCCGCCGCAGCAGGCGATCGACGCCCCGCGGCTCAACGCGCTGCCCGACCTCGTCCGCCTCGAGCCGGGCTTCGACGCCGCCGTCCTCGAGGGACTCGCGCTCGCCGGCGTCCCCACCGCGGTCGCCGACGGCCTCGACCCGTACTTCGGCGGGGTGTCCGCGATCAGCACCGGCGGTGCGGGGTCGGACCCGCGGCGGAGCGGCCACGCGTGGCTTCTGCCTCCGCTCCGCTCCGGCGCGGCCGACGCTCTGACCCTCCGCCTTCCTCCCTCCCGCTGACGACGGAGAAGCGTGTCGTCAGCGTCCGGTCGTCCAGGCGGAGGCGCGTCGGCCGGCGAAAGCCGGGTTCGCTGACGCGCCGATCTGCGTCCTGGTCCAAGCGCGAGGGGTTCACGGACGGTTGGGCACATTTGAGCGTCTCCGGCGGCCTCTAGGGTTCTCGGCGTGACCGCGAACGTGCCCAGCTCGACCTACCGGCTCCAGATCACCGGGTCCTTCACCCTCGACCACGCCGCCGAGGAGACCGCGTACCTGCGCGACCTCGGTGTCGGCGCCGTCTACTGCTCGCCGCTGCTGCAGGCCGCGAGCGGCTCCGACCACGGCTACGACACCGTCGACCCGACGCGGGTCGACGCCGACCGGGGCGGGGCGGAGCAGCTGGACGCGCTGCTGGCCCGTGCGCAGGACGAGGGCCTCGGGGTCGTCGTCGACATCGTCCCCAACCACCTCGGCATCGAGGAGCCCTCGGAGAACCCGGCCTTCTTCGACGTGCTGCGCCTCGGCCAGGACTCGCCCTACGCGCCCTGGTTCGACATCGACTGGAGCGCCAACGGCGGCCGCCTGCTCCTGCCCGTGCTCGGCGACGACGCCGTGCTGAGCGTCGAGGACGGCGAGCTGCGCTACTACGACCACCGCTTCCCGCTCGCTCCGGGCACCTGGGTCGAGGGCGACCCCGACGAGACGGCCGACGCGGTGCACGCGCGCCAGCACTACGAGCTCGCGCACTGGACGCGGGCCAACGAGGAGCTGAACTACCGCCGCTTCTTCGCCGTCACCACGCTCGCGGGCGTCCGGCAGGAGGACCCGGAGGTCTTCTCCGCGACGCACGAGCTCGTCGCGAGCTGGCCGGGCAAGGGCGTGACCGGGCTGCGCGTCGACCACCCCGACGGTCTGGTCGACCCGGCCGGCTACCTCGCGCAGCTGCGCGACCTCGCGCCGGACGCCTGGATCACCGTCGAGAAGATCCTCGAGCCGGGCGAGGAGCTGCCGCCGTGGCCGGTCGAGGGCACGACCGGCTACGACGCCATGCGCGAGGTGAACGGGGTCTTCGTCGACCACGAGGCCGAGGCGGGCCTGACCGACCTCTACCGCCGCCTCACCGGCGACGAGCGCACCCTGGCCGAGCACGTCGAGACCGGCAAGCGGATGGTCGACGAGACCCTGCTGCCCGCCGAGCTGCACCGCATGGCCCGCCTCGTGCCCGAGGTGCCCGACGCCGAGCCCGCGCTCGCCGAGGTCGCCGTCGCCTTCACCGTCTACCGCTCCTACCTCCCGGCCGGCGCCGAGCACCTCGACGAGGCGCTGGCGCTCGCCGCGCAGCGCAGGCCCGAGCTCGCCGAGCGGCTCGACGCCCTCAGCCCCCGTCTGCACGACCCCGAGGACGAGCTGGCGAAGCGCATGCAGCAGCTCTCCGGCGCGACGATGGCCAAGGGCGTCGAGGACACGGCGTACTACCGCTACGCCCGCTTCATCGCGCTCAACGAGGTCGGCGGCGACCCCGACGAGGTCGGGATCCCGCTCGCCCGCTTCCACCAGCTGCAGGCGGAGCGCCAGCAGGCACAGCCCCGGTCCATGACGGCGCTCTCCACGCACGACACCAAGCGCGGCGAGGACGTCCGGGCCCGGCTCGCCGTCCTGACCGAGGTCAGCGACGCGTGGACCCGCTTCGCCGAGCGGGTGCTCGAGGTCAGCACCGTCCCCAACCGGGCCTTCGCCTACTTCGTGGCCCAGACGCTCGCGGGCGCGGGCCGGGTCGAGGACGAGCGCATGCATGCCTACGTCGAGAAGGCGATGCGCGAGGCGTCGGACGGCACCACCTGGACCGAGCCCGACGAGGCCTTCGAGAAGACCGTCCACGCGCTGGTCGACGCCGCGTACGACGGTCCGCTCGGCGACGACTGGGACGCCCTCACCGCGCTCCTCGCCGCTCCGGGCTGGTCGAACGCGCTGGGCCAGAAGCTCGTCCAGCTGACCATGCCCGGCGTCCCCGACGTCTACCAGGGCACCGAGCTCTGGGAGGACTCGCTCGTCGACCCGGACAACCGGCGCCCGGTCGACTACGCGGAGCGGCGCGCGCTGCTCGCCGCCCTCGACACGGCCGAGGAGCCGCCGGCCGTCGACCGGACGGGCGCGGCCAAGCTCTGGGTCGTCCGCCAGGCGCTGCGGGCCCGGCGCGAGCACCCGGAGCTGTTCACCGGCTACGACCCGGTCGCCGCGGACGGCCCGGCGGCCGCCCACCTGGTCGGGTTCGACCGGGGCGGGGCCATCACGCTGGCCACCCGGCTGCCCGTCACGCTCGAGGCCGAGGGCGGCTGGCGCGGGACGGCCATCACGCTGCCGGAGCGCCGCGTCGACGTGCTGACCGGGCGCGAGCACGAGGGCACCCTCGACGTCGCCGAGGTGCTCGACCGCTACCCCGTCGCCCTGCTGCTGCCCGTCTGAGGCCGCTGCGGCTGGCGAGCCGCGTCTCCCGGTCCCACCGGACCGGGCGACGCGCCTCCCGGCCTCAGATGGGGTCCAGCACCCGCTTCAGGAAGGTCCGGGTGCGGGCCTCGCGCGGGTCGGTCAGCACGGCCTCGGGCTCGCCGCGCTCGACGACGACGCCGCCGTCCATGAACAGCACCTGGTCGGCCACCGAGCGGGCGAAGCGCATCTCGTGCGTGACGACGAGCATGGTCCGGCCGGCGTCGGCCAGGTCCTTCATCACGCCCAGCACCTCCCCCACCAGCTCGGGGTCGAGCGCCGACGTCGGCTCGTCGAACAGCAGCAGCTCGGGCTCGAGGGCGAGCGCGCGGGCGATGCCGACCCGCTGCTGCTGGCCACCGGAGAGCTGGTACGGGTGCTGGTCGGCCTTGCCGCCCAGGCCGACGCTCTCCAGCAGCGCGTGGGCCTGCTCCTCCGCCTCGGCCCGCGGCTTGCCGTGGGCGACCACCGGGCCCTCGGTGACGTTGCGCAGCACGCTCAGGTGCGGGAAGAGGTTGTGGGCCTGGAAGACCATCGCGCTCTGCGCCCGCAGCCGCGTCAGGTCCCGCTTCCCGGGACGCGCGGCGTAGTCGAGCTGGACCTCGCCGATGCGCACCGTGCCGGCGTCGGCGGTCTCCAGGGCGTTCAGGCAGCGCAGCACGGTGGTCTTGCCCGAGCCGGACGGCCCGATCAGGACGGTCACCGACCCCGACGGCACGGTGAAGGCGACGTCGCGCAGCACCGCCACCGCGCCGAACGCCTTGGCCAGGCCGGCCACCTCGACGAGCGGCCGGCCGGTGCCGCCCGGCTCGTCGCGCCGCTCGGGTCCCTCGGTCTCGCTCATCGGGCCACGTACCTCTCCAGCCGGTGCTCGAGCCGGCCCTGGGCGAAGGACAGCACCAGGCAGATCACCCAGTAGTACGCCGCGGCGACGCCGTACAGCGCGAAGAACTTGAAGGTCGGCGCCGCCGCGACCTGGGCCACCCGCAGCAGCTCGGTGACCAGCACGACCGAGGCGAGCGAGGTGTCCTTGACCAGGGAGATCAGGGTGTTCGACAGCGGCGGCACGGCCGTGCGGGCCGCCTGCGGCAGCACGATGCGCCGCAGCGTGGTCGTGTAGCCCATCCCGACCGTCTGCGCCGCCTCCCACTGCCCGCGGGGCACCGACAGGATCGCGGCCCTGATGATCTCGGCCGCGTACCCGCCGACGTTCAGGCTGAAGGCGATGACGGCCGCCGTGAACGGGTTGAAGGTCAACCCGATCGCCGGCAGGCCGTAGAAGATCAGGAAGAGCTGGACCAGCAGCGGGGTCCCGCGGATCAGCGAGATGTAGACCCGCGCCACCTGCGAGACCACCGCGACCCGCGAGAGCCGCATCAGGGCGACGACCAGGGCGATGGCGAGGCCGATCACGAAGCTGATCGCGGTCAGCGGGATGGTGGCCTTGAGCGCGGCGAGGGCCATCGGGCCCGCCGTCTGCTTCACGAGCTCCCAGGTCGACTGCTGGGCCGCCGCCTGCGCGGGCGCCTCGGGCGAGGCCTCGCCCGAGCTGACGTCCTCGCCGAAGTACTTCTCCGAGATCTGCGTGAGCTGGCCGTCGGCGCGGACCTGGCCCAGCGCCGTGTTCACCGCGTCGCGCAGGGAGGTGTCGCCCTGGCGCATCGCGAAGACCTGCTCGCTCGTGTCGCCGGTCTTGGCCGCGATCTTGACGCTGGTGTCACCGGTGGTCTTGGCGTACTCGGCGACGGCGAGGTTGTCGTTGACCGTCGCGTCGACCCGGCCCTGCTTGACCAGCGTGACCGCCTGGGTGAAGCCCTCGACGGCCTGCACCTCGGCGCCGGCGTCCTCGGCCACCTGGGCCCAGTTGCTCGTCGAGCTCTGCGCGGTCGTCTTGCCCTTGAGGTCGGCGAGGCTGGTGATCGAGTCGTCGTCGGCGCGCGTGACGATGACGCCGTCGGAGACCGTGTAGGGCTCCGAGAGCGCGTACGTGGCCTCGCGCTGCGCGTTCTTGGTGACCTGGTTGGCGACGAGGTCGAAGCGGTCGGACTGCAGGCTCGCGAAGATCGAGTCGAAGGGGGCCTCGACGAACTCGGTGCGCAGCCCCATCTTGGCCGCGACGGCGTCGATGACCTCGACGTCGTAGCCGGTCAGCACGTTGGTGCTGGGGTCGTGGTAGGTGAACGGCGAGTAGGTGCCCTCGGTGCCGACCCTCAGCACACCGGACTCACGGACCTTGTCCAGCGTCGTCTCCGGAGCGCCGGACGAGCAGGCGCTCGCCAGCAGGCCCACCACCAGGGCGAGCAGCAGTCCCACGACGCGTCTGATGGCCGGTCTCCCTCGGTGCGGACGTTCCCGGGTGTCCTACCCGGGATTGCTCGACCGTAGCCGACCGGGAGCCTCGTCCGGGGGGTGGTCCGCGGCAGCGCCGCCCGCGCCGACCGGGCCGACCGCACCGACCGGGCCGACCGGGTGCGGGTTCAGGAGGGCAGCAGCACCGTGGTGCGCGTCCCGACCGGGCGGAAACCCAGCCGGCGACCCAGGGCCGCTGCGGCCACGTCGTCGCCGCGGGTGCGCCACTGCGCCACCAGACCGGAGTCGAGCGCGTCGTTCAGCGCCAGGGCGCCGGCGAGGAGCCCGTGGCCCTCCCGCCGCAGCGACGGCGGCGTGAGCACGCCGAGGTCGGCGAGGATTCCCTGCTGCTCGGCGTAGCCGGAGCCCGACACCGGGGCCTCCCGGTCGTCGAGCACCACGAAGCGCTGCGCCAGGGCACCGAGGCCCACCTGCGTCACGTCGTCGGGCGGGCACTCGCGCTCGAGGTCGTGCACGGCCTGCGGGTCGTCGGCCACCACCGCCGACTCCAGCTGGGGGTGCTCCACGTACGCGTCCGCGAACGCCAGCACCGACTCCTCCACGAGCCGGCCCCCGATGGCCCCGTCGGGGCCCTGCCCGGCCAGCCGCAGGAGGCCGGTGCCCGAGGCCAGGGTGACGTCGTCGACGTCCGTCGCGCGGTCCAGCAGCCAGCCGGGCCCGACCAGCACGCGGTGCTCCCACAGGGCCACGTACGCCACGCGCTCGGGGTTGGTCCGCGTCAGCCTCTCCCCCGGCTCCTCGAAGGAGAAGGCGTCGTCGAGCAGCCCGAGCCCGCGCGCCCAGGCCAGCTCCACGATCGCCCGCGTCCCGTCGTCCACACCCACGAGCCTAGGGAGTCGCGGCTGCGCGGACGACCCGTGGACGACCGCGGCTGGAGTCGTCCGGGACGCAGCAAGGCCCCGGGTCGAGACCCGGGGCCTTGCTGGATGGTGCTCTGGGACTGCGTCAGATCACTTGAGGATCTTGGTGACGCGACCGGCACCGACCGTACGACCACCCTCGCGGATGGCGAACTTCAGCTCCTCCTCCATGGCGATCGGCTGGATCAGCTGAACGCTCATGTCGGTGTTGTCGCCCGGCATGACCATGTCGGTGCCCTCGGGGAGGTTCACCACACCGGTCACGTCGGTGGTGCGGAAGTAGAACTGCGGGCGGTAGTTGTTGAAGAACGGGGTGTGACGGCCACCCTCCTCCTTCGACAGGATGTAGACGCGCGCCTCGAAGTCCGTGTGCGGGGTCGTGGTGCCCGGCTTGATGACGACCATGCCGCGCTCGACGTCCTCGCGCTTGGTGCCACGGAGCAGGAGGCCGACGTTCTCGCCCGCCTGGCCCTCGTCGAGGAGCTTGCGGAACATCTCGACGCCGGTGACCGTGGTGGTCTGCTTGGTCGTGCGGATGCCGATGATGTCGACGGTCTCGTTGACCTTGACGATGCCGCGCTCGATGCGGCCGGTGATGACGGTGCCACGACCGGTGATCGTGAAGACGTCCTCGACGGGCATGAGGAACGGCTTGTCGATCTCGCGCTCCGGCTGCGGGATGTGGCTGTCCACGGCCGCCATGAGCTCCATGATCGACTCGCCCCACTTGGCGTCGCCGTTCAGGGCCGGGAAGGCCGCGACCTTGACGACGGGGATGTCGTCGCCGTCGTACTCGTACTCGCTGAGGAGCTCACGGACCTCGAGCTCGACGAGCTCCAGGATCTCCTCGTCGTCGACCATGTCGCACTTGTTGAGTGCCACGACGATGGCCGGCACGCCGACCTGGCGGGCGAGCAGCACGTGCTCACGGGTCTGCGGCATCGGGCCGTCGGTGGCGGCGACCACGAGGATCGCGCCGTCCATCTGGGCCGCACCGGTGATCATGTTCTTGATGTAGTCCGCGTGACCGGGGCAGTCGACGTGCGCGTAGTGCCGGTTCTCGGTCTGGTACTCGACGTGCGCGATCGAGATCGTGATGCCGCGCTGACGCTCTTCGGGCGCCTTGTCGATCTGGTCGAACGCCGACGCCTGGTTCAGGTTCGGGTACTTGTCGTGCAGCACCTTGGTGATCGCCGCGGTCAGCGTGGTCTTGCCGTGGTCGATGTGCCCGATGGTGCCGATGTTGACGTGCGGCTTGGTCCGCTCGAACTTGGCCTTGGCCACTGCTGGGGCTCCTTCTAGGTGTTCGCCGCGCGTTCGCGCGGCGCATTCTGGGTGACTGGCTGGTTGCCGGTTCTGACCCGGCTGTCAAGTTTTCCCGCCCGTACGGCTCAGGTCAAACCGAGCCGTACGAGCGGGGGCGGCGTCCGCGCGCGGACGCCGGTGGCTCACTCGCCGCGAGCCTTCTGGATGATCTCGTCGGAGATCGACTTCGGCGTCTCGGCGTAGGAGTGGAACTCCATCGAGTACGACGCCTGGCCCGAGGTCTTCGACCGCAGGTCGCCGACGTAGCCGAACATCTCCGACAGCGGCACCAGGGCCGAGACGACCTTGTTGCCGTGCATGTCGTCCATGGACTGGATCTGACCGCGACGCGCGTTCAGGTCACCGATCACGGTGCCGAGGTAGTCCTCGGGCGTCGTGACCTCGACGGCCATGACCGGCTCGAGCAGGGCCGGGTCGGCGCGACGGGCGGCCTCCTTGAAGACCATCGAGCCGGCGATCTTGAACGCCAGCTCGGAGGAGTCGACGTCGTGGTACGCACCGTCGGTCAGGGTGACCTTGATGTCCTCGATCTGGTAGCCGGCCAGCACGCCGAACTGCATGGCGTCCTGGATGCCCTCGTCCACCGCCGGGATGTACTCGCGGGGGATGCGACCACCGGTGACCGCGTTGACGAACTCGTAGCCCGAGCCCGGCTCCAGCGGCTCGAGGCTGACGATCACGCGGGCGTACTGGCCCGAGCCACCCGACTGCTTCTTGTGGGTGTACTCGACCTTCTCGACCGGGCGACGCAGCGTCTCGCGGTAGGCCACCTGCGGCTTGCCGATGTTGGCCTCGACGCGGAACTCGCGCTTCATGCGGTCGATCAGCACCTCGAGGTGCAGCTCGCCCATGCCGGCGATGATGGTCTGACCGGTCTCCTCGTCGGTGTGGACGCGGAAGGTCGGGTCCTCCTCGGCGAGCCGCTGGATCGCGGTGCCGAGCTTCTCCTGGTCGGACTTCGTCTTCGGCTCGATGGCCTGCTCGATGACCGGCGCGGGGAAGTCCATCGACTCCAGCTGCACGGGGCTGGCCTGGTCGGACAGCGTCTCACCGGTGGTGGTGTCCTTCAGACCCATCACGGCGACGATCTGCCCGGCGCCGACCGACGCGATCTCCTCGCGCTTGTTGGCGTGCATCTGGTAGATCTTGCCGATCCGCTCCTTGCGGCCCTTGGTGCTGTTCAGCACCGTGGAGCCGGCCTCGAGCTTGCCCGAGTAGAGGCGGATGTAGGTGAGACGACCCAGGTGCGGGTCGGCCGCGATCTTGAAGGCCAGCGCCGAGAACGGGTCGTTGCTGTCCGGGTGGCGCTCGATGACGGTCGACTCGTCGCCGGGCTTGAACCCGTTGATGGCCGGGACGTCGAGCGGGGACGGCAGGTAGGCGATGACCGCGTCGAGCAGGGGCTGGACGCCCTTGTTCTTGAACGCGCTGCCGCACAGCACCGCGGTGAAGCTCGCGGCGAGCACGCCACGACGGATCGCGGCCTGGAGCAGCTCCGGGGTGACGGCGTCCTCGAGGTAGGCCTCGGCGAGCACGTCGTCGTGGTCGGACACCAGCTCGATGAGGGCGGCGTGCGCCTCCTCGGCGGCGTCGACCATGTCGGCCGGGATCTCCTCGACGGCGTAGTCCTCGCCGATCGTCGTCTCGCCGCGCCACGTGAGCGCGCGCATGTTGACGAGGTCGACGACGCCCAGGAAGCCGCCCTCGGAGCCGATCGGCAGCTGCAGCACGGCCGGCGTCGCGTTGAGCCGGTTCTTGATCGTGGAGACGCAGAAGTCGAAGCTCGCGCCCGTACGGTCCAGCTTGTTCACGAAGCAGATGCGCGGCACGCCGTAGCGGTCGGCCTGGCGCCACACGGTCTGGCTCTGCGGCTCGACGCCGGCGACCCCGTCGAAGACGGCGACGGCACCGTCGAGGACGCGCAGCGAGCGCTCCACCTCGACGGTGAAGTCGACGTGGCCCGGGGTGTCGATGATGTTGATCTGGTGGTTCTTCCAGTGGCAGGTCGTCGCGGCGGACGTGATCGTGATGCCGCGCTCCTGCTCCTGCTCCATCCAGTCCATCGTGGCGGCGCCCTCGTGGACCTCGCCGATCTTGTAGTTGATGCCGGTGTAGAACAGGATGCGCTCGGTCGTCGTGGTCTTGCCCGCGTCGATGTGCGCCATGATCCCGATGTTGCGGACCTGGGACAGGTCGGTCTTGATGTCGACAGCCATGAAGGTGGCTACTCAACCTCTCGTGTGCTCGTGGGTGCCGGTGGGTGCTGTCCAGGGACAGCGTCGCGGAGGGTGAATTTGTTCCGCAGCCGGCGTGGAAGGGCGCTACCCGGACGGCCCAGGGGCGCACGGCAGAGCCGTACGCCCCCGGCGCGTCACCAGCGGTAGTGCGCGAACGCCTTGTTGGCCTCGGCCATCTTGTGGGTGTCCTCGCGGCGCTTGACCGCGGCACCCAGACCGTTCGAGGCGTCGAGGATCTCGTTCATCAGACGCTCGGCCATCGTCTTCTCGCGACGGGCGCGGGAGAAGCTGACCAGCCAGCGCATGGCCAGCGTGGTCGCGCGGGCCGGCTTGACCTCGATCGGCACCTGGTAGGTCGCACCACCGACGCGGCGGCTCTTGACCTCCAGCGCCGGGCGGACGTTGTCCAGCGCGCGCTTGAGCGTCTGCACCGGGTCGATGCCCGTCTTGGTGCGGGTGCCTTCCATGGCGGTGTAGACGATGCCCTGCGCGACGGTCTTCTTGCCGTCCTGCAGGATCTTGCTCACGAGCTGGCTGACCAGCGGCGAGCCGTAGACCGGGTCGGCCGGGAGCGGCCGCTTCGGGGCGGGACCCTTGCGGGGCATTACTTCTCCTTCTTGGCGCCGTAGCGGCTGCGGGCCTGCTTGCGGTTCTTGACGCCCTGGGTGTCGAGCGTGCCGCGGATGATCTTGTAGCGCACACCCGGCAGGTCCTTCACGCGACCGCCGCGCACGAGCACCATCGAGTGCTCCTGCAGGTTGTGGCCGACGCCGGGGATGTAGGCGGTGACCTCGACACCCGAGCTCAGTCGGACACGCGCCACCTTCCGGAGCGCCGAGTTCGGCTTCTTCGGCGTGGTCGTGTACACCCGGGTGCACACGCCCCGGCGCTGGGGCGAACCCTTGAGGGCCGGCGTCTTGGTCTTGGAGACCTTGTCCTGCCGGCCCTTGCGGACGAGCTGCTGAATGGTGGGCACCGCGTCGATTCTCTTTCTGTTCTCCAGCAAAGTGGTCTGTGTTCCTCGCGCACCGCAGGGCATCGCCCACGGCACGGGTGCGACCACCTGCACTGGTCGACGTCCCTGCAGGAGGGCCCGGAGGCCTTCGTCGAGGGAGTCGCAGCCATGGAGCTCGCGCGAGAGGTCGGGCAAGCCCGAACACACAAGGGATTAGGTTATCCCGCCAGTCCAAAGGGGTCAAAGTAGGCCATCCGGACCCCCGGTCGCGCGCCCTCCCTCCGGCGCGCCGCCCGCTCGCCGGGGCCCGGCTCAGGCGTCGTCGAGGGCGAACGAGCCGTTGCGCCCGACCAGCGCCAGGGTCTCGGCGTCGAGGAACTCGCGCGCCGCGAGGAGGCGGGGCAGCAGCTCGCGCTGCGTGGTCGTCGCCCGGAACAGCAGGCCCGAGGTCACGTCGTGGTCGGGCACGAAGGTGCGGGTGATCTCGTCCCCGGCGCGCACCGTGCCCGCGCGCAGGACGGACAGGTACGTGCCGGTGCGCGCCTCGGCGGTGAACCGCCTGACCCAGCCCCGCTCGGACAGCCAGCCCGCGAAGGTGCGGCAGGGGACCCGCGGGTCGGTGACCTGCAGCTCCACGGAGCGCTCCGGGTCGTCGGGGTCGCCCACGACCCAGCGCTCCCCCACCAGCGCGTCGGCCAGGTCGAGGCCCACCGTCGTCAGGTTCTCCCCGAAGGTCCCGTCGCCCAGGCGACGCCCGAGCTCGGGCTCCCAGCGGTCGAGGTCCTCGCGCGCGAAGGCGTACACCGCCTGCCGGTCACCGCCGTGGTGGCGGGAGTCGCCGATGTAGTCGCCGACGAGCCCGCTGCCCAGCCCACCGCGCCGGGGCCCCGGCGGCCGGACCTCCACGGGGCCGACGACCGGGCGCTTGTCGATGCCGGTCATCCCGGTCTTGGTGCTGAAGGGCTGCTCGATGCCGGTCGACACGTTCACGGACAGGACCCTGGGCACACCCGAAGGCTAGTGGACCCGGGCCCGTACGCACCCCGGTTTCCCGACGTGGCGCGACGACCCGGCGCGCAGGACCCCGATGAGCCGGCGGCCCGCGCCGGGTCGTGAGGGCGTGCGGGCACCGGAGGACCAGGATCTGTCAGGAGGGCGGGCTAGCGTGCGCGGCATGGACCTGGGCATCGAGGCGGTCGGCCTGACCAAGCGCTACAAGGACGTGGTGGCGCTCGACGGCGTCGACCTCGCGGTCCCGCGCGGGACCGTGCTGGGCCTGCTCGGCCCCAACGGGGCCGGCAAGACCACCACCGTGCGCGTGCTGACCACGCTCCTGCAGCCCGACGGCGGGAGCGCGCGGGTGGCCGGCGTCGACGTGCTGGCCGATCCCGCCGCCGTCCGCAGCCGCATCGGGCTCTCGGGCCAGTACGCCGCCGTCGACGAGTACCTCACGGGCTACGAGAACCTCGAGATGGTCGGCCGGCTCTACCACCTGGGCCGGCGGCGCAGCCGCGAGCGGGCCCGCGAGCTGCTCGAGCAGTTCTCCCTGACCGAGGCGGCCAACCGACCGGCGAAGACCTACTCGGGCGGCATGCGACGACGGCTCGACCTCGCCGGCGCCCTGGTCGCCGACCCGGAGGTGATGTTCCTCGACGAGCCGACGACGGGGCTCGACCCCCGCGCCCGGCTCGACATGTGGGAGGTCATCTCCTCGCTCGTGGCGGGCGGCACCACGCTGCTGCTGACCACGCAGTACCTCGAGGAGGCCGACCGCCTGGCCGACGAGATCGCGGTGATCGACCGCGGCCGCGTCATCGCGCGGGGCACCTCCCGGGAGCTGAAGGCGCAGATCGGCGGCGAGCGCGTCGAGCTGACGGTGCGCGACGCGACCCAGGTCGGCGCCGCGGTGGCCGCGCTCGCCGACCTGGCCTCCGGCGAGCCCGAGGCCGACACCGGCACCCGCTCGGTCGTCGTGCCGGTCGCGGGCGGGGCGGGTTCCCTCGCCGAGGCGCTGCGCCGGCTGGCCGACGCCGGCATCGACCTCGAGGACGTCGGGCTGCGCCGCCCGACGCTCGACGAGGTCTTCCTGACCCTCACCGGGCACGCCAGCACCGACGGGGCCAGCCCGGAGCCGGAGCCGCCCGACGAGCCCGCACCGTCCGGGCGGTCCGCCCGACGGGTTGGAGGAGACCGATGAGCCTCGCCACCACCGTCGGGGACAGCTTCGTCGTCGCCCGCCGCAACCTCATCAAGATCAAGCGCGTCCCCGAGCTGCTCGTGTTCACGACGCTGTCGCCGATCATGTTCGTGCTGCTCTTCGCCTACGTCTTCGGCGGTGCGATCGCCGGCGGTGACCCCCAGCAGTACCGCGAGTTCCTGATGGCCGGCATCTTCGCCCAGACCGTCATCTTCGGCGCGACGACGACCGGCGCCGGCCTGGCCGACGACGTCCAGAAGGGCATCGTCGACCGCTTCCGGTCGCTGCCGATGGCGCCGTCGGCCGTGCTCACCGGCCGCACGCTCTCCGACGTGATCAACAACGTCATCGTCCTGGTCGTGATGTCGCTGACCGGGCTCCTCGTCGGGTGGCGCATCCACACCTCGGTCCTCGAGGCGCTCGACGGCTACGTGCTGCTGCTGCTCTTCGCGTACGCCATCTCGTGGGTGATGGCGTGGGTCGGGCTGCTCATCCCGAGCGTCGAGGTCCTCAACCAGGCGTCGTTCATCGTGATCTTCCCGCTGACGTTCCTCGCCAACACCTTCGTGCCGCTGGAGTCGCTGCCCGGGCCGCTGCGGGTCTTCGCCGAGTGGAACCCGGTCTCGGCGATCACGCAGGCCGCGCGGGAGCTGTTCGGGAACACGGCCCTCGTCGCCCCGAGCGACGCCTGGCCGCTGCAGCACCCGGCGCTGTACACGCTCGTCTGGGTCGTCATCATCCTCGCCGTCTTCGTGCCGCTGACGAACCTGCAGTACCGCCGGGCCGCCAGCCGCTGAGCCGGCTCCCGAGCCGGCCCCGCTCAGCCTCCGGGGCAGCGGGTGTCGCCGCCGCTGTGCTCCTGGCAGGCGCCCTGGTGGGTCTCGGACCGGACGGGCGCTCCCGGCGCCGGTGCGGGCACCGTCCCCAGCCAGAGCAGCGCGAGGACGAGGGTGGGCAGCCCGAGCAGGGCGAACACGGTGGCGGCGGCGTTGCTGCGCGCCTGGACCGCCAGGACCAGGCCGACGACGACGACCGCCGCGCTGACCCCGACGGCGACGCCGAGGTCGTGGTGCTGCGCGGCCCGGTCGGCGGCGTCGGGCTGCTCCCCGAAGAAGACGGCCGTCTCCAGGACCGCCCTCAGCGTGAGCACCGGCACCACGCACGTCCAGCCGAGGCCGAGGAGTGCGGCCGGGGCCAGGAGCAGTCGGCGCCACTCCTGCTGCTCCGGGGCCGAGGACGGGGGCGGGGTCGACGAAGAGGCGGGCGGCTGGGGCACGTCACGACGCTACGGACGCCGACTCCGCACGGCGTCCACCCGCAGGATGACGCGGGTCAGCCCTTAGTGGCCGCTGACCCGGGCGTAGCGCCCGCGCAGGAAGGGCGTGCGCGGCTGCCCGGTCAGCTCGAGGTCGACGGCGTACGCGAGCTGCTCGCCCTCGAGGGCGAAGAGGTGGTGCGCGCTCCCCCGGACCGTCGTCCTCACCAGCGCGAGGCGGCCCGCGTCCCACGTGCCGCGGGCGACCGGCGGCACCTGGGCCGTGGTGTCGAACAGCCACCACAGGAGCCCGGCGGGCGCCTCGGGATCGGCCAGGAGGACGCCGTGGGCCGAGAGCTCGGCCCCGTCGTCGCGGACCTGCCGGTAGTCCTGGACGACGGCCGTGCCCGCCAGGTCCTGCTTGAAGGTCATCATCGCCCGTGTCCGGGCCGCCGGGGCGAAGGGCGACGCCTGCTGCTCCTCCGTTCCCGACCAGTTGCCCAGCAGGTGCCACAGCAGCTCGGCGACGGGCACGTCCCACTCCTACGCCACCGGCCCTGGCCCGGGCAAGCCCGGCCCGGCGCCGGCGTGGTCATCGGCCGCTCGCCGGCTCAGCCCTGCGGCCGCACGAACGCCCACGCGGAGACGTTCAGCGTGTTCTCCTGCCCGGAGTAGGTCTCCAGCCGGGAGTAGGCGTCGGTGCGGAACCGGACGTCCTCGTCGTCCCTCGTGCCGCCCACGCCGTCGCGGCCGACGCCGTAGAGGTTGGCGCCGAAGTTCGACCCGCCCTCGTCCATCAGCGTGTGCGTGGAGTCCTGGCCGTCGGTGTGGAAGTTGCCGACGTAGTGCCCGACCTCGTGCGAGGCCACGTTGGCGATCGCCTGCGCGACGAAGTCGAGCCGGTCGCTGCCGGGGCGCAGGTAGTGGTTCAGCGAGGCCTCGTTGTCGGTGTCCGGGCTGGCGAGGGTGTCCAGCAGCACGAGCGCGGTGTCGGTGTGGCTGTAGTTGCCGGGGTCGATCGTCGAGGAGATGCCGATCGTGTCGATGCCGGCCTCGGCGGTCGTGCCACCGATGACGACCCGCGACACGTCCGGGCGGCCCCAGGCCGTCGACCCGGTCGCCTTGGTCGTGACGTCGACGGCGAGGCGCTTGTTGAGGCCCCGGGCGGCCAGGTCGCGGCGCAGGTTCACCTTCATCGCCGCGACGACCCGGTCCCGCAGCGCCTTCTCCTGCGACGCCTTCAGGCCCCAGGCCGGGAGGAAGTCGCGCAGCGGGGAGAGCCTCCGCTCCCCCGGGCCGCCCAGGTCGGTGGTGTCGACCGTGCCGCCGTCGAGGTCGAGCAGGATCGTCTGCGTCCGCGTGGCGCCGCGGCCCTCGGTGCCCGGGCGGTAGGCCTCCACGCGGACGGCGTACGTCCCGGGCGGCCCGTCGACCTGGAGCGCGTACGCGCCCGCCCGCTCGGCGACGTAGGCGATCGAGACGTTCCCGCCGCGCGGCAGCGGCGACTCCTCCGGGTAGAGGCCGGAGAGGTCCGACCCGCTCGCCCCGACCATCGCCGTGCCGTCGGGCCGGACGACGCGCAGCGTCGTGGCTCCGCTGGTGGCCGTCGCCCCGATCACGTCCCCGGCGGCCAGGTCCAGCCGGTAGTAGTCGGTGTCCAACTTCACCGCGCTGATGTCGAGCGCGTAGCGCCCGGTGCTGGCGTCACCGAAGCCGCTGCCGGAGTCCTCCGGGTCGGGCGGCAGCCCGCCCGAGGGGGCGAAGCCGGCGACCAGCGCGTAGTAGGTGCCCGGCTTGGTGACGGCGTAGGTGAGGAGGCTGTCGGTCGTGCCCGCCACGGCCTCGTCGTTCACGGCCAGGACGGTGCCGTAGGGGTCGTAGAGGGCGACGACCGTGTCGACCTCGCTGCCGGCCGTGCTGATGGTGATCCGCTCGCCCGCAGAGGCCGCGAGCGAGTAGAAGTCGTAGTCGTTGTTGCCGTCGGCCCCCGGCTCGGTGCCGTGCGGGCCGTCGCCGAGCACCCCCGTGCCCCGGACGCGGCCGGTCCCGCGGATGCCGGTCGGCGTGGCGAGGCTGAGCTGGCCGTCGTCCTCCTGCACCGCGGGCAGGGCGCGAGCCGCCACCTCGTAGCCGGAGATCGCCCCCGTGATGGCCACCGCGGCACGGTCGCCCTTGCCCGTGCCGAAGGCACCCACCTTCTCCGCCGTCGCCCGGGTGTCGTTCGAGCCGGGCCGCGAGGCCGGCTCGGTCTCGGGGTGGTCGAGGACCTTCGCGCTCGCCCGGCCGGTGCGGCCCACCCGGGCTTGCGCCCGGCTCCCGGCGCGCGCCTCCGCCTGGGCGGCGTCGCGCGTGCGCCAGCCGCTGTAGTCGGCGCGCCGCAGCGAGGGCAGGGTCGAGAGCGCGGGGTCGGGGTCGAGCGTGGCGCTGCGCCGGGCCGAGGGCAGACCCTTGGGGGCCACCTGGAGCCCCGCCTGCAGGGCCGCGTCCTGGGCCGCCCGCAGCTGCTCCGCCCGCGACGCGGTCGGCGGTGCCGCCTGGCTCGCCGTCGGCCCCGAGAAGGCCGCCCCGACCACCAGGAGCCCCCCGAGGACCGGTACCAGGACACGTCGGACGATCCGCTTCGACACGTGAGCTCCCCGTCAGCGCGGACGCGCTCGGCCCGCTGCGAGCGAACCGTACGGGCTGAGGAAGTCCTGAGAGTGCTCGTGTCCCGCATTTCGGGCTCAACCCGTAATTTGTTATCGGACAGTGATCCAGGGCTGGGTGAGCACCCCTGGAGACGCCGCAGGGCGGGCCCGGCCGGAGCCGGACCCGCCCTGCGGATCAGTCGTGCCGATCCAGCGAGCGGATCGGTGGTGGGACCGACTAGCGGTAGTCGCCCAGGTCGAACTCCTCGAGCGGCACCGCGGCACCCGAACCCTGGCCGAAGTCGTAGTCGAAGGTGTCGTACCCGACCATCGAGTACGCCTGCGCCTTCGCCTCCTCCGTCGGCTCGACCCGGATGTTGCGGTAGCGGTCCAGGCCGGTGCCGGCCGGGATCAGCTTGCCGAGGATGACGTTCTCCTTCAGGCCGACGAGGCTGTCGGACTTGCCGTTGATCGCCGCGTCGGTGAGGACCTTGGTCGTCTCCTGGAAGGAGGCGGCCGAGAGCCACGACTCGGTGGCCAGCGAGGCCTTCGTGATCCCCATGAGCACCGGACGGCCGGAGGCGGGGGTGCCGCCCTCGGACACGACCTGGCGGTTGGCGGCTTCGTAGGCGCGCCGGTCGACCAGGTCACCGGTGAGCAGGTTGGAGTTCCCCGACTCGATCACCGTCACCCGGCGCAGCATCTGCCGGATGATGATCTCGATGTGCTTGTCGTGGATCGGCGCACCCTGCGTCCGGTAGACCGACTGCACCTCGTCGACCAGGTGCTCCTGGACCCGGCGCACACCGAGGATCCGCAGGACGTCCTGCGGGTCTGGCGTGCCGGCGGTGAGCTGCTGGCCCACCTCGACGTGGTCGCCGTCCTCGACGAGCAGCCGCGAGCGGCGGCTGACGACGAACTCGGTCGGCTCGGAGCCGTCGTCGGGGGTGACGACGACCTTGCGCGAGCGGTCGGCGTCCTCGACGGCCACGCGACCGGCGGCCTCCGAGATCGGCGCCTTGCCCTTGGGCTGGCGGGCCTCGAAGAGCTCGACGACACGCGGCAGACCCTGCGTGATGTCGTCACCGGCCACACCACCGGTGTGGAAGGTGCGCATCGTGAGCTGGGTGCCGGGCTCGCCGATCGACTGCGCGGCGACGATGCCGACGGCCTCGCCCACGTCGACGAGCTTGCCCGTCGCCAGGGAGCGGCCGTAGCACATGGCGCACGTGCCGGTCACGGCCTCGCAGGTCAGGACGCTGCGCACCCGCACCTGCTTGACCCCGTGCCCGATCAGGGTGGCGATGTTCACGTCACCCAGGTCGACCCCGGCCGGCAGCAGCACGGTGCCGTCGGCGTCGAGGACGTCGGTGGCGAGCGTGCGGGCGTACACCGCGGTCTCGACGTGCTCGTCGGCGACCAGGCGCTCGCCCTCCTGCGTGGCGATGACCTTGGTCAGGCCGCGCTCGGTCCCGCAGTCCTCCTCGCGGATGATGACGTCCTGGCTCACGTCCACCAGACGACGCGTCAGGTAGCCGGAGTCGGCCGTGCGGAGGGCGGTGTCCGCCTGACCCTTGCGACCACCGTGGGTGGAGATGAAGTACTCCAGGACCGAGAGGCCCTCACGGAAGTTCGACTTGATCGGGCGGGCGATGATCTCGCCCTTCGGGTTCACCACGAGGCCACGCATGGCGGCGATCTGGCGCATCTGCACCATGTTCCCGCGGGCACCGGAGTGGACCATCATGTAGATCGGGTTGGTCTTGGAGAAGTTGGCCTCCATCGCCGCGCCGAGCCGCGAGGTCGCGTCGGTCCAGATCTCGATGAGCTCCTGGCGACGCTCGTCCTCGGTGATCAGACCGCGCTCGTACTGCCGGTCGATCTTGCTCGCCCGGTCCTCGTAGCCGGCCAGGAGCTCCGCCTTGTTGGGCGGGGTCTCGACGTCGCCGATGGAGACGGTGACGCCCGAGCGCGTGGCCCAGTGGAACCCGAGGTCCTTGAGCGCGTCGAGGCAGTTGGCGACCTGGACCTTGGGGTAGCGCTCCGCCAGGTCGTTGACGATCTGGCCGAGCTGCTTCTTGCCCACCTCGTAGTCCACGAAGGCGTAGTCGGCCGGCAGCGCCTCGTTGAACAGCGCGCGACCCAGCGTCGTCTCGAGCGTGATCGAACCGCGCTCGTTGAGCTCGAAGCCGGCCGGCGGACGGATGCCCTCGAGGCGCAGCTTGATCTTCGCCTGGACGCTCAGCTCGCCGCGGTCGAAGGCCATGAGCGCCTCCGACACCGAGCCGAACGCACGACCCTCCCCGGCGACGCCGTCGTTCTGCATCGTCAGGTAGTACATCCCGATGATCATGTCCTGGGTGGGCATGGTGACCGGCCGGCCGTCGGCCGGCTTGAGGATGTTGTTGGTCGACAGCATGAGGATGCGGGCCTCGGCCTGCGCCTCCGCCGACAGCGGCAGGTGCACGGCCATCTGGTCACCGTCGAAGTCCGCGTTGAACGCGGTGCAGACGAGCGGGTGGATCTGGATGGCCTTGCCCTCGATCAGCTGCGGCTCGAAGGCCTGGATGCCGAGGCGGTGCAGCGTGGGCGCCCGGTTCAGCAGGACCGGGTGCTCGGTGATGACCTCCTCGAGCACGTCCCAGACGACGGGACGCTGGCGCTCGACCATGCGCTTGGCGGACTTGATGTTCTGCGCGTGGTTGAGGTCGTCGAGGCGCTTCATGACGAACGGCTTGAACAGCTCGAGCGCCATCGCCTTGGGCAGGCCGCACTGGTGCAGCTTGAGCTGCGGGCCGACCACGATGACCGAACGGCCGGAGTAGTCGACGCGCTTGCCGAGCAGGTTCTGGCGGAACCGGCCCTGCTTGCCCTTGAGCATGTCCGAGATCGACTTCAGCGGCCGGTTGCCCGGGCCGGTGACCGGACGGCCACGACGGCCGTTGTCGAACAGCGAGTCGACGGCCTCCTGGAGCATCCGCTTCTCGTTGTTGACGATGATCTCGGGCGCACCGAGGTCGAGCAGCCGCTTCAGGCGGTTGTTGCGGTTGATGACGCGGCGGTACAGGTCGTTCAGGTCGGAGGTCGCGAAGCGGCCACCGTCGAGCTGCACCATCGGACGCAGGTCCGGCGGGATGACCGGGACGGCGTCCAGGACCATGCACGTCGGGCTGTTCTTCGTGGAGAGGAACGCGGAGACGACCTTGAGCCGCTTGAGGGCGCGCGTCTTGCGCTGGCCCTTGCCGGTGACGATCGTGTCCTTGAGCTCGGTGGCCTCGGCCTCGAGGTCGAAGGTGTCGAGCCGCTTCTGGATCGCGTCGGCACCCATGGAGCCGGCGAAGTACTTGCCGAAGCGGTTCTTCATCTCGCGGTAGAGGATCTCGTCGCCTTCGAGGTCCTGGACCTTGAGGTTCTTGAACCGGCTCCACACCGCGTCGAGGCGGTCGAGCTCGCGCTGCGCACGGTCGCGCAGCTGCTTGACCTCGCGCTCGGCGCCCTCGCGGACCTTGCGCTTGGCGTCGGACTTGGCGCCCTCGGCCTCGAGCGCGGCGGTGTCCTCCTCGAGCTTCTTCATCCGGTTCTCGATGTCGGAGTCCCGACGGCCCTCGAGCTGCTTGCGCTCGACGTCGATCCGGGCCTCGAGCGAGGACAGGTCGCGGTGGCGCGCCTCGTCGTCGACCGAGGTGATCATGTACGCCGCGAAGTAGATGACCTTCTCGAGGTCCTTCGGGGCGATGTCGAGCAGGTAGCCCAGGCGCGACGGGACGCCCTTGAAGTACCAGATGTGCGTGACGGGCGCGGCCAGCTCGATGTGGCCCATGCGCTCGCGACGGACCTTGCTCCGGGTCACCTCGACGCCGCAGCGCTCGCAGATGATGCCCTTGAAGCGGACCCGCTTGTACTTGCCGCAGTAGCACTCCCAGTCCCGCGTGGGACCGAAGATCTTCTCGCAGAACAGACCGTCGCGCTCCGGCTTGAGCGTGCGGTAGTTGATGGTCTCGGGCTTCTTCACCTCGCCGTGCGACCACTGACGGATCTCGTCGGCGGTGGCGAGGCCGATCCGGATCTCGTCGAAGAAGTTCACATCGAGCACGTTGGGTTTCTCTCTTCTTTCGTTACGCGCGGTGATTCACAGGTGGTGCGACTGGGGTGGTCCCCCGGCCGGTCCCGGGCTGAGCCGGGACCGGCCGGAGGACGAGACCTCAGACTTCTTCGACGGCCCCGAAGCCCTCACCCGGGCGGCGGGACAGGTCGATGCCGAAGTCCTCGCTGCTGCGGTAGTCGTCCTCGGAGTCGCGGAGCTCGACCTCGGTGCCGTCGGAGGAGAGCACCTCCACGTTCAGGCAGAGGGACTTCATCTCCTTCACCAGCACCTTGAAGGACTCCGGGATCCCGGGCTCGGGGATGTTCTCGCCCTTGACGATGGCCTCGTACACCTTCACGCGGCCCGGCACGTCGTCGGACTTGATGGTGAGCAGCTCCTGCAGGGCCCAGGCCGCGCCGTACGCCTCGAGGGCCCAGACCTCCATCTCGCCGAACCGCTGGCCACCGAACTGCGCCTTACCACCCAGCGGCTGCTGCGTGATCATCGAGTACGGGCCGGTCGAGCGCGCGTGGATCTTGTCGTCGACCAGGTGGTGGAGCTTGAGCATGTAGATATAGCCCACGCCGACCGGGTCGGGGAAGGGCTCCCCGGAGCGACCGTCGAACAGGTGCGCCTTGCCGTCGCCGTTCACGAGGCGGTCGCCGTCGCGGGTCGGCAGCGTCTGGGAGAGCAGACCGGTGATCTCCTCCTCCGTCGCGCCGTCGAAGACCGGCGTCGCGAGACGCGAGTTGGCCTCCACGTGGCCGACGCCGACGTCGCGCAGGCGCGCCGCCCACTCGCCCTCGACGCCCTCGAGGTCCCAGCCGGTCTTGCCGAGCCAGCCGAGGTGGGTCTCGAGGACCTGGCCGACGTTCATCCGGCTCGGCACGCCGAGCGGGTTGAGCACGATGTCGACCGGCGTCCCGTCCTCGAGGAACGGCATGTCCTCGACGGGCAGGATCTTGGAGATGACGCCCTTGTTGCCGTGACGGCCGGCGAGCTTGTCGCCGTCCTGCACCTTGCGCTTCTGGGCGACGTACACCCGGACCAGCTGGTTGACCCCGGGGGCCAGCTCGTCGTCGGAGTCGCGGTCGAAGACCCGGACGCCGATGACGGTGCCGGACTCGCCGTGGGGCACCTTGAGGGAGGTGTCGCGGACCTCGCGCGCCTTCTCGCCGAAGATCGCGCGGAGCAGCCGCTCCTCCGGCGTCAGCTCGGTCTCACCCTTGGGCGTGACCTTGCCGACGAGGATGTCGCCGGTCGAGACCTCGGCACCGATGCGGATGATGCCGCGCTCGTCGAGGTCGGCGAGCATCTCCTCGCTGACGTTGGGGATGTCGCGGGTGATCTCCTCCGCCCCCAGCTTGGTGTCGCGCGCGTCGACCTCGTGCTCCTCGATGTGGATCGAGGTCAGCATGTCCTCCTGCACGACACGCTGGCTGAGGATGATCGCGTCCTCGTAGTTGTGGCCCTCCCACGGCATGAACGCCACGAGCATGTTGCGCCCGAGCGCCATCTCCGCGCCGTCGGTGCAGGGCCCGTCGGCGAGCGGCGAACCCTTCTCGACGCGCTGGCCCTCGCTCACCAGCGGACGCTGGTTGATGCAGGTGCCCTGGTTGGACCGCTTGAACTTGCTCAGGCGGTACGTGGTGTAGCTGCCCTCGTCCTCGGCGACCTCGACCAGGTCGGCCGACACCGAGGTGACGACGCCGGCCTTCTTGGCGGTGGTGACGTCACCGGCGTCGACGGCCCCGCGGTACTCCATGCCGGTGCCCACGAAGGGGGCCTCGGAGCGGAGCAGCGGCACGGCCTGGCGCTGCATGTTCGCGCCCATCAGGGCACGCGACGCGTCGTCGTGCTCGAGGAACGGGATCATCGCGGTGGCGACCGACACCATCTGGCGCGGCGAGACGTCCATGTACTGGATGTCGTTGGCCGGCACGGTGTCCGGGTCGGCCTTGCGGCGGCGGGCGAGGACGCGCTCCTCGGCGAAGTGCCCGTCCTCGGTGAGGGCGGCGTTCGCCTGGGCGATCGTGTAGCGGTCCTCGACGTCGGCGGTCAGGTAGTCGATCTGGTCGGTGACCTGACCCTCGACGACCTTGCGGTAGGGCGTCTCGACGAACCCGAACGCGTTGACCCGCGCGAAGGACGCGAGCGAGCCGATGAGGCCGATGTTCGGGCCCTCGGGCGTCTCGATCGGGCACATGCGGCCGTAGTGCGACGGGTGGACGTCACGGACCTCCATGCCGGCGCGGTCGCGCGACAGACCACCCGGGCCGAGGGCGTTCAGACGCCGCTTGTGCGTCAGGCCGGCGACCGGGTTGGTCTGGTCCATGAACTGGCTCAGCTGCGAGGTGCCGAAGAACTCCTTCAGCGCCGCGACGACCGGGCGGATGTTGATCAGGGTCTGCGGCGTGATCGCCTCGACGTCCTGGGTCGTCATCCGGTCGCGCACCACGCGCTCCATGCGGCCGAGGCCGGTGCGAAGCTGGTTCTGGATGAGCTCGCCGACGGTGCGGAGGCGACGGTTGCCGAAGTGGTCGATGTCGTCCTCCTCCACCAGCAGGTCGCCGCGCGGGGAGTCGAGCATCTCCTTGCCCTCGTGCAGCGCCACGATGAAGCGGATGGCGGCGACGATGTCCTCGGTCCGCAGCACCTGCTGGTCGAAGGGCGCGTCCAGGCCGAGCTTCTTGTTGATCTTGTACCGGCCGACCTTGGCGAGGTCGTAGCGCTTCGGGTTGAAGTAGTAGTTCTCCAGCAGCGCCTGCGCGGCCTCGCGCGTCGGCGGCTCGCCCGGGCGCAGCTTGCGGTAGATGTCGAGGAGCGCCTCGTCCTGGGTGGTGACGTGGTCCTTCTCGAGGGTGAGCCGCATGGACTCGTACTCGCCGAACTCCTCGAGGATCTGCGCGTCGGTCCAGCCGAGCGCCTTGAGCAGGACGGTGACGTTCTGCTTGCGCTTGCGGTCGAGGCGGACGCCGACCATGTCGCGCTTGTCGATCTCGAACTCGAGCCAGGCGCCGCGGCTCGGGATCATCTTGCAGGTGAAGATGTCCTTGTCCGAGGTCTTGTCGGTGGTCTGCTCGAAGTAGACGCCCGGCGAGCGGACGAGCTGGGAGACCACGACGCGCTCGGTGCCGTTGATGACGAAGGTGCCCTTGTCGGTCATGAGCGGGAAGTCGCCCATGAAGACCGTCTGGCTCTTGATCTCGCCGGTCTCGTTGTTCATGAACTCGGCGGTGACGAAGAGCGGGGCGGCGTACGTGACGTCGCGCTCCTTGCACTCGTCGACCGAGTTCTTCGGGGGCTCGAAGCGGTGGTCGCGGAAGGACAGCGACATGGTGCCGCTGAAGTCCTCGATCGGGGAGATCTCCTCGAAGATCTCCTCCAGCCCGGACTTGGTGTTCACGTCGGTCTTGCCCTCGGCCAGGGCGGCGTCAACCCGCTCGCGCCAGTCGGCGTTGCCGACCAGCCAGTCGAACGCGTCGACCTGCAGGTCCAGCAGGTCGGGGACTTCCATGGGTTCGGCGATCTTCGCGAACGAGATCCGGCCGGTGGTCGAGATGACCGGGTTGATGTTCTTCGAGGCGGTGCGCGAGGCGGCCAACTGCTGTGTCCTTCCGAGGCACTCGGGTGCTGTCGAGCTGTGTCTCAGCTCTTGTTAGCTGGTGAGCTGCTGCCCGCGCGCACGGCAAGTGACCCGAAGGGTGATCCGGGTCGACAAGATGGCGAGGGCAAACCCCAAGGTTAGCCGCTACAACCGGTCCGGTCAAGGAACGGGAGCAGGCCAAACCGAACCACGCAAACTGCGCGGCTCGGGGAAGAGCATACCGCCGGGAGGCCGGCTGACAAGGAGTGACGCGAAAACACGGGGTCCGACCCTGCGCGTGTCGTCCTCCCGGCGCGCACGACGGGGACGCGACGAGGCCCGGCCCCCGCGGACGGGGACCGGGCCTCGGTGTCGTGCGGCGCTCCCCCGCGGCAGGAGGAGCGGCCTGCCCGTACGGACTCCGCCGTGGCGGGTCCGCGGGGCAGGCCTCAGATCACTTGTAGGAGACCTTGGCGCCGGCAGCCTCGAGGGCGGCCTTCGCCTTGTCGGCGGTCTCCTTGTTGACCTTCTCCAGGACGGCCTTCGGCGCGGCCTCGACCAGGTCCTTGGCCTCCTTGAGACCGAGGCTGGTGAGGGTGCGCACCTCCTTGATGACCTGGATCTTCTTGTCGCCGGCCGACTCGAGGATGACGTCGACCTCGTCGGAGGCCTCCTCCTCGGCAGCGGCGCCGTCGCCGCCACCGGCGGCCGGGGCCGCCGCGACGGCGACCGGAGCGGCGGCGGTGACGCCGAACGTGGTCTCGAACTCCTTCACGAACTCGCTGAGCTCGATGAGGGTGAGCTCCTTGAACGCGTCGAGGAGCTCGGCGGTGCTGAGCTTCGCCATGGTGGCAGTCCCTTCTTAGTTGTTGTCCGCAGCAGGAGCTGCCGTCTCGGCGGAGTCCTCCGCCTGGGGTGCAGCGGCTGCTGCGGAGTCGGTCTCGTCAGAGACGGGACCGGTGGTGTCGGGCTCCTGGTCGGTGCTCGCGGCGGGCGTCCCGGCCCCGGCGATGACCGCCGGGTTCTCGGTGGCGGCCTGCTCCAGCGCCGCCAGCAGTCGGGCGGCCTGGGAGAGCGGGGCGGAGACGAGACCGATGGCCTGCTGCAGGACGCCCTGCATGCCACCGGCGACCTTGGCCAGGAGGACCTCGCGGGACTCCAGGTCGGCCAGCTTGCGGAACTCGTCGGACGTCATGGACTTTCCGTCCAGGACGCCACCCTTGATGATCAGGAGCGGGTTGGCCCGCGCGAAGTCACGCAGCCCCTTCGCGACGGCGACGGCGTCGCCCTCGATGAAGGCGATCGCCGTGGGCCCGCTGAGGTGCTCCTCGACGCCGGGGACTCCGGCGTTGCGGGCGGCGATCGTGGTGAGCGTGTTCTTCGACACGGCGTAGGTGGCGTCGTCACCGAGCGAACGGCGCAGGTCCTTCAGCGCCTTCACGGTGAGTCCGCGGTACTCGGTCAGCACGGCGCCCTGCGAGCCCTGGAACTTCTGGGTGAGCTCAGCGACCGCGGCTGCCTTGTCCGGCCTCGCCATGGGTCTCCTCCACTTCGTCACGCACTACGGCTGTAGCGCTTCCGAAGGAGCTGGACCCGGCGCGGGGTGGTCACGCGCAGCGAGGCGGGCAGCGGTCACGCCACGAGGGCGTGGTCCTGCTGATCGGTCTCACCTGCGCGGGCCACCCTGACGGGCTCTTCGGGCACCGCCCGTGGGGCGGCGCCGACCAGCGGTCTTCGGCGTCGCTCATCGTACGCGGACCGTCACCGCACACCCAAATCCACCGGTCGCGCTCCACCGCACGAGGTCGCCGCCGCTCACCGGAGCGCCGATTCTTTCGACCCGAACCGGATATCACGGCGCGATCACGGTAACAGTGGGCTGAATCACGACGACTTCACAGACGTATCTCGGGTTGATAACGTCCGGCCCTGATCAAGACCAAAGGAGTTCTTCGTGAAGGTTCAGTCTTCCCGCATCGCGACCGGCCTGGTCGCGCTGGCGATGTCCGTCGGCCTCCTGGCCGGTACCGCCCCCGCCGCGTCGGCGGACGACCCGGCCCCGGCGCCCAGCGCCGCCGTCATCACCGGCACCGCCGCACCGGCCGCCGCCCCGGCGACGACGACGGCCAAGGCGTCCACGGCCAAGGCGTCGACGGCGAAGAAGGCAGCCGCCAAGAAGAAGAAGGCGAAGACCCGCGGCGACAAGGCCCTGGCGTACGCGAAGAAGCAGCTCGGCGACAAGTACAAGTACGGCGCCGCCGGGCCCAACCGCTGGGACTGCTCGGGCCTGACCATGAAGGCCTGGGGCTCGGCGGGCAAGAAGCTGCCCCACAGCGCGAAGGGGCAGTCCACGAAGGGCAAGAAGGTCAAGAAGTCGCAGCTCCGCAAGGGCGACCTCGTCTTCTTCTACTCCGGCACCTCCCACGTCGGCATCTACGCCGGCGACGGCAAGGTCATCCACGCGCCGAAGCCCGGCTCGAAGGTGAGCTACATCAAGATGAAGTACATGCCGTTCAAGACCGCCCGCCGACCCGGCTGAGCACCCGCGCGGGCTGGCCGGGCACAGTACGGCCATGACCGCCCAGCACTCCGCCGCCCCCTTCGGACCGACCGCCACCGTCCGTGAGGGACGCTCCGCCGACGTCGAGACCGTCGTGGCGATGGTCCGTGAGCTCGCCGAGTACGAGCGGGCGGCCGACCAGGCCCGCATCACCCCGGAGCAGCTGCACCGGGCGCTCTTCGAGGGCGCCGCGCCCGACGGGCACGCGGCGGCGTACCTGCTGGTCGCCGAGGTGCCGGGCGAGGACACCGCACCGACCACGGTCGGCTTCGCCCTGTGGTTCCTGAACTTCTCCACCTGGGAGGGCGTGCACGGGATCTACCTCGAGGACCTGTACGTGCGCCCGGCCCACCGCGGCAGCGGGGCCGGGCGCGCGCTCCTCACCGCGCTCGCCCGCACCGCCACCGAGCGCGGCTACGCCCGGGTCGACTGGTCGGTCCTCACCTGGAACGAGCCGGCGATCGGCTTCTACCGCCGCATCGGCGCCATCCCGCTCGAGGAGTGGCGCACCTACCGGCTGACGGGCTCGGCGCTGGCGTCGCTGGCCCGCTGAACCCGCGCGCCGCGACCGAGACCGAACCAGCTGACGCCGGCACCCACGAGCAGCGCGACGGCGCCTGCGAGCATCGCGGTCGGGAAGCCGCGCTCCAGCGCGGCGGGGTCCTCGGTGCTCGCGGTCGACAGGCCCGCCACGGCCGGGATCACGGCGACGGCCAGCAGGCCCGCCGTCCGCGCGACCGCGTTGTTCACCCCCGAGGCCGCCCCCGACAGCTGCTCGGGCGCGGCGGCGAGGACGGTCGCGGTCAGCGGGGCGACCGCGAGCGACAGCCCGAGCCCGAGCAGCACCGCCGACGGCGCGAGGTCGGTGACCCAGCGCGCGTCCGGCCCGATCCGCGCGGCCAGGGCGAAGGACGCCGCGGCGAGCAGGCTGCCTGCGCCCATGAGGACCCGGGGGCCCGTCCTCACCGCGAGCGCCCCCGTCCGCGAGGACAGCAGCAGCATCAGTACGGTGGCCGGCAGCATCGCGGTGCCGGCGGCGATCGGCGACCAGCCGGCCACGACCTGCAGCTGCAGCACGACCAGGAAGCCGTAGACGCCCAGGCCGCCGTAGATGAAGAAGGTGGCGACGTTCGTCGCGCTGAAGACCCGGTCGCGGAAGATCCGCAGCGGGACCAGGGGGTGGGCGCTGCGGTCCTCGACGACGACGAAGAGCGCACCGGCCACGACGCCGACGACCCCGGCCGCGACGACCGGCGCGGTCCAGCCGCGGCTGCCCGCCTCGGTGAGCGACCAGGTCAGCCCGGAGAGGCTGACGACCACCGCGAGCGTGCCGAGCAGGTCGAGCCGCCCGGTCGCGTCGAGGCTGTCGCGCGACTCGGGCACGTGGCGCACGGTGCCCAGCAGCACGACCGCGGCGACCGGCAGGTTGACCAGGAAGACCAGGCGCCAGTCCAGCGCGACCAGCCAACCGCCCAGGAACGGCCCGACCGCACCGGAGAGCCCGCTGAGGCCCGCCCACATGCCCACGGCCCGCGGCTGGTCGGCGGGCACGAAGGCCGAGGAGAGGATTGCGAGGCTGCCCGGCGTCAGGAGCGCGGCGCCCACGCCCTGCAGGGCGCGCGCACCGATGAGGAAGCCCGCCGACGGGCCGGCCGCGCACAGCGCCGACGCCACCGCGAACCACACGACGCCGAGCAGGAAGACGCGGCGCCGCCCGAGCCGGTCGCCCAGCACGCCGCCGAGGAGGATCAGCGCCGCGAGGGTGAGCGTGTAGGCGTTGGTGATCCACTGCAGCGCGGTGAAGCCGGCGTCGAAGTCCTGCCCGATGCGGGCCAGCGCGACGTTGACCACCGTGGCGTCCAGGAAGGCCATCCCCGAGCCGGCGATCGTCGCCGCCAGCACCCACCGGCCCTGGGCCGTCCCCAGCCGTACGGTCCCGGCCACGTCCCTGCCACCCCCCGGCCCACCGGTGCCGGCGCGGCGGGCCCCGCGCCTACTCGGCGAACCTGACGATCCAGACCGTACCGGCCACGGCCAGCACGAAGCCGAGGCCGGCGACCGGCAGCTGCCCGGGGAGCACGCCGTCCCCGAACAGGACGACGCCGAGCAGGGACGGCACGAGCAGCTCGAGCATGAAGGTCACCGCCGTGACCGTGGTGACGTCGCCGCGCTGCAGGGCGAGGGCGAAGAAGACCGTGCCCAGCACGCCCTGCACGACCACCGTCCAGACCAGCGGGTGCGCCAGGGCCGACCACGCGAAGGGCTCGGCCGAGAAGGCCCGGGAGGCGAGCGCGACCCCGGTCCAGGCGAGCCCGGCCGCGGCCGCGAGGACGACGGCGGCCGTCTTGCCCCGCAGCCGCAGCCCGACGAGGCCCACGGCGACGGGCACGACGGTCGCGCCCAGCAGGACCCACTGCCCCGCCGGCAGCAGCGGCGCGGCGGGACGCGGGTCGGCGGTGACGCACAGCAGCACCAGCCCGGCGCCGAGGGCGGCGAGCGAGGCCCAGTCGCGCCAACCGAGCCGCTGCCCGCGGAGCGCGGCGATCACGGCCGTGACCCCGACGCTGCCGACGAGGACCGACTGCACGAGGAACAGCGGGAGCCGCTGCAGGGCGACGACGTTGCCCAGGAACCCGACGCCGTCGAGCCCGAGGCCCACGAGGTACGGCAGCTGCCGCAGGATCCGGGCGACCCCCACCAGCCCGGTGGCCTCGGCCGTCCGGTTGGCGCCGACCGACTGGAGGACGGAGCCGACGCCGTACCCCAGGAGCGCGACGAAGGCCGCGACCCAGCTCAGTGCGAGCACGGGACGCGGCCTCCGGTCACTGCGGCGACGGGGTCGGCGGGAGCGGTCTACTGCTCCGCGTCGGCCTTCACACGGTTCGGGTCGACCGGGATGCCCGGGCCCATCGTCGTGGAGAAGGTGATCTTCTTGAGGTAGCGGCCCTTGGACGCGCTCGGCTTGAGCCGGAGCACCTCGTCGAGCGCGGCGTAGTAGTTCTGCTGCAGCTGCTCGCTGGAGAACGACGCCTTGCCGATGATGAAGTGCAGGTTGGCGTGACGGTCGACGCGGAACTCGATCTTGCCGCCCTTGATGTCGGTCACGGCCTTGGCCACGTCGACGGTCACGGTGCCGGTCTTCGGGTTGGGCATCAGGCCGCGCGGGCCGAGGACGCGGCCGAGACGACCGACCTTGCCCATGAGGTCCGGGGTGGCGACGACGGAGTCGAAGTCGAGGTAGCCGCCGGCGACCTTGGCGATCAGGTCGTCCGAGCCGACCTCGTCGGCGCCCGCGTCGAGCGCCTGCTGCGCACGGTCACCGGTCGCGAAGACCAGGACGCGGGCGGTCTTGCCGGTGCCGTTGGGCAGGTTGACGGTGCCGCGGACCATCTGGTCGGCCTTGCGGGGGTCGACCCCGAGGCGCATGGACACGTCGACGGTCTCGTCGAACTTCGCCTTGACGTTCGCCTTCGCGAAGTCGAGGGCCTCGCCCGGGCCGTACAGCTTGTCGGCGTCGACCTGCTCGGCGACGGCGTTGTAGTTCTTGCTGCGCTTCATGCCTGGTCCTTTCACTGGCCAGTTCTGGTACGAGCTGCGCGCTCTCCCAGGTTTTTCGTGGTGGTCGTGCTCAACCCGCGACGGGGCTTCGTGCGATCCGGACCGGCACCGAGGATCACCTCCGGTGTCTTGGCGAGGGAGGGGTGAACACGCTTTTCGTTCACCCCGAGCTCGTCAAGTCACCGGGTCAAGGTGATCCGAGCGCGATCCGCGAGCCTGCGAGCGGGCGCAGACTACTCAGCGACGGTGACGCCCATCGAGCGGGCGGTGCCCTCGACGATCTTCATGGCGGCGTCGACGTCGTTCGCGTTCAGGTCCGGGAGCTTGGTGTTCGCGATCTCGCGGACCTGCTCACGGGTGAGCTTGCCGACCTTGTCGGTCTGCGGCACGCCCGAGCCCTTGGCGATCCCGGCGGCCTTCTTGATGAGCTCCGCGGCCGGCGGGGTCTTGGTGATGAACGTGAACGAGCGGTCCTCGTAGATCGTGATCTCGACCGGGATCACGGTGCCACGCTGGGCTTCCGTCGCGGCGTTGTACGCCTTGACGAACTCCATGATGTTGACGCCGTGCGGGCCGAGGGCCGTACCGACGGGCGGCGCGGGGGTCGCGGAACCGGCGTTCAGCGCGACCTTGACGAGCGCGGCGACCTTCTTCTTGGGAGGCATTGCTGTGGGTCCTTCGTGGGTGGGTTGGTGCCTGTGCTGCCTGGTGCCCCGGGACGGGCCCGGGGCCGGAGGCTAGATCTTCTGGATCTGCGGGAAGGTCAGGTCGACCGGGGTCTCGCGACCGAGGATCTCGACCAGGGCCTTGAGACGCTGGTTGTTGACGTTGATCTCGGTGATGGTGGCGTGCACACCCGCGAACGGACCGTCCACGACCATCACGGAGTCCCCGACCGCGAAGTCGGCGACCTCGACCTTCTTCTTGCGCTTGGTCGGGGCGTCGGAGGCGGCGTTCGCGGCCGCGACGACGGACGGGGCCAGCATCTTCTCGACCTCGTCCAGGCTCAGCGGCACGGGCGAGTTGGAGTGACCCACGAAGCCGGTGACCGACGGCGTGTGACGCACGGTCGACCAGGACTCGTCGGTCAGGTCCATCCGCACCAGCACGTAGCCGGGGAGCACGGTGCGACGGACCTGCTTGCGCTGGCCGTTGCGGATCTCGGTGACCTCTTCGGTGGGGACCACGATCTCGAAGATGTAGTCCTCCATGTTCAGGGAGGTCACGCGGTTCTCGAGGTTCTGCTGCACGCGGTTCTCCATGCCGGAGTACGTGTGCACGACGTACCAGTCACCGAACTTGGAGCGCAGCTCCGTGCGGAAGGTCTCGAGCGCGGCCGCGCCAGCGTCCTGCCCCTCGTCGTCGGACCCGTCCTCGTCGTCCTCGGCCTCCGGCTTGGCACCGAAGTCGAGGTCGATGTCGCCGTCGGACTCCGCCTCCTCCGTGCTCGTGGGGCCGCCGAAGTCGAGGTCGATGTCGACGTCGTCCTCGGTGCTCGAGGAGGAGGTGGTGGGGCCGAAGTCGATGTCGAAGTCGGTGTCGCTCTCCGGAGCGGCGTCGCTGTTCAGGGCAGAGCCTTCCGTCGACCCCGCCTCAGGGCGTGTGTCGTCGTCGAAGGTGTCGGGCACGTCAGTCGTCTCCAGGTGTTTCGGGTGCGGGCGGGCTCAGCTGAAGATCGCGAAGACCAGCTTGCCGATGCCCAGGTCGAGCAGGCTCACGTACGCGATGATGAAGAGCACGAAGACCAGCACGACCAGGAAGTAGTTGCCGAGCTGCTGACCGGTCGGGTAGACGACCTTGCGCAGCTCGCCGACGGACTGCCGGACGAAGGCCGCGGGGGTGGTCCGCCGCTCCTCCGGGGCCGCGTCCCGCTTGGCGGTCGGCGTGCCCTTCGGCGTCGGGCCGGACTTGCGGGTCAGCGAGGAGGACGCGCCTGCGCCCGCCGCACCCACACCGGCGGTCTCGAGCTCGGCGGGCTCGAGGTCGTCGGACGCGACCCGCTCGGAGCCCGACGGGTCGGGCTCGGCGAGCTCGGCCGGGAGGTCGGCGTCGTCCGACGACGGGCCCGAGGGCACCGCCTCGTCCTTGTCTGCCACGTGTCCTCCCGGTCGTCTCGTTCGCGTTCGCAGGGCAAGAGGGACTTGAACCCCCAACCTTCGGTTTTGGAGACCGATGCTCTGCCAGTTGAGCTATTGCCCTTCGGCATCCCGTCCTCGCGACCTCCGGGCCCGGGTTGCGGGCACGGCGGGGCAGGGGTGGAACGCCAAGAGTCGAGTGTAGTCCAGCGGCACGGCCGGAGCGAACTGCGTCTTCGGTCCTCGCTCCGCCCGGACCCGGACCCGGCTCTGGTCCCCTGCCTTCCTCGTCGCCCGTGAGACGGAAGGTCGTCACGCGCTCCTCGTCCAGGCAGGGGCGCCTGGTCCGGCTGAGGCTGGGACCACGGCGTGCGCGCCCTGGTCAGCCGAGAGGCGGCCCTACTCCCCCAACCGCTGCTCGGCGGCGGCGAGGAGCACGCAGGTGGCCAGGCCGTCGATCGCGGCGGCGACGTCGGCGGGGGCCGGCATCGACGGGGCGATGCGGATGTTGCGGTCGCGGGGGTCGCGGCCGTACGGGAAGGCGGCGCCGGCGGCGGTCATGGCGATGCCGGCCTGCTTGGCCAGGGCCACGACGCGCGAGGCGGTGCCGTCGGGCACGTCGAGGCTGATGAAGTAGCCGCCCTCGGGGTCGGTCCACGAGGCCAGCTCGTGCTCGCCGAGGCGCCTGGTGAGGATCTCGGCGACCTGGTCGAACTTGGGCCGCAGGATCTCGCGGTGCGCGCGCATCAGGCGGCGCACGCCCTCGGCGTCGCGCAGGTAGAGCGCGTGGCGCAGGTGGTTGAGCTTGTCGGGGCCGATGGTCCGCACGGCGAGGTGGCCGAGGTACCAGGCGACGTTGGCCGGGCTGCTGCCGAAGAACGAGACACCCGCCCCGGCGAAGGTGATCTTGGAGCTCGAGGCGAAGACGAAGACGCGGTCCGGGTGCCCCGCCGCCTCGGCGAGCCCGAGCACGTCGATCGCCGGGCGCTCGTCCTCGGTGAGGTGGTGGACGGCGTAGGCGTTGTCCCAGAAGATCCGGAAGTCCGGGGCCGCGGTCTCCATCTCGACGAGCGCGCGGGTGACCTCCTCGGAGTAGACCGCGCCGTCGGGGTTGGCGTAGGTCGGCACGACCCACATCCCCTTGACGCTCGGGTCGTCGGCGACGAGGGCGCGGACCTGGTCGAGGTCGGGCCCGTGCGGCCCGAGGTCGACCGGGACCATCTCGATGCCGTACGCCTCGCACAGCGCGAAGTGCCGGTCGTACCCCGGCACCGGGCACAGGAACTTGACCGGCTGGTCGACCCAGCGGGGCCCGTCGGTGGTGCCCTTCAGGAGGCTGAAGACGAGCGCGTCGTGCATGATCGACAGGCTCGCGTTGTCGCCCGCCACGAGCTGCGCGGCCGGGACGCCCAGCAGCGGCGCGAAGATCTCGCGGACCTCGGTGAGGCCCTGCGTGCCGCCGTAGTTGCGGCAGTCGACGCCGGCGGCGTCGGTGTAGCGCCCGGCGCCCGGCAGCTCGAGCAGCTCGTTCGACAGGTCCAGCTGCGCCGCCGAGGGCTTGCCGCGCGTGAGGTCGAGCTTGAGGCCGCGCTCGAGGAGGGCGTCGTACGCCGTCTGCGACTCGGTGCGGAGGGCGACCAGCTCGTCTCGGGACAGCTCGGACAGGCGCATGGCCTCGATCCTATCGAGCGGCGCCGCGCCGTCCCTGCCATTCTTGGCGGGTGACAGCGTCGTCGAGCACCGTCCCGCCGAGCCCCTCCGAGGAGGCGCGGACGAACCTCGCGCACTGGGTGCGCGAGCGGGCGCAGAGCCACCCCGACGCCGTCGCCGTGCGCCAGGGAGCCACGACGCTCACCTACGCGGGGCTCGACCGGGCCTCGGCGGCCTTCGCCGCACGGCTGCGCGACCTGGGCGTCGGACCGAGCGACCGGGTGGCGCTCGTCGCCCCCAACGTGCTGGCCTTCCCCGTCGCCTACTACGCGATCCTGCGCTGCGGCGGCGTCGTGGTCCCGATGAACCCGCTGCTCAAGGCCGGCGAGGTCGCGTACACGCTGCGCGACGCCGGGGCGCGGGTGGCCGTCGTCTTCGCCCTCTTCGCCGAGCAGGTCGGGGCGGCTGGGGTCGAGACGGGCACCGAGGTGGTCGTGGTCGCCCCCGGCGAGATCGAGGCCGCTCCCCCGGCCGACGCCGACGTGGACCTCGAGGTCGTCGACCGGGCGCCGGAGGACGTCGCCGTCATCCTCTACACCTCGGGCACGACCGGACGCCCCAAGGGCGCCGAGCTGAGCTTCGCCAACCTGCGCAGCAACGTGCTCGCCTGCGTCGAGACGCTCTTCCTCAACGGGCCCGACGACGTGCTCTTCGGCGGGCTCCCGCTCTTCCACTCCTTCGGCCAGACCTGCGCCCTGAACACCGCGGTCGCGGGCGGCTCCTGCCTCACGCTGCTCCCCCGCTTCGACCCGCGCGAGGCGCTCGAGGTCGTGACGCGCGACCGCGTCACCGTCTTCCTCGGCGTCCCGACCATGTACATGGCGCTGCTCGGGGTGGATGCCAAGGACGCGTACGACACCAGCACCGTACGGCTGGGGGTCTCTGGCGGCTCGTCGCTGCCCGTCGAGGTGCTGCACGGGGTCGAGGAGGCCTTCGGGCTGAAGGTGCTCGAGGGCTACGGGCTGTCGGAGACCTCGCCGGTCGCCTCGTTCAACCACCCCGACCGGCCGCGCAAGGCGGGTTCGGTGGGCTTGCCGATCCGCGGGGTCGAGATGGCCCTGGCCCGCCCGCCCCAGGAGGACGAGGAGCCCGGCGCGGAGAGCGGCGTCGAGCTGCTCGACCCGGCCGACACCGACGCGGTCGGCGAGGTCGTCGTCCGCGGGGAGAACATCATGCTCGGATACCGCGGCAACCCGGACGCGACGCGGGCGGCGGTCCGCGAGGGCTGGTTCCACACCGGCGACCTCGCCCGGCGCGACGCCGACGGCTACTACTTCATCGTCGACCGGGTCAAGGACCTGATCATCCGCAACGGGTTCAACGTCTACCCCCGCGAGGTCGAGGAGGTGCTGTACGCGCACCCGGCCGTGGCCGAGGCCGCCGTCGTCGGCCTGCCCGACCCGGTCCACGGCGAGGAGGTCGGCGCGCTCGTCCAGCTCAAGGAGGGCGCCCAGGTCGGCGAGGACGAGCTGCGCGACTTCGTCGCCGAGCAGGTCGCCGCCTTCAAGTACCCGCGGGTGATCCGCTTCGGGCCGGTGCCCAAGGGCCCGACCGGCAAGGTCCTCAAGCGCGAGATCCACCTCGAGCGCTAGCGCGGCACGAGCCCGAGGACCCGGCCCGCGAGGACCGCGCCGCCCCGGGGGGACAGGGCGGCGCGGTCTCGCGCGCCGGGCTCGGGGGCCGGGCGTGGGAGCGTCAGCCGTGGTGGCGGAAGAGCCACTCCAGGCTGCTCGGCAGGTAGGCCGCGTAGTTGCGGTAGTTGTGCCCGCCGGTCGGGAAGACCACCGACGAGACGCCGGGGTCGTGGCCGACGAGGCGGAGGAAGGCCTCCGTCATCGGGTACGAGTCCTTGTCCTGCGCCCCGGTGACCACCAGCAGCCGCCGGCCCCTCATCCCGCCCGCGTGGGCGTACAGCCAGGCGGGCGAGTTCTCCTCGCGCACCTTGGGCCGGTTGCCGAAGAGGTTGCCGGTCGTGCGGTCGGTGAGCGGGGTGTAGTAGCCGCCCAGCCCGACCGCGGCGGCGTACTGCCGCGGGTGGCCGAGCACGAGCTTGGCCGCGCAGAACGCCCCCGTGCTCCAGCCGATCTCCGTCCACGGCTTGCCGTCGGTCGGCAGGTCGCGGTCCACGGCGTCGTACACGTCGTGGTCGAGCCAGGTCTCGGCCTGCGGCCCGCCGGGGACGTCGGTGCACTCGGTGTCGCGCGGCGGGTCGGTCATCAGCGGCGGGAAGACCGCGATGAACGGGGCGACCCGGCCCTCGCGGACCTCTCGGCTGGCGGTCGCGGCGAAGTCGAAGTGGCTGAAGGTGGTCACCGGGTCGGAGGGCTGGCCGGGCAGGAACATCATCACCGGGTAGCGCGTCGGGGAGGCCGGGTCGTAGCCCGGCGGCAGCCAGGCGAGCACCTGGTGGTCGCCCTCGTTGGTCGGGCCGCCCGCCACCGACAGCACCTTGAGCGTGCCCTGGCCCTGCGCGACCAGACCCGCGGTGCGGATGCCGGGCGTGGGCGCGGAGCGGCCGAGCAGGTCGTCCCAGGAGCTGTAGAAGCTGTACTGGTCGTTGACCGCGAAGAACAGGGCCGACCCCGCCACGGCCTGGCACAGCAGCACCCCGAGGAACCGCGACAGCGTGCCGAGCACCCGGCCGCGAGGACGTCCCCGCCAGCCCAGCGCCAGCGCCAGCGGCGCGAGCCCGGCCAGCACGAGCGCCAGCACGAGCAGCGAGTGGCTGGTCAGAGCCATCGGTCCCTCCTCCACGTCGGCCGCCGTCCTCGGCCCCGACCCGGGGAGCGTGCCCGGCACGGCTGAGCCCGGGCTGTGCAGCGCCCGGTGGACCGGCCGGCGTGGGTCAGGTGGCGACGGGGAGCACGACCGTGAACCGGCACCAGCCCTCGGGCGTCACGCCGGTGCTGATCGTGCCCCCGTGCGCGTCGACGACGGCCGCGCTGATCGCGAGGCCGAGCCCGCTCCCCCCGGCCTCGCGGGCCCGGCCCGGCTCGAGGCGGACGAAGCGCTGGAACACGCGGAGCCGGTCCGCGGGCGGGACCGGCGGGCCGTCGTTGTCGACGTCGACGCGGACCTCGCGGGCCCCCGGGTGGACGGTGACCGCGACGCTCGAGGCGGCGTGGCGCACGGCGTTGTCGAGCAGGTTCCGGAAGACCTGGCTCAGCCGGCCGGCGTCGCCGGGCACCTGGGCCGGCGGCAGGTCGGCCCGGACTGACACCCCGCCCAGGGCGCGCAGCCGGCGCACCTCCCCCTCCAGGACGTCGTCGAGGTCCACGTCGCGCAGGGTCGGCAGCAGCGTGCGCGCGTCCGCCTTGGCCAGGGTCAGCAGGTCCTCGACGAGGCCCTGCAGCCGCTGCACCTCCGAGCGCAGCACCGGCCCCAGCTCGAGCCGATCCACCGTCCCGCGGTCGTCGGCGGCCAGGTCGAGCGCCGCGACCAGCGTGGCCAGCGGGCTCCGCAGCTCGTGGCCCGCGTCGGAGAGGAAGGCCCGCAGCGCCTCGTCGGAGACCTGCAGCCGCTCGAGCATGGCGTTCATCGTCTGGGCGAGCAGCGCCACCTCGTCGCCGGTGGGCGGCACCGGCACCCGGGCCTGGAGGTGCTGCGCGTCCACCGCGGCCACCCGGCGCCGGATCTGCTCCACCGACTGCAGGGAGCGGCCGACGAGGAAGCGGACGGCGAGGCCCACGAGGAGCAGGAGCAGCGGGACGGCCAGGAGCAGGAAGAGCGCGACCGTGCGCACCGTGTCGGCCTGGACCTGGACGGGGGCGGCGACCAGCACCCAGTACGGCTGGCCGTCGCTGACGACGCGGCGCACCGCCACGAGGTGGTCGTCGTCGTCGTCCAGCAGCGGCAGGTCGGGCAGCGCACCGATCACGGTGCGGTCGTCGGTCGGCCGCAGCGAGGACACCGGTGCCGCGGCCGCGCGGGGGTCGGAGGTGGCGAGCACCTGCCCCTCGGCACCGACGAGCTGCGTGACCGCCCCCCGCCGGCCGCCCCGCTCCACCGCGAGCGTGGCGGCGCGCAGCCCGTCGCTGCGGACCAGCGCGGCGATGTCGCTGCTGCGGTTCGTCACCTCGGTCCGCACCGTCGAGACCAGCGCGGCCTGGAGGAGGACCAGCAGCACGGCCGAGCCGGCGAGCAGGGCCACGCCGACCACGACGACCGCGGTCACCACCGAGCGGCGGCGCAGGCCCCAGCGAGCGGGTCCCCAGACGCGCAGCAGTCCGCGGCGGGCGCCCTCGTCCGGGACCTCTTCGGCCGCCGGGGTGGAGGTCGTTCCGCTCACCGCCCCAGTGTGGTGCCGCCGTCGCCGGTGGCGCGTCCAGGCGGCGTGTCGGCGTCCGCGGGCAGGACGGGGTCGGGCAGGACGGGCCAGGTCGCGAGCAGCGCCGCGGCGACCCCGACGGCGGCGGCGCCGAGCAGCCAGCCGGCCAGGACGTCGGTGGGCCACGCGTGCGCGCGGTCGAGCTGGCCCCAGGCCACGAGGCCGCTCAGCAGCAGGCCGGCCACGACGCACAGCACCCGGCCGGCCCGGCGGCGGACGAGGAGCACGCCCGTCACGGCCAGGCCGCCCCACAGCGCGACCGCCGCGGCGGTCCGGACGGAGGGGAAGGAGCCGTCGAAGACGGGGAGGCCCAGGAGGACGGTGGTCGAGGGCCGTACGCCGGAGAGGGCCAGCGCGAGGAGCTGGACCAGCGCGGTGGTGGAGACCGCGACGGCGAGCAGCCCCGCGCCGAGCACCGGGCGCCGCGCGCCGCGCCACAGGGCGACCACGGCCGCGACCGTCGCCGCGGCCACGAGCACCGGGGAGGCCAGACCGCCCGCGAGGTGGGCGAGGCCGGTCGCGGGTCCGTCGTCACGGAGCAGGTCGTGGTGCAGCAGGTTCCGCCGCACCACGACGTCGAGCCGGTCGTGCCCGCCGCTCGCCAGCACGGCGGTGGCGACGACGGCGAAGAGGGCGAGCGCGCCGGCCGCGAGCACCGTGCCCGCCCGCGCCACCCCGCGTACGGCGGCGCGCGGGTCCACCGCCGGAGCGGGAGGTGCCGCGGCGGACGGCGGGGGTCCGGCACCGGTGGTCGGGCGGCCGTGCCGGGCCGGCAGGAGCGGCGAGTGGCGCACGGGTGATCCTCCTCACCCCGACCTGTGGTCACACTGAGCACCGAGCGATCGCACCCGGCCGTGCTCAGCCCGATCACAGGACCACGGTCGACCCTCGAGCCCGGTCGTGCGGGCGAGGTGGGGCACCGGAGGGTGCCCGGGGCGGGAAGGTGGAGCGATGCGGGTGCTGCTGGTGGAGGACGAGGCGCTGCTGGCGCGGACCGTCGTGGCCGGGCTGGTGGCGGAGGGCTTCCGCGTCGACCACCACGCCAACGGCGTCGACGGGCTGTGGGCGGCCACCGAGAACCACTACGACGTCGTCGTGCTCGACATCATGCTGCCGGGCCTCAACGGCTACGACGTGCTCAAGCGGCTGCGGGCCCGCGAGGTCTGGACCCCCGTGCTGATGCTGACGGCGAAGGACGGCGAGTACGACCAGACCGACGCCTTCGAGCTCGGCGCCGACGACTACCTGACCAAGCCCTTCACCTTCTCGCTCCTGGTCGCCCGGCTGCACGCGCTCGCGCGCCGCGGACCGGGGACGCGTCCGACGGTGCTGAAGGTGGGTTCGCTGGCGCTCGACCCCGTCCGCCGGACGGTCCACCGCGGCGCCACGGAGGTGCCGCTGACCGCGCGCGAGTTCGGCCTGCTCGAGTACCTGGCCCGCAACGCCGGAGCGACGCTCACCAAGGGCCAGATCCTCGACAACGTCTGGGACCCCGCCTTCGAGGGCGGGATGAACGTCGTCGAGATCTACGTCGGCTACCTGCGGCGCAAGATCGACGAACCGTTCGGCCTCAGCACGCTGACCACGATCCGCGGCGTCGGCTACCGCCTGGTCGCCGACGACACCGCCGAGCCGGTCCGCGTCCCGAGCGGTCCCCTGCGCGGCCGCGGCGCCCGGCGCTGAGCGCTCGGACGCTCGACGGGCCTAGCCGCCGGGCGTGAAGGACGTCGGGAGGTTCGGCAGCTCGACCTGCGCGACGAAGGCGCTGGTCGGGCCCAGGTGCAGCGTGCGGCCCTCGACCTCGGTCGAGCCGACCGAGAGCAGGTGCCGGGTGACGGGCTCGTCGAGACCCACCTCGGCGGCGTCGCTGCCGAAGTTCACGGCCACGACCACGTCGTCGCGTCGCAGCACGAGCCAGCCCTCGTCGTCGTCGGAGCGGGAGTGCCCGGCGTCGAAGCGCGGGTCGGTGAAGGCCGGCACGGTCCGCCGGATCTCGAGCAGGCGCCGGTAGAGGTCGAGCAGCGTCGCATGGTCCCCGCCGGTGGGCTCGGACCAGTCGAGCTTGGAGCCGTGGAAGGTCTGCGGGTCCTGCGGGTCGGGGATGTTCGAGGTGTCCCAGGCCATGGCCTTGAACTCCTCCTTGCGCCCCTCCTGGACCGCCGAGGCCAGCTCGGGCTCGGGGTGGGAGGTGAAGAACTGCCAGGGCGTGCTCGCGCCCCACTCCTCGCCCATGAAGATCATCGGGGTGAAGGGGCTGAGCAGCGTGACGACCGCCGCGATCGAGAGCTGGTCGGTGGTCAGCCGCGTCGACAGCCGCGCGCCGGTCGCCCGGTTGCCGATCTGGTCGTGGTTGTCGGAGCAGACGACCAGGCGCCAGGTGCGCGTACGCAGGGTGTCGATGGGGCTGCCGTGGCTGCGGCCGCGGAACGACGAGCGCGTACCGGTGTGGAAGAAGCCCGCCTCGGTGACCTTGCCGAGCGCCTCGAGGGAGTCGAAGTCGGCGTAGTAGCCGCTCGTGTCGCCGGTGAGGCTGACGTAGAGGGCGTGGTGGAAGTCGTCGCTCCACTGGGCGTCGAGGCCGTAGCCGCCGCCCTCGCGCGAGGTGATCAGGCGCGGGTCGTTGAGGTCGGACTCCGCGATGAGCGACAGCGGCCGGCCGACGAAGGCGCTGAGCACCTCGGCCTCGATCGCGAGCTCCTCGAGGATGTGGGTCGCGCGGGTGTCGTGCAGGGCGTGCACGGCGTCGAGGCGCAGGCCGTCGACGTGGTAGTCGCGCAGCCACTGGTGCACGTTGTCGACGATGTAGGCGCGGACCTCGTCGGAGTCCTCGCCGTCGAGGTTCGGGGACTCGCCCCAGGTGTTCGTGCCGCCGGCGTTGAGGTACGGGCCGAACTCGGGCAGGTAGTTGCCGCTCGGGCCCATGTGGTTGTAGACGACGTCCTGGATGACGCCCATCCCGCGCGCGTGGCAGGCGTCGACGAAGCGCTGGTAGGCCTCGGGGCCGCCGTACGCCTCGTGCACGGCGAACCACAGGACGCCGTCGTAGCCCCAGTTCCAGGTGCCGTTGTAGTCGTTGACCGGCATGATCTCGACGAAGTCGATGCCCAGCTCGACGAGGTGGTCGAGCTTGCCGATCGCGGAGTCGAGGGTGCCGTCGGGGGTGAACGTCCCGACGTGCATCTCGTAGATCACGCCGCCCGGCAGCTGCCGGCCGGTCCAGCGCTCGTCGGTCCAGCCGAAGGCGAAGGGGTCGTACGTGCGCGACCAGCCGTGCACGCCCTCGGGCTGGCGACGCGAACGCGGGTCGGGCCGCACCTCGCCGGAGCCGTCGAGCTCGTAGCCGTAGTCGAACTCACCGACGCCGGGCTCGCCCGAGGGGCCGGCGGGGAGGGTTCCGTCGACGGTCCACCAGCCCTCCTCGTCGCGGACCATCGGCAGGGTCGTCGCGGTGCCGCCGACGGGGCGGAGGTGCAGGGTCACCGTGCTCGGCACGGGTGCCCACACGGCGAACTGGGGGATGCTCACGGCGTCGTTACTCCTGGTCAGGCACGTGGTCTGCGAAGGGGCAGGCGTCGCGGTGACGCTACCGGCGTTCGGGCAGCCGTGGCTGCGGGTCTTGCGGCTGCCCTCGTGCTGAGATCGCCTCACTCGATGCGCTCCACCACGCCCGGACGAGCCTGGGAGGCGGCGGGGGTCGCGATCGAGTGAGGGGATCTCAGCAGGGCGCGGGGCTCAGAGCTCGCAGCCGACGAGGACGGGCTCGGGCTCGAGCGTGATCCCGTACGCCTCGCGGACCCCGTCGCGGACCTGGCGGGCCAGCGCGACCACGTCGGAGGCGTGGGCGGTGCCGCGGTTGGTGAGCGCGAGCGTGTGCTTGGTCGACAGCCGGGCGGGCCCGTCGCCGAAGCCCTTGGCGAAGCCCGCGTGGTCGATCAGCCACGCGGCGCTGGTCTTGACCTGCCCGCCCGGCTGCGCGAAGCGCGGCGCGCCCTCGGGCAGCGCGTCGGCGGCGGCCTCGTCGAGCACCGGGTTGGTGAAGAAGGAGCCCGCGCTCCAGGTGTCGGGGTCGGCGTCGTCGAGCACCATGCCCTTGGAGGAGCGCAGCCCGAGCACGGCCTCGCGCACGTCCGCGGCGGGCACCCGGGCGCCGACCTCGACGCCGAGGACGCGGGCCAGCTCGGGGTAGCGGACCGGGGCCGACAGCGAGCCCAGCCTGAGCTGGAAGGTCACGTCGAGCACCACGAACCGGCCGGGCTGGGCCTTGAAGACCGAGCTGCGGTAGCCGAACCCGCACTCGACGGCGAAGAGGGTCCGGACCTTCCCCGTGCTGCGGTCGAGCGTGCGGACGGTGGTGACGTGCTGGCCGACCTCCGCCCCGTACGCGCCGACGTTCTGGATCGGGGTCGCGCCGACCGAGCCCGGGATCCCGGACAGGGCCTCCATCCCGCTGAACCCCCGCTCGACGGTCAGCGCCACGAACGGGTCCCACGGCTCCCCCGCCTCGACGGTGAGCACCGCGCCGGAGCAGGCGGCGACGTCGTCGCGCACGCCACGGGTGGCGACCTTGACCACGGTTCCGTCGAAGCCGGCGTCGCCGACGAGGAGGTTCGACCCGCCGCCGAGCACCAGGACGGGCTCGCCGGCCGCGTCGAGCGCGCGCACGACCTCGACCAGCTGGGCGCTCGTGGTCACCTCGACGAGGTCGCGGGCAGCGCCGCCCACGCGCAGGGTCGTGAGGCTCGCGAGCGGGACGTCGTGCCGCACCTCGAGCCCGCCGAGCCCGTCGAGCACCGACGTGGTCACGCGGGGTCCACCCCGAGCACGACGCGGGCCGCACCGAGCACCTTCTCGCCGCCGCAGGTCGCCTCGAGCGTGACCGTGGTGGTCTCGGCGTCCGCGGCGGTGACGCTGCCGCTCACCTGCAGCTCGGCGCCCACGCCGTCGTCGGGCACGGGGACCGGCTTGGTGAAGCGCACCGCGTACGACACGAGCCGCGCGTCGGGCCCGGCCCAGGCGGTCACCGCACGGGCGGCGACGGCCATGGTCAGCATCCCGTGGGCGACGACGCCGGGCAGGCCCAGCGAGGTCGCCGCGTGGTCGGAGTAGTGGATCGGGTTGAAGTCGCCGGACGCGCCGGCGTAGCGCACGAGGGACTCACGCGTGAGGTGCACCGACAGCGCCGGCAGCACCGTGCCGACCTCGGGGCCCGCGCTCACGCCACCGCCTCGCGCGTGTGCAGGAACGTGGACGCGGCGCTGAGGACGGGCGACCCGAGGGCGTCGTCGACGTCGACGGTCACCGAGACGATCTCGGCCGCGCCGCGGACCCGCACCTTGTCGATGCGCAGTGTCGCGGTCACGACGTCGCCGGCGCGGAGCGGCCGGGCGTAGCGGAACTGCTGGTCGGCGTGCACGACCCGGCGCAGGCTCAGGTCGAGCTCGGGATCGGTGAACAGCGAGTCCCAGGCCGCGTTGGTGACGACCGCGGCGAAGGTCGGCGGCGCTGCCGGGTGGGCCTCCTCGAGGAGGTCGGGCTCGCCGACGGCCGCGGCGAACTCGGCCAGCTTGACCCGGGTGACCTCGTACGGCGCGGTGGGCGCGTACACCTTTCCGGCGTGGTCGGGCGTGATGGGCACGCGTCGAGGTTACTGGTCGCGCGCGACCGCGTAGCGCCGTAGCACCAGCGGGGCCGCGAAGGCGCCCAGCGGCTCGACGAAGGGCCAGCCGCGCTGCTCGGCGAGCCGGCGCACGGGGTCGAGGAGGAGGCCGTCGGCGAGGAAGAGCGGCCACAGCGCGACGGGCGCGTCCAGGTCGTCGACGACCGCGGCGAGCTTGGGCCGGCAGGTGCCGAACGCCTCCCGCACCCGGCCGCGGCGACGGTCGGAGAGCCGGACGGCGAGGTCGGCCACGGCCGCGTTGGCGTCGGGGCGCGAGGAGCCCACGGCGAAGAGCGCGGCGTCGAGGTCGCCGTCCACCTCGGCCGCGTCGAGGGCGGAGAGCAGCACGTCGGCGACGTCGTCCCCGGTGCCCAGGATGTCGGCGACGACGAGCTCGACCCCGCTGGTCCGCGCGGCCTCTGCGACGGCCTCGGGCACGTCCACCGTCGCGTGGAACGCCTGGGTGAACAGCAGCGGGACGACCACCGCGCGGGTGTGGCCCTCCTCGGCCAGGAGCGCGGCGACGCCCGCGAGGTCGGGCTCGGCGAGGTCGAGGTACGCCGCGTGGGCGGGCACGCCGGCCGCGGCCCCGACCGCGATCATCAGGGCCTCGATGGCGTCGGCCCCGCGCGCATGCCGGCTGCCGTGGGCGAGGCCCACGACGGGGACGGGCTGGTGCTGCTCGGCCCGGGAACGGGACGAGCCGCCCGCGTCGGCGGGCGGCTCGTGGAAGAACGTCATGCGGGGATTGTCCCCGCGGACCTCAGCGGGTCTCGCGGTGGACCGTGTGACGACGGTCGCGCGGGCAGAACTTCTTCAGCTCCAGGCGGTCGGGGTCGTTGCGCCGGTTCTTCTTGGTGATGTAGTTGCGCTCCTTGCACTCGGTGCAGGCGAGCGTGATCTTCGGTCGGACGTCCGAGGACTTGGCCATGGTGGTGCTTCTTCCTGGTGGGGTGCCCGGACCGACTGTGTGATGCCCGAGCCCTGGCCGCCTCTCGCGAGACGGGTCTAGCGCGTAGCGGGAGCGGGACTTGAACCCGCGACACAGCGATTATGAGCCGCTTGCTCTACCACCTGAGCTATCCCGCCATGGTCCGGCTACCGGATGACCGGCCGACCCGGTGAGGCGCTGCCGCCGCCCGGGCCGCCGGTGCGGCACCGGAACCTTCTGACCGAGCCCCCATGCGGAATCGAACCGCAGACCTTCTCCTTACCATGGAGACGCTCTGCCTACTGAGCTATAGGGGCACTTCCCTGCTGCCGGCGCCTCTCCCGCAGGGGGTCGGCACCGGCGCATAAAGATACACGGGACCCGGCCCCGAGTGCGAACCGAGACGAGACGTGATCGTCTGCCGTAGACGTCCAGCGGCCCACGAGCCCCTCGCCCGGACCGGACGACGATCCCTGAGCCTGTCGAAGGGCCCGGGACGGGTCGTGTTCCATGCCGTCCCACCCGAGGTGATCGGAGGCCCTTCGACAGGCTCAGAGATCGTGGTGAAGTTCACCGACAAAGCCCACCCGACGCGCTCCAGCCCTTCGACAGGCTCAGGGATCGTGGTCAAGTCCACCGAGAAGGCTCAGCCGGCGCGGCCCAGCCCCTCGACCCGCTCAGCACGAACCGTCGGGGAGCCGCGTGGCCTAGGGTGCCGCGCGTGAAGACCCGGGAGCAGCGCATCGTCATCCCCGCCGCGGACGTCGAGATCCAGGCGGTCGTCATCGAGCCGGTCGGCAGGCCGGCGCGGACCGGGGTCCTGTACTTCACCGACATCTTCCAGCTCACCGAGTCGACGCTGCGGACCGCGCGGCGCCTGGCGGCCGAGGGCTTCCTGGTCTGCCTGCCGGAGATCTACCCGCGCGACTTCCCCGGCGCCGCGCTCGCGTTCGACGACGCGGGCAAGGCCGACGGGCTGGCGGGGGCGGCGGCCACGACGACGGCGCAGTTCGACGCCGACCGGGCCGTGGTCCTCGACCACCTCGCCGCGCGCGACGACCTCGACGAGGTCGTGGCGGTCGGCTTCTGCCTCGGCGGGCACCTGGCCTTCCGGGCGGCCTTCGACCCGCGCGTGGCGGCGACCGTCTGCTTCTACCCGACCGGGCTGCACGACGGGAAGCTCGGCGCGGACGTCGCCGACTCGCTCGCCCGTGCCGGCGAGGTCCAGGGTCGGCTGATGGTGATCTTCGGCAGCGCCGACCCGCACGTCCCCGCCCCCGCGCGGCTGCAGACGATCACCGCGCTGTACGAGGCCGGCCACACCGAGCTCGAGCTGCACGTGTTCTCCGGCGGCGAGCACGCCTTCATGCGTGACGTCGGTCCGCGCCACGACCCCGAGCTCACCGACCGGGCGCTGGTGGAGGCGGTGTCGTTCCTGCGCGGACGCTCCTGACGACGGGAGCGACCCGCGCCGTCACCAGGTCAG